>NZ_CANLFB010000016.1 GCF_947489755.1 uncultured Psychromonas sp.
GTGATAGTCAAAGAGTAATAAAAATGTGCACTAGGGATTGGATGAATCTGATCAGCTAATTAGGCGGAATGGTATTACGCAGGTAATAACTACGATTTAATAGAGGATTATTGGCCTAAAGGAATAGGAGAAAGTAAAAAAGGGAATCGATTTCTTATTATTGCAACTAACTTAATTTTAGCGATTAGAGGCGAGTTATGTAAGGACGAAATAAATGTTCAAGCTGAAGTTTTTTTAACTAAAAACAATACTAAATCTGAAATAGCAATTGTTAATGTTTTAATTTCTACATTAAACCAAGATTACACAGCAATTTCAGAGCATTTAAATACTGTAACCAAATTATTTAAAAGTATGAAATGGTTACATGATATGGCTAACCCGATAGGAAAATATTTGCCCTTTATCAGTTATGGATTACTTTCAATAATTAACCTTCACCTTGGGCATGATGCTATAAAAAGAATATCTATGCCTAATGTAAATATTTGGTGGGAAAGCTATTTGACTTTAAATAAAGAAAGTAATTTTAAAGAGGGTCATTGTGTTCATGAATTTGATGGTAGGTTAAGTTGTATTAATCGTATTAAAAGTGTTTGATTTTATAGCGTATTTTATTTAAGTAAAGTGTTGGTCAGCCACTTTATAACCCCACTCTTATCAATTAGTTAACAATACAACGCAAAACTCAACGTGGCAGCGACAACTCTCCCGTTGAGTTTTTCTGAATGAGTAATTACCTTCAGCAAGTAAAGGCATGGATGCCGTTGCTAGCTCATTTCGAGACATGGATGTCGAGTATGAGCGGTGCGTTTAGAAGGTAGTTATTACTTTATTTTAAAAAGAGTAGATTAAAGAACGAATTGGGAAGCGAGTTATGCGTCAGCATAGTTTTACGAGCGGATTAAGCTCTGCGTATCCTTTTCAGTCTTTTTGCGTGTTGTGGGTAAAAGGCATCTTCTGGTAAGAAAAAGTATGTCGCCGACAGGGCGAAACCAATGCAAACAAAAATCTAAATGCTCCGACGAGCGCAGACGAGCTAATATAGCTATAACTTTTAATTAAAAAAATAATTTAATACCAGTCTTTTTTTTAATTGTTGGACAGCCACGTTATAAATTCAACAGCTTTATCCAATCAGTAAAGTGTTGGACAGCCACTTTATAACCCCATTCTTATCAATTAGTTAACAATACAACGCGAAACTCAACGTGGCAGTGACAACTCTCCCATTGAGTTTTTCTGAATGAGTAATTACCTTCAGCAAGTAAAGGCATGGAGCGAATTATGCGACAGCATAGTGCAATGAGCGGACTAAGCTCTGGGGCCCTTTGCCGTTGCTAGCTCATTTCGAGACATGGATGTCGAGTATGAGCGGTGCGTTTAGAAGGCAGTTATTACTTTATTTTAAAAGAGTAGATTAAAAAACGAATTGGGAAGCGAGTTATGCATCAGCATAGTTTTACGAGCGGGTTAAGCTCTGCGTATCCTTTTCAGTCTTTTTGCGTGTTGTGGGTAAAAGGCATCTTCTGGTAAGAAAAAGTATGTCGCCGACAGGGCGAAATCAATGCGAACAAAAATCTAAATGCTCCAACGAGTGCAGACGAGCTAATATCCCTATAACTTTTAATTAAAAAAATAATTTGATACCCGTCTTTTTTTAAATTGTTGGACAGCCACGTTATAAATTCAACAGCTTTATCCAATCGTCACTATTTGGCCCAACAACACATTCACCATCAACTCGCATTCCTAAACGTAACTTGCAGCGCCCTGCAACACTTTCAAACTGACTTGCAGGCAAATGACGAACAGAGTCAACTAATAGCAACCAGTGCTTTTCTGTTTGCTTTGCTAAGGTGTAATAAACCCATTTTCCGTTCTTTTCTTGATCAAGCAACCCTGCTTTAAATAGCATTTTTAAGTTTCGAGATACGTTGTATTGCGTTTCCCCTATGACATCCATTGCTTCTGCCACTGTGACTTTTTGATCAACGTGAATTAGCAGCCAACATAACCTTAAGCGATGCGGTTCAGCGAGGGCTTTTAATGCATCTAAATATTGTAATTCCATTTGTTACTCTTTTTGTTTTCTTATACTTACAAATATTATCACTATTCCAATCAATAATACGATACTTGAATGAATCGCATGCATGATCACCACTTCTCTGCTTGCTCCTGTCAATAAGGCATACCAAAAAAAAGGGCAAAATAAGCCGAGTAAAGCAATGTTACGCCCTGCTTTTGTTTGCTCTGATAGCCCTTCATTGTTTAACAAACCTGAAATAACTTTCCATATATGAGTATAAGCACAAAGCTGACTCAACTTGCCGATTATCTTTTTTAACATTCAATTCCCTCCACCTGAAGATGTTCAGTATACATAAAAATAACACAAAATCATACTTGCGCATTTATGCATATGTAATTATGATAGCTCCGTTCCATTAATGAAGTATTTGCTTATAAACAACATAAAGGTAATGTTATGAACATAGATAAACTAACACTCGCATTGAATGAATTTGTTCATGTAGGTGGCGCTTTAGTCATTGTTATTGCTGTGGTCTCAGTATTAACTGGCTTCATGCGTGAATATATCCCTCAAGATAAACTTCAAAAGAAATTAACAAAACATGAAAAATGGGGGCCGCTATTAGGATCTTTATTTGGTATGTTAACGCCATTTTGTAGCGCGTCAGTGGTGCCTGTCACAATGGGGATGGCAACCATGGGTGTATCACTCGGTACAGTGTTAAGCTTTTTGATTTCAGCTCCTTTGTGTAACTTTGTTGTACTAGCAATGATTTACGCAACCTTCGGATTTAAAGTCACTATCGTTTATTTGGCGCTAACTTTTACTTCTGCGGTATTGGGTGGATGGTTAATCACCAAAACACCGTGGAGAAATGAAATCAAACGCGCAGATGAAATTGAGGGTAACAAAGCACCAACTTGCTCCGCTGCCTCCTCTTCATTTTCTTGTTCAGAAACGGAAACAGAAATAAAGCCAGTAGCAACAGCAAGTAGCTGTTCAGCTACATCACCTTGTTCGATAACGCCATCTGCTAAATCAAGTAAAACTGAGAATGCATTACGCTTTGCGCTTATTTTGTTTAAGAAAATTATTCCTTACGTATTACTCGGCGCGATCATTAGTGGTTTATCCGCAGCCTATTTGCCTGCAGATATGGTTGAGAAGTATGTAGGAGATGACAGTATTCTCGCCATTTTTATTGCTGCAGTAATTGGCGTGCCACTTTATTTACGAATTGAAATGGCTATTCCACTGTTGAGTGTTTTGATTGCGAAAGGAATGGGGTTAGGTCCCGCTATGGCATTAATTGTCGGTGGTACGGGGGCAAGTTTACCTGAGATTGCACTGGTTTCTTCAGTGCTAAAACCAAAGGCAGTCATCGCATTTGTGGGTATTATTTTAACGACGGCAGTGATTGCAGGTTTGTTATTCCAGTATGTTGTCTAACATCTTTTATAGGGTCTGAGCTAATTGAGTTAGACCCTCGTCATTTAAAAAGAAAAAGAAGAGATAGTAAATATGAACATTGGAATTTTATTGTGTGGTGACGTGCCTGCAAAGCTTATCGAAGAGTTCGGCGGTTACAGCGACTGTTTAAAAACGCATTATAGCTTAGATAGCTATGGTTCAGTTAAAACTTGGAATGTATATCAACACAATGAATTTCCTAAGTTTATTAATGAATGTGATGTTTATATCATTGGAGGAAGCCCATCGGGCGTGAATGATAATTTAAATTGGGTTAAAGATTTAACCACTTTTATTCAATCTGCTTTTCGCGCTAAAAGGAAACTGTTTGGTATTTGCTTTGGTCATCAAGTGATTAATTATGCGCTTGGTGGAAAGGTAGAGGAAACAAAGAGAGGTTGGGGATTAGGGGCTTATGATGTGTTATTAAAGCAAAACATAGATGAGTTAACATCGGGCCAAAAGATGAAGTTAATTGCTATTCATCAAGATCAAGTCATTAGCACCGGAACAGGCTTCGAAGTGTTAGCTGGAAGCGAGTTTTGCCCTCATTATATGACAAAATATCAAGATCGAGTATTAACAGTACAAGGCCATCCAGAATTTACGGCGGCTTTTTTTAATGCCCTACTTTCACAACGTATAGACATATTTCAACAAGATGAAATTGAAGCAGCGACAATAACAGAAGAAATTAAGATAGATAGTTTAGCCTTTAACCGCTTTGTTACTGACTTCTTATTTGCCAAACAATCATTATCATTCTAGGTATAAAATAAAACAATAAAACTAAAAAAGCTCACCGGAGTGAGCTTTTAATTCAGCTTAGCTGCTTGGATTGTTGGCTTGCTGAGCTTGTTGTAGTTTTAAAGCCTGCTGTTGTAATTTGTTTTGAATATTATTAAGGTCAATTAACGCATATTTGTATTCAATAAAGTCTTTCACATTAGTCGCCGCACTCAATTTTAAGTAATAGATACCTTTGGTGAGGTTGTCATTATTCATATACCAGTGGGCTAGGTAGTAATAAGCTTCACATAAACGTTGAGCGAGTTCTTCATTAGACTTAATGCCATTGCCAATATTATCGAAGAAATCTCTTTCAGAAATTTCACCATTCATGACACCCACAATAGCCCAAGCAAAACGGTTATCTTCTTCTGTTGTTTGTGCAGTTTTCAATTGTTGTTCTGCTGCTTTTAAATCAACATGCGCGTTAATAATATAACGCCATAAAGAGCGATAAGGGTCAGTTTTATCTAAATCATAAAAGTGCTCGATATCTGCCTGTGCACCGTCGTAACGATTCACTAAAGATAAACCAATCGCACGATGCAGATAACTGTAATCCATTTGGTCTGACAGTTCTATTGCAGAATCAAAAGCATCAAATGCCTCGTCGTATGCTTCACCCATTAATAGATAAACACCCAATGAGTTATAAGATGCTGCTAGCGTTGGGTCAAGGCTAATTGATTGCGTAAAGTCATAACGGCTATTTGCATTCAACCCCATTCGGTCGTAAATCAAGCCTCGTTCGTATAACAATATCGCACGTTGTTTATCATCAACTTTAGTTTTATCTGCAATTAATTGATTAATACGTAATAATTTAACTTCGTCTTGGTAGGAAACTTGAATCGGTGTAGCTAGTGGAAACACAGAACTTCCATAACCGGTGGCTGCTAAGGAATAGCTTTCATTTTGACTTTGATTATTTGAACACGCAGTAAGAGTGACAAAAGAGAGGACTATAAGTAACTTATTATATGATGATCGCATGATTTAACCCTTCTAAACAAGAGTTTCAAGAGTGTACTATATCTACGATAATGTAAAGTTTTAGCAATTCGTTTAACTAATTAATCAACAGTTGCGGTAAAAAAAGAACTTAAATTGACATTGCTGATAACAATCAAAAAAAAAGCACTGCGATGCAGTGCTTTATTATTTAAGAGTGTGCGACTATTGATAATTACATCAAAGCGTCTTGGTCAGCACCTTCTTTTTCAATCACTTCAGGGATCATATGATCTCGTTTAATGCCGAGGCGAATAGCCAATGCACTTGCTACGTAAATCGATGAATAAGTACCAACGAAGATACCAATGAGTAATGCCGTAGCAAAACCGTGAATCAACTCACCACCAACAACAAACAATGAAACTAATACAAAAATAGTCGTACCCGACGTAATAATTGTTCTGCTTAAGGTTTGTGTTAACGATTTATCTACAATCTCTTCAGGTGTTGAAGTCGCAATTAAACGAAAGTTTTCACGAATACGGTCAAATACAACGATCGTATCATTTAACGAGTAACCGACAACGGCAAGTAACGCCGCTAAAACCGTTAAATCGAATTCAATTTGAAATAACGAAAACACACCTAACGTAATGATAATATCGTGTGCCAAAGCTAACACAGAACCGGTTGCTAAACGCCACTCAAAGCGCATGCTCACATAAAGCATGATACAAATAAGCGCGATGATAATAGCAATACCACCATTTTCTGCTAATTCAGCACCCACATTAGGGCCAACAAACTCAATTCGGCGCATATCAACATTGCCAAAATCAGCAGCTGTTAAAGCATCCAGTATTTGATTACCAATGACTTGTCCTTTAACGCCTTCACGAGGCGCTAAACGTACCATCACTTCATGGCTTGTACCAAAATGCTGTACTACGGCATCAGGGAAGTTAGCTGCGGTTAATGTTTCACGCACTTCCGTTAGGTTTGCAGGTTGTTCAAATCCAACTTCGATTAACGTACCACCGGTGAAATCTAACCCCCAGTTTAGCCAATTAATACTCAAAGACCCTAAAGAGATAACCAATAACAACATTGATAACCAGGTTGCAGGTTTTGAATATTTCATGAAGCTAATAGTATGCTTCGACTTAATTAATTCCAACATAGTTAACCCTGCTTAGATTGAAAGTTTTTTAATGTCATTACGTCCACCCCACAGTGCATTAACAATCGCACGTGTGCCGAAGATAGAAGTAAACATTGAAGTTAAAATACCAAGTGCAAGCGTTACTGCAAAACCCTTAATTGGGCCAGTACCAACTGCGAACAAGATAACCGCGGTAATAAAGGTAGTAATATTCGCATCAGCAATCGTTGATAATGCATTTGAGTAACCTTCATTAATTGAACGCTGAATTGATTTACCAGCATTTAATTCTTCACGGATACGTTCAAATATCAATACGTTGGCATCAACTGCCATACCGATGGTTAATACGATACCTGCAATACCCGGTAGCGTTAATGTCGCACCAGGAATCAACGACATTAAACCAACAATCATTACGATGTTGAATAGTAATGCGGTATTCGCCACTGCACCAAATTTACGGTAGTAAACAAACATAAACAGAACAACCGCTAATAAACCATAAACCATGGCTTTAATACCGTTGTCGATGTTTTGTTGACCTAAGCTTGGGCCAATAGTGCGTTCTTCTACAATTTGAATCGGTGCTGTTAGTGCACCTGCTCGTAATAATAGCGCTAAGTTATGTGCTTCAGCAGTGTTATCTAAACCAGTGATACGGAAGCTACGTCCTAACTGTGCTTGAATCGTTGCAACGTTAGCAACCTCAATACGTTTCTCAGTTTCAGATTTACCGTTGGCTTTCTTTTTACCCGTTGGTAAATATTCAATAAACAATGTTGCCATTGGTTTACCGATATTACTTTTAGTGAAGCGCGACATTTTACTGCCACCTTGCGAGTCTAAAGAGATATTTACCTGTGCACGACCATATTCATCAGCACTCGATTGTGCATCAACAATATGATTACCTGTTAAGATGATTTTTTTCTTAACAACAACCGGTTGACCATCACGCTCTTTATAAAGTGCAGAAGAAGCGGGAACACGACCTGCTAAGGCATCAGACACATCAGTATCAGAGTCAACAGCATGGAATTCTAACGTTGCCGTTGCGCCTAAGATCTCTTTAGCACGAGCAGTATCTTGAATACCTGGTAGTTCAACGACGATACGGTCAGTACCTTGACGCTGTACTAATGGTTCAGCAACACCAAGTTCATTAACACGGTTACGTAAAATGCTTAAGTTTTGTTGTAGTGCATCTTCTTTTGCTGTTTTTAACTTTTCTGCAGTCATGCTGATAGTTAAGTAGAAAGTGCCACTTGTTTCTTTTTCGTCAAATGTAAAACCAGGATTAATCGGTTTTAAATAATCAATAGCACTGTCTAGAATTTCTTGCGACGTAAAACGTAGTATGACACCCGTTTCTGTAGACGCTTTTTCGATACCACGGTAACGAATTTTTTGTTCTCTTAAATCAGCACGTAAGTCTTGAACCATTTGTTCTTGTTCTTTACTGATTGCTTCGTCCATATCCACTTCCATTAAGAAATGAACACCACCACGAAGGTCAAGACCTAGTTTTAATGGGCTACCGCCAATCGCTTCTAACCAAGCTGGGGTTGCGGCTGCTAAGTTTAATGCCGTAACAAAACCATCACCTATTTGTGCGCTGATTGTTTCACGTGTAATTAATTGTTCTTCACTTGAAGACAGTCTTACTAAAATTTGACCGTTTTCTAGCACGGTTGATTTTGGTGAGATATTCGCTTGCTTAAGGATGTCTTGTACTTTATCTAAAGTAGATAGTTCAACAGTAGCACCACGAGTAGCAGAAACTTGTACAGCAGGATCTTCGCCATACAGATTTGGAGCGGCATAAACTAAAGTAAATAAAACTATGAACCCTAGTAGTAGATACTTCCAAAGAGGGTATTTATTTAACACGATAATGTCCTTTATTTGACGCTAAAGGTAATAAAAATACCTTCACTACTTAATTAAAAAACGATTAAGCGATGAAGGTATATCAAAAAGGCAGGATAACCTGCCTTTTTATTTAGATTGATTTAAGCGTACCTTTTGGTAGTACCGCTGTAATAAAATCTTTTTTGATTAGAATAATGTTATTTTCGTTTAATTCTACTTGAACATATTCACTATCAGCACTAATTTTAGCAACACGACCGATTAAACCACCTGTTGTTAATACTTCATCATTTTTACCAATGTTATCCATTAGGTTTTTATGTTCTTTTGTACGACGCGCCTGAGGGCGGTAAATCATAAAGTAGAAAATAGCTGCAAAAACAACTAACATAAAAATCATTTGCATGCCGCCGCCTTCAGCTGAAGCGCCTTCTGCTGCTGCGTGTGCTTGAGAAATAAATAAACTCATGTTGTATCCTTTATTGTATAAAAATTAAACTATCTATAAATTATCTAATAGTATGGTAATAGTATGGTAATAGTATTGTGTTATCAATTATTTAGAACTGGTTTTTCTTTTCCAATTCGTTTGTAAAACAAATCAACAAACTCGTCTAATGTACCTGCTGAAATCGCATCACGCAAACCTTTCATCAAACGTTGGTAATAACGTAAGTTATGGATCGTGTTTAAGCGAGCTCCAAGGATTTCTCCACATTTGTCAAGATGATATAAGTATGCACGCGTATAATTTTTGCAAGTGTAACAATCACATTCTGCATCTAACGGACTGGTATCTTCACGATGTTTTGCATTACGAATTTTAACAACGCCATCGGTCGTAAATAAATGTCCATTTCGAGCATTACGTGTTGGCATAACACAATCGAACATATCAACACCACGGCGAACGCCTTCTACCAAATCTTCTGGTTTACCAACACCCATTAAATAACGGGGTTTGTCTTCTGGTATTTTAGTGGTGACATGATCTAATATGCGATGCATGTCTTCTTTAGGCTCACCAACAGCCAGACCACCAATCGCATAACCATCAAAGCCGATTTTTTCTAACCCTGCTAATGACACATCACGAAGATGTTCATAACAACCACCTTGAATAATACCAAATAAAGCATTTGGGTTTTCTTGTTCGTTAAATTGATTACGGCTACGTTCAGCCCAGCGTAAAGAAAGCTTCATCGAAATATCAGCTTCTTCTTCTGTCGCTGGGTAAGGCGTACATTCATCAAAAATCATCACGATATCAGATCCAAGATCGTATTGAATTTCCATTGAAATTTCCGGCGACAAAAATACTTCATCACCATTAACAGGGCTTCTAAAATAAACACCCTCTTCTTTGATTTTACGCATTTTACCTAGGCTGAATACTTGGAAACCACCAGAGTCAGTTAAAATTGGACCTTTCCAGTTCATGAAGTCATGTAAATCACCATGTTGTTTAATGACTTTTTGTCCTGGGCGTAACCAGAGATGGAAGGTATTGCCTAATAAAATCTCAGCACCGGTTGCATCAACTTCTTCAGGTGTCATCCCTTTTACCGTGCCGTAAGTTCCTACAGGCATAAATGCAGGTGTTTCTACGGTTCCGCGATCAAAGGTTAAGCGGCCACGACGTGCGCGACCATCGGTTGTAATTAATTCGTATTTCATGGTTTTCCTTATCAGAGAAACAGTCTGATATTTTGATTGAACAATTATTAAAGCTAACTGAATCATGCTGATTGATCTTAATCATGAATTCAGGTTTTAACATCTTACTTTTATTTAAATTAATCGTTTGAAATTCACTTTAAAACGATTTTAAATGAAATTTTATTGTGAGCTTAATCATTAACGACAAAGTAAATTGTTAACTCATTTTTTAAATTATTTTCTAGTCGGTTTTTTTAGTCAAAAACATGGCATCACCATAACTAAAGAAACGGTATTTTTTCTCAATGGCGGTTTGGTAAGCATGATCGATATTTGCTTTGCCTGAGAAGGCACTGACCAGCATCAATAAAGTTGATTCTGATAAATGGAAGTTCGTGATCATGGCATCCACTAATTGGAATTCATAACCAGGGTAAATAAAGATACTGGTTTCTGAAAAGAAAGGCGCTAATTCGAGCCCTTTTGCTAAGCTAACACTAGCAGCACTTTCAATCGATCTTACTGACGTGGTGCCTACCGCAATCACTCGTCCACCAGCGGCTCTAGTGGCAGTGATTTTATCAACCACTTCTTGAGAAACTTCCGCATACTCACTGTGCATTTGATGATCGAGTATATTATCTACTTTAACCGGCTGAAAAGTCCCCGCACCAACATGCAAAGTAACAAAGGCAAAGTCAGTTCCTTTTGCTGTTAGTTTGTCTAAAATTATTTGGTCAAAATGTAAACCCGCCGTTGGTGCGGCTACTGCACCAGGATTTTTATTATAAACGGTTTGGTAACGCTCTTTATCGGCATCTTCGTCAGGTCGATCAATATATGGCGGTAACGGCATGTGGCCAATACGTTCTAAGATTTGTAAGACGGTTTCTTCGCTATCCACTTTGATTTCAAATAGTGGACCTTGGCGTTGAACCATCTCCGCTTTTACATCATTTTCAAGCAGTAATTGACAACCAGGTTTAGGCGATTTAGAGCTACGAACATGTGCGAGAAAGCTTTTTTCATCTAAGACACGCTCTACGAGTACTTCAATCTTGCCACCGGTTTCTTTAGTGCCAAATAAACGAGCAGGAATAACACGTGTATCATTGAATATAAGTAAATCATCCGCATTCACTAAATCAATAATATCGGTAAAGTTTAAATGATTTAATTCACCAGAATTAGCCTCTAACGAAAGTAAACGACTGTTCGTACGTTCTGGCATTGGATAACGCGCAATCAGTTCTTCGGGAAGGTGAAAAGAAAAATCAGCAACTTTCATGTAACGGTTCCACTCAATAAAACGCGCAGTATACCTGATGCTATATAGGCTGAAAAGGTTTCTTGATAAAATGAAAAAAGCCTAGATAAATAAATTTACCTAGGCTTTTTATAAAATACTTTAAATGGTGTGTTAACCGCTATTCAATTAAAGAGTTTATCTCTTCTTCAGTCGCATGGCGCACATCAATCCCTTTCACTAAATAGACAATTTGCTCACAGATATTTTGACATCTGTCGCCAATACGCTCAATGGCGCGCGCTGATGCTAATACGTTAAGTACAAACGGCACTGATCGAGGATCTTCCATCATGAACGTCATTAGCTCACGTAAAATACTTTCGTATTGTCGATTTACTTTTTTGTCTTCGTTATGTACTGCAATCGCGGCATTGAGATCTAAACGAGTAAACGCATCTAAAGCGTTATGCAGCATTTTCATAGTGATTTGCCCCATATTCTCTAGACCGATTAACGACGGTACTTTTTTACCGTGATTCTCAATGACAGTCTTTGCGATAGCGGTAATGCTATCGCCCACTCTTTCAAGTTCAGTCACGGTTTTCATGATTGTTAAAATTAAACGTAAATCTGACGCTGCAGGCTGACGCTTAGCAATTATACGCGAACAATCTTGATCGACTTTGGTTTCAAATTCATTGACTTCGTTGTCTTTAATAATCACTTTACGTGCTAACTCTAAGTCATTTTCAGCCATCGCAGATAATGCATCCGCTAATTGTTGCTCAATCAAGCCACCCATTTGCATAACTTGGTTACGCACACTTTCAAGTTCATTATTAAATTGCCCTGAAATATGACGGTTTAAATTTAAGTTTTCCATTTTATTTCCTTATTTAACCGTAACGGCCAGTAATGTAATCTTCTGTCTGTTTTTGTTTTGGAGAAGTAAATAAAGTATTCGTATCTGAGTATTCAATTAATTTACCCATGTACATAAAGGCGGTTTGATCTGATACACGAGCTGCTTGTTGCATGTTATGTGTCACAATAACAACCGTGAACTTCTTCTTCAGCTCAGTAATCAATTCTTCAATCGTTAACGTTGAGATAGGATCCAACGCCGATGTTGGCTCATCTAATAATAACACTTCAGGACCAATGGCAATCGCACGTGCAATCACTAAACGTTGTTGCTGACCACCAGAAAGGCCAAATGCGTTATCATGTAATCGATCCTTTACTTCGTTCCATAAAGCAGCACCACGCAGTGATGTTTCACAGGCTTCATCTAATGTGCGTCGGTCATTAATACCCTGTAGACGTAACCCATAAACAACATTTTCATAGATAGACTTAGGGAAAGGATTTGGACGCTGAAACACCATCCCGATACGACGACGTAACGACGCAACATCCACTGATTTATCATAAATGTTAATGCCTTGTAGTTCGATATTCCCATCAACACGACAAATTTCAACTAAGTCATTCATTCGATTGATACAACGTAATAACGTTGATTTACCACAACCCGATGGACCGATGAAAGCCGTTACTTTACCTTTAGGTATCTTCATCGATACATTATGTAAGGCTTGCTTATCACCGTAGAATAAGTCTAAGTTTTTAATTTCTAATGCTGTATTTTCAGGCGTTAATTCATCTAAATCAGCACTTTTTGGATTTATATTTGAAAAATCAATCATTGTCTTTCCTAATCTTTATTCACGCACACTAATGTGCGTGGATTTATAATATTCAATTCGTAATATGTCGTCTTCAACATATAGCGTTATATTAGTGCTCTAATGCTCGGTATTTTTCACGTAAGTTATTACGGATGGCAATAGCTGCTAAATTCAAACCGATAATAACGGTGACTAATAAAAACGATGTTGCATAAACCAATGGACGTGCGGCTTCAACATTCGGACTTTGGAAGCCAACATCATAGATATGGAAACCTAGATGCATAAACTTTCGGTCTAAATGTAAGAACGGGAAGTTGCCATCAACTGGCAATGTCGGTGCAATTTTTACCACCCCTACCAGCATCAATGGTGCTACTTCACCGGCGGCGCGAGCCACGGCTAAAATCAAACCAGTCATAATCGCAGGGCTCGCCATTGGAATAACAATTCGCCATAACGTTTCTGATTTTGTTGCGCCTAATGCTAATGAACCTTCACGCAAGGTACTTGGTATACGGCTCAACCCTTCTTCCGTCGATACAATCACCACTGGTAACGTTAAAATAGCTAAGGTTAATGCAGACCATAATACGCCTGGCGAACCAAATGTCGGTGAAGGTAACGCTTCAGGGTAAAGTAGCTGATCGATACTGCCACCTAAAATATAAACAAAGAAGCCTAACCCGAATACACCATAAACAATAGACGGTACGCCAGATAGATTGATTACCGCAATACGAATAAACTTCGTAATATTATTTTTACCTGCATATTCATGTAAGTAAATAGCGGCAACCACTCCAAATGGCGTCACAATCACAGCCATCAACATCACCATGAACACAGTACCAAAGATAGCTGGGAATACACCACCTTCTGTATTCGCTTCACGCGGGTCGCTACTGACAAATTTATAAACCTGATGGAACCAATGCCCTACTTTCTGCATAAAGCTCATGTCATTAGGTTGATAGAAATCTAAGATATAAGATAACGGCATCGTCACTAAACGCCCCGTCATATCTTTCACTACCACACTGTCACGTTTTGCTTGATCACGATAACTAAACAATTCGCTTTCAAGCCCTAAATATTCAGCACGTAACGCATCACTGCTTGCTTTAAATTCAGCAATTTTTTGTTCTGTTAATTCACCGTCTAACTCTAATTTACGTTGCTTTAATCGAATACGGTCTAAATCGTTATTAATACGACCGATGTCACCCGTTAATAGTCCGTGTTCTTTATCACGAAACTCAAGCGCACGTTCAAGGCGTAAATTAAGTTCATCAACTAAACCATCTTGATCAAGATTAAGCTTTTGTTCACCTTCATTAATAGAGTCTAAATAACCATAAAAATTACCATTTTTCGTTCTCTCAAAAACAACAACGTCATGGGCAATATTTTTCCCTTGAATAATTGTTTCTAAAATCCATTGGAAATCTAAATCAACATATTCACGGTTACCCGTTTTAATTAAAAAACGTTCTAATGATTCTGGATAGTCTTCTAAGCCCGTCACACCACCATCAATTAACTGTTGTTTTAATACATGTTCTTGGTCATAAATTTCACCAATTAAAACTGACTGTTGACCTTGCTCATTTTGCATTGAAAATTCGTATACTGTCGCTGGCCAAAAGAAGCTTAACCCTCTCCAACCGATCAGTAGAAATAGCCCAATAACTGCAATTAAACTCAAACTTACAGCACCACCTGTCATCCAAATCCACGGTGTGCCTGATTTAAACCATTTACCCATAATAACTAACTCCTATTTATAGGCTTGAATATTTTTCACGCAAACGCTGACGTACAAACTCAGCAATGGTGTTGAAGAAGAAGGTAAAGATAAACAACACAAATGCAGCGAGGAATAATACTCGGTAATGTGAACTGCCTACTTCAGACTCTGGCATTTCTACTGCAATATTTGCAGATAGAGAGCGCATCCCTTCGAAGATGTTCCAATCCATGATTGGTGTATTACCTGTTGCCATTAATACAATCATGGTTTCACCAACGGCACGTCCCATCCCCATCATGACAGCAGAGAAAATACCTGGACTAGCCGTTAAAATAACGACCTTAGCCAGTGTTTGCCAACGTGTCGCGCCTAATGCTAATGACCCCATGGTTAAACTCTTAGGCACACTAAAGATGGCATCTTCAGCAATGGAGAAGATAGTTGGAATAACGGCAAACCCCATCGCAATACCAACAATAAGTGAATTACGTTGGTCAAAGTTAATACCTAACTCATTGGTTAAGTACATACGGGTATCACCATTGAACAACCAGAGTTCAAGTGTTTCGCTAAAGGCCATTGAGAAATAACCCGTCGCAACAAGAATAGGCAATAACACTAATGGTAAGACGCCTTCACTTACTTTGTCACTTAATGATTTTGGTAAATTAGTCCAGATAATAGCCGCAACAAGTACACTAACGGGTAGGCTTATCATTAATAACATAATGCCTGGCAATTGATTTTCAACAATGGGTGCCAACCATAATCCCGCTAAGAACCCTAAGATAACCGTTGGTAATGCTTCCATTATTTCAACCGTCGGTTTGATATAGGTTCTAATGCTTGGTGCCATAAAGTATGCAGTATAAATAGCAGCAGAAATAGAAATTGGTACAGCAAATAACATCGCGTAAAAAGCAGCTTTGATGGTACCGAATGAAATAGGAACAAGACTCATTTTAGCTTCAAAGTCATCACTCGCAGAGGTTGATTGCCAAACATATTGCGGTTCAGGGTAACCTTCATACCAGACTTCTTGCCATAATGCAGACCAGGTAATTTCAGGGTGTTCATTATCAACGTCATACAGTTTAATAACGTCTTTGTCGGCAACCAAAATAGCATTAGCACGCGGGGAGATAGCAATTACTAGAGAACCAACTTTAGAAATGGACTCAGTTAATAGTTCTGTTTCACCCGTAGAGTGGAAAATAGATAGGTCACCCGCTTTGGTTGTTGTTAAAAAACCTTTACGGAAAAACTCTGGCACAATACTGGTGACTTCCGCAGGTGCTTTAAAGTCTCGGATATAAGTAAACTCGCGTTTATTTTCACTGAGCACTTCAAACCATTGGCTGATAACACCATTCTCATTCGCAACTAATAACGAACTCGCGCCAGTCAATAATTGCACATCATTAACATTACTGCCTTTAGCATTAATTTTAAAGACTGATGATATATGGATATCGTCACTTTCAGAGATATCGTAAACCAATAAATCATTACCGCTACGCACAAATAACTTACTTAGGTTTGGTGTTAGCAGTAACTGATCCACTTTATTAGGAAATGAAGGCAACTTAAATTTCTCTTGCTCCCACACCACTTCATCGGTCATGAAGTTTTCTTCAGCAGTTAAGAGAAGAAATATCCCTTCACCATTATTCTGAACAGCAGCAATACCTGCATATTCTGAATTCATTTCAAATGATAGGTGAGTTAACGCTTGTTTATCATCTGAGACGACAAAATTATCTTCACCTAATGGAAAACTCACTTCAGGTGTAATTAATCGTTTATCGTTTGGATAAGACGTAATAAAACTCGGTTTAATGATTTGTACTTCACCGCTGTTATTGGCTAAAGCAAACATGCCATTAACAGGCATTGTTTTTGTTATATTGTGATTATCAGTAAACGATTGATATTTAAGAAGTGAATTACCTAAATCAGCTTCCCTTAAAGAATAGAAACTCAATAAACCTTGGTTATCCATCTGATAAGCGACTTCGTTTTGCTCATCTATCCCCAATGCATAAATAGGTGTTGAATCTTGACGTTGAAAAGATTGTTTTTGTTCAATACTCACAGGTGCAAAAATGGGTAAAACGACATATAAAAGATACCCAAAAATTAATAACAAAGTGACTAACACAGATGTGCCACCTATTGTTACGCCATATTTAACTAATTTATCCTTAACTACTCGCTTTTTATTCGCTTGCAGCGTGGTCGCTAAATCACGTTCCATTTACTATCTCCAACATAATTGATGGCGAAGATTATAAGTCGGCTTTGTGACAGTTATATGACAGCTGTCATAATACTGATATTTAGGATGATTGAGCAGATAGAGTTAAGGTTCTAATGCAATGTAAAACACATAAACTTGGAGGCGTTAAAACGAACAATTGCGGCATAAACGCTGAGCTTATTACTTATACTCAACAAGTAGAAATGCAGTAAGACTAATGATAAAAGATTAAGGTTTGTATAAAAGAGAAGATAAAAACAAGTTTGAAGCGTAACTAAAGCAAATTTTAGATGAAAAAAAAGGAGACAAAAATGCCTCCTTCTTCAATTCTGTTAATCAATAATGATTAAGCTAGCGCTTTTTTTGCAACTTCTACTAAATGAGCAAATGTTGCTTTATCAAATACAGCTATGTCAGCTAGGATCTTACGATCGATTTCAACAGAAGCCTTTTTAAGACCATTGATGAAACGGCTGTAAGATAATCCGCTAATACGAGATGCAGCGTTAATACGTGCAATCCATAGTTGACGGAACTGACGTTTACGTTGACGACGGTCACGGTAAGCGTATTGACCAGCTTTAGTTACTGCTTGAACCGCTACGCGATAAACACGTGAACGAGCTCCGTAATAACCTTTAGCTTGTTTTAAGACTTTTTTATGGCGTGCACGAGCTTGTACACCGCGTTTTACTCTTGGCATTTTATATATTCCTTACTTAAGCGAATGGTAACATTCTGTTAATACTAGGTACGTCTACTTTAGCTACCATGCTTTGAGCACGTAGATGGCGTTTACGTTTAGTAGATTTCTTAGTAAGGATATGACGTAAGTGAGATTGCTTACGTTTAAAACCACCAGAAGCAGTCTTTTTAAAGCGCTTTGCAGCACCTTTGTTAGATTTCATTTTAGGCATTGCGAACTCCGCATTGTTAAAATTTAAATTAAACCAGTAAGGCGAGTAAATAGTGTGAATATTCTCATATTCACACATCAATACTACTTTATGCCTTAGCTAGCACGTTTAGGGCCAAGTACCATCACCATTTGACGACCTTCCAGTTTAGGGAAAGATTCGACAGTAGATATTTCAACTAAATCGTTTTTAACGCGATTTAGTAATTCCATACCAAGTGATTGATGCGCCATTTCACGACCACGAAAACGTAGCGTTACTTTGGCTTTGTTACCCTCTTCAAGAAAGCGAGTCAGGCTGCGTAGTTTTACCTGATAATCGCCATCATCAGTCCCAGGACGGAATTTTATTTCCTTCAACTGAACCTGTTTCTGATTCTTCCGTTGTTCTTTAACGGATTTGCTCTTTTCAAAGAGAAATTTGCCATAGTTCATGATGCGACAAACTGGCGGCTCGGCATTTGGACTAATTTCAACTAAATCCAAATCTGAATCAAATGCCATATTTTTTGCTTCTTCTAAAGAAACAATACCAACTGGCTTGCCTTCTGAATCAGAAAGACGTACTTCAGTACCAGTTATTTCATCGTTTAAACGATGTTTATTGCCCGTTTGCGGGGCTTTTTTTGCACCTTTTATAACAAATTCCTCCAAGTTATTTATGAACGTGTGATGATTTCTTGTTTTACATGGTCAATGAAATTATCAACCTGCATCTTACCAAGGTCATCACCCTTACGAGTTCTTACTGCTACTTCGTTTGCTTCGACCTCTTGGTCTCCGATAACTAATAAGTAAGGAACACGCTTTAATGTATGCTCGCGGATTTTAAAGCCTATCTTCTCATTTCTCAAGTCCGAAATGGCTCTAACACCCGATTTTTTCAATTTATTTACTACTTCTGTAACAAAATCCGACTGTTTGTCAGTAATATTCATCACAACTACCTGTTGAGGTGATAACCATGTCGGATAAATACCCGCATACTCTTCAGTTAAGATACCAATGAAACGCTCTAATGAGCCAAGAATAGCTCGGTGAATCATTACTGGAGTATGTCGTTCGTTATCTTCACCAACATAAGTCGCATCTAAACGACCCGGCATTGAAAAATCTAATTGTATTGTACCACATTGCCATGCACGACCTAAACAATCATACAAAGTAAATTCGATTTTAGGGCCATAAAAGGCACCTTCGCCTGGTAAATATTCAAATTTAACGCCATTTTCATCTAATGCATGTGCTAAAGCCGCTTCAGACTTATCCCATGTTGCATCATCGCCAACACGTTTTTCCGGGCGAGTAGATAATTTAACGACAATATCTTCGAAGCCGAATGTTTTATAACATTCGAATACCATGTTAATACATGCTGATACTTCTTCAAGAATTTGCGCTTCTGTACAGAAGATATGTGCATCATCTTGTGTAAAACCACGTACACGCATTAAACCATGTAAAGAACCCGATGGTTCATTACGGTGACATGAACCAAATTCAGATAAACGTAATGGTAAGTCACGGTAAGATTTTAAACCTTGATTAAAGATTTGTACGTGACCAGGACAGTTCATTGGTTTGATTGCATAGTCTCTGTTTTCACTACAAGTACAGAACATACCGTCTTTGTATTTATCCCAGTGACCCGATTTTTCCCATAATGAACGGTCTAAAATTTGTGGTGCTTTTACTTCTTGGTAACCAAAGGCAACCGTTTGCTCACGAATATAACTTTCTAGCTCACGGAAAATAGTCCAACCGTTTGGATGCCAGAACACCATACCCGGTGCTTCTTCTTGCATATGGTAAAGATCTAACTGTTTACCAATTTTACGGTGATCACGTTTAGCTGCTTCTTCAAGACGTTTTAGATAAGCATTTAACTGTTTTTTGTCAGCCCATGCTGTACCGTATATACGTTGTAGCATTTTGTTATCAGAATCAGCACGCCAATATGCGCCTGATACTTTCATTAATTTAAACCATTGACTAAATTTCATCATCGGTACGTGTGGACCACGACACATATCGACATATTCTTCATGATGGTATAGACCAGGACGGTCTTCTTTATCAATACCTTCAAGAATTTCTAATTTATAAGGTTCATTGCGTTCTTTAAATACAGCAATAGCTTCATCAACGCTGACTTTCTTTTTAACAACTTGATAGTTAGTTTTAACTAATTGTTGCATGCGTTTTTCAATTTTAGCTAACTCTTCATCATTAATGGTTACATCAAGATCAATATCATAGTAAAAACCATTATCAATGGTTGGTCCTATTGCCATTTTTGCTTCTGGGTACAATTGTTTAATTGCATGACCTAACAAATGAGCACAAGAGTGACGTAATATTTCTAGACCTTCATCATCTTTATTGGTGATAATTGAAACGTCTGCATCAGTTTCAATAGGGTCGCAAGCATCTACAAGTTGTCCGTTGACACGACCTGCGATACAAGCTTTCGCTAAACCAGGGCCGATATCTGCTGCGATATCCATAATTGAAGTAGTATTGTCAAATTGACGTTGATTTCCATCGGGAAGAGTAATAATTGGCATGCTAATTCCTCACAGTGATGCTTCCAACCAAAAAGCATTTGTATTAATTAAAAAGAGGAGCGCATTTTACTGTATTAAGGAGCACAATAAAACCCACTAAAGGTTAATTTATTGTTACTCCTATTTATTTAGTGAGGTTTAACTATCTGATGACTCAACTTTATCGATACTTTCAGAGCTAAACACTTGCCCTTTAAATAGGTTTTGCAATACGTCTTTATTGCTTGCCACATACAGCCCTAACTCTTCAAGCTGCTGGTCATCTAGAGAAACAGGACTTTCACTTAAGAATAATGCAATTTGATCGGCGCTATCTAGCATCTTATCGTATGCATCGGCTTCTTTCTTACTGGTAAAGGTCATTTTCTCAACACCCTTTCTTTCTACAATGTATTTAATGATGACTGCCACGGTGGCCTCTTTTTAATTTCAAATTAAACATGGTTTTACATACAGTACTACTGCTTTTGTAATAATGCAACTTTTGTCATATTATAATTAGTTTGCTATCTTATAGCATTGTCAAAATACTGATAAGTAAGAATGAAAACGATAATTTGTAGCCATTGTGACATGGTCTCACAACAACCTATTATACAGCCAGGCTACGTTGCAAAATGTGCTCGTTGTAATCATGTATTTTGCAAAGCGACAACAAGTAAGCCCAATAAGGTCTTTGCTCTAGCGCTCGCTGCACTATTAGTTTGTATTCCTGCTTTTTCATTCCCACTTGTTTCAGTGCACTTATTAGGTATTACAGAACAAACCAACCTATTACAAGGTGCTATAATGATGATTGACATAGCCCCTGTTGTCTCTTTTGTCGTCTTGTTTTGTGCGGTCGTTGCTCCTACGTTATTAACAGTTTGTATCTTATTTAGCAGCGGATGTATGATGTTTAAAAAGCGCCCTTCGCTGCTTAACTATGCGCTTAAATTAACCAGCATTCTCATTCATTGGTCTATGTTGGAAGTTTATTTAGTAAGTTTTATGGTAGCCGTTTTTAAATTAACAAGTTATACAGAGCTTTATTTTAATAGTGGTTTGTACTTTCTAGTTGGTTTTTTAATATTAAATATGAGTATGATCAGCGAATATGATAATGCTCAACATTGGAAATATTTACTCAATGAATAAACCCTTGATAACTGGGATGAGTGCGTTACAACAAGATAGGCAATTATGCCGAGTTTGTGAAAAGCATTCTTCTATTAGTGAAAATGAAGAATGTTGTCCTTATTGTGGTAGTCCTATTTCACCTCGCATTGAAAATAGCCAACAAAAAACATGGGCATTATTGTTTACAGCGTTTATTTTTATCTTTCCAGCTAACCTTTACCCTATTACTTATTTACTAAAAAATGGGACACGTTACCCTGATACTATTTTTTCAGGTATTGTAAGCTTATTATCAAGTGGTATGTCTGGTATAGCATTTATTGTTTTTATAGCGTCTATAGTAGTACCTATATTAAAGATTGTTGTATTAGCTTTTATTTCACTTGCCGTCCACTTTAAATGGCAATTTAACCCTAAAAAACAACTTATTGCTTTTACGTTAGTCGACTGGATTGGTCGTTGGTCAGTATTAGACCTATTTGTTATATCAATAATGGTCGCGGTGTTTGATAAAGGAAACTTCTTATCCGTTTACCCAGGGATCGCAGCAACTTCCTTCACAGTGGTTGTCATTACTACATTATTCGCAGCACAGAGTTTCGATACTCGTCTAATATGGGACGCAAATACCGATGCAAGATAACCCTTCTACAACACCGGTTGTAACTAAATCAAAATATATTTCACCTGTATGGTTTCTACCTTTTATAGCTACATTATTAGCGCTTTGGATTCTATTTCAAAATATCACTCATAAAAATATGCAGGTTAATATCCACTTTACCAATGCGGGTAGTATTATCGTCGATAAAACTAAAGTGCGCTATAAAGGTGTGATTGTGGGGACCGTAAAGAAGATAGAATTAGATGAAGTCGATGGTGTTAATGTCATTGCAGAAATTGAGTCACATGCCACTTTTTTATTAAAAGAGAAAAGTAAATTTTGGTTAGTTTCGCCTAAAGCTTCTTTAACGTCTATTACTGGCTTGGACACTTTATTTTCAGGTAGTTATATTAATTTATTACCTGGTGAAGGTGAAGAAGCAACTGACTTTGTTGCCACTAGAGAGCAACCGATTACCATTCCAGATAATGCCTTATTAATTAACTTAAAAAGTAATAATGCTGCTTCAATTAATATTGGCACTCCGATCTTCTTTAAAAAAATACAAGTGGGTGAAATTGCACGAGTACGCCTTGATAAAACCGGTCAATCTGTCAACATCCAAGCGTTTATTGAAAGTAAATACAGCCACCTAGTTAAGCAAAAAAGTAAATTTTGGAACATTAGTGGTTTGAATGCCAACATATCACGCACGGGTATTGATTTTAAACTTGAAAGCCTTACGACCTTAATTGCGGGCGGGATTACTTTTAGTAGCCCAGACTCTTCCCCTCCTCCCTCAGAAAAGCAACAGTATCAACTATTTGACGATATTGGTGCCAGTGAAGAAGGGTTAAGTATTACTCTTAAGTTAGCGAATACCAATAATTTACCAGAGCAAGCAGGCATTCTATTTAAAGGCCATGGTATTGGTAGAATTGATTCTATTAACTACGATTCAGAAAGTCAGTTATTTATTGCAAAAGCAACCATTAACCCTGAATTCAGTGATTTAATTACCGAGAGCGCACGATTTTGGGTTGAAAAAACCTCTGTTTCTTTTTCTAAAATTGAAAACTTAAGTAATCTTATCACGGGTGATTACATTAACTTTTCACACGGAGCAAACTATCAAGCAGAATCATTACAGACTGAGTTTGTAATAAAGACAGAACAATCTTTTTTAAGTGACAATAGTTTATCAGTCGAGTTAATTGCAGATAATGCGAATGGATTAACTGATGGAGCTCCAATCACCTACAAAGGCCTTCATATAGGTAAGGTCAGTGCAATAACATTAACTGATGATAGCAATAATATTAAAGCCACTTTAAATATAGATGAAAAATTTAGTTACCTCGTTAATAAAAACAGTAAATTTCATTTATTAAGCGGTGTTAACTTTAAAGCTACTTTAAAAGGCGTCGAAGTCAATAGCAAACCATTGCAGAATATTATCCAAGGGGGTATTGCGCTTTATAATGAATCGGCAATAACAAAGAAAAGTGTTCAAACACTTTATAACAATAAACGCCCTTTCTATTTATACGCGTCTAAAGAGATGGCAAAACTAGGTAAAAATGCTTTTGCTGAGCCATTACAGTTAAAGCTGTTAAGTAAAAACTTACCTTCCGTTAGTATCGGCTCTCCAGTGTATTACCATAAACTACAGGTGGGTGAAGTCAGTGATTTACGCCTACATAACTCAAGTTTAATGCAAACGAGCATTAACATTAATGCTAAATTTAAACATTTAATTAGCAAACAAACTGTTTTTTGGAATGTCAGTGGTTTTGAAATTGATGCAGGCCTTTCTGGTATAAAAGTAAATGCACAATCATTACTTGCACTTGCAACAGGCGGTATTGCTTTAGAGTTTTCACCATCAACAACGACTAACATCACCAGCGAAGGCCAATATCGTTTATTTGATAATTACCAACAAGCAACACAACCACCGAAGCAAATTACCCTAATGTATGATGATGCGTCTGACTTAAAAGTCGGTAATAAAGTAAAACTAAAAGGATTAGAAGTCGGTGAAGTAAGCCAATTAACCCTTAACCAGAATAATAAAGTCATGGTGACATTAGATATTGACCCAGAGTATTTTGACAAAGTAGCCAAAAAAGGTAGCCGCTTTTGGGTGGTAAGAAGTGACATATCATTGTCTGGTGCTAAAAATTTATCAACCTTGATCAGTGGCGTATTTATTAATATTCAAGCTGGTGATGGCGATAAGAACATTGAGTTTAAAGGCGAACATAATGCACCAATACTCGCACCACATAAAACGGGTTTACCTATTATATTAGCTGCAAATAATGCAGGGTCTACTGGTATTACTAGCCCTGTTTATCATCGCCAAATACAAATTGGTGAAGTCACTGAAAAGCGCTTAAATAATGATGCTTCAGGTGTTGAAATAGTGATTAACATTTACCCTGAATATACTCATTTAATTCGTGCTAATAGTATCTTTTGGCCAGCTTCTGGCTTTAACTTAGATATAGGGATAACAGGTGCATCGCTAAAATCGACTTCTCTTACCTCTTTAGTCAAAGGAGGGATTAATATGAGCACGCCAGATGATGAAGCTTTACAACCTCCGAGCCAGGCTTTTTCAACGTTTAAATTAAAATCAGAATTTGACGAAGATTGGTTACAATGGAAGCTGAAAATTCCTAAAAGTAATTAATTTCACTTTATGATATCTTGCGCGCACTTTCTAGTGCGCGTTTTTGTAAGGATCCAAATGGATAGCAACACTTTTATACCTCAAGCATTTATAGATAAAATGTCGACCATTTTACCTGATAATTTAAATATCGATGAACTGGTTGCCGCTTGTCGACGTCCATTACGTCGTGCTATTCGTGTTAATACACTAAAAATTAACATTGAAGATTTCCATGTTATCGCTAATAGAAAAAACTGGCAACTAACGCCTGTTCCTTGGTGTAAAGAAGGTTTTTGGATTGAAATAGACAATGCAACAGAAAATGAAACCTCACCTTTAGGCAACAGTGCTGAACATTTAGCAGGGCTATTTTATATTCAAGAAGCCAGTTCAATGATGCCAGTATCTGCGCTACTACACCATTTCCAAGAAACAGATAATGCAACACTGTTAGATGCAGCTGCAGCGCCTGGTTCAAAAACAACGCAACTCGCAGCCGCTATTAATAACCAAGGTTTAATCATTGCGAATGAATATTCCTCTAGCAGAATTAAGATGTTGCATGCAAATATTCAACGCTGTGGCATTAAAAATGTTGCCCTCTCGCATTTTGATGCAGCGGTATTTGGACAATGGTTACCCAATACCTTTGATGCCATTTTACTAGATGCACCCTGCTCTGGTGAAGGCACGGTACGTAAAGATAAACAGGCGATGAAGAACTGGGATCAAGCAGCAATAGAATCGATATCAACGATACAAAAAACATTGATAGAAAGTGCATTTAAAGCACTTAAAACTGGTGGGGTAATGGTTTACTCGACCTGTACGCTAAGCTTAGAAGAAAACCAAGAGGTTTGTTTGCATCTGAAAAAAACTTACCCTGATAGTGTTGAATTTCTTTCTTTAAATGATTTATTTAAAGATGCAGATAAAACCTTAACAGCTGAAGGATTTTTACATATTTGGCCACAGGTTTATGACACGGAAGGTTTTTTTGTTGCAGCCATTAAAAAGACAGATGAAATCGAGAGTGAACAAGCACAAAAGCGCTTAAGGAAATTTCCTTTTGAGCCAACAAAAGAAGTAGCAAAAAATAGCTTATACCAATACTTTGATGAACAGTTTTCAATAACAGCATTAACAGGTGTCCTCTATCAAAGAGATGATGAGTTTTGGTTATTCCCAGAAAATATTGTTCCTTTAATTGATGAACTACGCTTTTCTAGATTAGGTATTAAAATAGCCGAAAAATTCGGTAAAGGCCGTAAGTCAGGCTTTAAGTGTACTCACGAATTTGCCACTTGTTTTGGCCAACAAAGCCCACTAGCAATAGAATTACTAGCACACCAAGCAATAGAGTATTATCAAGGGCGAGATATTCATGACATTGATACTAATAATTCAAAAGGTGAAGTGATGTTAAGTTATCGAGGGCATGTAATTGGTTTAGGGAAATCGTTAGATAACAGAGTGAAAAACAGCTTGCCGAGAGATTTAATTATTGATAAAAATTTATTTGTTGAGTAGCCATTAGCATCATGAGTTTTGTTAAATAAACAAAACTCATGATATTAACTATTATCAATAAGCGTTCTTATGGATAAATCCTTTAAATACCGTTAATACTAGTATTTTTATATCAAAACTAATTGACCAGTTTCTAATATACTCCAAATCAAACTCAACACGTTTTTCCATTTTTTCTAAGGTATCTGTTTCACCGCGCCAACCATTAATTTGAGCCCAACCAGTGATACCTGGTTTAACCTTATGGCGTAACATGTAAAAATCCACCAGCTTTCTATATTGTTCGTTATGTGCCACTGCATGAGGGCGAGGCCCTACTAATGACATACTGCCAGACAATACGTTAATTAATTGCGGCAACTCATCCAATGATGTTTTTCTTAAAAAAGCACCAAGTTTAGTGATACGGCTATCGCCTTGTACCGCTTGTTGTATAACATCACCATCATCCATTGAGCTCATAGAACGAAACTTCCACACTTTTATCGCTCTGCCATCTAACCCATATCGTAGTTGTTTAAATAATACAGGCCCTGTTGAGTCTAATTTAATCAGCAGTGCAATTACCAACATAGGTAAAGCAATAATAGATAAAATTAATGATGCCCCAAGTACATCTTCAAGACGTTTTAGCAACCTTGAAGGGCCTGTCATAGGGGATTCATAAACACTTATAGTTTGTATCGAACCAACATGAGATAAACGCGCGTTGAGTAAATTAAACGTGAAGAAATCAGGCACGAGAAATACATCAATTGTTGTATCGCCTAATGATCTTAATACGCCTTCAATACGTTTTTGAGCAGCGAGTGGCAATGCAATATAAATAACATCAATATCACCCGCTTTAGCCAGTTCAATACCTTTATTAATGCCACCTAATACTTGTTCAGTATATTTACTTTCTGTTCGTGTATCTGCTCGATCATCATAGAAACCTGCTAAGGTATAACCTGTTTCAGGTTTGTTCACAAATTGATCTGCGAGTAATTCACCTGATGACGTTAATCCGAATATAGCGACTCTTTTGGTATAGTAGCCAGCACGACGACGTTTAAATAAAAACACATAAAACAATAGACGCCAGCCCGCTAATGCGAAGCAATTAAAAAGCATCCAATAGCCAATCACTAAACGAGAAATATCAAGACTTGTTTTACTGAAAAATAAGAATATAACGACACTAAATATGCCAGCAACCCAACATAAAAAAGTATAACTCGCGACACGTGAGAATTCGCCGAGACGCCATGATCGGTAAAGATTATGACTGTCAGCAGCAAAAACAAATCCAATCGAAGCAATCAAACCGACAACAAGATAAAGATTTGTTACTGTTTCATGTTGGAAAGAAAGAATAAAGAATAAACTTACTTGTATAACGACAAAATCAATACAGCGGCACAACGCCGAATAAGCATTTTCACTATCTTTAACATAGTGTTGTTCTGACATTTAAATCCCTTTAAAAATTCAACAATTAAGTAAGCCATCCATCATCATTAATTAGCTTACTTAAATTAAATTATTCCGCGTGTATCGATAACAACTTTAGTAGCAAATTGTGTTCGATCGGTTGCTTTGAATTGCTTATGATCAACTAATACAACCACGACATTAGCTTTATCTAAGGCATCTTCAAGTGATGTTAAGGTAATGCCGGAGTCAGATAAAGCACTAGGAAGTTGCTTAATGTTAGGCTCTACAGCAATAATTTCACCAACTTCTTTTGCGACTAGGTCTTTTACGATTTCTAATGCAGGGCTTTCACGTAAGTCATCAATATCGGCTTTAAAAGCAAGCCCAAGACAAGCAATCACGGGACGTTTAAATTCATCTGCTGCTTTACAAATTTGTTCAACAACATAATGAGGCTTGGCATCATTGGTTAATCGAGCTTGTCTGATAATATTAGCTTCTTCTGGGCAGCTATCAACAATAAACCATGGATCAACAGCGATACAATGACCACCAACACCAGGACCTGGGTTAAGAATATTAACGCGAGGATGACGATTCGCTAATTTAACGAGCTCCCACACATTAATTTTCAACTTATCACAAATAACTGAAAGCTCATTTGCAAAGGCAATATTAACGTCACGGAATGAATTCTCTGTTAATTTAGCCATTTCAGCAGTGCGAGCATTAGTTACAATACATTCACCACGTACAAACTTTTCATACAGCTGAGTGGCGAGTTGGCTACAAGCACTTGACATACCGCCAATAACACGGTCATTTGATACTAATTCCTGTAAAACATAACCAGGTAATACACGTTCAGGACAGTGTGCGACTTTAATATCTGCAGCGTCCCCTTTATCCTGAGGAAATGACAAATCAGGACGTGCTAATTTTAACCATCCCGCTAATTTCTCTGTTGTGCCAACTGGAGAAGTCGACTCTAAGATAACTAAGTTACCTTTCGCTAAGACAGGTGCAATCATATTCGCAGCTGACTCGATGTAAGATAAATCAGGTGAGTGAGATGAACTCGTATCTTGTTTAAAAGGCGTCGGCACTGCTACCATAAAGACATCAGCAGGTTCTGCAGTTGTGGTGGCACGTAATTTCCCTGTCGTTACAACACTTCGAACCACAATATCTAAATCAGGCTCTACAATATGAATTTGCCCTGCATTAATGGTATTTACCGCATTTTCATTAACATCGACACCGATAACGTCGATACCACGAGAAGCAATAACAGCAGCAGTAGGTAATCCGATATAGCCTAAGCCGATAACAGAAACAGTTTGAAATGGCATAATTAATCCTTTAATAATTCTTTAACAATTCGTGTGCATGCTAGACCGTCGCCATAAGGGTTATGGGCTTTAGCCATCGTTTGATAGCTAGTAGGGTCAGTTAATAATAAAATGGTTTCAGAGGTAATACGTTGTACATCGGTACCCACTAATTTTACGGTACCGGCTTCAATAGCCTCTGGTCGTTCTGTTGTATCACGCATGACTAATACTGGTTTACCCAATGATGGCGCTTCTTCTTGAACACCACCTGAATCGGTAATAATCAAATAACAACGATTCATTAAATAAACAAACGGTAGATAATCTTGAGGCTCAATCAAGAACACGTTATCTAACTTACTTAATAAGCGATTAACAGGTTCTCTTACATTTGGGTTCATGTGCATTGGATAAACAATTTGTACATCAGGTTGCGCTTTCGCAATATTAGCGAGTGCTTCGCAGATACGTTCAAATCCACCACCAAAACTTTCACGTCGATGGCCAGTAACAAGTACCATTTTTTTGTTTTTATCTAAAAATGGAAATTGTTTGTCCAGTGAGTTTTGTAAACCAGTATCAGACTCTAGTTTTTGCTTAACCCATAACAAAGCGTCAATCACCGTATTACCTGTGACAAATATACGATCTTGTGGAACGTGTTCTTTGAGTAAGTTTGATTTCGATAAGTCTGTCGGCGCGAAGTGAAAACGAGTCAGTACGCCGGTTAATTTTCGATTCGCTTCTTCAGGCCAAGGCGAATATAAGTTACCAGTACGTAATCCAGCTTCGACATGCCCGATATTAATTTGCTTATAAAAGGCAGCTAAAGATGCAGA
The DNA here is from genome assembly GCF_947489755.1 of uncultured Psychromonas sp. GTDB lineage: Bacteria > Pseudomonadota > Gammaproteobacteria > Enterobacterales > Psychromonadaceae > Psychromonas. The sequence goes on from NZ_CANLFB010000016.1 coordinate 29,909, forward strand.
AAACGTGGTTGTAGTATCTCCATGAACTAAAACAACATCGGGTTTGAAATCATCAAGGACACCTTTCAATCCACTTAAAATATTTTCGGTGACATCAAATAAATCTTGTCCTGGTTTCATGATGTTTAAATCATAGTCAGGCGTGATATCAAAGAGCTGTAAGACTTGATCTAGCATTTCACGATGTTGAGCCGTCACACAAACTTTACTCTCAATTCCTGCTTCAGCAGCAAGTTTATGTACGAGTGGAGCCATTTTAATAGCTTCAGGTCGTGTACCGAATACGGTTAACACTTTCTTCATTGAATAGCCTTACAAGTTATTACGATATTTAATAGGTTTAAGTAACAAGAGATTCATGTGGCATTTAACTACTCACAAATAGATAAACGTAAGTTTATCAACTCGATCATGTACTAGAATGGTCAGGATTATACGTTGAAACCCTTGTATTTTATATAAAAAATATAAATCACAAAATTTAAATCATTTACACAATATTATTTATTATAGGTCAACGTCTTACTTAAAATATTGGCACAGTAAGTACATTGAATTATATATAAAAAGTAAGACACAAAAATAAATTAAGCATGTAGACAAACTAAATGCTGAAACTTGTTTTCATCACTTAATTGCAATTCAAAATAACCACGAACACCTAGCTGTGTAAAAAAAGGTACAAAACGCATGGCAGGTAACTGAATAGTAGCACCTTGATCACTTCGAACTTTCACTGCAACGTTAGGCGTTCGATATAACTTTTCAAATTCTTGATAGCTAATATTTATTCTAAAATGATAGGATTTCATAATACCTCCTTAGCAATTGTCAAATGGGTATAACGTCCTAATGATGCGTAGGGTTCATGTTGACAATACCCTTTCTCCATCGCTAACAGTTGTTCAACATTATTTTCTGAAAAATCAACTGATTTCATATAGTCATGCAATACACGCACACCTGTTTTTTTCAAAACATGCATATCTGCTTCTTTTAACCAAGCTAACACCTCTGCCTCAAACTATGGTCAGTCACTTAATATTCTCATTTAGTTTAATCCGATAATAAAAACTAATTATACGTGACTTATTATTGAATATTAACCTACATTGAATAAGTTCTAAGACGATTTTTAAAGTAACTATATAAGTTAGTTATACAAATTAGTTATGCCAATTCGTTCTACCAATTAGCTATATCAACTGGCTATTCAGGATTATAGTAATAAGTAATTGTATGGCATGATTAAATAAAGTGTTCATTCTGCATGAACAGGGGCCGCTTTATCAAATTTATCACTGACAGACTGGGTTTATAATCAAGCGTAAAATTAACGCTAAACGACATTAATAATAAACAACGAAAGGCAAAAGAATGGTATTTTTAATTAAAAAATGGCTGGGTGGTTTATTAATGCCCTTACCTCTCACTTTGGCACTGCTGTTTGTTAGTTTATTATTGTTATTTTTTAGCCAACATCAAACGCTAGCCAAATCATTAACACTCTTCAGTTTTTTAATCTTATTCGCTTTTAGTCTATTACCAACGGCTTACCACCTAGCCAAACCGCTTGAAAGGCAATATGCCCCTTTATTAGAGGCTGAACAGTCGTTAGATTATATTTTAGTACTTGGTTCATCAGGGATTAATGATCAGAAATTACCGATTACAGGGCAGCTTTCGGCCACCGCATTAAGTCGATTTAGTGAAGCATTACGTCTTTACTATGCCAATCCAAATGCCTCTATCGTGGTATCAGGATCAGCTTTTGGAGACAGTAAAAGCCATGCACAGCTTTTGCAGCAACTAGCCTTAGCGTTCAATATATCAGAAGAAAAAATCATTCGTTTAGATAACCCTCAAGATACCAATCAAGAAGCCCTACAGATGTCAGCCATCATTGAGGGAAAGAAAGCAGCATTAGTGACATCAGCCACTCACATGCCTAGAGCAATGGCGCTATTTAAAAAATATAAACAATCTCCTATTCCAGCACCAGCAATGTACTTAGCAAAAGAGAATTCGAAGGACTTACCTTCATACAGTTACATCCCTTCCGCTTATCAATTGTATAAGTCGCAAATAGCATTACATGAATATTTAGGGCTGCTTCAACAATGGTTTGTCTCTAATACCACTTCTAAGTAAATAGTTTTTTATTAGATAAGTGAATAAAAAATGTGTCGCTGTGAACGTTTGATTAAGGTGAAAACCTATATAAGCGATTGAAATTTAGGTATAAAAAAGCCTGTTACTGTCGTTACTCTTACAATGAGTAAATCAATAACAGGCGTTTTAACATAGTGGTATCACTTAAAGGTTTAATCTTAGTATTGATATAGCGAAACCACTACATATCCTAATTTCAATCTTTAAACCAATTGTGATGGTCTTTTAATAACCGCTTGGCCAACGATAACGCTTTCTCCATTGAACGTCATGGTAGGAGATCCATAAAGCTCATAACCTTCTTTTAAAAACTTAGTCACTTTGCTGCAAAATTCAGCATCGTCTTTACCTGTAATTAATTTATAACTCTCAATTGAATTTGGCATAGTAAACCCTTTTATGAAGCCTATTGAATGAAATCAGCATACAACTATTCACTTCAAAGGCATATTATTACTCAAAAATTTTGTGAATCAACAACTTATATGTACAAAAAAACGGCATATAGCCGTTTCTTTTTATTCGTTTTAACTTATTTTTAAATAATAGAATTTACATTCTTATAAGCTAAATGATGCCATGAATATAATCCTAAGGACGGTATACTTTCACATTTTCAAATCCAGCTTCTTTTAAGTAAAGCGCTTGTAATTGACTCATCACACCACGATCACAATAAAGTAAATAGGTTTTTTCTTGTGCCAGTGTTTCGAATTGATTACTTAATTTAAAGAAAGGTAAATGTTGTACTTCAACCCCATCTATTTCTAAAGGTTTTTCATCTCTTTCATCGGCAGAGCGAATATCTAATACGATCTCATTAGCAGCAAAAGCGGAAACTGACTCGACTTCTACCAACTGTTCTTTTGCATCTGTCGCAATATCTTTAATGTCTAAGACTTTTGCATCAAAAACCACTTTATCAATGAGTGACATATCAAAATTGGCTTCTTCTTTCTGAATTTTAGTCATCACCGCTTTCACCGTTGGGCGCTGTGAAATGACACCACAATATTCAGGAATAGTTTCAGAAATTTCAGCCGTACCAATCTCACGAGCACAATCGATAATGTCTTGTTTATCGGTTGCGATTAATGGACGTAAAATGAGTGTTTCGGTTACTTGGTCAATCACTGATAAGTTACGTAGAGTTTGACTTGAAACCTGCCCTAACGCCTCCCCTGTCACTAATCCTTCAATGTCTAAATTCGCAGCTACTTTTTCAGCCGCACGCATCATCATGCGTTTTAATACAACACCCATTTGACCGTTATCGACTTTCTCTAATATTTCAGCAACAACAGGTTCAAAAGGAACAGAGATAAACTTAACACGATGTGAAGCACCAAAACGTTCCCAAAGATGATAAGCAACCTGCTTAACACCAATTTCATGTGCCGCACCGCCTAAATTAAAGAAGCAATAGTGAACACGTGAACCACGCTTTAACAATTGATAACTTGAAACGCCAGAATCAAAACCACCAGAAATTAATGATAAAACAGATTCTTGTGTTCCTAATGGGAAACCACCTAATCCTTGATGACGCTGATCAACCATAAACAATTTATCTTGATTGATTTCGATATTAACCGTCACATCTGGATTTTTTAATTTAACAGCAAGTGCTTCAGTATGTTGATTTAAACCACCACCGACATAACGTTCAACTTCATTTGATCCAAAGTCATGGGTACCAATACGTTTTGCACGAACACAGAAGGTTTTACCTGCAAGGCTATCGCCAAAACACGCTTTTGTTTGCTCGTAGATGTCATGAATATCAGTATAAGTAGATTCAGTCACTTCCAAGAAAAACGCAATACCTGGCGTACTTTGTAAATAATGGATCACTTTTGCTTTATTGTCAGGATCGTCATTTTCACTACGAACGATAATTTTATCCCATTCGAGTATCACTTTAATATCTTCATCATGACGAGTCAGTACGTTACGGATATTGCCTTGTAACATTTTGCTGAAGCGCTTACGCACAGGTTTACTTTTCATCATAATTTCAGGAAAAAGCTTAACGATAAATTTCATGGGTACCACTCTTGGATTCAGGACTGTATTAATTTTGAAGTGCGAATTATACGCACTACTTGGTCGTGCGCAATGATTATACTAATCAGGCTGCTGTAAAGCGGTTAAGTTAACTTCACAACTTCCTTTATCGGCTGCGATATAAAAAATATTATCCGTAATAGTAATACTAAAATCCATTGTTCGCTCAACCAATGCGGCTAGCGCTTGAATTTGCTCAAACTCAAATTGATAGACTTCTGCTTTAATGGTGGAGAAATCTTTTTGAGACTGTTTCCACCACACGCCAGACTTAGTATTGAACGTATAGACTTTGGTCACTTTGGCTTGACGACAGGCTTTTTTGATACGATCAAAAGCGGGTTCACCTACATCAACCCACAGTAAAAATTCATCACTGTAATTTTTAGCCCAAATATCCGGATCATCCGCTTCACTTAATCCAGTGGTAAAACTTAAGAATTCTTGATTATTAAGCACATAGGCCAATATACGAGTCACCATACGTTCTGTCGTTTCAGAAGGATGTTGTGCCACAGTCAAGGCAATGGTTTCATAAACATCATTATCTAAATTCGATACATTAATATTCATTTTAAAAATAGTAGGCTTTAATGCCATTTTTGTTTCTCCAAAAAAAAACCACGTTGTAAAACGTGGTTTAAAGATATGTTAACTAGAGTGTTGTTTATTAGTTAGCGTTATATGGCGAACTACACGGTAAATTTATATCTAGCTGAAATAATAAGGCCTAAGAATATAGCAAATAGAATTGAAGTACTAGGAGCAGGTACTCGTACTAATGCTATTCCACCTTGATCTGAGTTAAATGATGCAGAACCACCAAAGATCCATTCTTCCTCATAAATGCCATATGCACCATCATCAATATAGCCATATGAACGAAACTTTCCGGAATCAGAATCAGGTGAATTTGACGTTCCAAATAAATCTAAAAAATCAATCGTAAACTCAGCACCATAAACATCTTGATGTGAAACTATATTATCCCCGTTCCAAGGAATACCTTCTCGACCATCAATATCTTTATAGGTATTGAAAAAAACAGTTTCTAACATTGCGATGGCTTCTTCGGGTGTTGCTAAGCGAAAAGCATTACCATAACCTGGTTTATCAAATGTTTTGATGGCTTCTTCTTGTGTTAGATCCGATGTAAATGACCAATCTAACCAATCTAATCCATTAACCGTTGTATAAGTATCATTATCAATGACTGTAGCCTGTACGAAACTAGATAAGCTACTCAGTGTAATAACTAATATAAATGTGATCTTGTTAAATATTTTCATGTCCATCCTTAACGGAGTTAAAATTAAAAAGTATAAAAGCAAATAACAATATCAATAAAAATAAACAAATAGTCAATTACAATATCAAATAAAAGAAGTTTAATGATAGATTAATAATTATTTTAGAGGTTACTCAGTTCAATTAACCCTATAAACAGTCGTTTTTACAAAAATTAATTTTCCTTATATAAATCGCATCAAATATATATTGAGTTTATATTCGATTAAGTTAATTCAATTTAAGGCTTAAATTAACGCAAATAATTATTATTTTTTGCGAAATTTTTAATGGTAAAGTAGATGTATTAGCAGCTAAATAGAGCGGTCATTAAATGTATTAACTCATTTTCAAGGCATAAAAAAACCACGTAGAACGTGGTTTTATAAAGTAATTTTAAAGTTTAATTAATAATTAAACAGGCATTTTCGCTAATTTAGCACAGACTAAATCGCCGAACTCAGCAGTACTTACTAAGTTTGCTTCGCCTTCTTTAGACAGGTCAGATGTTGAGTAACCATCTTCAAAGACACCTTGCATAGCAGCCCACAAGTTTTTAGCTTCTTTTTCCATCCCAAAGCTCATTTCAAGCATTAATGCTACAGAACCGATCATTGAGTATGGGTTTGCAATGCCTTTACCAGCGATGTCTGGTGCAGAACCGTGTGATGGTTCGTAATAAGATTTCTCAGGACCTTTACAAGCAGAAGGCATAAGGCCTAAAGAACCTAAGATACCGCCGCCTTGGTCACTTAAGATGTCACCAAACATGTTTTCCATTACCATTACGTCAAACATAGTTGGTTTTAGACATAGGTAAGTTGCCGCAGCGTCAACTAGGATGTTGATCACTTCAACTTCAGGGAAGTTTTTGCTTTCTTCTTCAACGATTTCATTCCATAAAACGCTTGATTTTAGTACGTTTGATTTATGGATATTGTGCATGACTTTTTTACGTTTCATTGAAACTTCAAAACCAACACGTACGATTTGACGAATTTGATCTTCATCGTATTCTAATACTTCACGAACGTAACGACGGCCTTCAGCGTCAACACCGGTTTCTTTCTCGCCGAAATATAAACCACCCACTAACTCACGAATTAACATGATGTCAATGCCTTCGCCTACTACAGACTCTTTAAGTGGAGAAAAGTGAGCCAAACCTTTTGGTAAGTAAACTGGGCGGAAGTTAGCGTAAGTATTGTAACGACGACGAAGTGGTAATAACGCACCACGTTCAGGTTGTTCGTCAACAGGGATTTTTTTAGAGTCTTCGTGATTTAAACCGATAGTACCTTTTAAGATAGCATCTGCTTTGTCACAAGCTGCTTTAGTTTCTTCAGGGAAAGCTTTGCCTGTTGCAAAGTAAGCAGCAGCACCAAATAATACGTCATTTAATTCAAAGTTAACGTCAGCGTTACGCTCTTCAACTAATTTTAAAACTTTTACAGCTTCTTTCATTACTTCAGGACCGATGCCGTCGCCTGCTAGTAAAGCAATGTTATATGTTGTCATTTTGATTCCCTAAATGATTTTCGGATTATATTTCGTGGCACATCATAAAGTAAAAGTGTAGTAAATTTCAATTTATGAACGTGTTTTTTCGCATATTTACGCAAAATAAGTGAATATTAAACGGTAAGAATTAAATAAAGGTTAATACAATTGGAAGTTGTTATGTATTAACCTTATGAAGATATAGTCAATTAATTTCACCACTGTAATAGCCGGCTTATTAAACGACATTAAAATGTTTATTGCATAATACAAGCAGCTGAATGTGTCTCGCTTCCTTTTAATGTAAGGCTTGCCGATGCACAAGCTTCCACAGCTATTGGACAGCGAGTTCTGAAAACACAACCTGAAGGTGGATTCATCGGCGAAGGTAAGTCCCCTTCCAGCATTTGTATTGTTTTAGCACGTTCCAACCTAGGGTCAGGAATAGGTACGGCTGACATTAACGCTTTAGTATAAGGATGTTTAGGTTGAGCAAACAGTGTTTTACATTCTCCAAATTCAACTTCATTACCAAGATACATCACTAATACGCGATCAGAAATATGTTTTACCACTGACAGGTCATGCGCGATAAAAATTAAACTAATACCTAACTCTTTCTGTAAGGATTTAAGTAAATTAACAACCTGTGCTTGAATCGATACATCGAGTGCTGAAACAGGTTCATCACAAATGATCATTTTAGGCTTCAAGATCAAGGCTCTTGCAATACCAATACGCTGACACTGCCCACCTGAAAACTCGTGAGGATAACGATTGATCACGTTCGGTAATAACCCTACTTTATCCATAATCTCCTTTACCTGATCTTTCACTTCAGTTTTAGATAAATGAGGATAAAAGGTACGAAGAGGCTCAGCAATAATATCACCCACATTCATACGCGGATTTAATGATGCGAGTGGATCTTGGAAAATCATTTGGATTTCTTTCCGTTTCTCGCGCATCGTTTCATCATTCAAGCTTGCGAGATCTTCCCCTAACCACACAACACTGCCAGAGGTAACAGGTACTAATCCAATAATGGCACGCGCTAAGGTTGATTTACCACAACCCGACTCACCTACAACCCCGAGTATTTCACCTTCATATAACTTGATATTAATGCCGTTGACCGCTTTCAAAGGGATCGGCTTTGCCCAAGGTAAAAGTGATTTAGAAGGAATATTAAATTGTACTTTTAAGTTTTTAATATCGAGAATTAATTTCTTTTCAGTTTCCATTACCAAGACTCCCAGTCAGAAAAACAAGCACGAGAACGATCCTGTGCAAATGGTGTTAATGCCGGTGTGCCATTACAAATATTTTCTATCGCTCGATGGCAACGATCTTGATAAGGGCAACCCTCTGGTAAATTGAGTAAATTAGGTGGGTTGCCAGGAATAGTGGGCAGCGTATCAGCCTCACTGTCTAAACGAGGAATAGCTTTTAATAAACCTTCGGTATACGGATGGCTCGGCTGATAGAAAATATCTTCTACCGTTCCATATTCCATGGTTCTTCCTGCATACATCACTAATACTTTATCGCAACTGCCTGCCACAACGCCTAAATCATGAGTGATCATAATAATGGCGGTATTAAATTGATGTTTTAATTCGTTCAATAGATCCATAATTTGCGCTTGAATAGTCACATCAAGTGCCGTTGTAGGTTCATCTGCAATCAACAATTTAGGACGACATAACAATGCCATCGCAATCATCACTCGTTGGCGCATCCCGCCCGAAAACTCATGAGGATACATATTAATGCGACTTCTTGCTTCAGGGATTTTAACTGCCTCAAGCATTTTTACTGACTCTTCAAACGCTTCTTTCTTACTAAGATTTTTATGTAGAATCAATACTTCCATCATTTGTGCACTCACCTTCATATAAGGGTTAAGTGACGTCATTGGGTCTTGAAATATCATCGCAATTTGTTCAGCACGTACTTTATTTAACTCTTTTTCAGGTAGGTTTAGAATTTCCTTCCCTTCAAACTTTGCACTGCCCGAAATAATGCCATTTTTTGCTAATAGTCCCATTAAGGCAAACACTGTTTGTGACTTACCTGAACCAGACTCCCCTACTATGCCTAAGGTTTGTCCTGGTTGTAGTGAAAAATTCAAATCATTCACTGCTGTGACATTACCATCTTGAGTAGTAAATTCGACGTGCAGATCTTTAACATCTAATAAATTCATATTCTGTTCCTCAATGCCACTATCGGTCTTTTGGATCTAACGCATCACGAAGACCGTCGCCAATGTAATTAAAACAAAATAAAGTAATAACCATGAATCCAGCAGGAAAAGCTAATTGCCATATAGCGACTTCCATGCTTTGTGCACCTTCTTGTAACAATGCGCCCCAACTGGTCATGGGCTCCTGTACCCCTAGCCCTAAAAAGCTTAAGAAAGACTCAGTTAGAATCATGCTCGGCACTAATAGCGTAGAGTAAACGGCAACAATCCCTAATACATTTGGAATAATATGACGTCTAATAATGTTCCACTTACTCACGCCTGAAACGTGCGCCGCTTCAATGAATTCCTTACCTCGCAAACTTAACGTTTGACCGCGCACAATACGTGCCATATCTAACCAAGCAATGGCCCCAATTGCGACAAAGATAAGCACAATATTACGACCAAAAAAAGTCACTAATACAATCACTAAAAACATAAATGGAATGGAATAAAGTACTTCCAAAATACGCATCATAATACGGTCTACTTTACCGCCCATAAAACCAGACGTTGCACCATACACAGTGCCGATAACAACAGCCACTAATGCACCTAAAACACCCACCATCATTGAAACTCGTCCACCGATTAAAGTGCGGACAAAGAGATCTCTTCCTAAACTATCGGTGCCAAAAAAATGCACTGAAGATGGTGCTTGATGTAATGCATACCAATCAGTATCGTCATAAGCAAACTCACTTAACATCGGTACAACTATCACCGCAATAATAATAGCAATGAGTATAAAAAGACTGAGCATAGCCGCTTTATTACGCATAAAGCGAATACGTGCATCTTGCCAAAGACTTCGCCCCTCAATCTCTAAATTGGCAGATAAATTATCAAGGATCTGCGTGTTTTTTTTCTTAATAAACATAAAAGCTATCCTTTAATAACGAATTTTGGGATCAACATAAGCCAATAAAACATCAACAATGGCATTAAATACAATGAACAATAATCCAATTAAAATCGTTATCCCCATCACTAATGAATAATCACGATTGAAAGCGGCATTAACGAATAATTTACCAATACCCGGTAAGCCAAAAATGGTTTCGATAACTACTGAACCGGTAATGATCCCAACAAAAGCAGGCCCCATATAAGAAATAACGGGTAGCATTGCAGGTTTTAAAGCATGGCGAAGTACAATATAAGAAAAGCTTAGTCCCTTAGCTCGTGCGGTACGAATGAAATTACTATTGAGTGTTTCAATCATGCTACCACGTGTAATTCGAGCAAAAGTAGCGACATACATCATTGCCATTCCTAGCACTGGCAGCACCATATATTGGATAGAACCATCGAACCAACCACCAGCAGGAAACCAACCTAAATTAATAGAAAAAATATAAATAAGTACAGGGGCAAGCACAAAAGAAGGCATCACAATACCTAACATTGATGTGGACATCATTCCATAGTCTAACCAAGTGTTTTGCCTCAAAGCTGCAAGCGTACCAATTGTAACGCCACAGATAAGAGAAAATATAAAAGCAAAGACACCTATTTTTGCCGACACAGGTAAAGCCGCAATAACCAGCTCATTAACCGTAAAATCTTGATATTTAAAAGAAGGACCTAAATCCCCTTGAAGTACATTGGTTAAGTAAGTGGTGTACTGCTCAAATACGGGCTTGTCTAAGCCATATTTAGCATTAATATTTTGCATTACTTGCGGTGGTAGTTCTCGTTCACTAGAAAAAGGATTACCAGGAGCAAACCGCATCAAGAAAAAAGAGACAGTGATTAGCACTAACAAAGTAGGGATCGCTTCAATGAATCTCTTTAAGATAAATTTAAACATACGTTTCTCGATTGAATAGATCATACTAAACAAGATTAAATTTGTTTAGTATGATTCAAAAATGAAAATGAGGGCGAGTCACCCTCTAACCAATTAAATAAAACAACTAAGATTTAATCTGCTTTGATGTAGATATTTTTAGAGTAGTTTTTATCTTCAGCATTATTGTAGAAATAACCGCCGACATGAGGGTTTAATAGACGAGCTTTAACATATTGATAGATAGGGATAATAGGCATATCTTTCGCTAATAATGCTTCTTGAGCATAATATAGTTTCTGACGTTCTTCTTCCGAAGTACTTAACGTTGCTTGCTCTGTTAACTTATCATATTCAGCACTTTTGTAATGAATACCACCTGTCGTATTACTGCCCTCCATCAATGACGTAAAGGTAGAAGGTTCATTGTAATCACCACACCATGAAGCACGAGCTGCTTGAAAGTCACCTTGATTTTTAGTTTCTAAGTAAGTTTTCCACTCTTGATTTTCTAATGTCACTTCTACCCCTAATGTTTTCTTCCACATTGAAGCAATGGCAACTGCGAGTTTTTTATGGTTTTCACTGGTGTTATACAAGAAAGAGAATTTAAGCGGATTAGATGCGTTATAACCCGCCTCTTCTAATAAGGCTTTCGCTTTTGCATTACGCTCTTTTTGCGTTAACTTAGCATAAGGGGGTAATACGGGATCAAAGTGAGCAACAATTTCAGGCGTTAAACCATAAGCAGGTTTTTCACCTTTACCTAATAAGAATTTAGCAATGACATTTCTATCCACCGCATACGACACGGCTTGTCGGACACGTACATCATCAAACGGGGCCTTATGAGTATTTAGACTGTAGTAATAAGTACATAAATCACCTTTTATCGTCAACGATTCTGGGTGTTCTTTTTCTAAACGTTTAAAATGCTCATTAGGCACTTCATAGGTCATGTCAATTTCCCCCGCAAGAAAACGGTTCATTTCTGACACATAGTTTTCGAGTGGTAAATAAGTGACTTTGGTTAGGACTGTTTTATCATTGTCCCAGTAGTTTTTATTAGGGGTCATTTCAATACGTTCATTGACCACCCATTTACTCATCACAAACGCGCCATTACCCACAAAGTTTTCAGGTTTAGTCCATTGGTCACCAAACTTTTCAACGGTTGCTTTATGCACAGGCATCATGGTTGTATGCCCCATCATCATTACAAAATAAGGAACAGCCGATGACAGTTGTACTTCAAAGGTAGTGTCATCAATTGCTTTAACCCCTAAAGTACTTTTATCTTTATTACCTGCAATGATATCAGATGCATTCAGCATCGTTGTCATATCTAGGTACCATGAGTAAGGAGAAGCAGTAGCAGGGTCAACTGCACGTTGAAAGCTGTAAACAAAATCATCTGCCGTTACTGGGTCACCATTTGACCACTTAGCATCTTTACGTAAGTGAAAGGTAAAGGTTTTATTGTCCGTCGTTTCCCAACGCTCTGCAACGCCAGGAATGGTATTGCCATCGGCATCTTGTGTGACTAAACCTTCTAACAGATCAAGAATAACATTTGACTCAGGAACGCCTTGCGTCTTATGTGGGTCGATAGAAGCAACTTCTGTACCGTTACCTTTTACGAACTCTTGTTTTGCAGCGAGTTTAGTACCGGCGGGTACATCAGCTGCAACAACGTTAAATGAAGAAGCGGCAAAAGAAAGACCAAGTCCTAGCATTAATGCTTTTGTTATTTTATTTTTATTCACAATTAATTCCCTTACATGGTGATGAAATTATCTAACTTTTAAGATTTACTGGCGAATGCAAATTAATAAAAACAGATAATAAAAATAATGATTGTTTAATGGCTAAACGTAAATAGACTTAGCACAAATACACATTGGATAGAGCAATTTGAAAGCCAACAGGTAAACTACTTCAATATCAACAACTTAATTTAAAGTCGTACGATAAGTGAAAATTTTCTCACCAATTTAGTGCAAAAACAAACGTATATAGTGCAATATGATTGAAGTTAGTTGAGTATATTTCATACTCTCGCCCCAAAAGCTGACCACTTGGTTAACATTAATCCATAAACTATTAATATAAAAGCTAAAATAAGAATAAATATGTCACTTATGATTGAAGTCATATTCTAAAAAATAGTTTTGGTTGTTAAATAACATCACTTCCCATTGATAATATCGACTATAAAAGTGAGCTTTTTGATGCTTGCCAGGTAGTTTTATGATGGGATTTAAATAACATTTAAGTTATGCACTTATTATTTGAATCCAAGCAGTTAAAAAATACGGAGTAAAAGCGTTAATACATTCACTCTAAAGTGGTTTTATAGAGAAAGTGAGTGGATAAAAAGATAAATAAATAGTAGATAGCGAGACAGGGAAATAATTGATACAACCTAATTATTATCATTAATATCATTAATATCATTAATATCATTAAATAAGTCAACACTGCCCACGACTCAACGGAGAGTCTATTAGGCAATGCATATTCAACAATACATTAATAAATCATATCGTTTTTTATCACGTGGTTTATAGCTTGGATAAGACAATCTAGTTTATATAGCCTAGTTTATAACCCTGTCTATAATCCGATTTAAACAGGATTATCAATATCAATAAAGGTCACGTCAAACCCCATTTCAGCAGCTAACCATTCTCCTAATGCTTTTGCACCATAGCGTTCCGTAGCATGGTGCCCTGCAGCAAAATAATGAATGCCCATCTCTTTTGCAATATGCACGGTACGCTCAGATATTTCACCGCTGATAAACGCATCAATGCCTTGCTCTGCGGCGATGGTTATATAATCTTGTCCGCCGCCAGTACACCAAGCAATGGTTTTAATTTCAGGCTTTCCACCATCAATCCATAATGGTTCACGGTTAAGTTTTTCTGTAATTGTGTTAATTAATTCACTCGGCGTTACTGCTTGTTCAAACTTACCGACACGCCCTACGCTGCGTTTGTCCCATGGTTCTAATGGGCGGCGATCAGTGATCCCTAATAAATCGGCTAATTGTTTGTTATTACCTAATTCAGGGTGGACATCGAGTGGTAAGTGATACGCATATAAATTAATGCCGTTCTCAATTAACGCTTTAATACGATTATATTTCATTCCCACAATCTGTTGAGCTTCACCTTTCCAGAAAAAACCATGGTGCACAAGAATGGCATCTGCATTGTGTTCTATTGCTGCATCAATGAGTGCTTGGTTGGCTGTTACACCGGTAATGATTTTTTTAACTTGCTCACGCCCTTCTATTTGCAATCCATTAGGGCAATAATCCTTGAATTGGTGTATTTCTAAGAATTGATCGAGCTTGTTTGCGAGTTTACGATTATTCATATGCTTCACTTTTAAATAGAGGTCTTTATAGCCCAATAGACATAGCGATTAAAGCTAAGCTACCAAAGCTAGGTAATAAGTCATGATAAAGAAGTTATTCCAGCTATTGAAGCTTTTTAACAAATTCAAATGCACCGAGATCAGGTTGAGTTCCTTGATAGGATAAAGAAATCATATCGCCCTTTTGCCAAGAGATGATTTTATCCAACGTTAACATATTCGATTTTCGATCAATATTCACAATGGTCGCGCTTTGTATGGTTTTATTGTCTGCTGATTGAATCATGATTTTATCACCAGATTCACCTTCAATACCCGCACCATCGTAGAAAAATTGACTGTCTTGCACTTCAACTTGCAACCCTTTCCCACTATCACTGATAATCTTACTTAACATAACCCCTGCATCAATCATCGGACTATTCACTGAGAGTTGATAATTGTGCTTAGCTTGATTAACAAACAAAGGATCTTTCGCTAAAGTATCTTTGAATTGCACAGGAACAAAGCTACCTTCAAAGTCATAAACACTCATTTTATTTACAACTCCCCATAACCCGATAACTTGCTCGCTTTTGTCGCTGGCAATATTATTACGCACAAACCATTGGTCGCCTTCTTTCCTACTAAATAAAATCTGTGTGCCGTTTTGTGTATTACACTGACTTGCACCTACACCTTGGTTATTCCATAAAATATTATTTACAAATTGATTATCTTCAAATTTTTCTATCCAACGACCAACCGCAATCCCTACACACCAATTATCATGAAACGTATTATTATAAATACGGTTACCGTAAGTATAAGAAGCTTCTGTGCGATAACTAGCAAGACTAAATCCCACATTGGTATGATAAAAAGTATTAAATCGAATAATGCCATGTTGTCCGGCATATTGAATACCATTGCCACCACTCGTTGAATAATAACGAACCGCATCTTTAAATATATTATGCTCAATGAGATTATATTGACTGGCATCTAATACTGGCGGGAGTTGCTTGAAACGTCCATTCCCATGCCAATCCATGGTTCCTTCTTCACAATCAAAGACAGCCCCTAGCTTTTGGTTTTTATTACTAAAGACATTGTTCCTAATAACATTGAAGCTACCACATTTAATGTTCCAAACATCGTGACCAGCAAGGTTCATTGTATTGCCTTCAACGAGATTATAATTTGAATGCACTAGCGATAATAAGTCTGTTCCTTTTTGAAAACGATTATTCACTATCTTATTATGGTGGCTAAACGCAACATATAATCCGCCACGTTTACTGGCATTCTTTCCATCATTATAAATAGTCGAACCTGTAAAAGTGTTATTTGAGAATATATTATGGTGTGCGTTTAAAAATCGTCCAAAGCCAATACTCTCAGTGACGGTAATGCCATTAACGACAATATAAGACGCTTCATCTAACCATATAGCGCCGTATGCTTGTCTTTGGTCAATTGAGTCCACGCCTTTAATTCTCACTTGTTCATTTTGATAAGCACTAAAACCAATATAGGCTTGTTGATTACCTGATGTACTCACATGTAATGCTTGTTTATAGTCGCCTTTTCGTATTAAAAATAGCATTCCAGGCTTGGCTATTTCAGTGGCATCAGATAGTTGAGAAACAGACAATTGATCGCCTTTGCCACATAGACGGGTTTCAGGATCATACTGCTGACAACTTTTATTTAATGCTGAATCAATGAAAATTGTTTCTGTAAAAGCGGGTAAGTTGAACGTATTTATCCATTGCTCCACGGACAAATCAACGGCCGGTTTAGCTTGTAAAGGAGCGATCATTAGAAAGTTAGTTAAAAGGCAAGTCGTGAGGAGAATAGAAGAGTTTAATAACCGAAACATCAGAAGTCCTTTTACTGTATTTAAGCAGCGAATGAATATCCAAAAGAGTAAATAACCTCGATTCCGGATAAGAAAAGCGATACAACACCGCTATTTAAGCGAATTGCTGCCGTTAAATTATTTCCTAATAATCCGTTATTGCTTCAATAATTTACTTTGAACTACGAAAAACTAGGAGCATTGTATAATAAAACCTTGTAGCCATATGATTTTAAATCACCTTTCGCTTCCGTTAACCAGAATTGAGGTTAGATAAAAATAGTGGAATCTGATTGATGATCAAGATAGATAAACCCATTTTAAGATTTACAATATTGGTCTGAAGTTCATTATCGAAAAACAAAAGAAGCGTATTAAAAGTAACCACGTTTTAATACTATGAAGCAATCTATAAGAGTATAAAAAGTAAGGTGTTAATTCAGTAACACTAAACAACACCTTAGCCAATCTATTGAAAAAGGCCTTAAACAATAACCTAAGCGACGAATCCTATTATCTTAAGCACCTAACAAATATAATTGTTTGGAATGACAAAAGAGAATTGGCTCCCTTCTCCCACATTACTTTCAATCTGTAATGTAGAGTCATAATGAGATAATGCGTGCTTTACAATAGAAAGCCCTAAACCAGACCCGCCGGTATCTCGAGAACGAGAAGCATCTACACGATAAAAACGTTCAGTTAAATGCAAGATATGTTCAGGCGCAATGCCATCGCCGGTATCCATCACACAAAAGTACGCCCCTTCCGGTAACTTTTTCCATAATACTTTGATACATCCACCTTCTGGTGTGTAGTTAATCGCGTTATAAACTAAATTAGACATGGCACTACGCAATTGCATTTCATCGCCCACAACTGAAAGCTTAGGATCCATTTTGAATTGGATTGATTGTGATTTTTTACGACCTAATGCAATCGCTTCACTTTCAATTTGAGTTAATAAGGCAGCAATATTAATACTTTCATGAAAATCTAATGTCGCTGCACCTTCAATTTTTGACAATGTCATCAACTGCTCAACTAATGCACACATTCTTGCAGTTTGTTGATCTAACACTTGTATCGTTTTTAATTGCATTTTGTCTTCTTGCGCACTCATTTCCAATATTTCTATATAACCTTGTAAAACGGTTAATGGAGTACGTAATTCATGAGAGACATTTGCGACAAAGTGACGCCTATTTTCATCCATCTGACGATAACTGGTCACATCACGAACGATCAATAAACGTTGATTCTTCGCGTAAGGCATCACCCTAAATTCAAGTAACTTATCACTATTAATCGGTGACACAAGATCTAAAGGCTCGTTATAAACATCACTGCGTAAGTAATCAACAAAATCAGGGTGACGAATTAAGTTGGTAATATTTTCGCCTGCATCTTCAGGCCATTTAAAACCTAATTGGAATTGCGCTAGGCGATTACACCAGACAATCTCACCTTCTTTTTTAAATACAACCACTGCGTCAGGTAAGGCTTCAGAACCTTCACGGAAACGACTAATCACACTCGCTAAATTATTACGGCGTTTACGGTGTCTTTGTTGCATATTATGAATACCAATATAGGCATGTTCCCAAACAGATTTACCTGGCGGTAATACCGTACTTTTACTTACCCATAACCAATCGTTTAATTTTTTTAGAAAATAATAATGCCAAGCATTATGCAGTATCGTAGTGACGAGTAATAACTCCAGCACTAATCCTGTTAATAACCCTAAAATAATCACTGGGAAGTACACTAAAAAAATCGCCCAGAATAATTGCTTCCATGTATATACTTTCAAATGGGATACTCTTTATTGAAATTAATCTAACTAATCATCTCGATCTAATAGATCTTATTAGTGATATAAGCCGTTAACTATTATGAACGAGTTGAGAAACGATAACCCGCGCCACGTACTGTTTGTACTAAATGATCATGATCAGCTAATGCTTTACGTAAACGACGAATATGCACATCGACGGTACGATCTTCAACATAAACATTAGTGCCCCACACATTATTTAATAATTGTTCACGACTATAAACTCGCTCTGGGTGCGTCATAAAAAAATGCAGTAATTTAAACTCGGTGGGTCCCATTTCTAACGGTGTATTATTTAGCGTTGCGCGATGAGAAACAGGATCTAGCTTTAGCTTGCCTACTTTCAACGTATCATCTAAGGAAGTGGGATTAACACGGCGCATCACTGTTTTAAGGCGAGCCATGAGTTCTTTAGGAGAAAAAGGTTTAGTCACATAATCGTCTGCACCATTTTCTAAACCGCGTACCTTATCTTCCTCTTCACCTCGAGCGGTTAACATCACAACAGGAATTTGTCGTAAGATTTCATCTTGCTTTAAAAATTTTAATAATTGAATACCGCTGCCACCAGGAAACATCCAGTCTAGTAGAATAAGCTCAGGATAAGGTTCATGCAGGTGACTTAATGCAGCTTGATAGTTATCTGCTTCCAATGTTTCATAACCATGCTGCTCTAATACAAAACTCAGCATATCTCTGATTGCCACTTCATCTTCAACTACTAAAATTCGACTTGCCATTAAGGTTACCTATTTATTATGAATTCTAAATATAAGCATTATCACTACAAACTATGACAGTTATATGACAAGTGTACGCAAACTGTCATATAACTAACACTTCAATTTAAAAACAATTAGTTGTAACCACTTTTTACGTCTTAAAATAACGTTTTTTAAAGAAAGCGATATGAGTAACCAAGATTAATAGTGACTGGTGCGGTTAGTATTAGTTGTTCACTAATCGCGTCATTTTTAGCTCATTTAATCTCATTAAAAATGATCGTGTATAAGCTTAACTAAATCACTGTTTCAGCTAATATCAAAATACTTTTGCTTGAATAGCGCTAAGGGTAAAGGTTTAGAGAATAAGTAACCTTGGCCAAACTGGCACCCTAAATCAGTTAAGATTTGTTTTTGTTTTTGGTTCTCTATCCCTTCTGCAATGACTTGAATTGATAAATGTTCTGCTAACATAATCATAATTTGGCATAAATCACGGCTATTACTCTTTGTTTCTAGATCATCCACAAAGGATTTATCAATTTTCAAAATATCGACATCCATTTTTTGTAGATAAGATAAAGATGAATAACCCACACCAAAGTCATCAATAGCGATAGGTACACCTTGTTTTTTTAATTTAGTTAATTGAGCACGCACACTATCTTCACTTTCCATTAATAGATTTTCAGTTATTTCAACGATAATAGCATCGTGGCTTAAACCGAGCCCAGCAACATATTCAAACCAATTACTCATCCATTGACCGCCATCTTTAAACTGTATCGGCGACACATTAACGCTAATTTGGAACTGTTCATCTGCCCCTAATTTTTTTAACTTAGCTAAATCTTGTGCAGCAGTTCGAGCCACCCATTCTCCAATCTCAACAATCAATCCAACTTCTTCGGCAACAGAGATAAATTCTAATGGAGGCACCATTCCCCTTACTGGATGATGCCATCGAATCAACGCTTCAGCTTTTCGAATTTTATTCGTCGATAAATCAATAATAGGTTGATAGTAAAGTTCAAATTCATTATTAATGAGACTACTACGTAAATCATCAATTAACTCTCGTTTTTTGAGCACATCCTCTAACATAAGAGTATGAAAGAAATGATGACAGTTTCTACCCGTTTCTTTAGATTTATACATGGCTAAATCGGCGTATTTCACTAAGTTTTCAACTGTATCTCCATCATCAGGGAAAATTGCAATACCAATGCTAACCGTCACATAAACATACTTATTTTTAATACTAAAACCGCTTGATAAACGATGGTGTATCTCAAGTGCAATTTGATTAATAGCCGCTTTACTTGAAAAATTTTCCACTAATATGATGAATTCATCGCCCCCTAATCGCGCTAAAGTAGCTGTTTTAGGTAATGTATCAGCAATGCATCGGCTCACATCGATTAAAAGAAGGTCGCCATAATCATGGCCCATCGTATCGTTAATCTCTTTAAAACCATCGAGATCGAGTCCTAAAATGGCGAAATTAGTGTCATTTGCGTGTGTAATTAAATCTGATAGTTTATCTAATATATAACGACGATTCGGTAAACCAGAGAGAGGGTCACTAAAAGCTTGCGTCGTCAGCTGACTATTTGCAACTTTTAAAGCATTAGTTCTTTGCTGCACTTTTTCTTCTAAAGAGTGATCTCGTTGCTCGATAGTTTCTAGCATTAAGTTGAAACAAGACGCAAGATTACCGACTTCATCCGTTGATAATACCTTTGATCGTAAGTTGTAATTGTTGGTTTTTGTAACATGTTCAGCAATAGTTGCAAGGTGTGTTAAGGGATGAATAAGATTCTTACGTAAGAATAAAGACAGAATCAAACTGAGTATTAAAATCAACGTTAATATTCCCAGTAAAAATATACTAAAAAATATTAAACTCTGTTCAATTAAAGAGTAATCAGCTTTAATTGTAAGCGTGCCATAATCGACACCCCTCATTGTTAATGGGATGCTAACCACCATTAACTTGGTGAATATGTGTACATCATTATTTTTACGAGAAAAAATGCCAACAAAGGCTTTACCCTCTGTATCTTCTACTCTAGCACTGACAATATTACTTTGATCAAGCAAAGGTTTTATCTGCTCTTTTGCGCTCACTTCATCCTGAAAAATAAGTGCGGCGGTTAAATTTGGGGCGAGAATATTGGCGATAGAATTAAGCCTAGATTGCTCTGCTTTAGTGACTGTATTAAGCTCATAAATAGTAAACATAACAGCAATGGTAATACTACTAAACGAAGCAACCATCATCAATATGGCTAGTAATTTAGCATTTAATGACCCAAACAATATTTGCCGTAAGCTCATTAAAATATCCTTTCATGAATTCGACCTAAACGAAGTACTTTAGAGCTCATATTGATACCTGAATTTTTCAATTTTATTGGGTCGATTTCGAAACGTACCTTTCCACCGACAATAAAGAAGTTAATATGTCCCCCAGAGGCAAGAAAACCATCAAATTCGCCGACAAGCATTACGTTTGAAAAGGCTTTATTGTCGGATGTCACCCATTTTTCGCTGTCCCCTTTCGATAAAAACAAAGTATCACAGTCGACTATATCCCCTTGGAATGAAGTCAAAAGATAGACTTTAATAGGACGTTTTTTGATAGTGAGGTCTTTAAGTGTATTTTTAGCAGCAGTGATAAACTCAGGATTGAAACTACAAATATTATAAGTAGATTTAATATCAGGATTAAACCAATCACCATCAGAATATCGGGCAAAGTTATAAAGGAAGCCTGATTTAATAGCATCTTCTCTTGGGGTCGCGACAGCCTCTTGTGAAATAAAAAACATCACAAGTAATAGCTTAGCAATAAATAACTTACGCAAAATCAGTATCATAATCGACTTAAAAGTTTGCCGTTATTTTAGCAAAATAATTGGGTTCAATATAAGTGGGTACCGTATAAGTTTCATTAGTATTGTTATATTCCAAATGCTTGCCATAAAGTAGGTTATTACCCGTTAGCGAGAATGAAACAGAGGGTGTTATTTTCCAATTCCAAGTTAAATCTAACACACTAAAATCATTAGTATCGTAAGCTTCGCCAGACTCAATACGGTAAATAGCGGCAACAGAATGTTCAGTGTTCAATGCATATTGTGTTTTCACAATAATTTGTCTTAAATAGCTGTCATAACCAATAGCTTCAGTTGTGCCATCTGGAAGGTCATATTTGTAAGCCGTAATGCTATAACCCAACTCAGTCGTGATTTTATCGAAAGGTTGCCATTTAAAAATAGCTTCACCGCCGTAAGTGGTTAGCTCTGTATTAGAAACAAAATTTAGATCAATAAGAGGATTGAAGTTTTCATCAACATAAACGACTGGCTCTACTGCAAGTACATTTTGGGCTTCCGTATGAAAAAGAGAGACATCTAGCCCCCAAGACTTTTCCGCATAACGATAACCTAATTCTTTAGAGATTGATTTTTCAGCTTTCAGGTTTTCACTGCCCACCACTTCCGTTCTAATGCCACTAGAAGAGGCTAATGCGCGATTGTTATATTCAAGTAACGAAGGAATACGTACACCTTTTGATATAGCAGCCCAAATAGTATGTTTTGAATGTGGGGTCCAAAGTAGGCGAGCCATGGGTTGATGCTCCCACCCTGTAAAGCTGTTTTTTTCACTACGATTACCAATAATTAACTTAAGTTCATCAGGTATTAGGTTAAACTGAACTTGTAAAAAACCGCCAAAATGATTATATGAATCAATATCTTGGATATTAGTAAAGTAATCTGTTTCATCTATTGAAATAGAAGTGTAACGATAATTAACACCCCAATCTATTTGGATACCTTTAGCTAACGTATTCATTTGGTAATCAATGTCAGTAATAACAAAATGATCTTTATAATAGACTTGTTCGCCTTGTTGAGAACTGACAGAGGCCTGAACCATTTGATTAGAAGTAGAAGACAGGGCATGCTCTAATCTAGTCATAATTTGAAAATGTTCACGCTTATATTGATCTTGTAAATAGACTCGTTGATAGCTATCTAAGTCAGCTAACCTTAAATTTTGTCCCATATCTATACTGGTATACTGAGCCTGAGCGATAAAGGAAAGATCATCATTTACACTTAAATCAAGTCGTCCGCCAACACTTTTCTTTCTACCATCATCATTTGCAGGCATATTTTTAGTACTTTTAGTTGAGGCATCTGTCTCCTCTGAACTAGCAAATATTCTAAATGAACTATAATTTGCTAAATCACCGCCGATTCTAAAATCTACTTCATGATTAATCTGATTTCCCGTTGCAACTTGAACAAATGCACCACGTGTGTCAGCTGTATGTTTACTGATAATATTAACAACACCATTGGTTGCATTACTCCCCCACAATAAACCGCCTTGCCCACGTATCACTTCGATGCGTTCAATATCATATAAAGGGATATTTAATGCTTCCCAATACACGCCTGCAAAGCCAGGGTTATAGATACTTTGTCCATCCACCATGACTAATAATTTACTAGAATGTTTCCCTGCAGTAGAGCGTGATGTAATGGCCCATTGATTATTATCTAATTGACGGACTTGCATTCCTGGCACTAGTTTTAATGCTTGCGGGATACTCGTTACACCTGATTCTCTGATTTCTTTATTAGTGAGTACATAAATAGAAGCCGCTGTTTCCGACATATCTTGTAATCGCTTCATTGCAGAGGTAACTTGAACATCAGCAGCCATTAGCGCATCGAAATCCAAACTCGGAAGTTCCTCTAAAGCATAATCAGACTTATCTTCAGCATGCGCGTTATTGACTATTAATATTTGGTAAGATAGTAATAAAGCAGCGGCAATATAATGCCTGTGCTTCAACAAATTATGCATAGTATAAACTCGAGTGAATTGGATATAAAAAAATCCGTATTTTTATAAGGTATCGGTAACGTTTAGCACTTTAATATAATATTTACTGTAATACTTTTATATATGTAATACTTTTATATATGTATTATGTTGATATATCTAAGTTAATAAGTAAAAAGCAATTTACTACCAATTTAAAGGTAAATCATTACAAGAATAAAGGGATTAACCTAAACAAGCAAATTTTGCTGCTTGATATAAAATCATTTACACTCAGGCTCTATTTTATTTCTCATCATTAAGGTGTATTTCATGTTTTTCAAAAACCTCCAAGTTTATCGTTTTACTCGTCCAATGGAACAAGATGACAACGCACTAGAAAGAAACCTAGAAGAATTTAAATTTAAACCTTGTGGTAGCCAAGATATTTCAAAGTTGGGTTGGGTTTTCCCAATGGGTAAAAGCGGCAGTATGTATACGCATATAAATCAAAAGCAAATTTTAATCTGTCTTAAGAAAGAAGAAAAAATGCTTCCCGCCGGGGTCATTAAAGATCAACTTAATGAACGTGTTGAAGCGATTGAATTAGAGCAAGGCAGAGCATTAAAGAAAAAAGAAAAAGATAGTTTAAAAGAAGACATCATCATGCAATTGTTACCACGTGCATTTAGCCGTACATCACAAACTTTTGCATGGATAGATAACGAAACTAATATGCTTTACGTCGATTGCTCTAGCGCCCGTAAAGCGGAAGAATTAATTTCATTATTGCGTAAAACATTAGGTAGTTTACCTGTTGTGCCTGTACAGCTTCAAAATCAAACTGATGTAGTGATGACTGATTGGTTAGTAGAAGGTAATATTCCAGCGAACTTCCAACTAGAAGATGAAGCAGAACTTTGTTCAGCTTTAGAAGGTGGCGGTATTATTCGCTGTAAACAGCAAGACTTATTATCAGAAGAGATTAAAAACCACTTAAACTCAGATAAGTTCGTGACTAAGTTAGCACTTAACTGGGCAGATAGTATTTCTTTTGTGATCGGTGAAGAATTTGCATTAAAGCGCCTTAAGTTCTCTGACGTATTACAAGAACAAAATGAAGATATTGAAGCAGATGATTTTGCCGCGCGTTTTGATGCAGACTTTGTATTAATGGTTGGTGAAATCAAACAATTGATTCCATCATTACTTGAAATATTTGGTGGCGAGCAAACACTATAAATTAACTTCAAGCTCTAATTTTCCAATCTTCAGGCCCTGTTTAATACTGGGCTTTTTTATAGCTCCCCCTCTATTTTTAACACTATTTTACTGCATAGATTTAAGCCTTTAATGTACACCTTCCTATAAATTTCTTTTTTAACCCCTGTTACTTTTCACCAACACACCGTTTCATAAATGTTATTATGGTTATCAGTTATCTTTTTAATTAATCAAACTGAGAGTGAATAACATGACGAGTTCAATTTTAGGTAGTGCAACAGCAAACAGTGCCACTAAAGCATTATTATTAGGATCGGGTGAACTAGGCAAAGAAGTTGCCATCGAATTACAGCGATTTGGTATAGAGGTCATTGCAGCGGATAGTTATGAAAATGCACCGGCCATGCAAGTAGCCCATCGTTCACATGTAGTGAGTATGTTAGATGGTAAACGGTTAGAAGAGATCATTCGCCTTGAACAACCTGATTATATTATTCCAGAAGTTGAAGCCATTGCTACAGATACCTTATTAGCCTTAGAAGAAAAAGGCTTTAATGTTGTACCTACTGCACGCGCTGCAAAATTAACCATGGATAGAGAAGGTATTCGTCGTTTAGCAGCTGAAACACTCTCAGTAAAAACCTCACCTTATATTTTTGCAGATACTAAAGAAGAATATTTACAAGCGGTGAAAGACATCGGTCAACCTTGTGTTGTTAAACCTGTCATGAGTAGCTCAGGTAAAGGCCAAAGCGTTGTAAAAAGTGACGCGGATTTAGACTATTCTTGGACCTATTCGCAGGAAGGCGGACGTACAGGTAAAGGACGTATCATTATTGAGGGTTTTGTACCCTTTGATTATGAAATAACATTATTAACGGTGAGTGCTGTTGATGGTATTCATTTCTGCGCACCTATAGGCCATCGACAAGAAGATGGTGACTACCGTGAATCGTGGCAGCCACAAATAATGTCAGAAAAAGCACTACAACAAGCACAAGAAATAGCGCGAAAGGTAGTCACTGATTTAGGTGGATATGGCTTATTTGGTATGGAGTTCTTTGTAAAAGGAGATGACGTTTATTTCAGTGAAGTCTCACCGCGCCCACACGATACAGGATTAGTCACGCTTATATCTCAAGATCTTTCTGAATTTTCATTACATGTAAGAGCTATTTTAGGTTTCCCTATCGGAGAAATAACACAATATGGCCCTTCTGCTTCTAGTGTCATTTTAGGAAATGGTGTTTCAGAAGATATTAAATTCGACAATATAGCCAATGCGCTAGGTAAAGTGTCTGGCTCACAGATTCGTTTATTTGCTAAACCCAATATTAATGGCGGAAGACGATTAGGCGTTGCCGTTGCACGTGGTAAGAATATTGAAGAAGCCATTGAAAATGCCAAACAAGTGAGTCAAACAGTTAAAGTAGTTTATTAAATAATGTTTATATATATATGACATAGAAAATAAGTTTAATTTAAAGAAATAGTTAAAAGACATAAATTCAATTAAACACCTTAATGACAAATAATAATTAATATTTACTTTTGATAAGGCAATACAGTGAAACTGTATTGCCTTTTTTTATCGCTAAAAATCCTTAAAAAGATCAGATTCGCCTATTAATTAGACATAAAACACAAAAAATGAACTAATTATGTAATTTAAGCTTGATCAATAAACAAAATAACATTACTGTTGTTTTATACAGTGTTTATTTATACAGGTGAATTATATGCTATCTACATTATTGACAACAACACAAGCTAACCCATATTTATTACGCGATTATGATAATAGTGATGCAAAATCGAATGCATTAGTTAATGTTCATTACCAAGAAAATAATTACCAAGCTTTATTAGAACACATACAAACAGGTCAAGATCATGGTTGGATTTTATTCTTAGCGCCTCCTGGAAAACCAAATACACAGTTTTTCCAAAAGGCAGGAATCGATAAAAGTCGTGTATTAATGATCGACTCAAGTAAGGTCGGAGATAACCTTTCATTATTATCGACATTACTAAAAAGCAGCAACTATTGCACTGTAGTGACCTGGGTAAACGAACTATCAGAAACAACACGTTTAACGATTGAAGCAGATGCTAAATCAACTAATACAAGTTGCTTTGTTTACTGTAAACAATAGAAATATCTTTAATACATAAGAATTTACATAGTAAAATTGTACGGAACTATACGGAACTATACGGAATTGTAGCGGTTTGATTAAACAATAAACATGTTAATGAAGGTCTTAATAAAAATAAATACTGAACTTAACAATCCAAAAATACTTTATAGAACAATCTGAATAATGTGTGAAAAAATTGATTAAAGTCAGTGATCACTTAACCGAAATAACTATACTAGTATCGACTATTCAAATGCTCTAATAACTTAATACTAATAATTTAGGTTAATATTTTTAGTTTAAGTAGTAATAAAATAGTTTGAGATGACTTAATGGATAGGAACAACGCTTAAGTGCTAAGAGCAAACCAAGATAATAAATACAATAACCTATCATTAATAAGCAATGTTAATAAAGACCATAACTAATGAAGCCAACACAGGAAAGACTATGTACCCATACAGTGATAAAACAAAGAATTTAATAAACTTGATTGGTAGTGGCGATACTGCCTATGTACCTAAAGCAATTACCTGTGCAATTAAAACATTAGATGAAATAGCAAACGATAACAGTCTTCCTGAAGCAACCAGAGAATCAGCAGCCTTTTCTGCCGCTAATTTAGTATTAAGTGATTACAACGATAACGATTAAAATATTTTCACTATGATGTGGATCTAGGATCATTAGAAGCACCAATAATACTGCATCATATTTCATATAAAGCGCTCAGCGATTCAACAAGAGCAGTATCCCACTATTTATATTTATAACGCATGATATTAATTACCCATATTAGGCACTTTCACTAGTTTTAGATTAATAGGTATTACTGAAGGTATAAATGAGTCGATCTGCATGAATAACGCGAAGTAAAAAATTAGCGTAAGAGCTAACGCCAGAAATGAAGACTAATGGGGCTAATAGGTAATATTAAAAATCGATAAACGAAAGCTTAACTGTATTGGTTAAATGGCTCAAAAAATGGCGAGCTATTCGCTTTGCAACAGAATTAAAAAGTACGGTATAAAATATAAAACTACCTACGCATATCAAAAAACAAAAAAGGAGCCTAGGCTCCTTTTTATGCAGTTAACTATTAATGATTAGCAGTTAATAGCTAATGGGTTGTAATCAACTATGAGCAATTAAAGAATAATTATCTATTCTCTTATTGATCATAGAGTAATCATAAAACACCACATTCAATACTAACCAATGTGCGTTAAGCCACCCATGTAAGGTTGTAATACTTCTGGCACTTCAATACGGCCATCAGCACACTGATAGTTTTCTAAAACAGCGACCAAAGTACGGCCAACGGCTAAACCTGAACCATTCAACGTATGTAATAACTCAGGCTTCTTAGCGCCAGTGCGACGGAATCTAGCTTGTAAACGACGCGCTTGGAAGTCGCCAACATTTGAACATGATGAGATTTCGCGATAAGTATCTTGTGCAGGTAACCAGACTTCTAAATCATAGGTTTTAGTTGCACTAAAGCCCATATCACCAGTACATAACACTACTTTACGATATGGTAAGCCTAAGTTTTTCAACACTTGTTCAGCATGACCCGTTAACTCTTCTAATGCTTCAAAACTTTTTTCTGGATGTACCAACTGCACCATTTCAACTTTATCAAATTGATGCTGGCGAATTAAACCACGCGTATCACGACCGTAAGATCCCGCTTCACTTCGGAAACAAGGTGTATGTGCCGTCATTTTGATTGGTAAATCAGTTTCATCATAAATAACATCACGGCTCATATTGGTTAATGGGACTTCCGCTGTTGGAATTAATGACATACCAACACCTTCTTCAGTCGCTGGATTAGTATTAAATAAATCGTCACCAAATTTTGGTAATTGACCTGTTCCATACAAACTATCTGCATTCACTAAATAAGGAACATACATTTCTGTATAACCATGTTCATTAGTGTGCAAGTTAAGCATGTACTGCGCTAAAGAACGGTGTAATTTAGCAATTTGACCTTGCATCACAATGAAACGAGAGCCAGAAATTTTAACTGCTGATTTAAAGTCTAAACCACCTAACGCTTCACCTAATTCAACGTGGTCTTTCACTTCAAAATCGTATTGCTTAGGTGTGCCCCAAGTTAAGATCTCAACGTTTTCATTCTCATCTTTACCGATAGGCGCCGATTCATGTGGTAAATTAGGCACTCTATCTGAAATCGTTTTAATCTGTTCAGTCACTAAAGCAAATTCTTCTTTTGCTTTGTCTAATGCTTCACCAAGCTCATTCATTGCTTCACGTAATGGTTTGATGTCTTCACCACGTTTTGCAGCTTGGCCAATATCTTTTGAACGAGTATTACGCTCTGATTGTAAGTTCTCAGTAGAGACCTGTAATGACTTTCTCTTTTCTTCTAATTCACTGAGTAAACTAACATCTAAATCAAATCCACGTTTTTTTAATAACTCAGCAGTTTGTTCAATATCATTACGTAAAAACTTTGCGTCTAACATTTTATTCCCTAACTTTTCAAAACTAATAAAGTACCTAAATATGCAGCAAGTAAACAGACTACAACATTCAAGACTACATTTAACATTGCTTTAAACAACTCACCTTGTTGGATCAATAACAAACTATCCATTGAAAATGATGAAAATGTGGTTAATGCACCTAAAAACCCCACGCCAATTAATGGCCACCAAGGTGAACTCGACATTGTTCCTTGTTGAACTAATTGATAAATACACCCCATTATCAACGAGCCAATCACATTGACGGTAAGTGTAGCAAAAGGAAAACCTTTTCCAAAGAGGCTAACTATGCCAAAACCAATTAAATAACGGAAAGTTGCCCCAAATGCGCCGCCGCAAGCAACTAAAGTAATATTCATCATTAAACTGTTCATATCGGCTCTCTTTTCTTTTACATTAAATGCTCAATAACGCATCTAGTCTATTCAATGTTAATAACGACTTTTATCACTTTGCTGGTCACAATTTTTTAAATAGCGTAACTTTTCGGCAATTTTCGTTTCTAAACCCCGTTCAACAGGTTCGTAAAACTCAACGCCCTGTAAAGCTTCCGGTAAATACACTTCACCAGCCGCATAAGCCCCCACTTCATCATGAGCGTAACGATAACCTTCGCCATAATGTAGTGATTTCATTAATTCTGTCGGCGCATTACGCAAATGATGGGGAACTTCAAGATCAGGATAAGCTTCAACGGCTTGTTTGGCTTTTGCAAAGGCTTTGTAAACAGCATTACTCTTTGCTGCACAAGCACAATATACTGCCGCTTGAGCAATCGCCCTTTCACCTTCTTTAGGCCCAATTCTAGTAAAGCAATCCCATGCAGACATCGCAACTTGCATCGCTCTTGGATCGGCATTGCCAATATCTTCAGAAGCAATCGCCAATAAACGTCGTGCAACATAAAGAGGGTCACAACCACCCGCTAACATCCGTGCATACCAATACAAAGCGGCATCAGGGTCTGAGCCTCGTACTGATTTATGAAAAGCTGAAATCAAGTCATAAAAAAGATCGCCTTGCTTATCAAAGCTAACGCCTTCTCGACCTGCAATTTCCATTAATAATGACACATCAATGATTAACTTTCCTTGCTGCTGTTCTCCCATATCGGACAACAACTCTAAATAGTTAAGCGCTTTTCGGGCATCGCCTTGCACTAATTGAGCGAGCTTTTCTAACACACCTTCCGTAAATTCAATCTTGTGTGCTGCCAGGCCTTGCTCAGATTCACAGGCTTGTTGAATAACGCTAACAATTTCATGTTCGGTTAATTTTTTTAATAAGTAAACACGCGCTCGTGATAGCAAAGCATTGTTTAATTCAAACGATGGGTTTTCTGTTGTCGCACCAATAAATAAAAAAGTGCCGTCTTCAATATAAGGAAGAAAAGCATCTTGCTGACTTTTATTAAAACGATGGACTTCATCAACAAATAATAAGGTACGACGTCCTGCAGCTTGATTTTGTTTAGCAATTTCAATAGCAGAACGAATCTCTTTAATACCAGAAGTGACGGCAGATAAACGTTCAACATGCGTATCGCAGTATTCGGCAATTAATTCAGCTAATGTAGTTTTACCGGTACCGGGAGGCCCCCATAGAATCATTGAGTGTGCAAAACCCGCTTCTAATGCTTTACGTAGAGGCTTGTCTTTAGCTATCAAATGGGACTGACCAATATATTGGTCGAAGTTCTTTGGCCGCATTCTAGCGGCCAAAGGTTGAAACTGATTATCGACGGAAAATAAGTCCTGCATTAGCGTTGGTCATCTATCTCAATACCTTGTGGTATTTGAAACTCAAAGAAATCATCCGCTAACTTAACAGTTTGATCGTTATTGCTAAGTTTAAAAGTACTTTTTTGACCTTGCGCTTCTTGCACAACAAACTCACTGACATTATCTTTATTGTCAAAAATAAATGTAAATGTATTCGCGTTTAATTCATTTTTATTGTTTTTAACAACAAATTGATTGGCTTGTTTTTTTACATCAAAATTCATCCACTCAGACGCATCTGCACCTGACAATAATGCAAAGGGTGTACCTGCAATAGCATCAGAGAAATTCATAATAGTCACTTGTTCAATAAAAGGACTATACAACCACATATCAACACCATTTGAGACGATTAACTCTTCATCTGGCTTAGTCACTTGCCAGTGGAAATTACCAGGGCGAGAAATAGTGAGTTGTCCCCAGCTTTCTTGAATAACTTGTCCATCAGGACTCGTCACTTGTTGTGCAAAGTCCGCATTTAATGTGTTAAATTTAGCTAATTTTTGTTGCAATAACTCACTATCAGTTTGCGCTTGTACTAGTTGAAACATTGAGATAAATAAACAACATGTTGCGATAATAACTTTTTTCATTTTTAATCCTTAATAGGCGGTGGTGCAAGTACATCACGATTACTATTTGCACCAGAAGGTGCACTAATCACACCTTGCGCTTGTAATTGATCAACTAAACGAGCAGAACGGTTATAACCGATACGGAATCGTCGTTGAATACTTGAAATGGACACTTTACGCGTTTCTGTAATAAAACTAACTACTTCATCAAACAAGGGATCAATTTCTTCATCCCCTTCTGCTTGTTCTCCTGGCAATAGCATATCTAAATCAGCATCACCGGCTAATATCTCTTGGACATAATTTGGTTGTCCACGTTTCTTCCAGTCAGCCACCACTTTATGTACTTCATGGTCATCAACAAAAGCACCGTGAACACGCGTTGGGACACCGACACCTGGCGGCATATACAACATATCACCATGGCCTAATAACGTTTCCGCACCTTGTTGCCCAAGAATAGTACGAGAGTCAATCTTACTCGATACTTGGAAGGCAATACGTGTCGGAATATTCGCTTTAATTAAACCAGTAATAACATCAACTGATGGACGCTGTGTTGCTAGAATTAAATGAATCCCTGCAGCACGGGCTTTTTGTGCGATTCGTGTAATAAGCTCTTCACACTTTTTACCCACAATCATCATCATATCTGCAAATTCGTCAACCACTACAACTATCGTTGGTAGCTTCTCTAGCTCAGGCGCACTTTCTGCCATGCTATCACCCGGTTTCCATAATGGGTCAACGATAGGCTCACCAGCAGCTTTTGCTTTTTTAATCGCGGTATTGTATCCCGCTAAATTACGGACACCGATTTCAGCCAATAGTTTATAACGACGCTCCATTTCACCCACACACCAACGCAATGCATTAGCGGCATCTTTCATGTCTGTTACCACTTCAGTTAATAGATGTGGAATACCTTCATACACATTTAACTCAAGCATTTTAGGGTCAATTAAGATCATGCGTAAATCTTCAGGTGATGATTTATACAATAAACTGACTAGCATACAGTTAACACCAACAGATTTACCTGAACCGGTTGTACCTGCCACTAAAAGATGTGGCATTTTAGCTAAATCCACAACAACGGGTTGACCAGAAATATCTGCCCCTAACACCATGGTTAATGGTGATTTACTTTCATGGAATCTTTTGCAATCAAGTACTTCTGAAATATAAACAATTTCACGATGACGATTAGGCAATTCTAACGCAATAACTGATTTACCTGGAATTTGATCTACCACTCGTACACTCATTGCAGATAACGCTCGCGCTAAATCTTTTTCCAGGCTGCTGACGGTACTCACTTTCATCCCAGGTGCTAAATCTAATTCAAAACGTGTGATCACCGGACCTGGTAATACATTAACAACGTCTGCCTTTATTTTAAATTCAAGCAATTTAGATTCAACTAAACGCGCCGCTGTATCTAACTCTTGCTGTGAGATAGGATTTTCTTTTTTGTCAGGTCTATCTAATAAATCAATATGAGGTAAAGGTGCAATATTTTGATCGGCTACAAATCGTTCAACGGGACGAGCATGCTCAGGTAAATGAGAAAAATCGACCTTTGCTAATTTTTTCTCTACCTTAGGTTCAGCAGCGATAGGTTCAAACTCTTGGTCAGAAGCATCGTCCGACTGCCAATCGATGTCATCAATATTGAGTTCAACCTCATCCTCATTTGGCTCATCAATAAAACTAGTTCCTAAGAAAGCATCATCTGAGTCATCAGTTTGTTCTGACAAAAATGCGTCATTGTCTTCATTTGTTACTTTACTCGCTAAATTATCGAGTTTTTTCTGTTCTTTCATTGCTTGTTTTTGTTGTTTTTTCTCTAACTTTTCTTGCAACATTTGTTGTTTATCTAATAATCGTTGTTGATCATCATCAGATCGATCTTCTTTCATTTTCTTCAGATTATTAGGTAAGTTTGCTAACCATGAAATACCGTTAAGAGTATGTTCGCCAATGCCATCAATTAAGCGGATCCACGAAAAACCAAACAATAACGTTGTGCCTGAAATTAAGAAAGTAAGTAATATAAGGTTGACCGCCACTAAGCTAAAAAAGCCTAACATGCTTTGTGCGAGAATATCACCAATCAAACCACCAGAGGGATAATACAAATAGTCACTGACATTAAGCGCTATCAAAGCACTCAAACTAAAGAAGGTAAAAATAAAGCCTACAATACGCAAACTCAAGTTTAAAAAATCCACATCTAAGCTAAAAGTTGGCTTCCATAAAATAGCCCAAGTAAATGACACAATAATAACAGGAATAAGATAAGCGAGAAAACCAAATCCATAAAACAGTATATCTGCAATCCAAGCACCAACTCGCCCGCCTGAGTTCTGAATTTCTGCTACCCATTGTTGCTGTGACCAACTCGGATCAACGGGTGAAAAAGTAAATAAGGATAAGGTAATAAAAATGGCCACAAAAGCGCTGACAATAATCCCAACTTCTAGTAACTTTTGCACCCCAGATAGGTGATTTAATAATTTGCTATTTGACAAGAAAATAACCCTAAAAATAAAAAATGCCTAATGGCATAATAAAAATAAATAAAACGCTCTTAATCTAGAAAATTATCCGGTAATTGATCACGTAAACGTAGCCAAATTTTGCCACTGGCAAAGGCTGAGTCGCGTACAATTTGCATAATTTGCTGTCCATCACCTTCTTCAAATACTGTTTTAATATCAGCATAGAATGATAATGCGATTAATTTTGCTTCCGTGTTGGAGAAATAAAACATGCCGACTTTACGATATAAGTCCTGCAAGCCATTTAAAATCAATACGTAAATCATATTATTCGATGAAACGGCTACATGATGATAAAAACGATAATCAAATTCAGTAAAAACTTCACTGCTCGCATCAACGGCAGGAATATCTTTTAAAAATTCAATCACACTTTTACTATTATGTTTTGCAGCCATTCGTAAAATAATCGTACTGATATTTGTTCTTACAGACATTAGTTGGTCAATAAAATCGCCACGACGTTCCTTATCTAAACGCGTTAATGTACTTAAAACATTTAATCCTGACGTTTCCCAGAAATCATTAACTTTAGTTGCCTTACCGTGACGGATGGTAATCCACCCTTCTTTCGATAATCGCTGCAATACTTCACGTAACGTTGTGCGAGTGACACCTATTTTATCCGCTAACAGTCTTTCCGCAGGTAACTCGGAATGGATCGGTATCGTTCCGTTCCAAATAGACTCTATTAGGTATTGTTCTGCTACATCAGCAGGGCCTTTAACTTTCATTATCATGTTATTCTGGTTTTCCAATATCATATCGCGACATCTTAACATATTCATTCAACTCAACGATGACTGTTTAGAAAAACAGTACCATTAAATGCTTAAATTGAGTGTAATTTTTCATGTGACTTAAATTATTTAAGTTTTCCTCAGTAATCCTCTGTTTATATTGAACTTTTAAGAGGTACAATAGCACTTATTAAGTTGAAATATTCTATTAGGAGAATCCATTGATTTCAAATTTAAAACCACTTTCATTACAACGTTGGCCTTGGTTATTGCTGGCAGCAAGTGCATTAACAATGGAATTATGTGCACTTTATTTCCAACATGTCATGCAACTTGAACCTTGTGTTATGTGCGTTTATGAGCGCCTTACTATGCTTGCTATTGTCGCTGCTGGTTTAATTGGAGCGAGCGCACCTCACAACCTGCTTGTCCGTCTTATTGCTTTTGCTACTTGGGCCGTAGGTTCAATTTGGGGACTATTATTAGCCATGGAGCATACTGACTATCAAATGAATCCATCGCCTTTTGCCACTTGTGACTTTTATCCAAACTTCCCAAGTTGGTTACCATTGCATGAGTTATTTCCTTGGTTATTTAACCCAACAGGTTATTGCTCTGACATCGTTTGGACTTTTTTAGATTACTCAATGCCACAATGGTTGATCGTTACCTTTGCTATCTATGTTGTTATCTTTATAGTGATTGCAATTACCGCGTTATTACCCGCTAAAACCAAATAAGACGATGCACTAAAGCAAAAGACTGCACTTATTACTTAAATTAAAAAAAGTTAATGTAGTGCAGTCTTCGATAATAATTTAATCGTTATTTTAAAAGTGAATGGTCAGCAGGTAAATTTTTCATTATCCAGACCACTAATTTATGACGTATATTAGCGGTATTTTCATCAGCTTCATTCAGCGGATTGATCAACTTATCTTGCACTAATAAACGATAAATACATTCTTGTTTATCCTTTGCAGAAGTCGTGCTATCGATACCGACATAACCTCTTTTTATTGCATAAGCAGTACCCAATTTCGTTGCATGCTGTAATAACTGAGATTCATTTTTAATTTTTTTCATACCTATCCCTTAAACGTTCTTATATTGCACCTATTAAAATTCATCATACACAAAATAAATGTTAGTTATGTGAATGGCTTACAACATTTTACTTCAGACAAGCAATACAACACGAACTGATTATATTACTTGTTTAATACTCATTAACATCTATTTTCCTAATAGCGTTAATATTGCACTTTCATCTAAAATTTCAATACCCAGTTCAGTCGCTTTTGCTAACTTTGAACCTGCCGCCGCGCCAGCAACTAATGTATTGGTTTTTTTAGACACACTCCCGGCGACCTTTGCACCTAAAGCTTGTAATGCAGCTTTGATATCATTACGAGATATAGCGTCAAAACTGCCTGTGATCACAAACGTTTTATCAAGCAATGGTAATTCACTAGCATCGACTTCTTTGATTTCAGGCCAATGTATACCTGCCGCTAATAATTGTTCAATAACCTCTAAGTTATGATCTTGACGAAGAAAGTAATAAAGATGCTTAGCAACAATTTCACCGACATCACTGACACTTTTCAATGATTCGATGCCTGCTTCTTTAATCGCAGGCAGTGTTTTATAGTGAAGTGCTAAGTTGGCTGCAGTTGCTTCACCAACTTCGCGAATACCTAATGAATATAGAAAACGCGCTAAGGTCGTTTTTTTACTTATTTGTAAACTGTTCACTAATTTTTTAGCAGATGTTTCTCCCATTCGAGGCAAACTAGAGAGTTGCTGTACCGTTAATGAAAACAGCTGCGATGGGTCTTTGATCATATTATGGTCAACGAGTAAGTCGACTAATTTATCGCCTAAACCATCAATATCAAGCGCTTTGCGAGATGCAAAATGTTTAATCGCTTGTTTACGTTGGGCTTCACAATATAACCCACCAGTGCAACGAGTGACCGCTTCCCCTTCAATACGTTCAACGTCACTGTCGCATACAGGGCATGTTTCAGGAAAAAGGATTTTTGTTGTTTTAGTTGCATCTCGTTGTTCAACAACAACTCTAGCAACTTGAGGGATCACATCACCAGCACGACGAACGACAACAACATCACCAATTAAGATGCCTAAACGTTCTATTTCATCTTTATTATGTAACGTTGCATTAGAGACGGTAACCCCACCAACGAAAACAGGCTTTAATTTAGCAACTGGTGTAATCGCACCGGTTCTACCCACTTGAAATTCAACATTTTCAACCGTTGTCACCGCTTCTTCTGCAGGAAACTTATAAGCCATTGCCCAACGTGGTGCACGAGCTACAAAGCCCATTTTTTGTTGCAAAGCAATATCATCAACTTTATAAACCACACCATCAATTTCATAAGCCAGTGAAGGTCTTTTTTCTGAAATATTAGTGTAAAAGTCATGGCATGCATCATCACCAACAACACGTTTCACTTCACTTGAAACAGGTAAGCCCCAATTTTTCAACTGCTCGATTCTAGCGTACTGACTATCAGCAAGGTCACCTTCAAATACCCCCACTGAATAACAATAAAAAGCCAAAGGTCTTGCCGCTGCTACTTTAGAATCTAATTGACGCAAACTACCTGCCGCCGCATTACGAGGGTTAACAAACGGTTTTTCACCCGCTGCAATTAAACCTTCATTTAATTTATTGAATCCCGCTTTTAACATGAAGACTTCACCGCGAACTTCTAACAAAGAAGGAATATTTTCACCACGTAATTTGAGCGGTAAATTAGAAATTGTTTTAACGTTTTCAGTGACATTCTCGCCCGTTAAACCATCACCTCGTGTAGCAGCTTGAATAAGTAAGCCATTTTCATAAATAATACTGGCAGCTAAACCATCTAATTTTGGTTCAATGCAAAAAGCCGTTTCTGTCAGTATGGATTTATCCATTACACGTTGCATGAAATCATTCAATGATTCTGAATCAAAAACGTTGTCTAAACTAAGCATAGGTAATTGATGAGTAACTTGGTCGAATTTAGATAACGCGGTTCCACCTACTTTTTGCGTAGGTGAATTAGCAGACAACAGTTCAGGGTGTTCTGTTTCAAGTTGTTGTAATGCTTTAAAAATACGGTCATATTCAGCATCGGGGACAGAAGGTGCATCTTGTACATAATATTGATAATTATATTCTTCTAATAATTCACTAAACTGTTGTATTTGTTGTTCGACTTTATTGTTATTACTCATGAATCTTTGCTCTTATTGGTTTTTACTAATAAAAAAACCTCGTAAACGAGGCTCTCTTAGGAAGTCAGTGCTGATATTAACTATCAACACTTATTTATATTTTTCTAAACGTTTACGATATTCTATAAATTGTTCTTGAGTAAACCGTTCACGTTTTTCGTTTAATACTTCACAATCGAACTCTTCAGCGACCTGCTCCACCGCCCTTAACATCATATCAAAGGATTTATTTACGCTAATTTTATGATTCGGAGCGGTAAAGAAAAACGAAATACCAGGTGAGTTGAATTGTTCCATATAATCAACATCAAAGGTACCTGGAGCCATCATATTAGCAATACTAAATAATACTTCCCCAGTGCCATTTGAGTGCTCATGGCGATGAAATATATTCATTGCGCCATAACGGAATCCTGATGTTAAAAAGAATTGTAATAACTCATGACCACCTAAACGTTTACCTTCCTTTGCTGCTACATTGAATATAAACAATTCGACTTGCTCGTCATTCTCTTCTAATGCGTTATCCACCTTGCCTTCTGAGCTCGGTTTAGCGTCGATAGGTTTTTTTTCAGTTTTTTCTAATGAACGTTCATTTTTAGCTTGTTGTTCTGTCGCTAGCAGATCATCTTCTGATAATGCGATAGCTTGATCAATAGAGGTGATAACTTCATTGTCTTGAACCTGATTTAATTGCACTTTTTCAGTTTTATCACTTTTCGCTTTCGAATCAAGCTTAAATTCAAAAGGTTCAAGTTCCTCTTTTTCATCTTTTATAGATGAAGAAAAAGGAACACTATCAAAATCTCGTGTTAATGGTCGTTCAGTATCAACGTCTTCAGACTCATCAATTTCTTCTTCTAGTTCAGCTTCTTCACGTTCTAGCTCATCTAATTCAGCTTGTTGCTCAGCTTTTAATGCTAATTTATTTTTTCGGTTTAATAAAAAACCGTGAATTGATACACCGGCAATAGCTAAAATGCCAATAACAATAAGAATAGATTGAAAATGCTGCATTATTGATTCTCTTGATTTGTTTAAATAACTTGATTCATTTTAGATAATTTAATGACTCATAAATTACCCTGTATCGCCCTGTACGTCTATCGTTTGCATCTACTTTTTTATAAAACGGCGACTCAATTTATAAAAGAATGCATTTATTAGCTGATATTTACTGTCTACAAGGTAATATTATCAGATATATCAATAAGAAGGCTTAATAATGAACAGTAAAAACATAATTGATCAACCTTTAAGTGGTTTAGGCTACTTACTAAAAGGTATTCAACTACTCAGTCATCCACAACTTAGAATATTTGTGTTAATTCCATTACTTATTAATGTGTTTATCTTTGCCAGTGCATTTTGGTTTTTATTTTCCAGTATCACAGCATGGATTGAAACCTACATGCAAGAATTACCCACCTTCTTAAGTTGGTTGTCTTACATATTATGGCCAATCATTATTTTTACTATCTTATTTTCCTTTTCATTTATATTTTCTACTATTGCCAATCTCATTGCAGCACCGTTCAATGGTTTGTTAGCAGAGAAAACTGAAATTCTATTAACCAATGCACAAATAAATGATGATGGTTGGCAAGATATATTTAAAGACCTTCCACGTATACTGAAAAGAGAATGCCAAAAATGGGTTTATTTTTTACCACGTATGCTGGGGTGCCTTATTTTATTTTTTGTTCCCGTTATTGGACAAACCATTGCCCCAATAGTTTGGTTTATTTTTGCAGGTTGGATGATGGCGATTCAATATGCAGATTACCCATTTGATAATCATAAAGTGTCTTTTATTACGATGAGAAAAACACTGGCTACTCGTTTTGGTAAAAATATCACCTTCGGCATGATTATCAGTTTTTGTACCACTATTCCACTGGTAAACTTTATTATTATGCCAATTGCTGTCTGTGGCGCCACGGCTGCTTGGGTGGATATTTATAAGAGAGAAGTGTTAGAGAACCCGCTCAACC
This sequence comes from uncultured Psychromonas sp., assembly GCF_947489755.1. Lineage (GTDB taxonomy): Bacteria > Pseudomonadota > Gammaproteobacteria > Enterobacterales > Psychromonadaceae > Psychromonas. Next base: position 70,402 of record NZ_CANLFB010000016.1, read on the forward strand.
GTATCGAATAACTTAAGACGATATAAACTGTATTTATTTATATCTAAAACATTAAGTTAACCATTTGCTAATAAGCGTATGGTAATGAGCTTTAGAAACAGGTTTAGTGTTGTGTAGAGTCTTGCTTTGTAAACATACAAAGATTTTTACACTTTTGACTCAATAAAAATAGACAATAAAAAAGCCTATCAGATAATAATATCTCGATAGGCTTTTTTCAAAACGAATAAATTAACCAAAGTTAATCATTCATTATCAATCAACTTATGCAGCGAAGTTCTTAGCTACAAATTCCCAGTTAACTAGTGCCCAAAAACCATTTAGGTAGTTAGGACGAACGTTACGGTAATCGATGTAGTAAGCATGTTCCCATAAATCAACAGTAAGAAGAGGAGTAGTACCTTCTTCTGTTAATGGAGTGCCTGCATTTGATGTGTTTACGATTTCTAGTGAACCGTCTGCTTTTTTAACTAACCAAGTCCAAGAAGAACCAAAGTTATTCACTGCTTTATCATTTAATGCTGCTTGGAATTCTGCGAATGAACCGAATTTAGCATTAATTGCAGTAGCAAGTTCACCCGTTGGTTCGCCACCAGCGTTTGGTGCTAGACAGTTCCAGTAAAAAGTGTGGTTCCAGATTTGTGCAGCATTGTTAAAAACGCCACCTTCAGAAGTTTTGATGATTTCTTCTAAAGATTTTTCAGCAAGATCAGTACCTTCAACTAAACCGTTTAGTTTAGCAACATATGTTGCATGGTGTTTACCATGGTGAAATTCTAATGTTTCAGCTGAGATATGTGGTTCTAATGCGTCTTTTGCATAAGGTAATGCTGGTAATTCAAAAGCCATTTTAAATTCTCCTAATAAAGGCTGGGGGGGGATCTTACTTTATAGTGGTCATTTATACTTACTTTATGAATAAAAAGCCACCACAAAGATTGATCTAGATCATTTTGTATCTATGATAGAATAATCGCAAATTCATAGATAGATTGCACGCATACAACTGTTATAATGTGCAATTAATTAATAACATTCTATCGTTAGAGGAAATATAATGGAAACATTAGATAAAATTAAAGAACAATTAAGCGAAAATACTATCTTGTTATACATGAAAGGTTCGCCAAAATTACCAAGCTGTGGTTTTTCATCACAAGCTTCGCAAGCGTTAATGCAATGCGGACAACCTTTTGCTTATGTTGATATTCTACAAAATCCAGATATCCGTGCTGAACTACCAAAATATGCAAATTGGCCAACTTTCCCACAATTATGGGTAGACGGTGAATTAGTCGGTGGATGTGACATTATTTTAGAAATGTCTCAGCAAGGTGAATTACAAGAGTTAATCACTGCTGCAGCAGAAAAAGCAGAAGCAGCTAAATAGTAAAACGACCTTCTATCAAAAAAGGCCATATTAACAATGTTAATATGGCCTTTTTTTAAAAACTGTTTTTATCTTTTATCTATATTTTTCTACACTTGAGGTCACGTTATAAGAAATGAATTAATTAACGATCGTCATTACAACTTATATCAGAGTAAGCAATACCGCTGTTATTATATGCACCAATACGGTAACAATAAGTGTTATTAGATAAGACATTTGTATCAATATAACTAACTTGATTAGCATTGACAGAAGTGAGTATAACAAATTCGTCTGCCCCACCAAGGCTTCGTTCAATAAGAAAGCCTTCTTCATTATCAGCTAAATCATCCCACCTAACTTCAAGAGATTCATATTCTTCTAATACATCAAAAATTTCAGTGCTTTCAGAAGTACTTTCATTTGAAGAGTCGTTATAAGTCTTGTTGGATTGTACTGAATTAGAGCTGTCATCCGCACACCCTAGTAACGAAACAAAACATACAGACACAATGAACGTATAGCACTTATTTTTTATCATTTTCTACCAAGTCCTTTTTAACCGATTTAACCTATTTTCAACAAACAAAATAGTCAGTTAAAAAATTCAAACTTATAGACCACCTTAGTAGCAAAAGATTCACTTTAAAACTCATCTATAAAACATTCAAAAATATAAAGTTAATTTGCAAAAAAATATATCACTAAAACATAAATATTGATAATAAAATAAAAGGTATTATTATATGAAAATACTGCTACTTTTGGTATTGTTTTAACTTTAAGTGATTGATTTAATTACCAACCACCAAATGCCTTGTAACGATTTACCATGTAATAAAACAACTCAGCAGTCACTTCTGTATCATATAAAGCAGAATGCGCTTCTTTGTTATCGTAATCTACGCCTGCTTTTTCACATGCTTTAGCTAAAACGGTTTGTCCTAACGTTAAAGCTGCCATACTTGCAGTATCAAATGAAGCAAAAGGATGGAATGGAACACGTTTTAAATTACAACGCTCCGTCGCTTTATTAATAAAACCTTGATCGAACGATGCATTATGCGCCACTAAGATAGCACGACTACAATCGTTGTTTTTTTGATATTTACGCACCTTCTTAAAAATTTCAGTTAATGCTTCACGTTCATCAATTGCGCCTCGTAGAGGGTTAAAAGGATCAATCCCAGTGAAACTTAACGCTTTAGGGTCTAACTCTGCACCTTCAAAAGGCATCACATGAAAATGGATTTTATCGACACTTTTTAAGTACCCTTGCTCATCCATCTCAGGAAATATAGCCGCGATTTCTAAAATAGCATGGACTTGAGGATCCAAGCCTGAAGTTTCAATATCAATGATAACCGGGTAAAAACCTCGAAAACGATCTACTAATTTGTTATCCATTACATCTCACTGTTAAAATAAAGTGTGATTATTATGCCAGAAAGCGTGAAAAACCTCATAATTTTACTAAAGATATTTACTCACTTGCCGATATAAACAACAGTGATTAAAAATATCGAGCCATTATGAAAAAAATACTACCTTTAATATTCATAGTAACCACCATGCCAGCGACTTCTGCAAATAAGCAGTATCATGCAGGAATGGAAAACTCTAATTGGTATTTAAGTAGCTCAACGCCTATTCAATGTACACTTGAGCACCCTATTCCTCGATATGGACAAGCTAACTTCATCGCCAAAGCCAGCAAAAAAATCAATCTAGATTTTAGACTAGAAAGTAAAAAATCAATGCCAACGACTGAAGTAGTACAATTAAAATCTGTCCCACCAGCATGGCATCCGGGATCAGCACCAGAATTAATAGACACCATTACATTCCATCAACAATTTGATGGGTACGTTACTAAGCAAAGCGCTTGGCGAATGCTCAATGAACTTGAAAGAGGACAAGTACCCACGTTTTATTTTCATGATTGGTATAATAATAAACAAATGGTGAGTGTTGGTTTATCATCCATCAACTTTAATAAAAGCTACGATGATTTTAACAACTGTATTTCCCAGTTATTACCTTATAATTTTGATGATATTTCATACAGCATTTTACGTTATAAAAAAGATGGCTCTTTGCTTACTCAATTTTCCAAAAAACGTTTAAAAATGATCGGTGATTACATCAAGCATGATAAATCTATCAATGTTATTTTAGTAGCCGGTTATTCTGACGGTTATGGTGGTGCTAATACTAACCAAGTATTATCTGAGAAAAGAGCAAATTCCATTAAAGAATATCTATCTGAACTAGGATTTAATAATGACAATATTAAAGTCTCTGGTTTTGGTGAAAAGCATCATGTCGCAGACAATAGAAATATTCTAGGAAGGCAAGAGAATAGGCGTGTTGTTATTTCGATAGAAAAAGAAGATATATAGCGACCTTTATAAACACTTAATGATAAATAACGAATTAATAGTCGACATTTATCATGTATTCTCAATAATTAGATTTTTGCCTTATTGCTTGGAATATAAGACATTTTCTCAATTGTTTTATCCAAGCCTGTTAAGTCCACGTCAGTAAAAGAAAGTAAGCGGCGTTGTAATATTGACTGATTAGGGATGGTTTGATAACTACATAGGATCACAATATTACTATAATCTTCAAACTCAATGAGTGCGATATTGGGAAAGTATTTTTTAATCGCAAATAACATGTTTAAAAGTTGTTCATTATTTTGTGCTTTTATATTTAAAGAAACAACGGCTTTACAACTTGTTATTTGACTTAATTGCTTATAAAAAAGCGCAGTAAACAAAAATTCAGGGCTTCTTTCTCCTATAAACAAATCACATAACACCACATCGTATTGAATCGTCGTCTCTTCGACAAACTGTTCAGCTTGTTGGCAATAAACCTCTACAGAGTTAGATAAATAAAAATACCGCCTAGCCATATCAATAATAGGTTGTGACGCGTCAATAGCAGTGATTTTGATATTAGGCAAAGAAACTAATGCCCGCTCTATTGATGCACCACCTAAACCTAAACTAAGGATATTAGTTGGGTTATTCTCTAATAATAAAAAAAGTAATAATGATTGAGAAACTGGCATGATTACTTTTTCTGGAGCAGCTTTAGACATTAACGATTGAATCGACGTTCCATCATATTCAAACCATCTATATTGCGTCGTTTCTTTTACTTCTAATAAGTAACCATCAAGAACTTGTTGGTTTAATAAAGTGGTCTTATTAGCTAATAGCTGTTCGATTACCATCAATTAAACAAAAGACACTTGTTTAATATGTGGATTTTCAACATCCACACTGAGCAACGTAATATCACTTAATACAATATAAACAGCCACTCCTTTATCATCTAACTTAATACACTCTTCACGAGCGTCATTACGCGCGGTATCTAAAGCAATACCTTCGATAATTTGACCTGACTTTAAAGTTAACTTAACGGGATAATGATACATACATACGATTTCAATATAATCATACTGATGGCAACTTATCATCGCATTTCCTTTAACGACATAACAAAAAGTATCGTCTTTAACTGCATAATAATAAACATCGTATCAAAGCTCTTTATCTGAACTACCATAAGGATATTTAATATGGCCATAACGAATGACTAAAATCGCTAATACAATAATGAGTATTGACGCAGATAGCCCTAACATTCTCCACGTATCAAGATTTTTCATATCTAAAATCATATAACGAGCAAGTGCAACGACTGCAATATAAAGCGGCATTCTCACCGGTAATCGCCCTGATTTTAAATACAAACTAACCATTGCAAAAACTTCTAAATAAATAAACAGTAATAATAGATCAGCTAGCGTTACTTCCCAATTTTTAAATACAATCCATACCTCATTAGCCATTGCGACAACGGTTAATAAAGCAATAGTAAATAATGCAATATGCTCAACTAAAGACAACGCCTTATAACTCGCTTTTTTCACCTTCAACATAGTATTTCTCCTATATAAATATACGTCCATATAAACTGCTGATTGATTAGCGATGTACTTATTTTACTTTTAAACACGATTCGAATTATCCAATAACCGATTAACAGGGCTGATTTAACTTTTTCTAATCAATAGTAAATAGTTCAAGACCGAGATCACAATATCAAATTTCAACGTAACATCAATATGTTAATAGTGTTGATTAGATACTTTCTATATAGGCTGACCCCAAAATGCCTTATTAACTAAAAAATAGTTATAGGAGAAATAGTTGAATTAATAGATTGTTAAACTAAACCTGAAATATTAAATGCACCAATTATCCCTTCGATTAACATTTGTACCCCTATGACCGTTAAAATCAATCCCATTAAACGAGTAATAATACTGAGCGCCCCATCTCCTATTACACCTAAAATTTTTGAACTAAAAATAAAACATAAAAAGGTAATTAAGCACAAAAAAGCAAATACTGAGATGGTAATAATTAACCCCGAGGTTCCACCAGAAGCAGAGTAATTCATCGCTGTTGCAATCGTTCCCGGTCCAGCTAAAAGCGGCACCGCTAAAGGTGAAACTGCGATATCAGAATCATCGTTATTTTCAGGAGAGTGTAATTTAGAGCCAGACCCGTTTAGCATGTGATAGCCAATTAAAAAGACTAAAATACCACCAGCGATCCTTAATGCTGGAAGTGTAATGCCAAATAAATGGAAAATCACTTTCCCAAGAATGGAGAACAGTAAAATAATACCAAAGGTAATAAAAAGCGCTCTTGCTGCAATACGTATTTTTTCAGCATGACTTTTATGCCCTACTAACCCAACAAAAGCAGCGGTATTAGCGATAGGATTCATAATAGCGAAAAATCCCATAAAAACAGTTATCAGCTGCGTGTACAAATCATCCATATAAGCCCTTTATTTATAAACAGTTAGTTGGAAATAGTTTATTTGTTATCGAACGCGATGACGAGACAATACAGAGTTAAACCAAAACACAGTATTGAGCCCTGTCGTATAAACATTAGCTTAGCTTCGTCTAATCACTCTATATGATTATTCTATAAAACTATTAAACATCATTCGAATAGTCAATGACGTCATATAGCGATTGTAATTAGCAACTTTGCATAACGACACTTATCAACATTGTGCCTCATTAATAATATCTATTTATATGCTAATTGAGGCTCTATGTAACTACTATATAACTACTTTAGAATAGCTACTTTAGGTTTTCACTCATCATTGCAGCGACACTTAAGAAATCTTTAATCTGTTGAGGTGTTAAATTTTTACACATTAACGCATTAACTTGCTGTTCGGCTTCTAATAATTTGCTAAAAAGAACATCTCCCTGTGTTGTAAAAGACAAAATAAAACGACGTTTATCTTCTTCACTTGCACACTTAACAATTAAATTAAGTGTAATAAGCTCTTTAATTAAACGAGCAATTTGTGCTTTATCTCGCTGAGTTTGATTAACAATATCATTTGCAGTACAACGTTGAGTTGTTGCAACAATATGCAAACATCTTACATGCATGGCATTCAAACCAAGTTCATTTGCATTAATAGCTTTACGTATCGTGACACGATAGCTTTGCATCAGTGTAAATAATGTATTAGCAATAGGTTTAACGGTATTCATCTCGCACCTTAAAGTAGTTGACAATATCAATCAATTCGATATAGTTGATTTTATCAACCAACTCGCGTTAGTGCAAACATTACTGCAATAACACCTAATAACAATATGAATGAAGACTAAGTAGGTAAAAATGAGCAGACAAATTCGACAAGCAACAGTATTAGCATCACAACAGATAACACCACACTTACAACGCATTGTTATTGGGTCAGAAGCATTTAAAGAATTTACTGATGTTTCAAAGCACAACTACATAGGTAATTATGTCAAAGTGTTACTACCGAAAGAAGGACAATCTAGTCTTAATTTAGACCTAAAAACAGCAACTATGCGCTCTTATACCATTAGAGATGTTGATCCTAACACAGGGGCACTTACATTAGATTTTGTGATTAATATGCATCAAGGCCCTGCTACAGAGTGGGCACAAACAACCCAAAAAGGTGATAGTTTAGCTATCGCAGGACCAGGCCCTAAGAAAATGGACGATTTTAGTCAATCACATTACATATTATTAGGCGATTTAACCTCAGTTAATGCGATTAAAGGCTACTTACAACAACTTCCTAATACAGCTAAAATTGATACCTTTATCCATATCCCTTCTGAACAAGATATTATTGATTTAGAAACAACACGATCCGTGAACTGGGTTGTCACTAATACGCCAAATCAAGCAATGGAGAAAGCATTAAGTAACCTCAACATAACAGCATCATTGACGACTATTTTTATGGCATTAGAAGCAGGATTAGTCAGCCAACTTAAAAAAATGTTTGATCAACAGTATGCAATATCTCGCGTTAATATTGTGGCGTCCGGGTATTGGAAGAAAGGCCTTAACTCAGAGCGTTATAAAGAACAACGCCTGCAACAAGCAAATTAAACTTAACACAACTTAAAAAATCATTTCTACTTGAATTGACCTCTATGCCCCCCATCTCTAATTATATGCAGTAGAGATTACTTAGTTAGTTAGTTAGTTAGTTACTTAGTTAGATTATAAAACGAAACAATCGCTATAAGCTCAGTATGTATAAACACTGAGCTTAAAAAAGCCACTGACAGAAAGCTTATTATTTGAATCTAAATTTACTTTGAATCAAAAAATAAAGTAAATAATGGCAATAAAAATGTATTTCAATCCAATATACATTTTACTGAGAGGTACTATTTTGTTATCAAACATTCCTTTTTCATTATTAGATCTTGCGCCTATGACAAAAGGCTCAAACGCATCTGAAACACTCACTAAAACAGTTAAATATGCACAAAAAGCAGATCAACTTGGCTTTAACCGCTTCTGGCTAGCAGAACATCACAATATGCCGGGTATAATATGTTCAGCCACATCGATATTAATAGGCCATATTGCCGGAAAGACCGAGCGTATTCGAGTCGGTTCAGGTGGTATCATGTTACCAAACCATTCTACGTTAGTGGTCGCAGAGCAATTTGGAACACTTGAAAGTTTATATCCTAGCAGAATCGATTTAGGACTTGGGAGAGCGCCAGGTAGTGACTCAATAACAAGCCAAGCTTTAAACAGTGACATGCGACGAGCAGAGAACTTTCCAAATGAAGTCAGCGAACTACAAAAATTATTAGGTCCCTATAACAGTAACAGTCGAATTAGAGCTATTCCAGGTGAAGGTACTAATGTGCCTATTTGGTTATTAGGGTCAAGTTTATTCAGTGCGCAATTAGCGGCGGAAAAAGGCTTACCTTATGTGTTTGCTGGGCATTTTTCGCCGCGCTTTTTACATGATGCAGTGGCTTTATATAAACAAAACTTCAAACCATCGAATACGCTCAGTCAACCTTACTTTATGCTCGCATTGCCCCTCGTTGCTGCAGAAACCGATGCAGAGGCACACTATCTATCAACCACATCAAAACAGCGTGTATTAGCACTCATGCGCGGTAAAGAGTTATGGCTAACACCTCCCGTTAAAACAATGGATGGGTTATGGACAGCGCAAGAGAAACAACAAGTAGATAGCTTTTTAAGTTTGAGCGTCACCGGTGGCCCTGCCAGTATAAAACATAAATTAGAAATGATAGCGCAGCAGCTAGGCGTTGATGAATTTATATTTACCAATGATTTATATGATGCAGAAAAGCGCAATAGAGCACTTGAGATATTAATGGAAGCGAAGCAATTAAGTAGCAATGAATAAACAATGATGCTCATCATATAAGACTCATTGTTCAACTACAGTCACCAAATAGGTTGGCTGTAGCTGAATACAGTTTAAATTAGCGATTGCTTGTTAACGCTATTTTCGCACTCAAACCCACTAAAATAGTACCTGAGATCCCTTCTAATATTCTTGAGTATTGTTGTGCTTTAGGACTACTAAACAAAATACTACCTAAACTCGCATAGAATAAATTACAGCCTGTCGCTAAGGCACTAAATAACAGACCTAAGGTAAGTAGTTCAGTCGTCGCATTGGTCGCAGAAGGGTCAATAAATTGAGGAAGAAATGCTAAAAAGAACATTGCTACCTTAGGATTTAATACGCTAATAATAACGCCCTGTTTAAAAATATTGTTAGGTGGCTCATTAGATGTTTCAGCGGTTAATTTAGAATCGTTACGATAACAACTTAATAATGAACTAACCCCTAAGTACAATAAATAGAGCGCCCCTAAATACTTAATAACCGTAAACAAAAATGCAGAACTCAACACTAATGCAGAAAGGCCTAATACCGCGGCAACAGTATGAATTAAATAGCCAACTCCCAACCCCAGTGAAGCCTCGATACCCGACTTCATTTTACTTTTCATCGTTGTTGTTACGATGTAAATAACATCTGGGCCAGGTATTAAATTGATAGAAAGTGCTGAAATAATAAATAATAGTAACGTGTTCAGTTCCATAACATTCAAACTCCTTGCATACATTAAACAATTTATCATTGCTGATCAGAAATAGATTATTGACTCACTTTTATATTATAAATTGAGTAGGATAAAGCTAACAACAAACAGATAGTGGCAGGAATATATAAGGCTTGGAATTTCAATAAATTAAAGAAATAAGCACCAAACACTCCACCAGAAATAAATCCAAAAATAATCAACGACAGCAATGTTAGCTTCCTTTTGTCAAAAGCTTCACCTCTTAATTTAGAGCCTAACATAATACCGATATCAGTAAATATCCCCGTTACATGTGTTGTCCTTACAACAGCCCCACTGTAAGTTGTCGCCAGTGCATTTTGTAGTCCGCAAGCAGCGGAAGCTAAATAATGGCCATTAACAGAGTCTTTCGATAGAAAATAAATAGCCCCAAACAGAAATACTGCTTCGAGAGAAAGAAGCCCACTGTAGTTACGCCCTAATTTTAGCGACCCACCATTTAAAAAATATCCTGAAATAACAGAACCGGCTAAGAAGCTGAGTAGAATAAAAACTAAGTGGAAGGTATCTGAAAGGTTTGTATTGATAAGCCCTGTACCCAGTAAAGTTGCGGTACCAGAGAGATGTGAAACAGATTGATGTTGAAAACCTAATAAGCCCACAGAATTAACGAGGCCAGCAACAAAAGCAAGCACAAACGACCCATATTCAACCCAACGAGGTAGTTTTGAAATCACGTGAGTCCCTTTGGCTGATTGTGCTTAATAAACGAAAAATAACAAGGTAAACAAAACTCCCTTTATTATTTTTCGTTGTAGCTAACTATACTAACTATAAATGTAGTCAACTAACTGCAGTTGTTAATTATGCAGTTTTAGTCGCTCTTAACATCCAAGCTGTTTTTTCATGTATACGCATACGGTCAGACACTAAAGAGGCAGTTGACTCATCGTCAGCTTCTTGCGCAACTTTCAATACTTGACGCGATGTTTTAATAACTTGTTCGTGACCTTTAGTCAGTAAATCAACCATTTCAGCTGAACTTGGCACGCCGTCAACTTCTTTAATCGAACTTAATTTTGCAAATTCTTTGTAAGTGCCTGGAGCTGGAACATCAAGCGTTCTAATACGTTCAGCAATATCATCAACCGCTGTAGCAAGTTCAGTGTAATGCTCTTCAAACATTAAATGTAATTCACGAAATTGCATACCTGTAACATTCCAGTGGAAATTATGCGTTTGTAAATACAACGTGTAAGAGTCAGCTAATAGTCGTTTTAAACCATCTGATATTTCCGCTCTATTTTCTTTGCTTATACCAATATCTATATCAGCCATTTCATTTCCTCATTTTTATAATTGTGAACACTAATTATTAGGCAATAAAAAATACCACATTAATTGTGTAAAAATACAGTTGCCTAAAGACAAATTAACAATATTAGAGTACTTGATTCACACTTATTCATCAACCACTGTGACACCAAAATAATGTCTATTTTTCAGGCTGTTTACATACAAATCAAAACGATCACTTAGAAAAGACTTAACAATATTATTTCTGATGACAATACACAAATTACTTGAATTCAAGCATCAATAGTTCAGGCTATTTATCATTTATTAACCGGTAAGATTTTTATTCTGCTATTCGTTTTATATTCTATATAGCAATGTTAAGTTAACTGTTAGAATCGCACTTCTTTCAGTAGATTCCAATAAAAAGGCCATAATAATGGATGCTTTAATTTCCAAGCAGATTGACGATAGCGCGCTAAGATCTCACCCTTGGACAACCATGGTATCAAATGCTAGTAATGCTTATATCGATTTCAAAAAGCAGCCTAAATTAATACGCAGTTCGTTAGAGGATCTCATTCCTTTTAAAAAATGGGATTTTGTAGAACAGTTTTATTCATTAGTTGAGTGGATAAACAGCCCTACCTCAACCCTTGAAAGTAATGATTGTGTCTTTAATGCTGCAGATAAAAATACAGATCAACAATATCCATACGCTAAAAAATGCAGTGCACGATTAATGATTTTATTTCGAGATATACCAGAAAACTGCCAAGAAAAGAGTATTCATTGGCTTATCAATAAAATATTGACGTCGGTATCAACCATTAAGCCTAATTTTAAGGCGGGTGCAATTGCTTTATCACATTCTCCAACCTGCTATTTAGCATTGGGAGATGAGCCAGATACTGGTGGAATGGGTTTTCAAGTAACACTAACATTTTTAGCTTATGGCAAAAATGAAAGCAAATGTTATGAAAATATGAACATAGTATTAAAGGTAGCACAAAGCTGTTTGCATAGCGTCAATAAAGATATTCAATATGGTGAATTAGACGCCCTATATAAAGAGTGATTATTGATAATGAAGCAGTCTAAAAGTCATAAATTAAGTATTTATTAAACGCTTATTAATAAGAAAATTATAAATTTAAAATATGGCAGATTCAATAACTGATAAGTATTAAAATTAAGTATTCAAATAATTATAAAGTACTGTAACGGTCGTTCATGACCGTGATGATATCGTCACAAGATAACGCTTTAGAAAAGTAATATCCTTGCGCATAATCACAACCGAGCTCAATTAACGCATCTAACTGTTCTTTTGTTTCAACACCTTCAGCCAATACAGTTAAGTTTAAAATCTTACCTAACTCTATAATATGTCCAATAAAGTTTCTATCAAGTTTAGTGTGGCAGACCTTGTCAACTAAACTACGATCTAGTTTTAATTTATCTAATGATAAATGAAAAGTACGCACTAAACTCAATGAAGAATAACCTGTCCCAAAGTCATCTATGGCAATATGTATCCCTAAGTCTTTAACCTGTGACATATTATCAGCAAGCATTGTAATATTATTAATTGAGCTCGTTTCAGTGACTTCCAACTCAATAAAGTGAGTAGGGCAAGCGGTCTTTTTTAAAATATATTTAATGCGGTCAATGAACGTTGTCATTTCCATTGTTTTAAATGAGATGTTGATGGCAACACGTGGCACATGAATATTTTGATGCTGCCATGCAATGACTTGAGTACATACTTTTTCAAACACCCATAAATCGAACTCGAAATGTAGTCCAATGTCTTCAGTAATCCCAACAAAAATATTAGGGGGAACGCAACCTAAAGTATCATCATTCCAACGAGACAAAGCTTCAAGGCCAATTAATTCCCTCGTCTTCATATCAAATTGAGGTTGATAATGAACTTCAATTTGGTTCTTCATTATAGCTTCAGGTAAAGCCTCAATAATTAGCTTTCGTGTAAGCAATTCCGCAGCAGGTTCAGACGAGGCGATAAAAAACTTATTAATACTGTATTTTTTAGATTTTTCTTTTTCGGTTTCAGCTGCGATTTCCATCGCATGGTAACAATTATAATGGTATCCAGGAGAAGTCACACCAATACTAAAAGACTTGGTTATTTGCAGTTCATCAGAGATAGCGATTGGTTTAGCAAGCTCCAAGCATAAGTTTTGACAAATCAATTCAATGCGATTGTATAATATATTATGAGGGAGACTTTCATAATCTTCTATTAGAATCGCATATTTTGCATTTGAAAAACGGATGACGAAACCAAAGCCTTTAACCATACCCTGTAAGCGCTTCCCTAATAATACTAAGTACTGATCACCTATATCATAATCATAGCGGTAATTAATCGTTGAAAAGTTATCCGCTTCCAAAATGATTAATATCATATTTTTTAAAGTGAGCTTTTCATTACTCAATAGATAATTAATACGAGAAGATAATGCCCAACCATTGGGTAATTTAGAGATAGGATCGAGTGATTTGTTTTCTAACACAGAAAAATATAGCTTAAACGTTTCATTTTCTTCATGCACGCAATGTAATTTAACACTCACCGCATAATGTAAATTGTTAAACATTTTAGCTGAAGTAAAAACACCGTCAGGGGTATTCATTGCCATGTTAAATAAATCATCTAAATTTAAAAAAGAAGACTCATCACATAACACTAACTTATCCGCTAATGGGACATGCTTAATTTGAGATTCAGAAAAACCTAACATTTCTGTAAAACTAGCATTACAACCTTTAACGGTAAGAATGTTACCATTATATATTGTCAATGAAGCGAGTAATGCTTTTGTTTTATCTGTCATACAACCTCTAATAACCTATAAAATTTTTATACATTATTAGTATAACATAAAATCAATTTTACCCTCATTAAGGAATACCAAAAATGAGTAAATCAAGATGGTAATGGTTCTAGCAGGTTTTAATCAAATTAGGTAAAGAGACCATTAAGGTTATTTTCGGCTCACTTCATAGCCCTTCCTTTCAAATAATCATTTAATGATCATATTTTCAAACTATCTAAAGTTATTAAAAAAGCACTTCATAATCGTCAAATATGTTCGTATTCTATTTTGTAATTTGGATAGCATAATCAAGAATATTTAAACATTCAGGTGTTCGATGAGACAACGCTAACGATGTAAAACTAGGTTGATTAAAGTTAGCTACAATTTGCTTTTTAATAGTCTTAGGTAAAATGGTTCACTTGTCCTGATAGCACAGTAGAACTAATTGAACCAAGTGACGTTAAATAAAACCAGAATTGAGGTTAAATATAAATCTATATTCAAATTATTCCACTTTACATAATCAATTCACCGCTAGTCGCTCATCAGACAATCTAATTTTTCATAGATTAAATATGCAGCCACTTTATCGGCCTACTTAGGAACCACCATTCCTTTATTGATATCAATAAATTGAAAACTCACGAGTTACCTACTATCGACCTTTATCCATTTCATCATGACATATTTCTATCATGTAATTTGTTCACTATGTTACGTTCCAAATCACTTATATTTTATGCACTCCTCTGGTGCAAAAAACACCAAACAAGTGCTTTAGTTTATTTTTTACCCATTTATTTTCAACTACTTACTTCTACACCCCTTCTCAATTAAGCATTTACCCTTTTGTAATATATTTGGCACATTTTGTGTGTATTAATAAGTTCGAATTAATTTATCTATAAGGAAATACTATGAAATTCAAAACAACCACGTTACTTATCGCTTCTCTGTGGAGCTCTGTAAGCTTAGCTGACAATTGTGTATATGACTGCCCTACAGGTGCCTCTGGACAAGAGATAGAACGTTCAATCTATACATTAAGTAATAATGCAACCACCAAGTTTGCAGATTGGGTCGCTTATAATGTAACCAGCGAAACAATTAATGGACCAACAAGGTCTCGTTACTGGAAAGCAGACCCTGATTTGGACTCAAATGACACATTAGAACCTGATGATTACACCGATGCCAATGCCATACTCGCAACAGATAGAGGTCATCAAGTTCCTTTAGCGTCATTCAGCAATAACGATGACTGGGCGATGTTAAACTACTTATCTAATATCACGCCTCAATCATCAACCCTCAATCAAGGTCCTTGGGTTGATTTGGAAAGTGCCGTTAGAACGATGGTGTCAGATGGGCAAGATGTTTATGTCGTCAGCGGACCATTATATGAATCGACCTTTGGAACATTACCTGCCGCGGATGAAAACCATACTATTCCTAGTGGATACTTTAAAGTGGTCATCAGCGATGTTGATGGTTGGGTTGAAGCATCAGCCTTTATTATGGAACAAAGCGCAGCGCGTGCTGATGAGTTTTGTACAACCGAGGTAACAATTGATGAAGTAGAAGAGCGATCTGGTTTAGATATTATGCCTTCTTTAGCTTCTTATAAAGAAAGCTCAGTTGAAGGTCAAATAGGCGGTCTAACAACAAGTTTAGGTTGTAGTTGATATAAATAACGTTAATCATTGATTAACGTTATTTATGGTGTCAAATCAGACTAGCTTTCCATTGTGGCGCTAGTCTGAATATTAAAACTAAAGAAAGCATAATCGACTTTTATCTGTCATTCAAATATGTTCTGAATAACGTTTGACTAGCCTTGAGTTCGGTAAAGGCTCTCAGCAGATTGCATTTTAGCGTTACCTGATGTAATCAACTTCTGGCCTTTCTCAATATTCGCTTCACCTTCAACAATATTGGCTTTGCCGCGTTTAATGAGTTTATTACCTTCAATCAAATTATCTTCACCGTCTTCCCAATCGTTAGCAATAACTTTTAGTTTAGCCACTCGCTTCAATGCAAGATCCGCAGATTCAACGCCAACAACTGTTTGAGAAAGGGTTTGATAATCTAACTTATTTTTTTGTATTTTAACATTACCAGAGGCAACTAATTTTTCACCTTTACTTAAATAAGAGCGACCTTTATCTGCTAGTTTTTGACCGCTTGATAATGTTGCCTCACCCTTAGTTAAATCCTTCTGCCCTGCTTCCCATTGTTCAGCTATTTGAACACGAGACTCACCTTCCATAAGCATACGCTCACCAAAGGTAGGTGGAGCAGTCGTGCAACCAACAACAGTGCTTAATATGCTCGTTAATAAAATAATACGTATTGGTGACTTCATAAAATAATCCATATGTGCATTTAATAATTTTTTTGGATTCTACTTCTAATACTTAATATTTTACTAGTCTTTTATTCATGATTTGGGTGTTTTATGATCAAAACAAAAATATCTTATTGAATTACTTATGATTAGTTTAATTAAAAAATATTGATAAAACCATTAAATAAGCAGCAAAAATGGTTGGCTAAAATTAATATAGCCAACCATTTAATAGGAGATTGTCATCAATCAGGTTTAAATTAATTAAATAATGAGGGTAAAAATAGTGTTATCCAAGGAATATACGTAATCAATAAAACAATAATCACATTAGCTAGAATAAACGGCAATATTGCTCGGCTAATTTTTTCCATCGACTCACCTGATATAATTGATGACGCAAACAAACAGCAACCTACGGGGGGTGTTGCCAGACCTGTAATTAAATTAACACACATGAAAATACCCGCATGTAATGGGTCAATACCTAACATGTCAAACACCGGTAGTAATACAGGTGTCACTATCATCAAGGCAGGAATCGAATCCATAAACATGCCCAGAAAAAATAATAAAACGTTGATAAGTAATAAAATTAACCAAGTTGATTCAATATTTTCTACTAAGTACTCTGCAAAGATCATCGGCAACTGTTCATTAGATAATGCCCAGCCAAAAATACCTGCTGCTGCAATGATGATTGACACACTACCTGTCTCAACGGTTGATTCTCTAATGGCTCCCATTAACCTTTTCCAAGTTAAAGATCGATAGACAAAAATTGCTATAAAAATAGCATAAAACACTGCAATTACAGCAGCTTCTGTCGGGCTCACAATCCCCATTAAAATACCACCAAGAATAATAACAGGCAGTAACATTGCGTAAAAAGCTCCCCCTACAATATCGAAACCTTGCTTACGTGTTATTTTTTCTTCTCTTCTTGGTAAATCATTTTTACGACCATACAACCAAACAACGATAATTTGAGCAAGTCCCACCATAACACCTGGAATAGCACCCGCTAAAAACATATCTTTAATAGAAACTTGAGCAATTGATCCATACAGAATAAACATTAAACTAGGGGGAATAATTGGTCCCATCGTTGAGGATGCGGCAGTCACTGCGGCACTAAAACTTTTTTTATAACCCGCTTTAGTCATCGCCGGGATCATTACAGAACCAACCGCCGTCGTATCTGAAATAGCAGTACCAGTAATACCGCCAAAAAACATACTGACTACAATATTCACATAAGCAAGATTGCCCTTAACACGCCCTACTATTAAATCAGCTAAACGGATAATACGATCACTAATACCCGATTCAGCCATGACTTTGCCAGCTAAAATAAAGAATGGAATGGCTAAGAGTACAAATGAATCAAAAGAACGAAATAATCGAACCACCATAATACTGAGAGGAATATCAGCTCCAATGAAGTAAACAAGTGTTGACGCAAGCAATGCAAAAGGAATAGGTATTCTAATTGCCATCAGCAAAATAAAACAAAGGATCATTAAAAAAATAAAAGTCATGAAGCACTCCGTTTGCTAAAAATTGAAATCATTTTTGTTAATAAATAAAGAAAAATCAAAAAAGCAAATATTGGAACAGATAAATAGATACTACCAATAGGAAGCCAAGGGATAATAGGTGGATGCACAGGCCACATCGTTACCGCATGTTGACTACCAACCACGATAAAAATAATGCAAAGTGCCATCATAATAATGCAGTGAAAAAAATCGAAAATCTTTTTCGTCTTAGGCCCGACTCTGTCGTATAGAATATCAATTCGAGCATGGCTCTGTTGTGTATAAGCAATAGCACTACCTACTAATGCAATAATGATGTAAATGTATCTTGATATAGTATTAGACCAAGCAATCGGTGAGTCGAAGCTATATCGTAAGAAAATGTTAACTCCGAGTAATAAAATCAAAGCACACATTAATACCAGCAATGTCACGCCACATATGCTACTTATTTTGTTCATTACACCTTCGACTTTATTCTCTAGCACAGCTTTTTCTGTATCAGGCATACCACTCACCTCATTATTCTTTGTTTGCTGTTAATTGATAGATCAACCTCTTTAGTCAAAAAGGTTGATCTTATTGAAGTGATTAATGATTATTTAAATGCCTTAGGGAGACGGGCATTAGGATCAAGGTATTGAATTTCTTCATACCACGTTTTCCATTGAGGTTCTTTAGCAAACCATTTTGTATACACTGACTGCGATGCTTCTTTAAATTCATCAGTATTTGGATAAGTAATCGTTTGATCTTTATCTTCTTTTACTTTTTCGATAAATTTAGCTTCACGTGCATACTGCCAAGCGTCCGTTAACTCTATTGCTTCATCAGCAATATCAGTCACAATCACTTTTTGTTCTGCAGTTAATTTGTCCCAAACTTTTGGAGACATAAATAATATTTTTTGCGTCCACATTTGATTCAATATTGCATAACTATCAACAACTTCACTCATTTTGAAAATATCGTTGCAATACACACCTAAATCATCAGCTTCTACCATGCCTGTTTGTAATGAAGTATAAAGTTCACCCCAGTCTGTCGGTGTCACCGTAAAGCCAAATGCTTCATAGATATCAATAAACAAAGGATTTTGCATCGCTCGTAACTTCACACCCTTAGCATCAGCTAAACTATTAATAGGTTTTTTACTGGCGATCGCAAAACCATTACAATCAGAATAGACGCCCAATGCTTTCATACCTGTTGCTTTACTGGCACCAGCAAGGATCTCTTTAACCACACTAGAACTTCTTGCTACTTTATAATGCTCCAAACTTTTAAATAAATAAGGAAGTTGAAGAAATTGAATGTCCTCGTAATAACCAGCAATATGACCCGCACTCGTCGCCGCTAGGGAAACCGTTCCAGCTTTAGCAAATTCCAACGCCTCTTCTTCTGACCCAGTTAAGGTACCTGGGTAAATTGAAACCTTTAGGTCACCATTAGTTCTTTCTTCTAATAATGTTTTAAAGGTTTCAGCCAATAGCTGATCAGCATCATAAACGTTATTTTGATGAGCAAATTTAAGCCTCATTGAATCAGCTTGCACGACAGGTGCTAACAGCAACATCACACAAGTGGTCGCAAGTGTGACTTGTTTAATGACTTTCTTTCTCAATATCATTATTTATATCCTTATTTAATGTATGTAGATGTGTGTTGAATATTGATTAAAATATTTTTAGCATTACTTTGTTAAATTGGGTTATACGCTTTTTTGAGCTTTCAACAGATCTTCTAATCGATTACCTGCTGCTTGATTTTCAAGAATTTCCATTACTTTTTCTGCAACAACACTGCCTCCTTCTATAGGTGGTAAACCTCCTTGGTAAATGTTAGTAATTAAAGTGTATTCATAACGAATTTTTTCATGTTCACTGTAAATTGCAGCGGCTTTTCTCGCCTTCTCATCCTTCAGCTTTAGCACCAAATAAGCAGACATACTTTTTGAAGAAAGAGCATCTCCCCCTGGTCGCTCTCCTGCCAATAAAATAGCAACATTACAGTCCAATACATCGGAGATACATTCAGCTAATTTAACGCGACCAAAGTGTGTAACGATAGGCTCGCCTAATGAGTAATGACGACTTTTTAATCCATCCATTAATACTGGGATCATATCCGGAACGTTATGATGAACGGCTTCAGCTGATAAACCATCGGTGATTATAATTTGTACATCATTACCTTCAGCAGAAAGACTATCTAGATCAGTTTTAGACAGTTTTGAGCCAACTTCAGGATTTTTTAAATGCTCAGCATGATCCACAGCCGTAGAGACAAACTCTCTAAAGGTGAAACCAGTAAACAACCCTGGTTTAAGATGTGAATGGACCGCCTCACGCCCTACCGATTGATTAATACGGATCACTTCTTGTACTTTATGCGCAGGACGTGGACCTGCATTTTCAAATCCAGGGGCATTTGGCGTTGCCTCATGCAGACGTTGAAACTCTAAATCACTCTTGATAAATAACCTTGGGTTTCCCCAATTTGGACCGCGTTCAACGTTACCATCGGTATGTTGAATATAAATACCTTTTTGAACTGCCCATTGTAAAAACTCAGGCGCAGGATTACGGTGATATATTTCCCTTAAGGTTTGATCGTCGTGCCCTGAATTCACAAAGTGAGCAAGCATACGATCGGTACCTAAATAGATATCCATAAAGAAGTTCGCCCCCGCCGCTGTAGCCAATTGCACAGCCATTTGCTGACCTTCTAAATGGGAGTTAGAATGTAAGGTATAACTTGGGCTGATGCCCATCGGTAAGCCTAAGAGTTTCCCCATGAAGTGGTCTTGAAGCGTCGATACCATTAATTCAAAGTCATTAAGATGTGTTTCTGGACCAATGAAACCTGTTGCATTATTCACCATAAAAGGATCATAACGTCGGCATAGTCCGTAACATAATGCTTCGCAAGTCGCCATATCCATACCGTTATGTTTACGGTAAGTCATTTCACTGCCTTGACCTGTTTCAAAGTACATAAATTGGTCCGCTATATCTTTTAGCGGCCCTTCATTTTTCATGGTTTCCACGGCTTGATCTAAAAACTCTACCGTTACGTCGAACTCTCCGGTTAATGTTTCATCTGTACCTGCAAAGCTTTGGAATAAGATTTCAACCGGTGCCCCCTGCTTTAAGGCGGTAAGTTGGCTTTTAATATGTCCAAGCACACAAATTTGAGTGGGAGCGCCTGTTTCGCGACGCAACTTATCTATATGCCAAAGCATCGCGGCTATATTATCTACTGACCCATCAGATGGGTTAACACCAATTAAACAATCGCCCATTCCCATGGCTAAATCGTTATAAACCATCATAGAAATAGCATCTAAATTATCTTTAGGATGATTAGGTTGAAGACGAAATGACAGTGTTTTAGGCGTACCAATCAAAGTTCTTGCTTTAGTTGGCCGAAATATTTTACCGGGTAAATAAACTAATTCATGTACATCCATTAACTTGGTTAAAGCGGATGCCATGACAGGTGTTAATGCTAAACCAATCGCAGCCACTCGCGTTCCATTACTGGCAAGCAAATGATCTTTAAGATCGCCCATAGTCATATGGGCAATACTTTGAAACAGTTCAAGATCTATCTCATAACCAGCACGCATGACAGAGTCAACACTGCCATCATCTGCAGTTAACGGATTATCATAAAGGTACTGCAATGTTAAAGAAGCTAGAATTGCTCTTGCCGCTTCTCTATCCATTGCATTTTTGGGTGCAAGGTCAGTTGTCCTATCCCCCGCTTTACTAATATCAGCGGCTCCTAATAGTTTTTTAAGCCCTTCAAAGTAAAAAATTTCATTCAATATTTTGAAAGAATAAACTTCATCAGGCCCTGGAACGGGAACATGAATATCTTTAAGTGGGATAATCTTTTTCATTAAATAAACCTTAAATTCTAATAAATACCATAAAAAGAAACGGGTACAACGCCGCGATACGGACTTCCAATATTTACAAACTGTGCATTACGATCTGGTATTTCATCTATGATCATTAATTTAGCGGATGATTTCCCCCAGTCCGTTGCATAGTTACCTAATGCTTTCCCAAAATTTCCGGGTACCAATATCACTAACGGTAAATCAATAGTGAGTGTCGCTAATGCTTGATTTATTCGATCACCAAGCGTTTTAATTTGTTGCAAAGAAGCAGGTAAAGCTCCCCCTTCTGAATCAGTTACTGGTAGCATTTGAATACAAGCTTTACCACTACGCTGTGCAACAACAGAAATAGAATTAAGAAGATCAGATAAGTCACAAGACATACTGAGTCGAGCAACAATAGGGACATCATTTAAAGGCAGTGCCGAGGTGTCTGGCAAAAATAAAGTTGCACCTGAAATTTCAGTATTGTGAAGCGTCAACCCGTACACAGTTGCTCTACCCATATTTTCTGGGCGAATTGTTGTTATTTGTTTAGAAAAGAAAGGATCGGAGATAATTCTTTTAGCTAGGTCGATACCTAAATCACCATAAAAGGTGGTACTAGGTATCGGTTCGTTTTCAGTGATTTTATAAATAAGTTCGCCTACACCACCGGAAAAAGTAATCAAAGGTGAATCAACGTTTGGAGGCAGTATAAAAGAAGTTTGGCAAAGACGCTGGCCAATATCGCTTTCAAAAAATGCTAGGCTTCCCCGAGCGATGGCTTTTAGTGCTTCAATGTAAAGGTCGAGGATTTTATTGAGAATATCGACACCAAGAGTATCGCCAATCTCATTAGTTACACCGATATGACTTAACATTGAATAACCATATTCAGAGATATTAATTAAACGGTAAGTCCCAGGTTCAAACTGAAAATGCCTAGCGCCAATATAAAAACATCCCGTTGTTTTGACTTGTCCATTTTGACCTGCTGCGGGATTAGTTGTACCGCCACCAATATCGAGATTAACGAGTGTTTCGTTCTTAAAGTGCCGAGATAATAATGCTGCACACCCCATGAAAGCTAACCATGATTCAAGATTTGGATCATCAACCGTCGCAATAACAGCTTGTCCGATACGCTCTTTAATTAAAGCGGCAATATGCACTGAGTTTTGTTGTAAAGCAGCTAAACCAGTAATGATCACCCCGCCAGAAAAAATGTTATCGCCTTTTTCTAACCAAGTATCTAATAGTTCAGCGATAGCAGATGCGTCAATTTCAGCACCTCTAAAAGGCGTAAATTCAACATTAGATCGATAGACAATTTCTGGTGCAGAGAATGCCATTCGCCCAGTAACAGAGTTCATTCCAACGCCTGCCACTGCGATCATCGCACTGCTAGTGGTTGAACCGAAATCCATCCCTATCATTTTTACTTGTTCTTTTATGTTTTGACTATTTTTCATATGTCTATACATCACCTTGAACAATTTGAGTGCAACTGCAATCAAAAGATATGTCCAAAGCAACAGCATTAATTATACCAAGTGTATTATTAATGCTAAATTTTTGATCTCTATTCAACTTAAAGAGAATGTATTAAATCACTGATAACAAGGAATCTATTCAAAAAACAACAAATTTCAAAAATGTCTAATATCATTTATTTTTTCACGCAATAAAAAGCCAAACCACCTATAAACACTCGCTTTCTATTAATTTAAATGAATGATTAACCGTCATCATAAAGTTAATAATGGTTAGTAAATATCAATTTTTTTTAATTAATTAGCGATGAAAAATTCAAATTAAATCAATTTTAGATGTAATCATATTAATGGTGTTTTTTGACTAAAATTGAAATTATTATAGATTTAAATTGATCATTTATTGGATGGTATCGAAAGAAGGCTCCATGTCAGCGCACTATCAATGTTCGCTTTCGCACTATTTCGGAGCGCATCGCTACATTAATAATGCAACTTGGTTTATTGCATAACCTCCGTTCAGGATAATGGAAGTGTAATACTATTAAATATCAACATGTTAAAAGTTCATATTATGAGAGTATCGTAATGTTTGTGTAGTTCAAGGCAAATCATCGAAGCTATAACGAGTTATTCTAAGGTGATTTAACACAGAAATACGCGAAAACAAGTCCCTATAAATAAAGGTTCTGTATCGATTTATTTAACCAGAATTGAGGTAATATATGTCATTACAAAAAACTAGCAAATAACATTATATTCAAAAGAGTTAAAATTAACCAAATAGATAACAACAAAAAATTCATCAATTTGGAGTTCCTATGTTTTCCCATTACCCTCTTCGATGAGGTTAAATAAATTTGTAGAAAAACGGTAATAGGTAATTGAATGCTGAGTACCATTTGAGAAATAATCAAACCTTTAAAGGGTTCTGAAATCAAAAAAATAATCAATGTTGAAATAATTAATATACCCGCAACACCCACTTTAGTGTGAGTCGCTTTGATATTGTAAGGTTCTTTAAATAAACCTGCATAAACAGAGCCACCCGCCATACCAGCAGTAATAGTTGAAGAAATTCCCGCAAATAATAATGCAATACCAAATACAATAGCGGCTTTTGAACCCAACATAGGAGAAAGAAGGTGCTGTGCTTGTTCTAGTTCTGTCACCACTATATCGTTATCAAAAAAGGTAGCTGCAGCCAATATAATCATTGCACTATTAATAGCCCAGCCAATAATCATTGATACAAAAGTATCGGTAAACTCATACCTTAATTGTTTTTTAATAACGGCTTCATTGTCATTACTCCATTGCCGACTTTGAATGATTTCTGAATGTAAAAATAGGTTATGAGGCATAACAACAGCGCCTAATACCGCCATAACGATAATCATTGAACCATCAGGAATACTAACGGTTACCCAACTTCTAGCAGCCTCCGGCCAGTCAATATTAACAATGCTCATTTCATACAAAAATGAAAATCCAATAATTGACACAAAACCAATAATCAGTTTTTCAAGCTTGGTATAAGTATTGGTAAACAGTAAGAAAATGACGATAACAAGAATAATGATAGAACCAATCACTATCGGTATATCAAACAGTAATTGTAGTGCAATTGCACCACCCAATATCTCAGCCAAAGCAGTCGATATAACCGCTATGATACTGGTAAAAAGTACAAACTGAGCCACATGCACATTAAGATTTTTCATTGCGGATTCAGCTAAACAATCCCCAGTAACAATGCCTAGGTGAGCAACATTATGCTGCAATAAAATCAACATTAGCGTAGACAGCGTTACCATCCATAGAAGTGTATATCCAAACATTGAGCCCGCCGCAATATTGGAAGCCCAATTCCCCGGATCTATAAAACCAACAGTGACCAGTAAACCCGGTCCCATATATTTAAGGATTTCACTCAACCCATGTTTATTTTTATGCGAGGAATTTAATGTAAACAATGATCTTATTTTCATAGAGACTCTGAATGATGATGCATCAATGAACATATGAGAGTCATAAAGACTACACTCTTAAAAACAGAGTAGAAAGGAAATAAACCGCTGGATAAGAAACTAATTTACGATGACGTTGGAAACGTACTTATTTTACAATATACCTTTTTTTTCTGTAAGACTTTTAACTTACTCCGTAACGTTTGACCTTTTTTATCAGTGTACACAACACGCATATTTTTTTTAGCCGTCGCAATTTTAGCATCAATTTTCAAACACAAACTTTTAGATACTTTGGTATTCTGCTTAGCCATGCTATTACTAGATATAATGAGCACACTGACCAATAAAATCATTTTATTAAGCATAATATTCCCTGCTTTAATCGAATAAATTTAACACTAGAGGAGCTATTAAACGTAAATCACAATGTAAGAATACGCAAATTTTAGCTAAGAATAATCAAAAAATTAAAGCCCTCTCTTTTGCAATACAATATTTTCCTTATTCAAAAAAAAGCCCCGCTAAAAAGCGAGGCTTAAAATACTAGCGAGTAATTTTCTAGTAATACACTCTATAAATTAATTTAACTCGTAAGCACTCATTAATGTGGTTGTATCACTACTTAGCATCTCTTGATATAAAGCGCTGCTTTTTGTGTCAGTAGAAACAAAACCATTGATGTCATTATACAAATCAGTTTCAGCTGCATCATCATCCGTATTTGAACCATACTCACCAACAGTCACTAAATCTATATTTTCAATCATTAGGTATTGCACTGCATCTACCATGCTTGCATCACTACTGACTAAACTAAATTCAGCACGCGTTAATGTTGGGCCTGAATAATCAAAAAGGCTACTTTCTAATACAACTGGTTGTTCATTGGCTTGAGAATAAATAGATTGATACGTAATATTATCAGTGGTTGAGCCACTAACTTCTGTTAAACGAATATGTACGCGTTGATAATCGAAATCATCACTGTTATAAGTTGAATTTGTATCGATACAAAAGTCAGCTGCAACATCACAATTACTAGAAACAAAGACATCATCAAGCTCATCTACTGAAGAAAACTCTTTTAGAGTTAAATATGTCTCATTTTCGCCTAAGTAATTAAAACTTGTAAATAACCAATCATTGTCACTTAATGAACCTGAAAAGTAACTATTCCAGACATCAACGTCAGCACTGTCATAAGCAAGGGTTAATTGATCTTGAGTAGTGTAGATAGGTTGCCAAAAATAGCTTTCATCGTCATGAATAACAATCACACCACTATCACTGTCTAAATCAACACTATCAATAGTCGATAAATCAACATCTGTTAATCCATTTTCATTAAGCCCTGCTGATGAATCACTACTTGTTTCATAGAGTTTAACTGAATCAACAAATGCCCAGTAGTTCAGGTTTGTGTATTCTGATGCATCGGAGTCATAAGAATTAAACGCAGTAATTAAAACATCATGAGATGCAGGATAAGGCGAGTCTACAGGTATACCAGTAGATATTGTTTTGCCGTTAATTGAGTCTTGATCGTAACTACTTTGATAGTAAACAGTATTTTCACTTTCTTCTTGTACATTAACTAACGCAGTACCTGATGCAACTTCTCGATAATCATCCCCCGTATAACAAGTCTCTTCGCCTTGTTCTGTGGCAATATTCAGTACTAAGTCACTCAATAAAGATTTTTGAACACTGAACATGTAACTACCAGTATCTCCACCACGAGGATCACTGATTTCTTCTAAAGTAACATAACCTTCATCGGGTACATCATCGCTGTCGATAGTCAGTAATCCATCACTAATTTCATCAGCAGGAATAGTCTCTTCAATCGTTCCGTCTGCATTGTGATAAATAATATTAAAGTCTGACTCTGCAATATAAGCGGTAATAACTTCACCATCATTTAATTCTGAATCAGCGTAGATAACACATTTGCTATTAAGTGTTGATTCAGATACTGATTTTAATTGCACCACTTGCCAATTGTATTTATCTGAACTCGCAGTGCTTGAGCCACCTGAACCACAACCTGCTACTAAAGCAGAAATAACCAGAGAAGCGATAATAGATTTTTTCATTGTTTAGATCCTTTAAATAAAATTACTGTTTTACATAATGACTACAGATAAATTGCTTGAACTCTCAATTAAGAAAATATTGTTGCGATACTTTTTTTGTCAATTTATTGTTATTTAGTGCCATTTTCATGACATTTAAATTAAAACTGGCAACATATATGTCGTTCTTAATGATTTACATGAACTTAAGTATAAAAATGCAATATAAATGCCAACAAATAGGTAGGAAATAAAAAAGTGTAAAAAGGAAAGTTTGAAATATAAAGGTAGGATAAAGATCTTGCCAACGGATAGTTGTAAAGTAGCATCACTGGAAGTGATTAAATGGTTGGAATTAACTTGTGAGATAAACTTATCTCATCGATAACCGCTACTTATGTTCCATTTTTCTGCTGAATATTTTACTACTCGTAATGCTAAACAATTGCTAATAAAAATGCACCAACAGTTAAGGCACCTTTTAAATATTGACCTGCAGAATAACTATCATCTTCATCAGCTTTTTCTTTAATTACATCAGGATGGTCCATTCCTAGCACGCCATGAGTAAAAGACTCCACTTTTTCAGTAACACCTTTTTCACTAGGGGTCGCTGCCTCAGCTTCAGTTTTACTAGCAAGTAAAGCTCTCCCCTCATCGGAAATAACAACTTGTTTATTTTCAGAGGTTGAAGCCAACACACTTGCTTTCTCATTATCGGGTTGACTCGGTACACTTTGAGGTTGAGTCATTTTGATATTAGTATTGTAACTATTTATTCCAACGCCTGTCATAAACTATCCTATTAATTTAATATCCATATTAAGTAATCGGCAATAAAATAAAAAACTAAAGTATTTATTTGCCTAACCATCGATAAAATACCTAAATAAGAATAGAACAAAATCAATATGGATCAAATAATAAATGAATTAAATCGACAGGAAGCTGTCAGCGGTAAATATTTTAATAGATTATCACCTTATCAATAAAATGATTTAGCCTACTTAATAGGCTTGCATTCAAGCCATCAGTAAACTCATTATTTTAATAATATAAGAGTTAAAAATCACAACTACATTCACAAATGAAATTATTCACTGAAATCAGCATAAATTAACATAACCGCTCACTCTTAAAATGCTTTACTAACAAGCGGCTGTAAATATAAACATCACCCTTTTAATCTAGTTTTACCGCTAAATATTCAATACTATTATCCGATGATTGAGGTAAAAAATAGATATTTTGGTACTTAAAATATTGCTCACCATTAATTACAACGAGTTGAGCTCCTTCAGGCAATGATGAATAACGCTGTCCTAGCTCAAAATCATCATTTTCTTGGATTTCATAGGTTGTTTCATCATTGACCGGTTCGTCCACTACTTGGTAATAAGCCCCATTAGCAATATAGTATATTCCGTGGAAAAAATAATAGTGAATTCCATGAATAAAAACATCTTCAAAACCATGCGGTAAATAACGAATTTTAAGACCGACAGGAGGATGTACAACAGTATAACCATTATTAATGTGACGATAATATAAACCGCTACTAAAAATAAAAGACAAACCACCAAAGCGCAGTCTTAGACCATTTTTTGGTGATTTATGCAGTCTTAACCCTGACTTATAAGCAGCACGTTTTCGGTAACGTTTATCTCTTTTAGCCTTTAAATGTTTAGCGGCAATTAATCTTTTCGCTTTTTGTTTGTTTCGGACAGCGGCATTTGGTGGTAATACTGATGTTTTGATTGTTGAACGCTTCTTATTAATCTTACGTTTATGTTCAATACCATTATGAATGTTGGTTTGTGAATTTTTATGGCGGATTATTTTTTTATTACGTTGTCTATTTTCTTTATTACGAACCGCTCTATTTTTGGGTAAGACAGAACCATTCTCTTGATAGATAATGGGTTTACGTTTTACTCGCTCCGCTTTAGACCCAATGTTTTTTTGAGCATTTGGTCTTTTGTGATGTTTATGATTATCTCTATTTTCAGCTGAGCCTATACTAGGAAAGACAGCCAAGCTTAGAATAACGGGTAACAAAAACGTCAATTTCATTGGTTTTCCTCTTAAAACTAACTTAATTTAAAATCGATACGACTCCAACGCGGTCAATGAGCAATAAAGCTATTTCTTACTTAGCATTCATTCAATGGTTTCTGACTCACCAATATAGACCGTATTGCTTTACCCTTTTGATTCAAAAAAATGATAAGAAAACAAGTTAGTTACTCATATGAATATACCGCTACGACAACGATAAATGAACTTTAGTTGCAAATATCACCTGATGCATGAGTTAGCCGCCCCCTCTAAGCTCATTAAATAAACCATGAATTACCAAGTTTAACCCTCGCTATATATTGACCAATGTACAAATCATCTCGCTCAATAAAAACAGATCAATAAAGATAAACGTCTTCTGCAGGATAAGAATACCTATCAATAATTGGAATATTTTTTGACATCGAATAAACCATAAAAAGCTCAACAACTTATTCTAAAGTTTGATAGAGTAATTAAAGTGTTAAAAGGATTAACATCTACTTATAGTAATTAACAAAAGACTTATAAGCATTAACATCAACTTGTAAATAGGGATATCTGATTTAAAAACAAGATACAAAAGTGCGGTGAATTATATTGCAGCCACCCTAGGCACAAGTAAATTGTAAATAAAAATCAAGGAGAAAGTATGAAGTTAGTAAAGAAAATCTCATTAGTTGTTGCTTCCATTTCAGCACTCGGTGCCTTTTCAAGCGCAAGTGCAGATCAACTAGATGATGTAATCAGCCGTGGCACATTAAACTGTGGCGTAGTGCTTGATTTCCCACCAATGGGTTACACAGACAAAGATAACAAACCTGCCGGTTTTGATGTTGACTACTGTAACGATTTAGCTGCTGTTTTAGGCGTAAAATCAAACGTAATCAATCTAACTTGGGGTGACCGAATCCCTTCATTAATTTCAGCTAAAACAGACGTCGTTATAGGGTCAACGTCAGACTCATTAGCACGTGCCAAATCGGTTGGTTTTACTTACCCGTACTTTGTTTTTAAGTTTCAAGTAATATCGAAAAAAGGTGTCGAAATGTCATCTTTTGAAGATCTGAAAAATGTCAAAGTTGGCGCAGCATTAGGCACGACCTATGAAACTGAATATTTCAACTATGCAGATTCGCAAGGCTGGGGAAGAGATAACTATACTTCATTCAAATCAGAAAATGATGCATTCCTAGGACTATACCAAGGTAAAGTTGATGCGCTTATTTCTACTAACACCAATATCGCAACTAAACTGACTTCTGGTCAATTTGATGATTTTGTTGCAGGTCCTTATGTACCAAATTACGATGATGTTGTGGGTATTATTGCTAAAAGAAATGAATTAGCATGGATTAAGTACTTAAACCTTTTCTTAGTTCACCAAGTGCGTGATGGTCGTTTAAACGAGTTACATGTTAAGCATTTTGGTACGCCAGTATCTGCTGATATGGTTAAAGCATTAATAGAAAATAAATAGTTATTTTTGCTTGTGTTAACTAAAAGTAAATCATCCTCTAGTTCTGCTGGAGGATATCAATGCAAAAATCCCAGGGTTAATCAACAACCCCCTCCGTTATGAACCATCTAAACAAAAAAATAGAAAGCAACACTAAAAGATCACATTTATTGTTGTTATCGAGTTATAAATATCATTTTATTTAAGTTAGTCACTTAGGTTGGTTGAGTTAAATGAATAAAGTCAGTTAATAAGAATACTCAGTAAAGGAAATAATTTATAGCGCATTGTATTAGCAATTAAAAATATATCATGAAAATTAATGATGCCCGAGGATAACAATCCTAAAATTAACAACATAAAGCAGCATCAAATTTAAAAGATATAACTCAAAGCCAAATGAAAATGCTTATAAAAGAGGATATATGGATAATTATGAATTTCACTGGAATGTAGTATTTGATGCATTCCCACAACTATTAACAGGCGCATTTACTACCGTCCATGTGTCTGTTTTGTCTATGCT
Source organism: uncultured Psychromonas sp. (assembly GCF_947489755.1). Lineage (GTDB taxonomy): Bacteria > Pseudomonadota > Gammaproteobacteria > Enterobacterales > Psychromonadaceae > Psychromonas. The sequence continues at coordinate 101,765 of NZ_CANLFB010000016.1, forward strand.
AGTAGGGATAATCATTGCCGTATTATTAGCATTAGGAAAGATGTCAGAAACCAAAGTTTTTTACCATATTGCCAATATTTGGATAGAAATCGCCAGAAACACCCCTGCTCTCTTTCTTATCTACATGGCTTATTTTGGTTTAGGTGCCTATGGCATACATCTTAGCCCGTACGTCTCAGTTTTTTCTGCGTTGGTATTTATCAATGCAGGTTATTTAGCAGAAACATTTAGGGGTGGATTTCAATCCATTCCTAAAACCCAATATAGTGCAGCAAAATCGTTAGGTATGAATAGTGTTAAAGTCTACCGCTATATTATTTTACCGCAAATGTTCCGTAGAATTTATCATCCAATGACTAACCAATTTGTTTGGTCAATATTAATGAGTTCGCTTGGAATACTCGTTGGTATGAATGAATTGTCAGGTGAAACACAGCGATTACAATCCACCTCATTCAGAACATTAGAATTCTTTATGGTAGCGGCTGTTATGTATTACGTGATCACTAAATTGGTATTACTCGCTGCTGATTTAATTGCTAAAAAAGTATTTAAAGGGGAGATATCATAATGAACTTATTTACTCCTTTATCGTGGAATGACACAGGGTTTATTTTAACGGGCATTTTAAATACCGTTTATATCTCTGTTATCGCTATTGTCGTCGGTAGTTTACTCGGACTTTTAATAGGATTTATCAGAGCTGAATCCAATAAAACAGTGAATGTTTGCTTAGGTGCTATTTTAGATATTTTACGCTCTGTGCCACTGATTATTCAGCTTATATTATTTAGCACCTTTATTGGTGTGATGGGGTTTCCACTGCCTCCTTTTGTTACTGGCTCAATTATACTATCGCTCTATACGATGGCATTTATGAGTGAAGTCTTCAGAAGTGGATTTAACAGTGTTCCAACACCGATGATAAAAGCAGCTAGATCATTGGGTATGAATTACCTGCAAACGGTCAGATACATAAGAATACCCATTGGCATGAGAGCCGTCTTTCCATCTTGGATTGGTGTCGCCTTAAGTGTCATTAAAGACTCTGCACTTGTATCGGTTATTGGTTATATGGAATTACTAAGAACAGCAGAACAATTGATATCAAGAACGCAACAACCGCTTATGATTCTGATAGGTGTAGGGTTGTTTTACTTTATGATTTCTTACCCGTTGTCGCGTTACGGTAAATATATAGAAAGGAAAATGGAAATATGATTGAAATAAAAGGTGTTCATAAATCTTTCGGTGATTTAGAAGTATTAAAAGGCATTGATTTAACGGTAAACCGCGGTGAAGTAGTGAGTATTATTGGTGCGAGTGGCAGCGGTAAATCGACCCTTTTATATTGTATTAATGCGATAGAAAGCATCAATAAAGGTAACATTATTGTTGATGGGATTGATGTACATGATAAAAAAACAGATATTAATGCATTAAGACAAAACCTAGGGATGGTATTTCAGCAATGGAACTCTTTCCCTCACTTAACCGTGTTAGAAAATGCAGCATTAGCTCCGCAAGTTGTAAAAGGTTTCAGTAAAGAAAAAGCCGAAGCGATTGCCACAAAAGAACTGACTCACGTTGGTCTAGGCGATAAGTTACACGAGTACCCCACTAAGATGTCTGGCGGACAACAACAACGTTTGGCTATTGCAAGAGCATTAGCAATGGAGCCACCTTACATGTTGTTTGATGAGGTCACCTCTGCACTCGATCCTGAATTAGTGGGTGAAGTGTTAGATACGTTAAGGCTGTTACGTGATGATGGGATGACCATGATTTGTGTTACCCATGAAATCGCTTTTGCAAAAGAAGTCTCAGACAAAGTAGCATTCTTCCATGAGGGTTTAATTGAAGAGATAGGTACACCTCAAGAAGTGTTAGATAATCCTCAAAAAGAGAGAACACAACAGTTCTTGAGTAAAGTGCTTTAATGAAAGTTTAGTATTGGCCTATGTCAGTACTAAACTTCACTGCTTAAGCTATTGAGTAAAACAATAATAGTCGTAGCATTAAATTAAAAGAGAACGTGAAAACGTTCTCTTTTAAAATCCATAAGAGACTGTAATAAAAACTGTATATTATGCTTTGTAAACCCGTCATGAAATAGCTTCAAGTAAACCCAATAAACCGAATACCTAAACAGTAAAATTGACTTATTTTCATTCTGTTCTCATATACTAAGAAGCAATGATATAAATCCCCTCTTTAAATGAAATAACCTTGAAATAAACAGTTTAAAGCCTCAAACTTACTACCTCTATTTTTTTAGTCATTCAGCTTAATCATACTCAATATCTCTAATGGCAACGTCAAAAAGATTAAAGATAATTATTCAAAATTGAAATAGGAAATGAATGTCACATCATATTGAAGATTTACTGTCTCAGTGGAACCAATTCCCGAATGATAAATGGGTACTAGCCGTTATCACTAACATTCAAGGCTCTTCGTATCGTAAAACGGGTGCAATGATGTTATTTCATTCCTTAGGTAAAAGTATCGGACTCGTGAGTGGTGGCTGCTTAGAAGGTGATTTGTTACGCCATGCTCAGCGCGCCCTTCAGCAGGATCAAGCCATTAATATTACTTATGATGCTAGTGATGAATCAGATGCAAGTTATCAATTGGGTTGTGGTGGCATTGTCGATCTATTGTTAATTCCCGTGACTGCTGAAAATAACTACCTGCATTTACAGACACTAATGGAAGGATTAACGTCAACCAATTGCGAATACCACTTACCTCTAGTTAAAACAGGTACTCCAGCGGCTTCTATCTCAGCAAACGTCATGCCAATTACCAATAAAAGGGATTATGATTTCAGTAAAAGCGCATACTGTGAATCTGACGACACTTCTGATGTAGCAGTACTCCAGATCCCTTGTCGAACACGGTTTCATATTGCTATTTTTGGTGGCGGTTTAGATGCGCAACCTTTGGCAAAGATGGCTATACAATTAGGCTGGAAAGTCACCTTATTTGATGAGCGTTCAAGTTATGCACATCAACATCATTTCCCTGATACCCATATCATTAAACAACCCATTTCCACATTAGAAACAAAGCACTTGTTAGATATTGATGGTGTAGTGGTGATGCAACATAATTTAAGTTTAGATGCATTAGCTGTAAAATTGATTAGTCAAAGTAACCCCGCTTATATTGCATTGCTTGGACCTCGTCATCGTCGTGACCAAGTTTTTAGTAAAGCGAGTATTACTTTGAATGACTTTAACGGTTTCTTTTCAGCCCCTGCTGGGTTCAACATAGGCGGTGAGCTACCTGAATCTATTGCATTAAGTATATTAGCTGAATGCCATGCCATTTTTCATCATCGAACCGATTTAATAAACTAACGAGATGGTGACTCTTTGCTTTTTAAACGAAGAGTATCTATAAGAAAGTAATCTGGAGCCTTGTGAATAACAATCTTATTGAGTCGAAAAAATTAGCGTCTCTGTCTAATGCTATCGAACAAAAGACATTAACCTTAGTATTATTAGCGGCAGGTAAAAGTAGTCGATTTAACGGCATTAAATTAGCCCAGCCAATAACTAACTTAAATACCGAGAATGTATTAGTTGAGCAACCTTTATTGCTTCATAGTTTAGATAAATTAAACTATCTAGCAGGCTATTTAACGTCACGTAATATAATAAGTAATGTTGTTGTCATATTAGGAAATCACCACGATACATTAAGTAAATTATTACCAAGTTCTACTGCTTATATGATCAACGAAAAAAGTGCCGATGGTTTATCGACATCAGTTAAACTGGGTGTAGAAGCCGCCCTTTCTGCTAATGCTGATGGCTTATTATTAACACTGGCTGATCATATTGGTGTGACTTACCAAGACTATATAAATCTGGCTGACCTCTGGATAACGCAACAAAGCAATGTGGGTGCATCATACCAAAATCAATTAGGGGTTCCTGCTATCTTCAACAGTGAACAATTTGAGGCTTTAACCTATCTCAAAGGTGATCAGGGAGCTAAACCTGTTCTACAACAATTAGCGAATACAGATCGATTAACCTGTTTAGATTTGCCTAATGCAATAATTGACATAGATACGCAAGATGACCTTCTACAATGGCAGCAACAACTAAAAAACCAATTTAAATAACCTATTCTGAGATTATTAAAAAATTTATAACAAAGATAAAATTAAGGACGAGCCAAAAACAAAACACAAAAAAGCCCGAATAAATCGTAATGCCGTTCACTTAAGGTGAACGGCATATTTGCTTTTAGCTACTGGATATCTATTTTTAGATGATTTTAAACA
>NZ_CANLFB010000017.1 GCF_947489755.1 uncultured Psychromonas sp.
ATTAAGACGCCGGATATATGTCAAGAAACCGTTATCTCTATGATGTAAAGAGCAGTTTAGACAAAGGTGATTTATCGGCTAAAACGATCTGTACAAAAGACAAGTTTAATCAGGAAAACACCCCTTTATTAATAAGGGTGACGAGTCTTCTGTACGTAATCAATTATTAAACAGAAAATAAAAATCAATCTAATCTTGATTTACAAAGAGTGACCATATATGTCCAGCACTTTATCTTGGAGGCATTGTCGAGTGAGCTATCTTAGTTGAAAATTTGTTTCCTTTTTGATCGCACTATTGATTGCCTTTTTAGGTAAAAATGAAAAAGTAGATAAACCAACTCACTAAATGTAAAAGAAACCGAAAATTAAATTGAGTAAAATTCTATTGTAATTCTCAGATATTAATTATTTAAATGTGTGGGTGCCCAGTGTTTTGTAATGCAAAATGAAAGACTTGACCCCGTTGGTTTCACTTGTATTTTAATAAATTAACATTACAATGCCACTGTCTAAAAAAACAGTGTGTGGTTGTCCTTAATCTCTCCATTAAAATTATCGCAAGTAGTCTGAAAACTGATTTTATCGAAAGGTAGGATTTATCTGTTAATATTTTGTAAATGTAATCGATAATAATGAATTACTTTGCTATCATCCTTTTTTATTTTTTAATTCGAGTAATGTAGTTAATTATATGCGTAAAGATATCTGCAGCAATGAATGGTTAACCAATAAAGTTATGCCTGATTATAATCAATTTACTGGTTCATTAAATATTGTTGACTTGTTCTCTGGTTGTGGAGGGTTAACGTTAGGTGCAATTGAAGCTGCTAAAAATCATCATCTATCAAGTAATATAAAGTTAGCGGTAGAGATGAATCCTGATGCAGCAAACACCTATCAAAAAAATTTTTATCATAGTCTATCTACAATATTTAACGGTAACATTGAAGAACTAATTACAAATTACCCTGGTGATAATATTTCTGAGGCTGAGTTAGCGTTAAAGTCTAAAAATGCTAATGTCGATGTTCTTTTAGCAGGGCCTCCTTGCCAAGGACATTCAAGGTTAAATAATCACACTCGCTCTAAAGACCCTCGCAATAAACTATATTTAAAGGTTATTCGTTTTGTTGAGTTATGCAAACCACAGTTTGTGATAATTGAAAATGTATTAAACATTAAACATGATGAGGGTAATGTATTAACTGAAAGCGCTGATTTTTTAGAAGGTATAGGTTATTCAGTTGAAAATTTAGTCATTAAAACCGCTAAGTACGGTATAGCTCAAAATAGAGTGCGGCATATACAGGTAGCATCTCTTAAACAACTTGACCTTTCTTTAACTGATTATGAATCGACCTCGGTACTTTCAGATATAATCGCAGATATTATTGATAATTCTGAGCATTCAAAAGATACTTTTGACACACCATCAAAAACCAAAAATACAGAAAGAATAGATTATTTATTTGATAACGATGTATATGATTTGCCAAATAATTTGAGACCTGATTGTCACAAGTATAAAGATCATACTTACCCTACGTCTTATGGTCGGTTAAAATGGGACAAGCCATCAACAACGATCACTCGAGGTTTTAGTACAATGGGACAAGGGCGTTTTGTGCACCCATTAAGGCGCAGAACATTAACTCCACATGAAGCCGCACGCATTCAAGGTTTTCCAGACTTTTTTGGTTTTACAGAATATAAAACTAGAGGAAACCTACACTTGATGATTGCAAATGCAGTTCCGCCAAAAATCAGCGCTATGCTAGTTGATTTGTATTTGCATCAAAAATAGGTCAGCATCTGATTTTTGATTAACTTGTTAGTTATAATTAATTCACTAGCAATATTTTTAACTTATTCCACCTTATATCTCTACTAACGCTCACCCATTTGGTGGTAACCTATATACATATTAAGTTGATTTTTTTATTATTATATTAACTTATTTAAATAAATGTACTCATTTAATATTGGAAACCTTCCTATGAACACTACTTTGAAACCAGACCTTAAGATAGCTCGATTAAAAGAGTTAAAAGAGTTAATTACACCTAAGTTAAAGGAAATAAATAAAATATTAACTCGAATAGATCTACTCAAGGTGAAAAAAGATATTTGGGTTACAAAAGAAAAGAATGAATATAATAAAAAAGTTGGGTTAATTGCTGTTTTAAAAAAAGAACTGGCTCCATTGCGAAAAGAAGAAGAAGAGTTAATAGAACGTCATACCATAAAAAAAATGAATGAGTACGAATACAATACTTCAGAGTTTACTATTGATGAGCTTAATCGTAGGTATGAACGTAGTTTAAGTGATGAATTTGATGTGGATGATAGTTTTTCAAAAGGTGCTGTGTATGTACCAGATTACCAAAGAGAATTTGTTTGGTCTGATAATGCGCAGTCAAAATTTATAGAGTCATTAATTTTAGGAATACCGGTCCCATTAATATTTTTTGCTGATGTTAACTCTCATTTAGAAATTGTCGATGGGTCACAACGAATAAGAACAATACATAATTTTATTAGTGGTAATTTGAAATTGGATGGTTTAGAAAAATTAACTTACCTAAATGGTTATAGATATAATGATTTGCCGATGCTTCGCCAAAATAGAATTGATGATCTTAGTTTAAGGGCTGTATCTTTAGGGCGTAATACTCTTCCTACTGCAAGATATGATTTATTTGAAAGAGTAAATACTGGTGGCGATAATTTAAAAAGTGCAGAGAAAAGAAAAGGTAGTGTTGTTAGTGATTATTCTCGGTTCATCGAAGAATGTTCTAAAAATGAATTGTTTATGGAGTTATGCCCATTAGGAGAAAAAGTAGCAAACCGTGGAGAAGGGATTGAACGTATTACTCGTTTCTTTGCATACTCAGGAGAAGGGGCATTGGATAAATATAACGGTAAAGTTACGCCTTTTTTACAAGCGTTTTTGAAAGCTGAAAGTGATAAGTTTGATGAAGTAAAAAAGGAAGAGATGACGAATCAATTTAATAGAATGCTTAATTTCGTTAATCAGAATTTTCCAAATGGTTTTAAAAAATATAAGGAGTCTAAGTCAACCTTCAGAGTTAGATTTGAAGCAATTTCATTAGGTGTTGATAAAGCTTTAGATGAACAACCTAAATTGCAAGTAGCTAACGTTAATTGGATTGATTCTGAAAGTTTCTATGAATGTATTCGCTCTGATGCCGCGAATAATAAAAGTAAATTATTGAAACGTATTGATTATGTTGCCGATAAGCTTTTAGGACGTTAATCATGGATAATATAAAAAGAGAATTAGCTATTCGTGAACAAGAGATTAAATCGTATGTTAAATTTTTAACCCAATTAGACATAACAAATAGTGCCATTGTATCTTCTTTAGATGATTTGTTATTAACTCCTTCAATTCGACCTAAGGAGGAAAATTTAGTACCAGACGATATAAAAAAAATATTAAAAGCAAACTTATGTCTAATGCTTTACAACGTTACTGAAGGTTTCATTAAACAATCAATATTGAATGTGTTAGACACAATTAATAATACCCATACTTATTCTAAATTAACTGACAATATGAAAATAATATGGTTGGAACGTTGCGTTGTTTGGTTTGAATATAAATCAGATGATTTTAAAAGTAGTGGCATGTCTAAAAAATTATTTTATGCAAAACTTATAGATCGATTAGGGGATGATTTACTTTCTTTTATAACTGAAGAAGAGAAAAGTGATCCGAGAAAATTTTCAGAACGATTTGGTATTCCTGGCAATGTTGACCATACAACGTTTAAAAAACTTGCCGATGAATATGGGATCGTTTTAAGTGATAGAAGCGTATTTGATAAAGAAGACACTTTAAAGACTTTACGTGAGGATCGCAATAAACTTGCACATGGCAATATATCTTTCAACGATTTTGGTCATACCTTATCAGTTGCTGAATTAGTTGAGTTATCGAATGATGTTTTTGAATATTTAGGAAAAATTGCAAATATGTTTCAAACTTACCTTCGAGAAGAAAAATACCTTAACGAAGCAACTTGTTAAACCTCAATGAGAAAGATAGTTAATTAGGTAGGTTTTTTCATTATAAATGGCGAAATAAAAGTAGGGGACATCCAATAGTTGAAATTAATAATATCAAGCAGTTAAGATATAGTATTACTCAATGCGGCTACGACATCCCACCGTAAGCTTTCCCCCCTTTAAGCAAAAGCAAACAGGACGTTTGCTGTAAGTTCATTCGGCGCATGGATGCGCCGTATGAACTGGTGCGTTTAGAAAGGGGATAATAGTTTGGGATAAAAAAGAGACTCGGTGTCAGTTTCTTTGTCAACTTTTTTTATGATAAAAGAAAGTTTAGTCGCCGAAAGGGCGAAATACAAAGCTAATAAATATCAAACAGTCTCGACGAGCCCCGACGAGTGATAACAAAACACAAAGCAGAAACAATTAGGCTGAAGCCAGCGCCCCGAAAATCCCTTAATACAAAAGCTAAATACTAACAAACTGATATAACGATTCTTGATTTAGCTATAACAAAACCTTGGTCAATACGGCTACGATAATTTCCCGTTAAGTTTTTCTGAATCAATCACTGCCTTTAGCAAGTAGAGGCATGGATGCCGTTACTAGCTCAGTTCGAGACATGGATGTCGAGTCTGAGCGGTGCGTTAAGAAGGCAGTTATTTATTCAGATTAAAAAACGTATTGGGGCGACTTTCTTTTGGTTCTGTTTTCTTTGTTCGTATAAAGAAAATGAACTCGCCGACAGGGCGAAACCACTGTGAATAAGTATAAAGCTGACCCGACGAGCGCAGACGAGCAATAACAAAAACACAAAGTAAAAACAAGCAGGCTAAAGCCTGCGCCCCGAAAACCAACAGAATAAGAAACGAAAAACTAAATCACCTTCGTACACTTCAACATATAATTCACATCCACATTCTGTGTGATCTTAAAATCATTCGATAACGGACTATATTCCACACCACACAAATCATCACACTTTAACTGCGTCGCATCAATCGCATTCAACAACTGAGAAGGACGAATAAACTTAGCATATTCATGCGTGCCTTTTGGCACCCAACGTAACACATGCTCTGCGCCTACAATCATCATCAAATAAGCTTTCCATGTTTTATTGATGGTTGAAAAGTAAACCGTTCCGCCTGGTTTGACCAAATCACAACACGCTTGGATCACTGAAGCGGGATCGGGCACGTGCTCTAACATTTCCATGCAAGTCACTACATCGAAGGTTTGTGGATGAGATTGAGCAAATTGTTCTGCGGTAGTTTTTTGGTAATCTACTTTAGTTTGTGTTTCTAGAGCGTGTAAACGGGCTATTTGTAGTGAGGCGTGTGCCATGTCAATGCCCGTTACTTCTGCTCCTTTTATCGCCATGCTTTCAGCTAAAATACCGCCACCACAACCAACATCAACTACTTTTTTACCGAATAAACCGTCAACACCTTGTTCTATATAATCGAGGCGTTTTGGGTTTAATAGATGTAACGGTTTAAAGTCACCCTCTAAATCCCACCATTGCTCTGCCATCGCAGAAAATTTTTCAATTTCTTGCTGGTCTACATTCGCTTCAAGTTCATTGTTTGGTAATGAATCTGTTTGCTCAGAGTGGTTCTGTGATGGATTGTATTGAGTCACGCTATTATCATCCTGTTTATTTGCGGTTGAGTATTATGGTTTATAGAAAAGTCCTTTTATAAGACTTGTTTTTATAAACACCTTGCTACCCGGTTGATTGTTTAATGCTATGTCGAGTTACTTTTTATAAAGGTCTATCGATGACGCTTATTTTTTGCTAAACGTTGCTAAACCTTACTAAAAAAGTCGTTCAAAAGTAAAGAAAGGAGATTATAACGTGATAACAATAATGATGGGTGATTAATTTTGCGATTCTAAGGGGCTTTAAATTATCCCTTTGGTTGTATGAAAAGTGAGCGGTTAGTTAATAAGTGCCTCATATTGTCCCATAAAACGATTCTCAGGCGATTTTGCTCATTAAAACGCTTCTGCCAAGGTGCATTTGTGCTACTATCGACCCCTTACTAAATTTAGTCTGTTTCCACTAATTTAAGGATTTAAGTTTCTATGAGCGAATTTGCTTCTGACGTTTCCCCAATTAATATCGAAGATGAATTAAAGAATTCTTATCTTGAATATGCAATGAGCGTGATCGTAGGTCGTGCATTACCCGATGTACGTGATGGTTTAAAACCCGTTCACCGTCGTGTTTTATTTGCGATGAATGTTTTACGTAATGACTGGAACAAACCTTACAAAAAATCGGCACGTGTTGTTGGTGATGTAATCGGTAAATATCATCCACATGGTGACACTGCGGTATACGATACGATTGTTCGTATGGCGCAAGACTTCTCATTACGTTACATGTTGGTTGATGGTCAAGGTAACTTCGGTTCTGTCGATGGCGATAGTGCAGCAGCGATGCGTTATACGGAAATCCGTATGCAGAAGTTAGCACATGAGTTATTAGCTGACTTAGAAAAAGAAACGGTTGATTACGTACCTAACTATGATGGTACTGAGTTCATTCCTGAAGTGTTACCGACTAAAATTCCTAACCTATTAATTAATGGTTCATCAGGTATTGCGGTAGGGATGGCAACGAACATTCCACCTCATAACTTAGGTGAAGTGATCAGTGCTTGTTTAGCGCTTATTAAAGATGAAGACATTACCATCAATGAGTTGATTGAGCATATCCCTGGACCAGATTTCCCAACAGCGGGTATCATCAATGGTCGTAAAGGTATTATCGAGGCTTACCATACGGGCCGCGGTAAGATTAAAGTACGTGCTAAAGCAGACATTGAAGTGAATGAAAAAACCGGTCGTGAAACGATCGTGGTACATGAATTACCGTACCAAGTTAACAAAGCGCGTTTGATTGAAAAAATCGCGGAATTTGTTAAAGATAAAAAAATTGAAGGTATCAGCGCATTACGTGACGAGTCAGATAAAGACGGTATGCGTATGGTCGTTGAAGTGAAACGTGGTGAAGTGGGTGAAGTGGTTTTAAACAACCTTTACGCACAAACGCAAATGCAAGTGACATTCGGTATTAATGCCGTTGCACTTGACCACGGTCAGCCAAAATTATTCAACCTAAAAGAGATGTTAGAAGCGTTTATTCTGCATCGTCGTGAAGTGGTAACTCGCCGTACGGTATTTGAATTACGTAAAGCGCGTGATCGTGCACATATCCTTGAAGGGTTAGCGATTTCATTGGTTAACATTGAAGCTATCATTGAAATGATCCGTAACTCTCCAACACCCGCTGAAGCAAAATTAGCGCTACAGTCTCGTGGTTGGGATTTAGGTGCGGTTGCTTCAATGCTTGAAGCAAGTGGTGTTGATGCGGCTCGTCCTGATGGGTTAGCGATTGAATTTGGTATTCGTGATAACCAATACTTCATGACTGAAATTCAAGCACAAGCGATTCTAGATTTACGTCTTCACAAGTTAACGGGCCTTGAGCACGAGAAAATTTTAGGCGAGTACAAAGAGCTATTAGAAATCATTGCTGCTTTATTATTCATTCTTGAAAGTCCTGCTCGTTTGATGGAAGTGATTGAAGAAGAATTAGAAGAAGTACGTGATAACTTTGACGATGAACGTCGTACTGAAATCACTGAATCTGAATCTGATTTATGTATGGAAGATTTAATCGTTGAAGAAGATGTTGTTGTGACGCTTTCTCACGAAGGTTACGTTAAGTATCAACCGTTATCAGACTACGAAGCACAGCGTCGTGGTGGTAAAGGTAAAGCCGCGACTAAGATGAAAGATGAAGACTTCATCGAGAAACTATTAGTGGCAAGTACGCATGATACTATTTTATGTTTCTCTACACGTGGTCGTCTGTACTGGCTGAAAACATTCCAACTGCCTTTAGCATCTCGTCAAGCACGTGGTCGTCCGATTGTGAATATCTTGCCGCTTGAAGAGGGTGAGCGTATTACTGCAATCTTACCAGTACGTGAATATGAAGATGATAAATATGTGTTCATGGCAACAGCAAACGGTACGGTTAAGAAAACCGCATTAAGTGCTTATAGTCGTCCACGTTCAAGTGGTTTGATCGCGATTAACCTGAATGATGATAACGAGCTAATTGGTGTTGCATTAACTGATGGTACCAATGAAATCATGTTGTTCTCGGATGCGGGTAAAGTGGTTCGCTTTAAAGAAGCGGAAGAAAGCGAAGTGACCGATGAAGAAGGCAATGTTGTACTTGATGAAAACGGCAACCCTGAAATTAAATTCAAAGGTGTTCGTCCAATGGGGCGTACTGCAACGGGTGTTCGTGGTATTAAACTAAACGAAGGCGGTAAAGTTGTTTCACTGATTGTACCTAATGCTACTGGTCACATCTTAACAACCACTGAGAATGGATACGGTAAACGTACTCCTCTTGATGATTACTCATCTAAGAGTCGTGCTACACAAGGTGTTATCTCAATTAAAGTGAGCGAGCGTAACGGTAAAGTAGTGGGCGCAGTACAAGTAGATGATAACGATGAAATCATGTTGATCTCTAACCGTGGTACGTTAGTGCGTACACCAGTGAGTGGCGTGTCAATTGTGGGTCGTAATACACAAGGTGTTACACTGATCAAAACACGTGATGATGAAAAAATCGTGGCATTACAACGTATTGAAGAAATCAAAGATGTGCCAGTTTACGATGAAAATGGTGAACTAGTTATACAAGAGCCAACGATATTAGAGGCTGTTGAAGGTGAAGTACAAGAAAGCGAATCAGACGCAATAGATAATGCGGATGAGCAGCCAACTGACGCACCTGAATAACAATTAATGACAGTTTAATAAGCGGCAATAGCCGCTTATTTTGTTTTAAAAGAGTCAACTTATTACTTGAATTCAATAGAGAGTTAGCAATGACAAAAATATATAACTTTTGTGCTGGTCCTGCGATGTTACCTGAAGCAGTAATGCAACAGGCACAAAGTGAATTTTGTAACTGGCAAGGTTCAGGTGTTTCTGTAATGGAAGTGAGCCACAGAAGCCCTGAGTATGTTGCAATGGCAAAACAAGCTGAGCTTGATTTGCGTGAATTGATGGCGATTCCTGATAATTATAAAGTACTGTTTTGCCATGGTGGTGGACGTGGGCAGTTTGCTGCGGTTCCATTTAACTTATTAGGCGATAAATTAGATGCTGATTACATTTTAACGGGGCAGTGGTCTAAGTCTGCGGTCGTTGAAGCTAAAAAGCATGCGCGTATTCATGAAACCAATATTATGTTGACCACTGAAGACGGCAAAATTGGTGTTAAATCTTCTGATGATTGGAATGTAAATGCAGGCTCTGCTTATGTTCACTATTGTCCGAATGAAACCATTGAAGGGATTGAAATCTTTGATGTGCCTGAAACAGGTGTCGTGCCATTAGTGGCGGATATGAGTTCAACTATTTTGTCTCGTCCCATTGATGTGTCTAAATTCGGTGTCATCTATGCCGGCGCACAGAAAAATATTGGGCCGTCTGGTTTATCAATTGTGATTGTTCGTGATGACTTAATTGGCCATGCTCGCCAAACTATCCCGTCTATTTTTGATTACCAAGTACAAACGGACTTCGATTCGATGTACAACACACCGCCAACGTACTCATGGTACTTAGCTGGCTTAGTGTTTAAATGGTTATTAGCACAGGGCGGTATTGCCGCGGTTGAAAAGAACAATATTGCAAAAGCTGAATTACTTTATAACGCTATCGATAGCTCTCCGTTCTATTCAAACAATGTTGATGCAAGTGTCCGTAGCCGTATGAATATTCCTTTCACATTGGCGGATGATAGCTTGAATGAAACGTTTTTAAGTGAATCTAAAGCAGCTGGTTTGTTGACGTTAAAAGGTCACAAGTTAGTGGGCGGTATGCGTGCGAGCATTTATAACGCGATGCCTATTGAAGGTGTACAAGCGTTAGTCGACTTTATGGCTGCTTTTGAAAAGAAATACGCTTAAGCCTTGTTGGAAACGCAGGTTATAAACGGCACTTTTTATAAAGGTGCCGCTAAAGAATAGTGATTCATTGTAAGGAACTGGAATGAGTAATGATTTTTTAAGCTTGGCTAATACTGGCGTACAGAAATTACGTCCGTACCAAGCAGGTAAGCCTACTGATGAATTAGAGCGCGAACTCGGTATTACTAATATCGTTAAATTGGCGTCTAATGAAAACCCACTAGGGTTAAGTGAATCAGTTAAATTAGCACTACAGAAAGAGTTAATGGAATTAACGCGTTATCCTGATGCTAATGGCTTTTATTTGAAACAAGCGCTAGCGACAAAATATGCGGTTGATGTTAATCAAGTCACTTTAGGTAATGGCTCTAATGATTTATTAGAGTTGATTGCACGTGCGTTTGTCACATCAAGTGATGAAGTGATGTTTGCTGAGCATGCTTTTGTTGTTTACCCATTGGTTACCCAAGCGATTGGTGCGACAGCGGTTGTGGTTAAAGCCAAAGATTATGGTCATGATTTAGCCGCAATGGCCGCAGCGATTACTGATAATACTAAGCTTATTTTTATTGCCAACCCTAATAACCCGACCGGGACTTTTTTAGAGCAAGCTGAGCTGAAAGACTTTTTATCGTCAGTGCCTGCAACGGTGTTAGTTGTATTGGATGAAGCTTATTTTGAATATGCTGCCAGTGAACGTCGTGGTAATGCGATTGCATGGATTGCTGAATTCCCTAACTTAATCGTTTCACGTACTTTCTCTAAAGCTTATGGTTTAGCCGGTTTACGTGTGGGCTACAGTATTTCACATCCTGATATTGCCGATATTTTAAATCGTGTTCGTCAACCTTTTAACTGTAATTCATTAGCATTAAAAGCCGCTGAAACAATATTGCAAGATGAGCAATATCTCGCTGATAGTGTGGCGTTAAATAATGCAGGTATGAAAGATTTAAGTGCTTTTTTTGATGCGAATAACTTAGCGTATATTCCATCGATGGGTAACTTTATTACTGTGAATGTAAGTAGCTCTGCTGATAAGAAGATGGCTGATAAAAAAACGGGTGATCAGGTTTACCAAGCGTTATTACAAGAAGGCGTGATTGTACGTCCAATCACAGGATACGGTTTACCGAATCATTTGCGTATCAGTATTGGTACTGAAGCGGAAAATCAACGCTTCAAACAAGCACTCACTCACGTTTTAAATTTGCAATAAGAGAAACGAAAACAATGGAACAGTTATTATTAAACCCGATTAAAAAAGTCGATGGCGAAATTAATTTACCGGGATCAAAAAGCCTGTCAAATCGTGCCTTATTGTTAGCTGCATTAGCATCAGGGACAACTACATTAACCAACTTATTAGACAGTGATGATATCCGTCACATGTTGAATGCATTAACTAAATTGGGTGTTAATTACCAATTGTCTGCAGATAAAAAACAATGTGTTGTGGAAGGTTTAGGTCGTGCATTCAATACTCAAGAGTTGGGCGATATTGAGTTGTTTTTAGGTAATGCAGGTACGGCGATGCGCCCATTATGTGCTGCATTATGTTTAGGCCAAGGTGAATATACGTTAACGGGTGAGCCGCGTATGTTTGAGCGTCCAATCGGTTCTTTAGTGGATTCTCTAAAGCAAGCTGGCGCGGATGTTACTTACTTAAAAAATGAAAACTACCCACCATTAAAAATCAAAGGAACTGGCCTTAAAGGCGGTACTATTACGATTGATGGTAGTGTTTCAAGTCAATTTTTAACGGCATTTTTAATGTCTGCTCCAATGGCTTCTGAAGATACAACGATTAACATCGTGGGTGAATTAGTCTCAAAACCTTACATCAAAATCACGTTACAAATTATGCAAGATTTTGGTGTTGAAGTGGATAATGTTGGTGGTGAGTACCAAAGCTTTGTGATTAAAGGCGGACAAACTTACCAAGCACCAGGTAACTACTTAGTAGAAGGTGATGCTTCATCGGCTTCTTACTTCTTAGCGGCAGCGGCAATTGGCGGCGGCAGTATTAAAGTAACGGGTATTGGTAAAAAGTCAGTACAAGGCGATATTCAATTTGCTGATGCATTGGAAGCAATGGGCGCAAACATTGAATGGGGTGATGATTACATTAAAGCCAGCAAAGGTGAGCTTAAAGCCATTGATATGGATATGAATCATATTCCAGATGCGGCGATGACCATTGCGGTAGCGGCTTTATTTGCTGAAGGCACCACGAAAATCACTAACGTCTATAACTGGCGCGTGAAAGAAACCGACCGTTTATATGCGATGGCAACTGAGCTGCGTAAAGTCGGCGCTGAAGTGGTTGAAGGTCATGACTTTATTGAAGTGACGGCACCTGCTCAAATCAAGCATGCTGAAATCGATACTTATGATGATCACCGTATTGCGATGTGTTTCTCATTGGTTGCGTTAAGCGGTACGCCTGTGACGATCAACGATCCAAAATGTACGTCTAAAACATTCCCTGATTATTTTGAAAAACTAGCATCCGTTAGTTTTTAAGTGTAATGGGTGAGGCTGTCTTAAGGGCTTTTGGCTAAGTTTTATTTGCTAGTTTAAGACTGCTTTTTTGTATTATTAAAGCCTACTTCGGTAGGTTTTTTTATCGCTTTAATTTTGTAATCAATAGATAACCTCCGTTCTGGATAAGCCAAGCTATACAATACCCCTCGTTCCCTCGGTTTCTGTATTAAAGTCCCCCTCAATAACCCGTTATCACTTCAATAGTTTACCTTGAATTAGACAAAACTAACGGCACTGTCGATTAAAAATATTACGAATTAATTTGAAGCGTTAAATGAGGTTTCTATTTACCAACATTGACGTTAACTAAGCGTTTAGCCTTTTAGTTGTTTTTTATTGAACAGTTGTTGACTCGGTTGTCAGAGTAAAACGAGTGTTATTAACGTGTCCTGAAGCTGTGTTATTAGCGGATTAAATTATTAGCACGATAAAAGAAGTTCAATTTTATGCCCATAAATAAATACAAATAAATATCAATAAATTATTAAAATTATCATTTCATCAATAGTATGGGTCTTAAAGTAAGCTTTTCACTTTCTTTTCTTGCTGTATTTTTAGTGGGTTGGTAGAGTACGCGGATTACTTTTATTCGCTTCTTTTGGAAATATTCATGTTTAAAATGTTCCGTGGTATGTTTTCTAACGATTTATCAATCGATTTAGGAACTGCAAATACCCTTATTTATGTTAAAGACCAAGGTATTGTACTGGATGAGCCCTCTGTGGTTGCAATCCGAAAGGATAAAAATGGCAAAAGAGTTGCCGCTGTTGGTAGTGCTGCAAAGCAAATGTTAGGGAAAACACCTGGTAATATCGAAGCTATTCGTCCAATGAAAGATGGTGTTATTGCTGACTTTTATATTACTGAAAAAATGTTACAACACTTTATCAAGCAAGTGCATAACAATAGTTGGATGCGTCCAAGTCCTCGTGTTTTAGTTTGTGTGCCTTGCGGTTCTACACAAGTTGAGCGACGCGCTATTCGTGAATCTGCAATGGGTGCTGGTGCACGTGATGTATTCTTGATTGATGAGCCTATGGCTGCTGCTATTGGTGCAGGTATGCCTGTGTCTGAAGCAAAAGGTTCAATGGTTGTCGATATTGGTGGTGGTACTACTGAAGTCGCTGTTATCTCATTGAACGGGATTGTTTATTCTGCTTCAGTGCGCATTGGTGGTGATAAGTTTGATGAAGCTATTATCAATTATGTACGTCGTAATTACGGTTGTACTATTGGTGAAATCACAGCTGAACGCATCAAACATAGCATTGCTATTGCTTACCCAATCGATGAAATTAAAGAGATTGAAGTCCGTGGTGTTAATGTTGCTGAAGGTGTTCCACGCAGCTTTACGTTAAACAGCAACGAGATTTTAGAAGCATTACAAGAGCCATTGAGCGGTATTGTTTCAGCAGTAATGTTAGCGCTAGAAAAAACGCCACCTGAACTTGCTGCAGATATTGCTGAGCAAGGTATGGTACTAACAGGCGGTGGTGCATTATTATGTGAGCTTGACCGTTTGTTATCTGAAGAATCTGGTATTCCTGTTATTGTTGCCGATGATCCTCTTACTTGTGTTGCTCGTGGCGGCGGTATGGCGTTAGAGATGATCGATACACATGGTGGTGATGTCTTTAACGGAGATTGATATTAATTAGCGTGGCTTGATAGCTGCGCTAACATTCAATAAAAATATCCATGAAACCAATTTTTACTCGCGGTCCCTCTTTTACGTTAAGGCTATCCATTGTGATAGCCTGTTGCGTTGGGCTACTGATCGCCGACAATAAATATAACCTCTTTTCTCCTGCTCGTGTTTACTTAAACTCTATTGTTGCCCCTATTCAATATATTGCCGATGCACCACAAAAACTGTTTGGCTCATTTTCTGAAAATATCATGACCAGACAAGCGTTAGTGGAACGCAATCAACAGCTTGAAAAAGATAATCTGCATTTAAAAGCCGATCGCCTTTTATTAGGGCAATTGCAAAGCGAAAATAAACAGCTTCGTGAGCTATTAAACTCTGAAAAGAAATTCAAATACAAACGTATGATCACCGAAGTGATGAGCTTACGTTCAGACCCTTTTACACATCAATTATTGATTGATAAAGGCGCGCTAAATGGCGTTTACTTAGGGCAGCCTGTTATCAATGAGCAAGGTGTGGTTGGGCAAGTTTCACAGGTCGGCAGTACAACTAGCCGAGTGGTGTTAATTGTTGATGCCACCCATGGTATTCCTGTCCGTGTTCAGCGTAATGATGTGATTGCCATTGTTCACGGTAGTGGCGCTTGGGATCAATTAAAAGTGCCTTTTGTCCAAAGTAATGCAGATATAAAAGAAGGTGACTTACTGGTGACGTCTGGTCTTGGTGGTCGTTTTCCTGCAGGTTATCCTGTTGCTAAAATTAGCCGTTTTGAATATCAAGAAGGCGAGTTATATGCAACGGTGACGGCGACACCTGTTGCTGATTTAGATAGAAGCCGCTATTTACTCTTATTATGGAATGATGATCCGTTAGCTGATGCTGATTTAACGTTAGACTCTCCGGAATTATTCGATGTCCCTGTTCAATAGTTATAAAATAATTTATCTGTCCTTTTTAGTTTGCCTTGTTGCGGCTATTTTTCCATTACCGATCATGTTTAATGCTTTTCGGCCTGATTGGATGCTATTAGTTCTTTCTTATTGGGTGATGGCTTTACCGCACAGAGTTAATATTGGGCATGCCTTTATATTAGGGTTGTTATTAGATTTATTGCTAGGCTCTATTTTAGGCATGCACGGACTTTTATTTTCATTACTCGCTTACTTTACGAGTATTAACTTTCAACGTTTTCGTAACTTTACCTTAGTACAAACTACGTTGTTACTTGGTGTCTTTATTTTCCTCGCTAAATTAGGCTTGTATTGGATAGCTTCTAGCATGCAGGAAATTACCTTACATCGCCCTTATTTTTGGTCTATTTTTACTTCGATGATTATTTGGCCTTGGTTCTTTCTGTTTATGCGTTTTATACGTGTTCGTTATAAGGTGAGTTAATGTGGCTCAATTCTTTTTAGCTTCAAATTCACCACGCAGAGGTGAGTTGTTATCGCAAATTAATGTTCAGTTTGAGCGAATTAGTGCGCCTATCGACGAAACGAAACAAGCCTCTGAAACCAGTGAAATGTATGTACAGCGTTTAGCATTAGAGAAAGCCTTAGCAGGGTTAACTAAAAATAATCAACAAGGTTTAGTGTTAGGTGCGGATACGATTGTGGTGTGTGATGGTGTTGTGATGGAAAAACCATTAGATAAACAACATGCACAACAAATGATGACATTGTTATCGGGTAATACACATCAGGTATTGACGGCCGTTGCATTGGTGACTGAACAGAAACAAGTCGTAAAATTAGTGGTTACAGCGGTCACGTTCAAAACCTTAACTGAACAAGAAATTTCGGACTATTGGGAAACGGGTGAACCACAGGATAAAGCCGGTGGTTATGGTATCCAAGGGATTGCAGGTCAATTTGTCACCCATATTTCAGGTAGTTATAGTGCAGTAGTAGGGCTTCCTCTCTATGAAACAGCGCAACTTATTAAATGCTTTAGAGAGGCTTAACATGTCCGTTGAATTATTAATGAATATCACCCCCACTGAAACACGTGTTGCTTTAATCGAGGGAGGTGTTTTACAAGAGTTACATATTGAACGTCAAGTTAGTAAAGGGATTGCTGGTAATATTTATAAAGGTAAAGTCACTCGTGTTTTACCCGGTATGCAAGCTGCTTTTATTGATATCGGTTTAGAAAAAGCGGCATTCTTACATGCCTCTGATATCGACTTGCACGCAGAGTGTTTCACTGGGCCAGATAAAGATAAATTTAAAGTGGCAGATATTTCTACTTTAGTGAGACCTGGTCAGAATATTATAGTGCAAGTGGTTAAAGATCCATTAGGCACTAAAGGCGCCCGTTTAACGACAGATATTACGCTACCTTCTCGTTACCTTGTTTTTATGCCCGATACAAAACATGTCGGCGTGTCACAACGTATTGAAAGTGCCGAAGAAAGAGAACGATTGAAAGGCATCACTGAATCTTGTGTTGATGAACTTGGCGGTTTTATTATTCGTACTGCGGCTGAAGGTGCGCCAGAAGTTGAGTTAAGAAATGATGCGGCTTTTTTACAACGTGTTTGGCGTAAAGTGATCACCCGTAAACAACGCACTCAATCCAAAAATAAAATGTTATATCAAGATCTGAGTTTGGCATTTCGTATTTTACGAGATTTTGTTGGGACAGAGATTGATCGCGTCCGTATTGATTCAAAACTTAGCTTTAAAGAACTGTCTAACTTCAGTACTGAGTTTATCCCTGAGTTAGAAGGTAAAGTTGAATATTACGACGGCGAAAGTCCTATCTTTGATTTGTTTGATGTTGAAAATGAAGTACAACGTGCTTTAAATCGTAAAGTTGAATTGAAGTCAGGCGGTTATTTAATTATCGACCAAACGGAAGCGATGACCACGGTTGATATTAATACGGGTGCGTTTGTTGGGCATCGTAATCTTGAAGAGACTATTTTTAATACTAATGTAGAAGCAACATTAGCGATTGCTCGACAATTGCGTTTACGTAACTTAGGCGGCATTATTATTCTCGACTTTATCGATATGAAATCAGTAGATCATCGTCGTCGTGTGTTTAATAGTTTAGAGCAAGCGTTGGCTAAAGATCGTGTTAAAACGCATATTAATGACTTTTCACCGCTTGGTTTAATCGAAATGACCCGTAAGCGTACTCATGAAAGTCTTGAACATATTTTTTGTGGTGAGTGTACTACGTGTAATGGCCGCGGTTACGTTAAAACCGTTGAAACCGTGTGTTATGAAATTCTACGTGAAATATTACGTGTTGACCGAGCTTACTCTGCAGAACGCTTCGCTGTTTATGCGTCTGTATCGGTTGCTGAAGCGCTGAAAGGCGATGAGTCTTATAACTTAGGCGAGTTGATAGTGTTCATGCAAAAACGTGTTGAAATTCATCCTGAGCCTTTGTACGGCCCTGAGCAGTTTGATGTCGTCATGATGTAGCTATGATGTAGTTGTGATTTGGCTGTGATGTGATGATTATTTCGCTATGATACAGCTATCTTAAGTGATGAGTTAGTTGTGGTGCCGTTAGTATGCGGTTAACTATAGCGACGATGTAAAAAGGTGAGCGAGTAAGTTGATTGTATTTATATAAAAGCGTATTAATATTAGTACCTTTTAGGTAATTGAAAATAAATATAAATGACTTAGCGATATTGTTAAAGGGCGGTTAATGGGTTTTCGTTTTTGAAATATTTTACTTTAGGGTGTTTAAAGTGTTTATTGATGTTAACAGTCGTTACATTGATTCTTATTGCTGTCATATTGACCGCTGCTCGTTTTGCAATCAATAGTGTCGACGATTACAAAGAAAAAGTGGTTGAGTGGGTTGCGACTGAGCATGATATTAATGTAAATGCTGATAAAGTCTCTGCTGGGATTGATTTTTCAGGATTAGTGTTAACATTACAAAACGTTAAGTTTACTGAAACAGAATCGTTACCCTTCGAATTAAAAATAGATAATTTATTTCTGCATTTTGATTTTTTAGAAAGCCTTCGTAAACAACAGATTACGTTTAATGATATCTCACTTAAAGGTGCTGATTTACTGCTTAAATCCTCTTTAGATACTGGAGATATTGAACAATTAGAACTCTCTGACACAGATACTGAGTCACAATCTCAAAGCACGCTTGATGCGCTTAAAAACATTTTTCTTCTCCGTTTAAGTTCTTTTTCAATTACTGGCAGTCGCATTCACTTCACCGATCACCTTTACCATAAAAAAACGGTTTTAATACAAGAATTAAGTTGGATTAATGATGATGAGCATCATCAAGGTGTTGGTAAAGCATCATTACCTAATACGCTAGATGATAACAGTTTAGAGTTTATCATCGATATAAAAGGCGATGCAGAAGGCGCAAATGATCAACTAATTGGTAGTGTTTATGCTGATGCCGATAATCTAAATGTCGCTGAATATCTCAGGCCGCAAATTAATCCTTTAGCGGATTTAAAAAAAGCAACAATGTCATTTAAGCTATGGGGTGAGTTTGATTTCAATGGCCCTAAAAACATGCAATTAGAGTGGGGGAATTCTGAGATTGCATGGTCAATGCTAAATCAAACTCATGATTGGCAAATAAACCATGGTTCATTTCAGTTTACCTATCAAAATAATTATTGTTTATTTGATAGTTATGATCTGAATATTACTCATAATTTCATTCCTTTTAGCGATGTGGAAATATCTGCTGAAGGCACATTAGGTGAATTTGGTGGTGTTGATTTAAACGGGATTGATGTTAGTTCTGTTCTGCCTTTTGGATTGTTATTTTCATCACTTTCTGAAGCTGACATTAACCAAATATCGGCGTTAGAAATTGGTGGGAAATTAAATAAAATAGGGTTAAAGGTTGAGAAGCCAGGCGAATTGACTGTTAATGCGAATATTGATGCGTTTAATAATCAAGCGGTTGGTGTGATACCGGGCGTTAGCGATGCCAATATATCAGTGACATCGAATCAACATAACGGACATGCGAGTATCACATTAGGACCGCAGGATATTTATTTTGATGGGCAATTTAATCGACCTATGCCGCTTCAAGAAGGTGATTTCGAGTTAAGCTGGAACAATAATGAGGCAGGTTTTGAACTCATTAGTGAAAAAAGTTTACTGGTCACAGATGATATTAATAGCTTATCTCAATTTTCATTACTGTTCCCTAATGATGATGCAGTGGACTCCAGTCCTATTCTCAACTTGTATGCTTACACTTCTCTTAATGATGCCAGTAAAGCTCAGCATTACTTCCCGATTCATGCGATGGGTGAAGATGTCTTTGATTATTTACAACCTACCCTTAAAAAAGGCACGGTAACAGGCGCTAAAATCTTATGGAGTGGACGCTTTTCTGATTACCCATTTGAACAAGGTGAAGGGGTTTTTCAAGCCTTTGTACCCGTTAAAAATGCGGAGTATGATTTTTATGAAGGTTGGCAGGGGTTAAGTGACTTAGACCTTAATTTATTATTTGAAAATGATGCATTATTCATGAGAAGTAATAAAGCTAAACTCGGTGATATCAAGGTCGATAAGTTAAGTGCCAAAATTGATCATTTATCTTCTGAAGGCCTATTAAAAGTAAAGGTCGAACTCGAAGAAAAATCTCAGTCAATTATAAAATACCTTATTGCATCCCCATTAAAAGACAGTGTTGGTAAGGCTGTACAACCTATCCATATTACAGATAGTTTAAAAGGTAGTTTAACTATCGCTATTCCTTTGGCTGAAGATAACGATGAAACACAAGTGTCAGGTAAGTTTAACCTTAATAACAATAATATAGACTTTGAACTTGGTAGTGATTCTTCATTGCCATTAAAGAATGTGAAAGGGGTATTTAGTTTTATTAATGGTGATTTACAAGCAGATGATTTAACGGCAACCTTGTTTGGTCAACCTGTTCAGTTTTCTTTCTTTAGTAAAGAGTCCCCTGATAAATATGAGCTTAAAGCTAATTTATCTGGTCAGTGGGATGTGGCTAAATTAAGTCGCAATCAACAATTATTATTACCGTTAAAATTAAGTGGTAATTTAGATTGGCAAGGGCAAATTAATTTTACTAAAGGCCTCTCTGAAGATTATCAATTTGGTATGCATTTAACGTCGCAATTACAAGGTGTTAAAATAAATCTTCCTGCGCCTTATAATAAGAATGCTCTGCAAGCTTGGCCTACTACCATCAACCTTAATGGTAATCAAAGTAGAATGCGTTGGGATGCGCTCATCACCGACAAGTTAAAATCTGCTGGGGAGTTAGCTTATCCAAAACAACACACTTCACTTAACTATTTGTACCTAGGGTTAGGCAAAGATACTGGTGTTGCCATTGATAAAACCAAACAAGTTGTTCGTATTAATCAAGATAAAGTTAATTTAACGCCTTGGGCTAATATATTAAATGACTACTTATCTGAGCAAGCTGCAGCCTCTACAAAAGCATCTAAAAAGGGAACGACTAATGATTTATTGGACCTTGATGCATTCTATTTGAATATAAAGCATGCAGAACTATTCGAACAACCATTGACTAACCTGAGTTCAGATATAACCAAAATAGATAATAAGCTGAATGTTAATATTAAAGCGGATGATTTATTAGCTAACCTTGAATATCGACAAGGTATTCCTGATCGTTATGATATTAGTATTAAAAAAATGAACTTTCAGTTATTAGATTTGGATGCGTTACAGACTGTATTTTTTAATGAAGAAAGTGATACGTTAGCTGAGTACAGTGATAATTTACGTGAAGACTACCCTGAAGTGTTTTTAGAATGTTTATCATGTGCCTATAAAAAAATGGATTTATCGCCATTAAAAGCACACGTATTTCCTAGCCAATCTCATTTTACGATTGATTATTTGCAACTAGGTGAAGAGGGCGAAGCCACCAATATTTCAGGCATTTGGGATCAACGCCGTACTAACATTATTGTGGATAGCAGTGCGAGTAGCGAAACAAGTATTATTTATCGATTGGGTTACGATAGCCCAATGAATTATCAAGAGGCCGAATTAAACGGTGCATTTAATTGGATTGGCGCACCATGGCAATTTAATTTAGATTCTTTAAACGGTGATCTTTCATTAAATGTAGAGAATGGCCAAATCACAGAAGTCGATGATAAAGGGGCACGCCTATTAAGCTTTTTAAGTCTTGATGGTATTCGCCGCAGTTTGAATTTAGAGTTTGGTAATGTTTTTTCTAAAGGGCTTGGATTTGATAAAATGTCGCTTTCTGCGAATATTACCAATGGTATTGTAAAAAATGATGATTATTTCCTCGATGGATCTGCAGGTAAGGTTTCTGGAGGTGGTTTGATTGATTTACCCAACTTGAATGTTAACTATCGTTTTAGTTATAGCCCTGCGGTAACGTCTAGTTTACCCGTGCTGGCAGCTTTTGCGATCAGCCCGTTAACCGGTGCTGCGGTGTTAATGTTAACTAAAATACTCGAGCCTGTAGTGGACACGATTATACGAGTGGACTTTTCGGTAAAAGGGGCGCTGAGCGACCCAGACATTAAAATTGAAGATAGATTAAAAGGCACAGTCAAACTGCAAAACAGTGAAGTGCTAGAAGAAATTGAAGATCAACAAGTAAAAGAAAAGCCATTACAAGATAGCCTATCAAATGAAGAAGCAACGGATCATGAGGAGCTAGAAGATGAGTTCTAATACAAAGAGCACTGACACAAATAGCATCAGTATATGTACATT
Source organism: uncultured Psychromonas sp. (assembly GCF_947489755.1). Lineage (GTDB taxonomy): Bacteria > Pseudomonadota > Gammaproteobacteria > Enterobacterales > Psychromonadaceae > Psychromonas. The sequence continues at coordinate 21,977 of NZ_CANLFB010000017.1, forward strand.
AACTGCCATTCAAATTATTAGTAATGACAATGTTGACGATAATTTCTTGCAAATAGAAACGCAACTTAACGCTTTACCAGCAATCGCAGCGGGCACTAAGCATATTGTGTTATTACCTGAAAATGCACTTTGTTTTGCGAATAGAGAGCATTACTTAAACGTTGCTGAACGCTTAGGTGATGGACCGAATCAAACACGTTTAAGCAAACTCGCTAAACAACACCGTTGTATTTTAATTTGTGGTAGTTTCCCGATTCAAAGTGAGCAAGCAGATAAAATATACACAACTAGCTTAGTTTATTCAGAGAATGGTAAGCTACTTGAGTCGTATCATAAAATTCATTTGTTTGATGCTGATGTTGCCGATACACAAGGTGCCTACAAAGAGTCAGATACATTCATTGCTGGACAAGAAGTCAAACTCGTTGATTGTGGTTTTGCTAAAATTGGTTTAGCTATTTGTTATGATTTACGCTTTCCTGGTTTATTTCAACAACTCGCTGAATGTGGTGCTGATATCATATTATTACCGGCTGCTTTTACTAAAGTGACGGGGCAAGCACACTGGCAAGCTTTGCTACAAGCGCGCGCTATTGAAAATCAGTGCTATTTTATTGCAGCAAACCAAGGTGGCGAACACTTTGTTGATCACGACACTTTTAGCGTACGTGAAACCTACGGTCACTCGATGGTTATTAATGCGTGGGGAGAAGTGCTTAGCCAGTTAACAACAGGTAATGGCTTTGCACAAGCAGACTTCGACAAAACAGCTTTAAATAGTATTAGAAAAAAAATGCCTGTAAAACAACATAATCAATTTAATAGCACTCAAAAATTTAAATAAAATAAGGATCTTTAATGTCTTTTCAACAAGTTGTAGACAATTTTTTAGCCCCAGCAGATATGCAAATCAGTGATTTAGAATCACAGCTTAGCCAAATTTCTGGAGCACAAATTGACTACGCAGATTTTTATTTTCAAGCGAGTCGCCATGAATCTTGGTTATTAGAAGATGGTATCGTGAAAGAAGGCAGTTACAACATAGAAAAAGGCATTGGTATTCGTGCTGTCTCTGGTGAGAAAACAGGGTTTGCCTATTCAGATCATATTTCTAAAAAAGCCATATCAGAAGCGGCTAATGCAGCTAAAAGTATTGCTAACGCTGGCCAAGAGAAAACCATTAAATTGGTAATGCCAACGCCACAACCTATTTATTATGGCACCTCTGATCCTTTACAAAGTATGAGTCGTGATAAAAAAATCGAATTATTAAAACAAGTTGATACGTTTGTTCGCGCATTAGAGCCTTCGGTCAGTGAAGTGACGGTATCATTAAACGCGGTTTATGAAGAAATTCTTGTAGCAGCAACTGACGGCACATTAGCATCAGATATCCGTCCTCTTATCCGTTTTGGTTGTTCTGTACTGATTGAAAAAAATGGTAAGCGAGAACGCGGCAGTTCAGGTGGCGGTGGTCGTTTTGATTTAGATTACTTTACCGATACGCAGGAAGGTGAGTTAAAAGCTTTTTCCTATGCGCGTCAAGCGGTACGCCAAGCATTAGTGAATATTGATGCTATTGCAGCGCCAGCGGGAGCAATGCCTGTTATTGTTGGCGCAGGATGGCCGGGTGTATTATTGCATGAAGCAGTAGGGCACGGTTTAGAAGGTGACTTTAACCGTAAAGGCTCTTCAGCATTTTCTGGAAAAATAGGTCAACAAGTTGCTTCTAAGCATTGCACCATTATTGATGATGGTAGTATTGCCGACCGCCGTGGTTCGGTAAATATCGATGATGAAGGAACGAAGGGACAACGTAACGTTTTAATTGAAAACGGTATTTTAAAAGGCTATATGCAAGATAAACTCAATGCACGTCTAATGGGCGTTGACCCAACAGGCAATGGGCGCCGTGAGTCTTATGCTGACTTACCCATGCCACGTATGACTAATACCTTTATGTTGAATGGTGAGTATGAACATGAAGAGCTAATCGAAAGTGTTAAAAAGGGTATTTACGCGCCTAACTTTGGTGGTGGGCAAGTCGATATTACGTCAGGTAAGTTTGTGTTTTCAGCGTCAGAAGCTTATTTAATTGAAGATGGTAAAATTACCGCACCTATTAAAGGCGCAACTTTAATTGGTAACGGATTTGATGCAATGCAAAAAATCTCTATGGTCGCGAATAACATGTGCTTAGATGCCGGTGTTGGTGTGTGTGGTAAAGAAGGGCAAAGCTTACCCGTCGGAGTGGGTCAACCTTCATTGAAAATTGATCAGTTAACCGTTGGCGGCACTAACTAAATTCAAACTTTGTAATGTTAAAGACATAGAAAATGAATACAAAAAAAGCCAGATTAGTTTAACTAACCTGGCTTTTTTGTTTGCGGTGTAGATTATCTATTAACGACTTATAAACAATTCGTTTTTAAGTAAACAAATAATTCTTTTGCTGTTTTAGCTGGTTTTTCTAATTTCTTTTCTTTATTTGCTTGGCGTATTAATTGGCGAAGCTTTTGGCGCTCTAGTTGTGGATACATTTCTAACGTATCATTCACTTTAGGATCACCTAGTTCAATGAGTTGCTCAGTTAATAATTCTAAATGTGCGATCGCATGAGTACGTTTACGATTGTTGTCATTTAAAATATCCAGCTTAGCTGTAATCTTTTCCATATCTTCAGTACGTAATACTTTACCAATATATTGATACTGTCTACGTAGTGCTTCATGTTTAGTGGCAATTTTATGTGCAACCTTGATACCTTCCATCAGCGTATCACTGGCAGGGATTTGGGCTAATTGCTTTGCATTTAAGGCCACTAACTGGCGGCCAATCTCTTTTAAAGCTTCAGCTTCACGTTTAATTTGCGACTTACTAATCTCTTCTTCTTCTGAGATTTCTTCAACTTTTTTATTCATAGATTATGGTCTATCACGTTAGGGATTAAATAATTAAGCGCATCATACCATCATCACAAGATGCTTACCTTAATCCATGTTATTATTTCTTATCTTAAATTAATTTTACATTGTGGTGCTTGAACATGATTGAACAGAAACAGATGCTAGAAAATGCCGTTAATACGGCGCTTAATATTGCCAATGATTTAGGGGTTAGCCAAGCTGAAGTTGCATTAGGCAAAAGTGCAGGCATTTCTGTGAATACCCGCTTAGGTGAAGTAGAGAATATAGAGTTCAATCATGATGGTGCAATGGGCATCAGCGTTTATGTCGATCACCGTAAAGGCAGTGCATCAACCGCTGACTTAAGTGAAGAAGCGATTGCCGCGAGTGTGAAAGCGGCAGTGGACATTGCTAAATATACTAGCCAAGACCCTTATGCGGGACTATTAGACAAACGTTACTTAGAAGAAAATCCAATTGATTTAGATTTGTACCATGCCAGTAACAAAAGTACCGAGGATTTATTAGCGTTAGCAAAACAATGTGAGGATATTGCATTAGATTTGGATAAACGTATTGTGAATTCTGATGGTGCGGGCGTGAATAGCCACACCAGTTTACAAGTGTATGGTAATAGCAATGGTTTCTTAGAAAGTTACGGTAGCAGTCGTCATAGTTTAAGTTGTGTATTGATTGCACAAGAAAATGATGAAATGCAACGTGATTATAGCTATACCAGCGCACGAGATATGAATGAACTATTATCGCCACAATGGGTAGCAGAACAAGCGGTAAAACGCACTGTAGAGCGTTTAGGTGCTCGTAAGATCCCAACACAAGAAAGCCCTGTTATTTTCTCTCCTGAAATGGCCAGTGGTTTATTTGGGCATTTAGTGAGTGCTATCAGTGGTGCAAGCTTATATAAAAAATCTTCTTTCTTATTAGACTCTATCGACACACAAATCTTCCCTGATTGGATGTCAATTTCAGAAGATCCACATATCATCAAAGGTATTGCGAGTTCTCCTTTTGATAGTGAGGGCGGACGCACGGTTAAACGTAATATTATTGATAACGGTTTCTTGCATACTTATCTACTAACCGGTTATGCGGCGCGTAAAATGGGATTAGAAAGTACCGGTCACGCTGGCGGCATTCACAATTGGTTTGTGAAAGATGGTGGTTTGGATTTAGCGGGTTTATTAAAAGAGATGGGTACTGGGTTATTTGTCACTGAGTTAATGGGACAAGGCGTTAATATGGTGACGGGCGATTATTCTCGCGGTGCTGCAGGTTTCTGGGTTGAGAACGGCGTTATTGCTTATCCTGTTCATGAAGTCACTATTGCAGGTAACTTAAAAGAGATGTTTATGGATATCAGTGCGATTGGTTGTGATACTGACCCAAGAAGCAGCCTAAAAACTGGCTCTATTTTAATTAAGAAAATGAAAATAGCGGGTGCGTAATATTTTTGATTAAATCATTGCTTAATAGGCGAGTCTAGGAAACCATTTAATAAAAAGCCGCTACTTTAATTTAGTTAAAGTAGCGGCTTTTTTAATGTTTTAGATTCAAATGATAAATGCAGCTTAGTCAATACGCAGCATAGATAAACGTTATTGAGCTTTATGAATGATATAAGCGTTAGAGTAGTCTTGCTGAACAGATTTTAGTAATGCTTCTGTTTTAGACTCACTTGAGAAAGGTCCTACACGTAAATAATAGAGGTTGTTTTTTTGTTCGATAAAGCTATCTACTTTGTATTGTTTAGTTAATTTTTCTGATAGTAACCCTGCTTTTTCGGCACTTGATGTGACTAAGTATTGAATGCTAAAAGTACCATTAAGATTTTCTTGTTCATTTAATATCGTGACACTTTCATCTTCAGGGAAGTGTAAGAGTTTAATTTCAACTTGGCCTGTGCCTGCTTTAATAATATCGAGCTTGCTCGCTGCTGCATAAGAAAGATCAATGATACGACCTTCATGAAACGGTCCACGATCATTGACTCTTACAATAATTTTCTTTTTATTGGTTAAATTGGTTACTTCTACATAACTTGGCAGAGGTAAGTTTTTATGAGCGGCACTCATCGAAAACATATTATAACGTTCACCATTAGAGGTTAAATGGCCATGGAATTTATTACCGTACCAAGAAGCGCCACCTTTTTCGGTTAGCTCCGTAATATCTCTCCATACTTTGTAATCAACGCCGCGCACGGTGTAATCTTTATTGCCACCACGTGAATAAGGTTCATAACGAGGAGTCACATTTTCAATATGTTCTAATGATGGAATCTCTGTTGGTGCATGATCTTGGTCATATTCATAACGTCCATAATTATCTGTGTAAACTGGTTCTTCACTCTTTTTATTTGTATTGTTGCTACTACAGGCCACTAAAAAAAGGCTGACAAAGCATAGCTGGATTATATTCTTGAGCATAATTCTACCGTTTTATATTAAATCGTTTGTGAGTATGGATAGACATTAAAATACCAAACCCTGCAAGTAAAGTCACAATAGAGGTCCCACCAAAGCTAACAATAGGTAATGGCACACCTACTACAGGTAATAAACCACTTACCATACCAATGTTTACAAAAACATAAACAAAGAAAGTAAGGATAATACTGCCTGCAATTAATTTTGTGAACGCATCTTGTGCTTGGTTAGCAATCCATAGTCCTCGACCAATGAGCAGCAGGTAAATGCTTAATAAGAGTAATACGCCCATAAAGCCAAATTCTTCAGAGAAGACTGAAAATATAAAGTCAGTGTGACGTTCAGGCAAAAACTCAAGTTGAGATTGAGTTCCTTGCATCCAACCTTTACCCCATAAACCACCGGATCCAATCGCTATTTTTGATTGTATAATATGGTAACCCGCACCTAATGGATCAGCTTCAGGGTTAAGCAGTGTTAAAACACGACCTCGCTGATAATCAAGCATCAGGAAATACCATAGAATAGGGATAAACGCTAAAACAGCCGCTAGAGCAAGGCCGATATATAACCAAGAAATACCCGATAAAAATAATACAAAGATACCCGAAGATGCGACTAGAATTGAGGTGCCTAAATCTGGTTGTTTAGCAATTAATAAGGTCGGGATCACAATTAATAATAATGCGATAAACCCTTCTTTAAAGCGCGTGGGTAAAGTGTATTGACTGACATAGTAAGCGACCATCAATGGCATAATGAGCTTCATGATTTCAGAAGGTTGAAACTTGGTAAACCCTAAATCTAACCAGCGTTGTGCACCTTTACCGGTATGACCCATGACTAATACTGCCACCAGTAATAACACACAAATTAAAAAGATAGCTGGCGTCCATCGTTGATACCATTCTGGTGGTATTTGTGCGATAAAAATCATTGCTGTTAATGCGATTGCTAAGCGGGTTACCTGACGATATAACATTTCATATCCGCCAACGGAATATAAAACGGTCAAGCTAATACTCATTAATGCAAGTAACCCTAACAATAAGTAAGGGTCGATATGCAATCGATAAAAAATGCTTTTTTGAGCTTGTGTACTAACCATAATTATAAACCCGGCTCTGGTGTTGAAGCTTCAGATGTCTTTTCTTTAAAGTATTCATCAAATAATGCACGCGCAATAGGGGCCGCATTACTACTACCTCCTCCTGCATTTTCTAATACAACCGTCACGACAATTTCAGGAGATTCAAACGGTGCGAAAGCAATAAACATCGCATTATCTCGATGACGCTCACTTATTTTTTCTGCATCATAGACTTCATCTTCTTTGATGTTAATAACCTGTGCCGTACCAGATTTACCGGCAACAGTATAAGGCGCATCTCCAAAACTACGATAAGCGGTACCTCTGCGCTTACTGGTTACCCCTTGCATTGCTTCTAGTGCAACATCCCAGTAACGGTCGCTATGCAATTTAACGGCTTGTGTTACTTCATATTCAGGCGTAATCGTTTCTTCCGCCGAAATAATAGAATTTAATATATGCGGTTTAATATTTTGACCACGTTTCGCTAACATCGCTGTTGCTTTCGTTAATTGGATAGGCGTGACTGTCCAGTAACCTTGTCCAATACCAATCGAGATCGTATCGCCATCATACCAAGGTTGATTGAATCGAGTCCGCTTCCAATCACGTGATGGCATAATTGCTTTTGTTTCTTCTGCGATATCTAAACCGCTGTATTCACCAAAGCCAAACAAACGCATAAAAGGCTCAATACGGTCAATACCTAGTTTATAAGAGGTATCATAGAAAAACGTATCACAACTTTGTTCGATGGCATGGAATACATCGACTAACCCATGTCCCCAACGTTTCCAATCTCGAAAGCGTCGTTTGGAGTTCGGCACAACCCACCAACCTGGATCGAATATTTTTGTTTCTTCTGTAATCACTTTTTCATCTAATGCTAATAAAGCCATTTGTGGTTTAATCGTAGAAGCGGGCGGATAACGTCCTTGTGTCGCACGGTTAATTAGCGGGCGATCTTTCGACTCTAATAGTTCTTTATATTTTTTACTGCTGATCCCCGTTACAAATAAATTCGGATTGTAACTTGGTGCGGATACTAAGCTCAATATAGCGCCATCTCTGGCATCCATTAAAATAATACTACCGCGATTATCACCTAGTAACTCTTGTGCTTTAAGTTGTAGGTTAATATCAATATTAAGTTTGATATCTTTACCTGGGGTCGGTGCCGTGAAGTTCAGTGTCCTGATCACTTTACCCCAACTATCAACTTCTACTTGACGTTGGCCTGGTTGGCCATGAAGAATATCTTCGTAGTACCTTTCGATACCTAACTTACCAATATAATGTGTACCTTGATAACGAGCACGTTCGCCACGTTCTTCAATTTTTTCTAAATCACGACTGTTAATTTTTGCGATATAACCTAATACATGGGTAAACGCGTTACCAAAAGGATAAAAGCGTTTGAGGTTAGCTTGAATAGAAAAACCTCTGTATAGGTGTTGATTAACCGTGAATTTAGCGACTTCTTCTGGGGTTAATTGATCTCTAATAGTGATCGCTTTAAAAGAACGAGAATAACGATTTTTACTTTTGAAATCACTTAACTCATCTTCAGACAGTGAAAGTAAAGAAGCCAAACGTTCAATATCACTCTCTAAGTGTTTAGTTTTATTAGGAATGACTTGTAGGCTATAGACGGGTCTATTTTCAGCGAGAATGACGCCATTACGATCGTAAATTAAACCGCGATTGGGAGGGACGGTTTGTACGCTGATCCGATTCGCATTGGATCTTGTTTTATAGGTATCGAAAGAATTAATTTGTAGGTAATACAAATTAGTAACCAAAATGCCTACTGCAAATAAGATCCCTAGAAAAAAAACAATCGATCTGCGTATAAACAAAGCAGACTCAGCGCTGTGATTACGAATGCTATTGCGTTTTCTCTTCACCTTTATTCTCTGTGGTAGGGATGATTAATAGTGAGCGTAAAAGCACGATATAAACTTTCTGCAACGATGATACGAACCAGAGGGTGCGGTAACGTTAATGCAGAAAGTGACCATCGTTGTTCAGATTGTTGAATACATTCTGGTGCTAGACCTTCAGGGCCGCCGATCAATAGGCTAATATTTCGCCCATCATGCTGCCATTTTGTCATTTCATTGGCTAATTGTTCAGTTGTCCACGATTTACCTGTCACTTCTAGCGTGACAATTTTGTTACCTTTTGGAATCGCTTCTAAGGTTAACTCACCTTCTTTTTTCAAAATACGCTTAATATCTGCGTTTTTTCCACGTTTACCTGCGTTAATTTCTAGTAACTCAAGTTGCATTTCTTTTGGGAAACGCCGTGCATATTCTAGGTAACCTTTTTCAACCCAGTCTGGCATTTTTGTGCCCACTGCAATTAGCTGAATTTTCATTATGCAGTTTCAGTCCATAACTTTTCTAATTGGTAAAATTGACGCGTTTCATCTTGCATAACGTGTGCGACAACCGTACCCATATCAATTAGTACCCACTCGCTACCTTCAAGGCCTTCAACACCTAGAGGCACTTCACCGGCATTTTTTGCTGCTAGTGCAGTTTGTTCAGCAATCGAACGAACGTGACGTTTTGAAGTACCTGTACAGATGATTAAAGTGTCAGTCACATCTGATATTCCAGCTACGTCAATCGTTACGATTTCTTTTGCTTTCATGTCTTCAAGTTGGTTAATGATAAATGCTTTTAATTGTTCGTCTTGCAAGGGAATTTCCTTCCGAGTTTATTGATTAAATTGTTTTAAGCGGCGGAGTATATCACGCAACTTATTAATTGAACCCATTTTGAGATTAATTTCACTTTTTTATTAACCGATAAACCATACAAATAAAATGGCTACCACAGAAAAGTGAGATCTAGATCTCTATTTAAAAAGATCCATTGCTTGCAATAATATTGAACTTTATTAGACTGAGTGGTCAAAAGTGGGTAAAAGTGTCAAATTGTGGATCTTTTTCTTAGAAAGTGGATCATTGACCCACTCATAAATGGAATTGAATAATCATGTTGCGTGGTGCAAATGCAATAAATCTGGATACAAAAGGGCGTATTGCGATACCTACACGGTATCGTGATTGGCTGACTGAAAATTGTCAGGGCCAATTTGTGTGCACGATCGATTTTCAATCTCAGAACTGTTTGTTGCTTTATCCATTACATGAATGGTTACTGATAGAAAATAAATTACGTGGTTTATCGAGTACAAACCCACAAGAAAGACGTATACAGCGACTTATTCTCGGCCATGCCAGTGAATGTGAGCTGGATAAAAATGGACGAACGTTGATTGCACCAACGCTGCGTCAGCATGCAAAGTTAGATAAAAAAATAATGTTAGTGGGTCAATTGAATAAATTTGAAATCTGGGATGAAGACGTGTGGCATCAACAAGTACAACAAGATCTAGAAAGTGACATGTCGTTAGGCATGGAATTAAGTGATTCTCTCAAGGAGTTCTCGTTCTAATGAGTGAGCATGTAACCGTATTATTAGATGAAGCAGTTGATGGCCTAGCGATTAAGCCTGACGGTATTTATGTCGATGGAACATTTGGTCGTGGTGGCCACTCTCGACATATTCTATCAAAACTCGGTCCAAATGGACGATTGATCGCGATTGATCGTGATCCGCGTGCCATCGCGACTGCTGAAGCATTAAAACTAGAAGATAGTCGTTTTGAGATCGTTCACGGCCCTTTTTCTGGTTTAGCTGAATATATTAAAGATCTTGGGTTAGCCGGAAAAATCGATGGTGTTTTATTAGATTTAGGCGTGTCTTCGCCACAACTTGATGAAGCGGAACGTGGTTTTAGCTTCATGCGTGACGGCCCATTAGATATGCGTATGGATCCAACCTCTGGTATCAGCGCTGCTGATTGGTTAGCTAAAGCTGATGTCGATGATATTGGTTGGGCGTTAAAAACCTTCGGTGAAGAAAAATTCGCTTATCGTATTGCTCGCGCGATCGTCGCAGATAGGGTGGAAACGCCATTTACACGCACTTTACAGTTAGCACAGTTGATTGAGCGTTTATGTCCTAAACGTGAAAAGAAAAAGCATCCTGCAACGCGAAGCTTTCAAGGGATTCGAATTTACATTAATAGTGAATTAGAAGAGATCCACAAGGTATTAGACGGTGCGTTAGATATTTTAGCGATTGGCGGTCAATTGTCTGTGATCAGTTTTCACTCTTTGGAAGATCGTATTGTTAAACGATTTATTCGCAAAGAAGAAAAAGGGCCTGAATATCCACCAGGTTTGCCATTAACCGATGCGCAAATGCAAGACGGTAAAAATTTGAAGGCTGTAGGTAAAGCAATTAAACCAACAGCACAAGAAATTGATGTTAACCCTCGTTCTCGTAGCTCAGTTTTACGTGTCGCTGTAAAAATTAGACAGCCTGAGGCTAAGTAAGTGGTTGATTCTAAAAATAACTTGTTACTACTTGTTTTAGCTGATTTACGTCAAAATGCCATTTTAGTGATTTTAGGTATTGTTATACTTATCAGTGCTTTATATAACATTTATGTGACGCATGAAACGCGTGAATTAGTGACTAAAAAAGAATATTTATCACAACAAAAAGACAATTTAATGATCGAATGGAGAAACTTGCTGATCGAAGAGCATACGCTTGATGAGCATAGTCGGATCCGTTCAGTCGCGGGTAATCAGTTATCAATGTCACAACCAACTAAGAAAAATAGTGTATTAGTGGAAATTCGATGAACAGAAAACGGACGTCAACAAAAACCAAGGCGGGTTCACAAACCCGTAAGAAAAAAGTCTACGAAACGTATTCTTCGGGTCGATACATTTTTGTGGCTGCAACGATCTCCCTGATCGCTATTGCTTTAATTTCACGCCTTGCATTTATTCAAGTTCTTGAGCCTGAATACCTCTCTAATGAAGCCGATAAACGAAGTTTACGTGTCACCAGTTCTGTTGCTCATCGTGGTAATATTGAAGACCGCAATGGTGAAGAGTTAGCAATCAGTGTACCGGCTTACGCTATTTGGGTTGATCCTAAAGAAGTTAAAAAACATTTTGCATTCACTAAACAAGAGTTGGCAGATAGTGTTGTTGTTAATCCTAAAACAGGATTAGAGAGATACACTAAAAAATATTTTTATGAGTCTAAGAAATGGCCAGCTTTAGCTGGAGTCTTAGACATTCAAATGGATAAATTAGCGAAGACCATACAAAAACCTAATTCTCGTTTCGCCTATCTAAAACGTCAAGTAAACGACCCCGTTGTACAATACATTAAACAATTAAGACTGTCGGGTATTGCAAGTCAGTTAGAATCGCATCGTTTTTACCCTACAGGCGAAATTAATGCCAATATTCTAGGGTTGACTGACCTCGATGCACAAGGCATTGAAGGAATAGAAAAAAGTTATAACGCTTATTTAGAAGGGCAAACCGGCAAAAGACGTGTTCGTAAAGATCGTTTAGGTAATGTTATTGATAATGTCGAAGTATTGCGTGAGAAAAAGCTAGCGGGTAATTTACAATTAACGATTGATCAACGTATTCAAGCGGTTGCTTATAGTGAATTAAAACGTGCTGTTAAAATCAATAATGCGACTTCTGGGTCTATTGTTGTGATTGATATTCATAATGGTGAAATTTATGCGATGGCCAATTATCCATCGTTTAATCCTAATGATCGTAATCAATATCAAGCTTATAAATTACGTAACCGTGCCATTACGGATACTTTTGAGCCTGGATCTACGGTTAAACCGTTAGTTGTTGCTAGTGCGTTAATGAATAAGAAAACTAATGTCGATGAAGTGATTGATACTTCCCCAGGCTGGATGAATATTGGTGGGCGTCGAGTACGTGATGGCCATAATTACGGGAAAATGGATTTAGCTAAAATATTAAAGAAATCAAGTAACGTTGGGGTAAGTAAACTAGCATTGCGACTAAAACCAGAGCAATTACAACAAACCTTTGCAGATTTTGGTTTTGGTAATGATACTGGTATCGGACTGATCGGAGAAAGTGTAGGTCGTTTACCGATTCGTCACCGTTGGTCTGATTTTGAGTTAGCAACGATGTCTTTCGGTTATGGCATTACAGCAACAACATTACAACTTGCTAAAGCTTATGCGATTTTAGGAAGTGGCGGAATACAATATCCTATTTCCATTATCAAAGGGACTCAGCAGCCTGGCGAACAAGTTATTCCTAAAAATATTGCGCTTGAAGTCGTTGCAATGATGGAAGGGGTGAGTAAACCTGGTGGCACTGCCAAAAAAGCCAAAGTTGAAGGTTACCGTATTGCAGGTAAAACGGGTACTTCTAGAAAAGCGGAAGCAGGCGGTTATGGTGATGACTATGTTGCTGTTTTCGCAGGGATAGCGCCGGCAAGTCGTCCTCGTTTTGCTATTGCAGTTATGATTAATGAACCACAGGGTGACCGTTATTATGCCGGTGATGTTGCTGCACCTGTATTTTCTGAAGTGATGAAAAGTACTTTATTATTAACACATGTTTTACCGGATGGTGGAGATGAAAGCTACACCTACCTGGAGGCTAAGTAATGACCAGTAAAGCACAGCTAACACACGCTAGTTGTATGCTTTCTTGGTTATTAACGCCATTTTTTAAGGGGACCGATGTTGATCCTCTTTTATCTTTAGAACAAATATTTATTACAGGGATGACGTTAGATAGCCGGGTTATTAATACCGGTGACTTATTTGTTGCTGTGCAAGGTGCAATGAGTGACGGTCGCACCTTTATTAATAAAGCGGCTAAAGCAGGGGCTTCTGCCGTGCTTTCTGAAACAAAAGACAAAGCGTTACATGGACAAGTTCATTTTGAACAAACGATCCCCGTTATTGAAGTGTATGAATTAAATAAACACCTTAGTGCAATCGCGATGCGCTTTTATTTTCCTAGCTCAAATATTCATTCTGTCACGGCTATTACTGGCACTAATGGTAAGACGACTATTGCAAGTTTATTAGCCAATAGTTACATGCTGTTAGGTCAGCAAAGTGCGCAGATGGGAACCATAGGAAATGGCTTATATGGCCAGCTTGAAACAAGTTTAAATACGACGTTAGACGCTATCTCAGTATGTCGTGAATTATCACAATACCAATGCCAGGGTGCTCAACATACGGTGATGGAAGTTTCTTCTCATGGTTTAATACAAAACCGAGTGGCTGCTATACCTTTTAAAACTGCTATTTTTACTAATTTAACGCGTGACCACCTTGATTATCACGGCACTATGCAAGCTTATGCCGATGCTAAAAAAATATTATTTGAAGAATTCCCATTACAACATCGTATTATCAATGCCGATGACTCAGTCGGTAAAGCGTGGCTAGCTGAATATTCTGACGCAATTGCCTATGGCTTTAATGTAAAACCTCATTCAGCAACGCAACACTACTTTAGTGTTACTAAGGTTCAGTATTTAGCGCAAGGGTTGGCTTTTGACTTCATCTCTAGCTGGGGCGAGGGTTTCATCGAAACACCATTTTACGGTGACTTTAATATTTCGAATATCGCAGCAGTGAGTTGTGCATTATTAGCTGATGGCTTTTCGATTCAACAAATTCAAACGGTAATCGCTCAATTAACTGTAGTCCCTGGGCGAATGGAGCAATATGTATTTGAACAGCAAAAGCTAACGTTTGTTGTTGATTATGCACACACTCCAGATGCGTTAAAGAATGCATTGCAAGCATTACAAAATCACACACAACAAGGTCGTATCATTGCCGTGTTTGGTTGTGGTGGTGATCGTGATAAAGGTAAGCGCCCTGAAATGGCTAAAGCAGCTGAGAAAGGTGCTGACCAAGTCGTGATTGTTGATGACAATCCACGTAGTGAAAATGCACAAGAAATTGTTGAAGATATTAAAAAAGGATTAACTGATCCTGAACAAGCCTTAGTCATACATGATCGTAAACAAGCTATTTTACATTTATTAGCAACAGCAAATGAAAACGATATTATTTTGGTGGCGGGTAAAGGCCATGAAGATTATCAAATCTTTGGCGATACAAAGGTTCATTATAGCGATCGAGAATGTTTGAGTGAGTTAATCGAATCCTCACAAATAGAAAAATCTGAATTAGAAAATGAAAAAGCACAGGAACAAAAGCGATGATCACACTATCAGTTGAGCAATTATGTAATGCAACGAAAGGTAACCTAAAAGCAGGTTATGCATCGCTATTACAATCTTCTGCTGTCACTTTTAATAATGTCAGCACCGACACTCGTACGATTAAAAGTAATGATTTGTTTATCGCATTAAAAGGTCCATCTTTTGATGCACACCAATTACTGCAAAGCGCACTTGATAAGGGCGCTTCTGTTTTATTAGTCGAAGCGAATAGCACATTAACGATTCCAACTGACAGTCTTGTCGTTGAAGTTGAAGATACGCGTATTGCATTGGGCTTATTAGGTCGTTATATAAAACAGCAGATTACTGGATTAAAATGTGCAGCGATCACTGGCAGTAATGGTAAAACCACGTGTAAAGAATTATTGAGTGCGATATTAACGGCACACAGCGGTAATGCAGATAAAGTATTAGCAACCGCTGGTAACTTTAATAATGATATTGGTTTACCGTTAACGTTACTGAGGTTAGAAGCTCAACATCAATTCGCAGTGCTTGAATTAGGGGCAAACCATATTGGTGAGATTGCTTATACCGCTGCTTTGGCAAAACCTGATGTCGCATTAGTTAATAATGTTATGCCTGCGCATTTAGAAGGATTTGGTTCTTTAGAAGGTGTGGCGACTGCAAAATCTGAAATCTGGTCTAGTTTATCATCTGATGGTGTTGCAGTAGTTAATTTAGATGCGAATTTTGCTGATGATTTCATTGAACAACTGCAGAGTAAACAACAGCCACTTATTACTTTTTCTAGAGAAACAGAGACCAATAAAGCAGTCGAAGCGGATCTCTTTGCGACTGAACTCCACAGTAATGAGTTAGGCCAATCAAGTTTTATATTGAATGTAAAAACATCGGTACTCTTAGCGCATAAACAAGCTCAAAATGAATCGGCTAATTCATTACAAAATATCAACATTCAATTGAACCTTCCAGGTAAGCATAATGTCAGTAATGCATTAGCGGCAAGTGCGATGGCATTGGCATTAGGCTGTTCATTAAATGATATCCAGCAAGGTTTGCAAACATTACAACAAGTCGCAGGGCGCGTTAATTGTGCTGTGATTTCTGAAACACTAACAGTGATTGACGATACTTATAATGCGAACTCTGCATCAGTCAGTGCTGGTATTGATTTATTAGCGCAATACCCATGTGAACGACTATTAATTTGCGGCGATATGGGCGAATTAGGCCATTATGCAGAACAAGAGCACCAAACTATCGGTGAGTATGCACAGCAACACAATATTAATAGATTATTTACCGTTGGAAATTTGAGTCAACAGGCAACAAATGCGTATAATGCGGCCTCTAAAAATGCAGGGGCAGAACACTTCTCAGACAAACAACAACTTAAATCAGCCATTAGTGCTTATTTAAGAAGTCAAAGATCTAAAGTTGTGGTGCTTGTAAAGGGCTCTCGTAGTGCAAAAATGGAAGAGATTGTTGCTTTCATTAAACAAGAGTTCGTTGCGTAAGTCTTCATCATCTGCTGGTCAACAGCTTTATAAAATAGGATTTTAAAAATGGTAGTCTGGTTAGCGGAATTACTTTCAAGTTATTATACGTTTTTCAATGTATTGACATACTTATCCGTGAGAATGGTATTAGCCGTTCTGACTGCATTAGCATTTTCTTTGTGGGCGGGGCCTAAATTAATACGCTTTTTACAAAGTCAGCAAATTGGTCAAATAGTCCGTGATGATGGACCAGAATCACATTTCAGCAAAGCGGGAACGCCAACGATGGGCGGTGTTTTAATTTTAGCTGCTATCGTATTGAGTACTTTATTATGGGCAAGATTAGATAACTTCTATGTCTGGGTTGTCTTATTCACAACCGTTGCTTTTGGTGCGATTGGTTTTATGGATGATTATTTAAAAGTGGTCCGTAAACATCCAGATGGATTGATTGCTCGTTGGAAATACTTTTGGCAATCTTTAACTGCATTAGTTATTGGTGTTGTTTTATATATGACGGCACAAGGCGATGCACAGTTAACGCTTGTTGTACCCTTTTTTAAAGAATACATGCCTTACCTTGGTTTACTATTCATTCCATTGGTTTACTTTACGGTGGTAGGTAGTAGTAACGCAGTTAATTTAACTGATGGTTTGGATGGCTTAGCTATTATGCCAACGGTGATGGTGGCAGCGGCTTTTGCATTGGTTGCTTACTTAACAAGTCACGTTAATTATTCTCATTATTTATTTATTCCTTATATTCCACAAGCGAGTGAGTTAGTGATCATCTGTGGCACTATCGTGGGCGCAGGTTTAGGGTTCTTATGGTTTAACACTTACCCTGCTCAAGTATTTATGGGCGATGTAGGTTCGCTTGCATTGGGTGCTATTTTAGGTGTGATTGCAGTATTGGTTCGTCAAGAATTTTTGTTAGTGATTATGGGCGGTATTTTTGTACTTGAAACCGTGTCTGTTATTTTACAAGTGGGTTCTTATAAAATGCGTAAGCAACGTATTTTCAGAATGGCACCAATTCACCATCATTATGAAAAGAAAGGATGGCCTGAACCGCGTGTTATTGTGCGTTTTTGGATCATTACTATCGTATTAGTATTAATTGGTTTAGTTACATTGAAGGTTCGTTAATATGGCAACTACTAAACGAGTCGCTATTATTGGATTGGGTGTCACAGGGTTATCCTGTGTCACTTTTTTTGGTAAAAAAGGCATTAACGTCACTGTCTTTGATACTCGTTCGGTACCGCCAGGCCAAGATAAGCTTGATGCTCGTACCAAACTGATCATTGGGCCGTTATCTGCTTCATTATTGTGTGAGTTTGATATGCTAGTTGTTAGCCCTGGTATTGCCATTGCAACCCCTGCCATTCACCAAGCAATTGAAGCGGGCGTAGAAGTGATTGGTGATATAGAATTGTTAGCTCGAGAATTAAATACGGCACCATATCAACATGCAAAATTAGTCACTATTACTGGATCAAATGGTAAAAGCACGGTGACTAGCCTATTAGGTGAAATGGCAGCAGATGCTCATGTTAATGCTGGTATGGGGGGAAATATCGGTGTGCCTGCTTTAGATTTATTAAGCCCAGATAAAGCACTCTATATTTTAGAATTATCAAGTTTTCAACTTGAAACGACTGAGTCATTGAATGCTACTATTTCAACTATCTTAAATGTGAGTGAAGACCATCTCGATCGCTATTCAAGCTATCAAGCCTACACCATGGCTAAGCATAAAATATATGCCCAAGCTCAAACTGTCTTAATTAACCGCGATGACCCATTAACGTTTACTGATAAACAACCACAAATCAGTTTTGGTTTTGATCAACAGCAATATGGATTGATTCAACAACAGGGTGAACATTACCTTAGTGTTGATCAACAGCCTTTATTAAAGTGTACTGCACTTAAGTTAAGTGGCAAACATAACTGGATGAATGCGCTCGCTGCCATCGCGTTAGGAAAACAAGTTGATTTACCAATGTCTTCAATGCTTGAAACTTTACAATCTTATTCAGGTTTGAAGCATCGCTGTGAATTTGTCAAAGAAGTTAATGGCGTTCGCTGGATCAATGATTCCAAAGCAACCAATATCGGTGCTACAGAAGCTGCTTTACTAGGACTTTCTGACACCATTTCAGGAAAAGTACATGTGATATTAGGCGGTGATGGTAAAGGGGCAGACTTTGCTGAGTTAGCACCTGCATTAACTGAAATAAAAGGGCAAATAGTGTGCTTTGGTCAAGACGCTAAATTAATTGCTTTACAACATCCTGATGCGATTATTGTTAGTAATTTAGAGCAAGCAGTACAACATATTAGTGAATATACGGCTGCGGGTGATTTAGCTATTTTAACCCCCGCTTGCGCTAGTTTAGATATGTATAAAAACTTTATGGCTCGTGGCGATCATTTTGTGGAATTAGTGAATGCTTTGGTTGGAGAAGTCTAATCATGTTGCAAGGTATGACGAATAAGTTAGGTAACCTATTTAAGCTACTAACCGTTGAATCAGAACCACACGCTTACGATCGTTCGCTGTTGGTCTTAGTGTTTACCTTAATGGGGATAGGCTTAGTGATTGTCGCCTCTGCCTCCATGCCTGAAGGTATTGCTATTTCTGCTGACCCATTCCAGTTTTTAAAGCGTCACCTTATCTATATTATTTTATGTTTATTTGTTTTAGCCACAGTGGTTTCTGTACCAATAGATGCTTGGCATAAATACACGCCTTTAATTTTATTACTTTCCACCCTAGGTTTACTCGCGGTGTTGATTATTGGTACAGAAGTTAATGGTTCACTTCGTTGGTTACGATTAGGGCCTCTTAATCTTCAACCCTCTGAGTTTGCTAAGTTGTCTGTTGTTTTGTTCATTGCGAGTTATCTTATTCGTCGACAAAAAGAAGTTATTGATACAATTAAAGGGTTTATTAAACCTTTAGCAATACTCGCTATGATATCAATGCTTTTATTACTACAACCAGATTTAGGATCAACCGTTGTGATCGTGGTTATCATGATGGGGATGTTATTTATTGCTAATGCGCGAATGATATCGTTTGTTGGTATTGCCGTTGCGATGTTGTCGGTTATTATTTTGTTAATCGTGACGTCTCCTTACCGTATGGCAAGGGTATTTGGATTTTTAGACCCATGGGCAGATCCTTTCGGCCGAAGTTACCAGCTAACTCAATCATTAATGGCCTTTGGTCGTGGTGGTTGGTTTGGTCAAGGTTTAGGGAATTCAGTTCAAAAATTAGAATATTTACCCGAGGCACACACCGATTTCATTATGGCCATTTTGGCTGAAGAACTAGGCTTTATTGGTGTAAGCATTGTTATTATTTTAGAGTTTGTTTTAGTTTATAAAGCGTTTTCTATTGGTAAAAGAGCCTTACAGAAAAATCTTATTTTTGCTGGTTATGTGGCTATCGGTATCGCTATTTGGTTTGCATTCCAAACTGCCGTTAATATTGGTGCTGCTTCAGGTATTGCACCCACTAAAGGGTTAACATTACCTTTGATAAGTTACGGTGGTTCAAGTTTAATTACTATCGCGATTGCGGTGGGGTTAGTATTACGTATCGATTTTGAAACACGTATTAATTCCGGACAGGTACGTATCACCAAAAAAAATAAAAAGGCTAAAAAATTAAACTCTGAGCCAACAGCTGATTCAGTAGCAAAGACAAAGGTTGAGAATGATGACGAATAAAACTAAAACCTTATTAGTGATGGCGGGTGGCACAGGGGGACATGTGTTCCCCGGATTAGCTGTGGCAGATAAATTAAAAAGTGAAGGTTGGCAGGTAAGTTGGCTAGGTACTGCCGCAAGAATGGAAGCAAAGTTAGTGCCTGAACATGGTTATGATATTGACTTTATTGATGTTGCGGGTATCAGAGGTAATGGTTTAAAGCGCTTGTTAGCGGCACCTTTTCAAATATTAAAATCCATTTTCCAAGCGCGCAAAGTATTAAAAAAAAGAAACGTTGATTTAGTTTTAGGCATGGGTGGTTTTGCAAGTGGACCTGGCGGTATTGCCGCGTGGACATTAGGCATTCCAGTCGTGCTACACGAACAGAATGCAGCGGCTGGAATGACTAACCGTTTATTAGCACGATTTTCAAAAAAAGTATTAATGGGCTTCCGTGATGCATTTTCTGGCGAAAAGGCTGTTTTAGTTGGAAACCCGATTAGAAAAGAGCTGTTAACGTTATCCGATAAAGTAATCACTTCACCAGGTGCTGCGTTAAAAGTCTTGATCATTGGTGGGAGCTTAGGGGCTAGAGTCTTAAATGAAACAGTACCTAAAGCGCTGATGAACTTCAAAGCGAGTGACGTGTCTATTTTGCATCAAACAGGAAAGGGTAATTCTGATACTGTTTTAGAGGCATATAAATATGCTGATTTTGAATATCAAGCTCATGATTTTATTACTGATATGGCAGCTGCCTATGATTGGGCAGATGTTATCATTTGTCGTGCTGGCGCATTAACTGTGGCAGAAGTGGCAATAGTCGGCTTACCGGCTATTTTTGTTCCTTTGCCACACGCAGTAGATGACCATCAAACAAAAAATGCAATGAGCTTAGTAAATACTAATGCTGCGATGTTAATCGCTCAAAAAGAGTTGAACCCTGATAAATTAAGTGAATGTTTGCTTACATTAAGTCAAAATAGGCAGTTGCTTAATGCAATGAGCAAAAACTGTAAAAATGTAGCTATTAGAGATGCAACGGAGCAAGTCGCTGCGGTATGTAATGCCTTAATTTAAAAAATTTAAAACCAAATTTTAAAATATAGTAAAAGTGAATTCCGATGATAAAAGTTGAATTAGCAGAAATTCGTACCATGATCCCTGAAATGCGTCGTGTAAAACAGATACATTTTGTTGGTATCGGCGGCGCGGGAATGGGTGGTATTGCCGAAGTATTAGCCTATGAAGGTTATAAAATAACGGGTTCAGATATCGCTGAAAATACAGTGGTGAAAAGACTGCGTTCAATTGGTGTTGATATTTTCATCGGCCATGCTCAAGAAAATATATACGGCGCTTCGGTAGTGGTCGTATCGACAGCTATTAACTCTGAAAATCCAGAATTATTAGCGGCAAAACAAGCGCGTATTCCTGTGGTTCGTCGTGCTGAAATGTTAGCTGAATTAATGCGCTACCGTCATGGCGTTGCGGTTGCGGGGACTCATGGTAAAACAACGACTACTAGTTTGATTGCGAGTATTTACCGTGAAGCTGATTTAGATCCTACCTTTGTGATTGGCGGATTGTTAAACAGCGCGGGTACTAACGCTAAATTAGGACAAAGCCGTTACCTTATTGCAGAAGCTGATGAAAGTGATGCGTCATTTTTACATTTGCAACCTATGGTATCAGTCGTTACTAATATTGAAGCTGACCATATGGATACTTATCAAGGTGATTTCGAAGTATTAAAAGATACCTTTGTACAGTTCATCCAAAACTTACCTTTCTATGGGACTGCCGTTGTCTGTTTAGATGATAAAGTCGTAGAGGAGTTGATCCCTCGTTTTGCTCGTCAATGTGTAACTTATGGTTTTAATGAACAAGCCGATGTCCGCATTTCAAGCTTTAAACAAACGGTAAGCAGAAGTGAATTTATTATTCATCGTGTTAATCGCCCAGATTTAGTGATTCATCTAAACCTACCTGGTAAACATAACGCGTTAAACGCAGCTGCTGCAATTGCCGTAGCGATGGAAGATGATATTGAAGATGCTGCAATATTAACGGCATTAGAAAGTTTTGAAGGAATTGGTCGTCGTTTTGAGCAATATGGTGAATTTGAAACAGGTCGAGGTAAAGCCATGCTTGCCGATGATTACGGACATCACCCAACAGAGGTTCAAGCGACGATTAATGCAGCACGTGAAGGTTGGCCTGAAAAACGGTTAGTCATGGCTTATCAGCCACATCGTTACACGCGTACTCGTGATTTATATGAAGATTTTGCACATGTCTTATCGCAAGTTGATCAGTTGTTACTGTTAGATGTTTACGCCGCAGGGGAAACACCCATTGCAGGTGCAGATAGCCGTTCATTATGCCGAACTATTCGTCAACAAAGTGGTAAAGAGCCTATTTTTGTCGCTTCTCCTGAAGCTTTACCTGCAGCGCTTGCTAAAGTGTTACAAGGTGGCGACTTAGTGTTAACTCAAGGTGCTGGTAATATCGGTGCGGTAGTAAAAACCTTAGCTGATTTCAAATTAGACATTGAAAAAATGCAACAAGAGAGCACAAAATAATGGCGATAGATTTTGGTAAAGTAGCGGTGTTGTTTGGTGGCAACAGTGCTGAACGTGAAGTTTCATTAGATTCAGGCAACGCAGTATTGAATGCGTTGCTACGTCAAGGTATTGATGCACATGCAATCGATCCAAAGCATGATGATATTTCACAAATTAAAAAATTAGGTTTTGATCGTGCATTTATTGTGTTGCACGGTCGAGGTGGTGAAGATGGCACCATCCAAGGTTTTCTACAAACATTGGATATTCCTTTCACTGGGAGCGATGTTTCAAGCTCAGCTATCGGCATGGACAAAGCAAAAACCAAACAAATTTGGCAAAGTTGCCAACTTCCTACTGCTGACTATCAAATTATTGTCAAAGAAAACTTTGAACCATCAACCGCTACCGATATACTAAGCAGCTTATCAGGTACTGTCATGGTAAAACCAGTACACGAAGGCTCGAGTATTGGTATGGCTAAAGTGGAAAATGCAGAGCAGTTAATTAATGCATTAGAAGAAGCTTTTAAATTTGATAGTAAAGTATTATTAGAGTCATGGATCACCGGTGATGAATTCACTGTCTCGATGTTAAATGGTGAAGCATTACCGGCTATTAGTATGAAAACAATGAATGTGTTTTATGATTATCAGGCAAAATATCAATCTACAGATACACAATATTTGTGTCCTTGTGGTTTGTCTGATAACGAGTTAACAGAACTAAATCAGTTATCAGTAGAAGCGTTTAAAGCAATTGGTTGTAGTGGTTGGGGACGCGTTGATTTTATGAGAGACAGCAATAAAAACTGGTTTTTATTGGAAGTAAATACAGTACCCGGTATGACAGAGAAAAGCCTTGTACCTAAGGCTGCAAAACAAGCCGGTATTAGTTTTGACCAGTTAGTGTTAGATATTTTAAAGCAAACTATATAATTTATGTGGCAAAAGTTAAAACAAATCAAAATCAGTAAATGGATTAGCTTCTTTGTTTTTGTACTTTTAATTTATACCTTACAAGATGGTTTTTTTAAATTAAAACATTGGTTAACTGATGAAAAGTCTTTGCCATTAACAGGTTTAATGTTGACTGGAAACAGAGAACATATAACAGAAGATGTAGTGAGGGCTGTTTTAGCTAAACAAAAAGATAAATTGAATTTCTTTACCTTAGAAATTTCTGACATTCAAAAGCGATTAGAAGATAAACCATGGGTCTATTCTGCGTCAATCCGTAAACATTGGCCTGACACATTAAAGATACATATCGTTGAACAAACGATTGTTGCCTCATGGAATGGTAAAGCCTTACTTAATCGGTTTGGTGAAATAATAGATGTGGTGCCCATTGAGCAAGATAAATTTATTGCACTCTCTGGCGATGATACGCAATCAGAAGAAGTACTGAATACGTATTTACAGTTAAATCAATTGTTAGAGCCTAGCCATTACCGTATTGCAGGCCTGTATAGTGATAAACGTAATGCGACTGAACTGGTGTTAAAAAATGGCATCAGTTTGAATTTAGGCAAAGAACAAAAATTAGAACGAATACAGATGTTCTTAAATGCATTCCCTAGGATTGCACAAAAATACGATATTAATACCATTAAATATGTCGACCTTCGTTATGACACTGGGTTGGCCATTGGGTGGAAAGAGTCAGAACAAAATAAAAAGTAATGTCAATATTAACGATAAAGAGTCTGGGTAAACACAACGTCAATGTGTGGGAAGTGAACATTAAAAGTTAATGATATCAGTTTCTTATGCCTTGGTTTACGGAACAATTACTCACTTTAGGTAATTTACTCAGCCCGACAATATAGTTAATATTACATAGAGTTAATTCTTCTCTCTTAAATTAGAGAATATGGTGATAAACGAATGGAAAGTAATTACACAGTTGGTTTAGACATTGGTAGTCATAAAATAGTTGTCTTAATCGGTGAATTATTAGCGAATGATGCGATTAATATAGTGGGAGTAGGTTCTGCTCCTTCTAAAGGTGTTGATAAAGGATCTGTAACTAATTTAGATGCAGTGGTTCAATCTATATCAAGTGCCTTAAAGCAAGCTGAAGATATGGCAGATTGTCGTGTTTCTTCCGTTAATTTATCTGTTTCAGGTTCTCATATTGAGTCAATCAATGAAACAGGTACTTGGGCGATAGAAGCTCACGAAGTCAGTACTTATGATGTTGAATGTGTCATTCATAATGCACGTTCAGTGAAGATTCGAGATGAGCAACGTTTGTTACATGTTATTCCTCAAGAATATTCTATTGATTCTCAAGGCCGTATCAATAATCCAATTGGTTTATCTGGTGTAAAATTAAAGGCAAATGTACATTTAATCACTTGTCACAATGATTTAGTTAAAAATTTAGAAAAAGCAGTTGAACGATGTGGATTAGTTATTGACCAACTAACATCATCTGGTGTTGCATCAAGTGCTGCCACACTTAGTGAAGATGAAAAAGAGTTAGGCGTGTGCATGATTGATATGGGAAGTGGTACAATGGATTTATCCATTTACATCGCTGGTTCATTGAAACACAGCATGGTACTTGATTATGCTGGTAATTCAGTCACTAACGATATTGCCATTGCATTCAGTTCACCACCCACTTCTGCTGAAGAAGTGAAAGTGAAATATGGTTGTTTGGATCGTTCGTTAATTGAAGACGATGAAATTATTGAATTACCGAGTGTTGGTGGACGTCCTGCACGTAGCCTCCAACGTTCAATTTTAGTTGATGTTATTGAGCCACGTTATAGTGAACTTTTAACATTGGTTAAAAATGAAATTTATAAGTTAAATGACAAATTTGCTCGTGAAGGCTTAAACCAACAGTTAGCTGCAGGTGTGGTGATAACGGGTGGTGCTGCACAAATCGAGGGATTAGTTGAAGTAGCTGAAGCAGTTTTTGGTAATATCCAAGTTAGAATTGGTAAACCACAACATATTCAAGGTCTAGCAGATGATGTAAACTCTCCTGCTTATTCAACAGCAGTTGGTTTATTACGTTATAAAAATGACGAATTTGCAGGCGAAGAAGAAGCTGAACCTGAGAATCGTTTTGCAAGTATGTTCAGTAAAGTAAAGAACTGGATTAAAAAAGAATATTAGTTATCAAGTTTCATGGATTGGGTGGTAACAAACGATGTCACAAGAAGTTAATAGAGTGGAAGAGAATCAAATGTTTGAAATAATCGATGATGAAGACCATTCAGCACAAGCCGTAATTAAAGTTATTGGCATAGGTGGTGGTGGTGGTAATGCGATCAACTATATGATCGAAAAAGGCTTAACAGGTGCTGAATTTATTGCAATGAACACTGATGCTCAGGCATTACGTTCATCTAAAGCAGATATTCGACTGCAACTGGGTGCTAACATTACTAATGGTTTAGGTGCAGGAGCGAATCCAGAAATTGGTTACAAATCAGCACTTGAAGATAAAGAACGAATTCGCGAAATCGTCACAGGCGCAGATGTAGTCTTTATTGCTGCAGGTATGGGCGGCGGTACAGGGACTGGGGCTTGTCCTGTTGTTGCTGAAATCGCAAAAGAAGAAGGCGCGTTAACGATTGGTGTGGTTTCAAAGCCTTCTATGTTTGAAGGCCGTAAGCGTATGAACTACGCAACCCAAGGTATCGCTCGTTTATCGGAAAATATAGATTCATTATTAATAATTCCAAATGATAAATTACAAAAATCATTGCCTCGTGGTATTACTTTCTTAGACGCACTTCGTGCGGCTAACAGTGTACTTTATGATGCAGTTTCTGGTTTCTCGTCTATCATTAATAACGAAGAGAGTACTATTAATATCGATTTCGCCGATGTACGCACAGTAATGACTGAAGCGGGTACAACGGCAGTAATGGGGATTGGTGTTTCTTCTGGTGAAAATCGTGCTGAAGAGGCGGTAGAAGAAGCTATTTCTTGTCCATTATTAGAAGATGTTGATCTTTCTGATGCACGTGGCGTATTAGTACATATTGTTGCTGGTATCGACTTTAGTTGGGATGAATACCATACAGTCGGTGATGCACTGAAACAATTTGCTTCTGAAGATTCACAAAATATTATCGGTGTAACGGTTGACCCAACACTTGATAGTGGTGAATTACACGTGACAGTTATTGTAACAGGTATCGGTGAGCGTAAATCAGAGCTAAATGTAGTTAAGAATCCAACATTAAATAAGAAAAAAGATGTTAATGATGCTACAGAAAAATCAACTGCTGCCGATAACTCTATTAATGCTGATACAGAAGCAGAAAACCAAGCATTAGCTAAAGCATCTGAAGAAGCTGTTCAGGCTGAACCTGAAGTAGTAGAACCGATTGCTGAGGTTAAAGATAAAACAAGTGCTGAG
Organism: uncultured Psychromonas sp.; assembly: GCF_947489755.1. Taxonomy (GTDB): domain Bacteria; phylum Pseudomonadota; class Gammaproteobacteria; order Enterobacterales; family Psychromonadaceae; genus Psychromonas. Next base: position 48,725 of record NZ_CANLFB010000017.1, read on the forward strand.
AGTTATTTAGATATTCCTGCTTTTTTAAGACGTCAAGCAGATAACTAAATTAACTCTGAAAATATAACAGTTTGTGATCTGGGTCTCAAACTGTTATAGTCGGCAGTAGATAAAATCGTATTGGAGATCATTTAATGATTAAACAAAGAACATTAAAGAAGAGTGTGAAATCGACAGGTATTGGTTTACATTCTGGGAATAAAGTAACGATTGAGTTACATCCTGCACCTGCTAATTCAGGTATTGTTTATCGTCGAATCGATCTTGATCCGGTTGTAAGCTTTAAAGCTCATGCGCAAGCTGTGCAAGAGACTCTTTTGTGTACTTGTTTAGTTAATGATCAAGGGCAGAAAATCTCTACTGTTGAGCATTTATCTGCAGCGCTTGCTGGTTTAGGCATCGATAATATTATTATTGATGTTGATGCTCCTGAGATTCCAATTATGGATGGTAGTGCAAGTCCTTTTATTTTCTTACTACAGTCTGCAGGCATTGAAGAACAGAATGCAGCTAAGAAATTCATCCGTATTAAAAAGACGATACGTGTTGAAGACGAAGAAGAAGGCAAGTGGGCTGAATTACAACCTTCTAATAATGGCTTCAGTTTAGATTTTAAAATTGATTTTGATCATCCTGTGTTTGAAGGTCAAAATCAACATGTTGAAATGCAATTCTCTGGTGACTTATTTGTTAAAGAAATCAGTCGAGCGCGTACTTTTGGATTCATGAAAAGTGTTGAGTACCTTCAGTCTAATAATTTAGCGCTAGGAGCAAGTTTAGACAATGCAATTGGTCTAGATGAATTCCGCGTATTAAACCCTGAAGGTTTACGTTACGAAGATGAATTCGTTAAACATAAAGTGTTAGATGCTATCGGTGATTTATACTTATCTGGTTTTACTATTTTAGGCCATTTAAAAGCATTTAAAACAGGTCATGCATTAAATAACAAATTATTGTGTGCATTATTAGCAGATGCTGAAGCATTTGAAATGGTGACATTTGAAGAACCTGTTAGCGAGTCTCCAGTACAATACATTGAGCCATTATTTGTTCCTGCTTAATGATCGCTAAGTTGTAATGTGCTTATTTCGGTACATTCAACATTAAAAAATAGCTAAACCACTTTATGTAATTAAAGTGGTTTTTTTTTAGCTCTTGAATGTAGAATTATAAGTGGCTTAATCATTGCTGCTATGCGGCCACCGAATAACCACTGAATAACAAATTTACGTCAGAATGTCTTTTTAGTTTTTAGTGAGTGTTTTCTTCATTCACTTTTGTTGGTTGAAAATTTGGCTAACGACTGTAATGCTTTTTTTAATTTTGGATCTGCATTTTCTGCTAATGCTAAGAAAGAATCAGCAATATCTTTACTCATTTTTTGAGCTCGTTTTTTGACTGGTTTATTCTTTTTTATCAATGCCGGACTTACTTTCGCAAGAGATGGATTTACCTTTACTTTGATGCTGATTAAAGAAGAATGATGCTGACGTAACTCAGTTAAGATGTCGCTTCGTATAAATTGTAAACGTTGTAGCCAAAGTGAGGTGGGACTTTCTATAATCAAGCTCCCATTTTCAACATTTCCTATACGACAGCCATTGATGTTGTGTTGTTTTAAAAACCTTTGTAGTACTATATCTAATTTAGAAATCAATGATGTGCTCTGCTGAAAGTTATTTTTCTTCAGCAATAATGAGATGGGTTTAGGTTGTTTTTTATGTGTTGTCATAACAGCCATCAATAGTGAATTAAGTTTATGAGTATAACGGTTATTTATAATAGGAAGGAGATTAAACATAGCTTTTCTATAACAAGATCGATATTTATTTTTATCTGCATATCTACGGTAGCATTATTGATGACCAGTGCTTGGTTATTACAATCTCACTACCACCAACAATTAATACAACACAAAAAAAATTCATTACATGAAAGAAATTTAATTAAGCAACAATATCTTCATTCTATGGAGTCTCAAACTAATCTACAACTACAATCATTGGCTGAAAAAGTAGGGCAATTACAAGCACAAGGTATTAAGTTAAATAGCCTAGGCGAGCGCCTGATTGAGAAATTAAATTTTCCGAAAGATGAGTTTGAATTTGAGTTAAATCAAAGTATTGAAGAAAATGTAGAGCAAAATACTGAAGCTGATAATTCAGCAAATAACCTTGATGAGTCTGCTATTGCTGTTCCATCAAAATTAACAATATTAAATAAAAGTGTTTCACAGCTCGCAAATCAGTATGAAAAGAGTCAAAATCTCCTACAACAGCTTGAAATTACATTAAACAACCTCCATCTAATCGATGAACTGTTTATTTCTGGTCGTCCTGTGCCTAATGAAGGCTCTTGGATTTCCTCACCATTTGGTACTCGTTCTGACCCTTTTACTGGTCGTTTACGTCGCCATAAAGGCGTGGATATCGCAGGTTATACAGGTATGCCTATTAATGCTACCGCAGCAGGGGTGATAACAACATCTGAAGCGAGAACAGGGTATGGTTTTTTGGTTGAAATTAATCATGGTAGCGGCTTGAAAACGCGCTATGCACACGCATCATCAATAGTTGTATCTGTTGGTGACGTTGTTGAAAAAGGCCAACAAATTGCCGTAATGGGCACTACGGGGCGGTCTACTGGGCCACACGTCCATTATGAAGTCATTAAAGATGGCAGGCAAATAAACCCAATTTATTATATACAAAGATTACCAAGTTAAATTGCAACTTTTATCCGACTTTTTACAATGAGAAAAGCAAATGATCACATCGATAATAACAAAAATAATAGGCAGTCGAAATGACCGTTATATAAAAAACCTTCGCAAAATTGTTAATGAAATTAACAAATTAGAGCCTGAGATTCAGGCTCTTTCTGAAGAAGACCTTAAAGCTAAAACAGCTTATTTTAAAGAGCGTCTTGCTAATGGTGAAACGATTGATGATATTTTAGTTGAAGCTTTTGCAGTTGTTCGTAGTGCATCAGAGCGTGTTTTTGGTATGCGTCATTTTGATGTGCAGCTAATTGGCGGCATGGTGCTAAATGAAAACAAAATCGCAGAAATGCGTACTGGTGAAGGTAAAACATTAACGGCAACTTTACCTGCATACTTAAATGCCTTAACTGGTAAAGGTGTCCATGTTATTACCGTGAATGACTATTTAGCACGTCGTGATGCTGAGTGGAATGCACAGTTATTTGAATACTTAGGGTTATCTATAGGTATCAATTTATCTGGCATGAGCGGTGAAGAAAAACGCGCAGCCTACGCCGCAGATATTACTTACGGTACAAATAATGAATTTGGTTTTGACTACCTACGTGACAACATGGCTTTTGAAGCTTCTCAACGTGTTATGCGTGGCGTACATTATGCGATTGTCGATGAAGTTGACTCAATCTTAATCGATGAAGCAAGAACGCCGTTAATCATCTCTGGCCCTACCGATGGTGACCCAACGCTTTATACTAAACTGAATACTATTATCCCATTGTTAACACAGCAAGATAAAGAAGATACAGAAGAGTACGTTGGTGAAGGTGATTTCACGGTAGACGAAAAAAGTAAGCAAGTATTGTTAACAGAACGTGGACAAGAAAAAGTTGAGCTTATTTTACAAGAACGTGGCTTATTAGAAGAAAATACTTCTTTATATGCTGCATCAAGCATCAGTTTATTGCACCATGTTAATGCGGCATTACGTGCTCATACCTTATTTGAAAAAGACGTTGAGTACATCGTGACAGCTGAAGGTGAAGTGGTCATTGTTGATGAACATACTGGCCGTACAATGCCGGGTCGTCGCTGGTCTGAAGGTTTACATCAAGCAGTAGAAGCGAAAGAAGGCGTTAAAATTCAAAATGAAAATCAAACGCTAGCGTCAATTACATTCCAAAACTACTTCCGTCTTTATGAAAAACTAGGTGGTATGACCGGTACTGCGGATACGGAAGCATTTGAGTTCCAATCTATCTATGGGTTAGAAACCATTGTTATTCCAACTAACCGTCCTATGGTACGTAAAGATGGCGGTGACTTAGTTTACTTAACTGAGATTGAAAAATATCAAGCAATTATCGAGGATATTAATACTCGATTAGAGCGTCGCCAACCAGTGTTGGTCGGTACAGTGTCTATCGAAAGTTCTGAGTTATTATCAACATTAATGACTAAGGCAAACATTAAGCACAGCGTACTAAATGCTAAGTTCCATGAAAAAGAAGCTGATATTATTGCTCATGCTGGCGCATTAGGTTCAGTTACTATTGCTACTAACATGGCCGGCCGTGGTACCGATATTGTGCTTGGTGGTAATTTACAAAACCGTCTTGAAAAATTAGGTCCACTGACTGAAGAACAAATCATTGCTGAAACCGCAGCTTGGAAAGAAGATCAAGCGGCAGTATTAGCGGCAGGTGGATTGTACATCATTGGTACAGAGCGCCATGAATCTCGACGTATTGATAATCAGCTACGTGGTCGTGCTGGGCGTCAAGGTGATGCGGGTGAAAGTCGTTTCTACCTTTCAATGGAAGATTCGCTAATGCGTATCTTTGCGTCTGAAAAAGTGTCTAATATGATGAAAAAATTAGGCATGGAAAATGGCGAAGCCATTGAGCATCCTTGGGTGACTAGAGCTATCGAAAATGCACAACGCAAAGTTGAAGGCCGTAACTTTGATATGCGTAAATCTCTATTAGACTTTGATGATGTTGCTAATGACCAGCGTAAAGTAGTTTATCAACAACGTAACGGTGTAATGGATAGTGAAAACATTACAGAAAATATTGAGCAAATTTGGGATGATGTTTTCAATGCGTGTATCGATGAATATGTGCCATTGCATTCACTTACAGAGCAATGGGATTTAGAAGGCTTAGAAAACCGTTTGAAAAATGACTTCTTAGTCGAATTACCTGTTCAACAATGGTTAGTTGATGATGCTAATTTACAAGAAGAAACGATTCGAGAAAATATACTTGAGCATGCAAAAGCAGTGTATCAAGATAAAAAAGAGCAAGTAGGCGAGTCTATTATTGCTGGTTTTGAAAAGTCTGTCATGTTGCAAACAATTGATATGCTTTGGAAAGAACATTTATCGGCAATGGATCATCTTCGTCAAGGTATTCATTTACGTGGTTACGCGCAAAAAGATCCAAAACAAGAGTACAAGCGTGAATCATTTGAGTTGTTTATTGCGATGTTAGAAAACCTAAAAGCCGATGTTGTTGGTATTTTATCGAAAGTACAAATTCAAAGCAGAGAAGAAGCTGAGGCAATTCAAGAAAAACGTCGTGAAGAAGAAGCAAAAGCTAATATTCAATTTCAACATGCACAAATTAATAGTGATGGAGAAGAAAAAGAAGCTGCTGATGAGCCTGCTGATACTTTTGTCCGCCAAGATAAAAAAGTAGGGCGTAATGATCCTTGCCCATGTGGTTCAGGTAAAAAGTTCAAGCAATGTCATGGTAAGTTAGGTTAAAGGCTAACGAAGAAAGCTTAATCTTCTTTACTAAGTAAAAGGCGGTGCTTCATTGAAGACCGCCTTTTTTATTGCTTTAATACTAATCACAATAAATAGTTTCTCTATTTTACTTGTTAAAATAGCCCACTTCCTTGTTGTAAATTTCGCAAAGGGAACAGCCATTTACGCCTTGAATTGAACTGTTTTTCCAGCGCAAAATTTAGATAAGATATTTAATATAATCGGTATAAAAATAAAAAGGGTCAACAATGCCAAAGCAAATGATTAGTATCGCTATCGTGCAAAATGAACATAAAAAGCTATTGATTAGCCGTCGCCAAAAGGGACAACATTTGGCGGGTAAGTGGGAATTTCCTGGTGGGAAAGTAGAACAAAACGAAGCGCTTGAAGTCGCTATGTTGCGAGAGTTAAAAGAAGAAGTGGGTTTAACGGCTACAAAGTATAGCTTGTTTGATTCATTAAACTTTCAATATGATGACGTTGATTTAAGTTTACATTTTTATTTAGTCACAGAGTATGAAGGTCAAGCAACGTCGCTTGAAGGGCAACAGATTAAATGGATAACCGCTGCTGAACTCACCCAATATGATTTTCCTAAAGCTAACTTAACCGTTATTAATAAATTACTCTAATACGTACAAATGAAGCAAAACGAGGGATGTTATTGTTGGTTTTTCCTGTAAAGCGATACGTAATAAGACTGCCTATTGGGGGAGGGTTACTTCTCTCCTTATCACTAAATCCTGTTCCTATTTTAAAGGTGACTCCCTCTTCATTTTTTACCAGTATTGCACCTAGTAAACCTTCATACTTTCCTTTTCCCGGTAAGTAAGCAATAACGGTGGCCTCTGCATCTTCAAATTTCTTCAGTTTCATTAAGTCACGACTTCGCTTTGTTTGATATAAAGCATCTTGGTGGTGCAGCATTAAACCTTCACCTTTGCCCATTACCACTTTATTTAGCAAATCAAATAACACCTCTGTATTGGGGAGCTTTTGTTGTTCGATCATTTGTAAATAAGGGCTACTAGTGTCAGCGACTAATGCTCTCATCTCATTAATACGTTGTTCAAATGAGGTCCTGTTGTTAGGTAAGTCAAAAATCATAAACTTGATTTTTTTCCACTGTTCATTTTGATTATCTTGAGTGCGAGCAATGCCGGAGACTTTTTCAAATTGCTGTCTTGCTATCCATAATTCTCCATCCATTGCAGTGGTTGGAAATGATTTAATAAACCATGTGGGAGCTGTAAAAACATTCCCTTGTTTGGATATCAGTTGATGGCCATCCCAATAAGCACGAATGCCATCAAGTTTTTCGCTTACATAATATTGTGTGACATCAATATCTTGTCGGTAATTGGTCGCAAGCTGAATGGGAGGGGGTTTAGCAATAGCGGCAGACATCGAAAGCATTAACATAACCATGCTATTAAGCAGATAGTAAGTAAATTGACTCTTTTTCAGATAAGAAAAGGCGATTTTTTGAAAGGAAAATAATGAAGTCATAAAACGCTCCTACACTTAGCAAAATATAAATATCTCGTGAGTTCAAGCAATAAGTGTAGGAAATTTTTAAAATAATGAGACTATTTAAATTCAATAATATTTGTTTACTAGCGAATTATTTATAAACTCAGTTAATAACTGATTCAAATTGTTAAATAAAACGCATCGATAAATCCACTGCATGTACATGCTTTGTTAACGCTCCTACAGAAATATAATCGACTCCTGTTTCTGCATAGCTTAATATCGTTGTATTATCGACATTGCCTGACACTTCTAAATCAGCTTGTTGTGGGTTACTTTTATTAATAGCAACGGCTTCTAACATCATTGGAATGCTGAAATTATCTAACATGACACGTTGTGCACCCGCATCAAGGGCTTGTTTAAGCTCGTCGATACTTTCTACTTCCACTTCTACCCAACGCTCAGGATGTTGTAGGTTTGCTGCTGCGATGGCTTGTTTGATTCCACCGCAGGCCATAATGTGATTTTCTTTAATTAAGTAAGCATCATATAAACCAATACGGTGATTAAAACCACCACCACAGGTTACTGCATATTTAGAGGCATTACGTAAACCGGGTAAGGTTTTTCGTGTATCCAATAATTTACACTCAGTCATTTTAATTAAATCTGAGTAATATTTAGTTGTAGTCGCAATGCCTGACAGTGTTTGAATAAAGTTTAACGCAGTACGTTCACCGGTTAACAAAATTCTTGCAGGGCCTTCAAGCGTAAATAAAGGGCTATTTGCAGGTACACTATCACCATCTTCGACATGCCAAGTGATCGTCACTTCACCACCTAATTGATGAAACACTTCATCAGTCCATGCTTTACCACAGAAAACAGCACCGTCACGTGTAATAACCGTTGCTTTTGAACGTTTATCTTCTGGTATTAAATTAGCGGTGATATCACCTTCTGCAGCAGATAATCCATTTAAGTCTTCATTTAAAGCTAAGGTAACACTTTGTGCAATTTCTTGTTCAATCATGGTAAATTTCCAGACAGCGGTAAAAAAAGCAAATATTACCTTAATGGTCTTTGAATACCAATGATCTAAATACTTAACTCTTATAAAATAATAAACTCGGTGTTAGATAAAGTAAATCAACAAGCCCTAACAATAAAAATAGCAATAATAAGTGGAAATAGTATGCGTTTAATCATTGGTTTAACAGGTGGTATCGGTAGTGGGAAATCAACTGTAGCAAAAGAATTTATTGCGTTAGGGATTGATGTAGTTGACGCTGATAAAGTAGCACGAGAAGTGGTAGAACCTGGGCAACCAGCTTTAGCTGAAATTGAACTTTATTTTGGTAAACAGGTCGTAAATATTAACGGTGAATTAGATAGAGCAAAGCTTAGAAATATCATTTTTAACTGTGAAACAAAAAAGCAGTGGTTGAATAATTTATTGCATCCTATTATCCGTGATACGTTATTGAAACAACTTGAGCAAGCGCAAAGTAAATATGTGATATTAGAAGCACCTTTACTACTAGAAAACCAGCTGACAAAGTATACTGATTACACATTAGTGGTTGATGTTACAGAAGCTTTACAAATTGAACGTGCAACACAAAGAGATAGTAACTCAACAGCACAAATACAAGCTATTATGGATGCACAAATTAGTAGAAAGCTTAGACTAGAGCAAGCTGATTATATTATTGATAATAGCAGTACAGACCTTGTTGTATTGAAGCAGCAAGTTAACATGTTACATTTACAGTTTTTATCTATACAAAAGTAGGCTTTTTGATTGTTTAGTAATGACTTATTCATGTAACCTTACTTTTTTATAAAATAAATAGACGCCTTATGATCGCCTTTGAATACCCCTTAACAGAAAAAAGTCGTAGCTATTTACGCTTTGAATGTCTTTTTCTACAAATTAAACAAAGTATTTCGCTGGACAATGACAGTGATACTGTGACTTATTTCAAATCATTATTTGAATTAATTGAATTGAGTGATCGCAGTGATATTCGTCACGACTTAATTAAAGACTTACGTTCATTGTTAGAAGAAATGCAATCTTGGTTAAGTAGTGAGCAAGCTGATACTGAAGCGATTAAAGCATTAATGATAGAAATTAGTGAGTTAATCAGTGCTTTATTAGTCATGTCTAAACAACTTAAGTTCTTTAAAGATAGCCGTTTTTTAACCTCATTAAAGCAACGATTTTTCATTCCTGGTGGATGTTGTAATTTCGATTTACCGCAGTTTCATTTCTGGTCATCTCAATCTATCGAATTAAAAAGAAAAGATACTAAACAATGGTTTGAATACTTTACGGTCTTAGATCGCGCATTATCTTTGTTTTTGAAAATGAGACGTCATCAAGGCATCAAATCAACGCAACAAGCTAAAAATGGTTTTTTCCAAGGTGAAGTAGAACATGCATTATTTATCATTCTCAGTGTTGATCCCGCTTTACAAGCTTACCCTATGATCTCTGGGCATAAACATCGCTACTCTGTTCGATTCATGAATGCCAATGCAGAAAATAGCCAGGCAGAGAATATTGAATTTGAGCAGACTTTTTGTTAAAAGCTTAGTAAATTACATCAGTATTTAAGATTGTTTCATGTTGTTAAAGGTAAGGAAAATAAATGAAGGTTAATTGCCCAACTTGTCAAAAACAAGTTGTCTGGGATAAACAGAGTTTGTATCGACCATTTTGCTGTAAACGTTGTCAATTAATTGATTTAGGTGAATGGGCAGACGAAGAAAAATGTATTAAAGGTGAGTCTGTTAGCCCTGAGAATTTACCACAAAATAAAACTATTTATTTTGAAGAAGATTAATAGAAGCTAAGAAAGAAATACAAGAAAACAATATCAAACGAAGAAAATAATATAGGAAGTATCATGCTATTAAGTGATTTTTTAACAAAACTAAAGACACAACCAGAAACAATTGAATTTACTGACACAATGGCAGTGATTGAAGCAAATTACGACTTCAGTGAAACGGCTTTTACTAATGGTCAACAAAGCAATGCGGCAGGTGAAAACTCAGGTTCATGTAAGATTTTTTCATTTTCGCAATTAAATGAATTAACTGAACAACAAACCTTAGCTTGTTTTGGTATCTATTACCGTAATGATGTTTTAGGGCATCCTGAAGCAAGTGATCATCAAAATATTCGTCAATTTATGATTAATGGCTGGTCTGGTATTCGTTTTGATTCAGCACCTCTGGTGTCTAAATAATCGCAGAAACATAATGCTTTATTTAAGCGAATAAAATGACACCCGATGCGTTAATCATCGGGTTTTTTATGCCTTTTAAAAAGTTAAAGGTGCGCTAATTACCCGCCAGCTAGCTTAACCTGATAACCTTGCTTTTCTAATACTGTTTTAATAATCTCACGTTGATCCGTTTGGATTTCAATAACGAAGTCTTTGACAGTGCCGCCGCAACCAGTGCGCTTTTTAATTTCTTTTGCTAATGCTTTAATGGCTTTGTCATCAAGCTGTAAGCCTTTAATTAAAGTGACACCTTTACCTTTACGGCCTTTAGTCTCTCGATGTAAGCGGATAACACCATCACTCTCAGGGGCTGTTTGTTTCTGTTTTGTCTTTTCTACTTTTCCACCGTCTGTAGAGTAGACTAAATTTAATTCACCAAAATCCATAATTATTTCCACCAATTAATTTCTCATCTAGTTTATACCTGTTCCTCTTGCAGATGTAAAACACCGCTAAAATTTCTTCTAAAACAGATGTGTTCACCCGACTAAATTGATCTAAAACAAAGGACGTGTTTATACCTGTTGTTAGCGCTGTTTATTTGTTGTGAATGATAATAGTTTGTATTAATTTACTTGTTATAGCATTAACAGGTTCAAACAATAAACGCATTTTTTGAACGAAAAAGAGTAAGGGTTAATCATGATATTGTCAGAATTAAAAATAGGCGAAACCGCCAGTATTATTAACATTAATAGCATTGAGCCTGTGATGCGTAAAAAATTACTTAACCTTGGTTTTTTACCTAAAGCTAAAATCCAACTATTACGTGTCGCACCGCTAGGAGATCCGATTGCGATTCGATGCGCTAATAGCGCTATTGCATTACGTAAAAGTATCGCTAAGCAAATTATAGTGGAGCGCTAATATGATCTTAAATATAGCGACGATCGGTAATCCCAACTCAGGTAAAACCACTTTATTTAATGCACTCACTGGAAGTCATCAGCGTGTCGGAAATTGGAGTGGCGTTACTGTTGAGAAAAAGACTGGGCATTTCACTTTAGATAACCATAAAAGCGTTAAAATAATCGACTTACCAGGTATCTATAATCTTGATAATGATCAGCTAGGAAGTTCATTAGATGAACGTGTTGCATTCGAATATATCATGCAAAATGAGCCTGATATTGTATTGAATATTATTGATGCCAGTTGTTTAGAAAGGAGCTTATATCTAACGGTACAATTATTAGAGCTTGGTTTACCTGTTGTTGCGGTCTTAAATAAAATGGATTTAGCCGATAAGCAACATTTAGTGATTAACGTAAACACATTAAGTGAACAGTTAGGTTGTCCTATTATTTGTTTATCTGCGCATGATCAGCAAGCCGTAAAAAAGTTAACGCGTACTTTTACTAGTCTAGATCTTACTAATTTAAATCATCATCTATCACTCGATTACGGAAACGAATTACAGCCTGTCATTAATGACATAACAACAATCATAGATGATAAGCAACATCAAGAATGTAATCATAAAAGGCATCTCAATAAAGTAGCGTTGGCGATAAAATGCATTGAAGGTGACCACTCTATATTGTCAGGTGTTAATACTCAGAATAAAACGACGATCAATAACCTTAGAAATTCATTATCCATTGATCTAGATTTACACATCGCAGATGTGCGCTACACCTTTATTTATGCATTAACACAACAAGCCGTGAGAGAAAAACGGCATTTAAGCAAAACACTGTCTGAAAAAATTGATGCTATTACCTTAAATCGTTATACGGGCATTCCCGTGTTTTTGTTAGTCATGTATTTAATGTTTATGTTTGCCATCAATATTGGTAGCGCGTTTATTGATTTCTTTGATATTGCGTCAGGCGCTATTTTTGTAGATGAAACCGCTCATTGGTTAGGTGTGATTAATGCGCCCGAGTGGATTATTAACGTACTTGCTTATGGTGTTGGTAATGGTATTCAAACGGTTATGACGTTTATACCTGTCATCGCTTGTTTATATCTGTTTTTAGCCGTATTAGAAAGTTCAGGGTATCTCGCAAGAGCGGCTTTTGTGATTGACCGATTAATGCAATTTATCGGTTTACCGGGTAAGTCTTTTGTTCCTATGATTGTTGGATTTGGTTGTACTGTGCCAGCGGTGATGGCGGCAAGAACCTTAGAAAAAGAACGCGAACGATTACTCACGGTCATTATGTCGCCTTTTATGTCATGTGGCGCACGTTTACCTGTTTATGCTTTATTTGCTAGTGCTTTTTTTCCTGAGCAAGGACAGAACATCGTCTTCTTATTATATTTAATTGGCATCCTAGTGGCCGTATTAACAGGGTTCGTATTGAGCCGCACTATATTGCCCGGTAAAAGCGAGAATATGTTTTTAGAAATACCGGATTATGAAGTTCCAACCATTAAAAATACGTTAATTAAAACATGGCAAAAGCTGAAAGGGTTTGTCTTTGGCGCGGGTCAAACCATCGTATTGGTCGTGACGATTTTAAATGTTGTTAACTCGGTGGGGATTGATGGTAGTTTTGGTCATCAAGATAGTGACAGTTCGTTACTTAGCCAAGGTGCTCAAATTATCACACCAATATTATCACCGTTAGGTGTTAATAATGACAATTGGCCTGCCACTGTTGGCATAGTGACCGGGATTTTTGCTAAAGAAGCCGTTGTTGGGACACTTAATAATTTATATTCAAGTATCGATACTGAAGATGAGGTTGAACTTACTTTATTAGATAAACTGAACGTAGCCGTCGCAACGATTCCTGAAAACTTAATGGGAATTGATATCGCCGACCCACTGGGTGTCAATGTTGGTGACTTAACTAACTTAGAAAATGCAGCGCAAGAGCAGGGTGTCGACTTAACTATCTACAGTAATATTAAACAAGCTTTTGTGAGCCAAGAAGCTGCTTTTGCTTATTTACTCTTTATTCTTTTATATGCACCTTGTGCTGCTGCGATGGGGGTGATTGTCAGAGAGGTCGGCGTCAATTGGGCTCGCTTTGTCGCGGTATGGTCAACAGCCATTGCTTATATTGTGTCAGTTGCTTATTACCAAGTCGTTACTTTTTCTCTCCATCCAATGAACAGTCTGGCTTATTTACTGTCAGGCGTGTTAATCATTTTAGGGGTGTTGTACAAGTTAAAGCATAAAGGCAACTTGTTAGCAGATGTAACCATGAATGCTGAACATAAATTGATATAGCAATTAATAGAAATAGTAATTAATAGAAATAGTAATTAAGAAAGTAGGGAGCAAAGCATGATATTGAAACGTTTATCTACTTATATACAAACACAGCAACGTGTAGATGAAGTCACTTTATTAACACATTTTCATTTAAAGCAAAATGGGCTTGCTCCGATGATTGAAATGCTTATTCGTTCTGGGCATGTACAAAAAACAGTAAGCAGTCGTGGTGATCGATTACCTGCACTTGTTTTTTATAGTTGGCAGCAAAATCAAGTGATACCAATGACTGTCTTATTATAGAGCGTTTGCTATCAGTAACTCGTTAGCAATAAAATATGATGTATTAAATCATCATTAAACTTTAGTCACTTATAGGTAATGAAATCGTTCGTTAAATGAACTATTATTAACCCTTATATCGCCTTATCGTTGAAAATACCCTTAAACAACAAATACCTGATGTAATAACTTACTCGGGTATTTTTTTAGTTCAAATTTGTGACTAGCATCGTCTACTCATAATATGTACAATCCACACCCAATTTATACCGAATCAGTCCAGTCGAGGCACCAATGAGTCAGAAAAAAGTAAACCTGTTAGATTTAAACCGTCAAGGTTTGCAAGATTTTTTCACAGAAATGGGTGAGAAACCGTTTCGTACTAAGCAGGTCATGAAATGGATTTACCATTTTGGCTGTGAAGACTTTGATCAAATGACTGATCTCAACAAAGCACTACGTGAAAAGCTTAAGCAACGTGCAGAAATAGTGGCACCTGAAATAAAAGTTGAACAACGCAGTGAAGACGGCACCATTAAATGGGCGATGACGGTAGGTAATCAAGAAGTTGAAACTGTTTATATCCCTGAAAAAGAGCGTGCAACTTTATGTGTATCTTCACAAGTTGGTTGTGCTTTAGCGTGTGATTTCTGTTCAACAGCGCAACAAGGTTTTAACCGTAACCTAACCGTGTCTGAAATTATTGGGCAAGTATGGCGTGCTGCTAAAATCATTGGCGTAATGGGTGAAAGTGGAACTCGTCCGATTACTAATGTGGTGATGATGGGAATGGGTGAACCTTTACTTAATCTAAATAATGTCGTTCCAGCAATGGAATTAATGTTGGATGATTTAGGTTATGCACTTTCTAAACGTCGTGTCACATTATCAACGTCGGGTGTTGTACCTGCTTTAGATATCTTAGGTGACAAAATTGACGTGGCTTTAGCGATTTCATTACATGCACCTAATGACGAACTGCGCTCTAAAATGATGCCAATCAATGATAAATATAATATTGCTGATTTCTTAGCAGGCGTAAAACGTTATATTAGTAAATCAAATGCTAACCGTGGCAAAGTGACGATTGAATATTTATTACTCGATCATGTTAATGATTCAACAGATCAAGCACATGAATTAGCACATCTATTAAAAGATACGCCGTGTAAAATCAACTTAATACCGTTTAATCCGTTCCCAGGTAATGATTACACTAAACCAAGTAATAGCCGTGTAGACCGATTCAATAAAGTGTTAATGGAATACGGTTACACTGTTATTGTTCGTAAAACGCGTGGCGATGATATTGATGCGGCTTGTGGTCAATTGGTCGGTGATGTTATTGACCGAACAAAACGTACGATGAATAAACGTCAACATGGTGAAAATATCAGCGTTCAACAGAGCTAAATAAGTTAAAAGTTAACACTGTTCTTGTGCTTTAAGCGCAAAGTTCAAGAACAGTTAAAAAAAACATGCATCAAGTATCAAGTTACTTCACAATAGGATACTTAAATAAGTTTCCTGTACGGCTTTTAGTTTATGAGGAATGTATGCGTTTTATATTTGTAGCTTTAATTTCTGTTTTCTTTATCTCTGCTTGTGTCTCAAGTGAAACCACCACTATAGTAAATAGCCCCGGTGGTAAAAAAATGGCCTTTGACCCTCAAGGTGCTTCTGATACACGTGTTAAGCTAGCGTTGCTTTATTTAGAAAATAAGCAAATGCAACAAGCCAAAGAAAACCTCGATACCGCTTTAAAATACCAACCTGATAGTGCCAAAGTTCATCGTATATTTGCTTATTACTACGAAAAAGTGAATGAAAATGAGAAAGCAGAAGAATTCTACAAAGAGTCTTTATCATTAGATGCTGACAACGGCGATACCAATCATAATTATGCCACTTTCTTATGTGGTCAAGGCCAATATGACAAAGCAGAAACATTTTTCTTAAAAGCTATTTCTGCACCGAACTATACGCGTGTGGCTCGGTCTTATGCTAATGCAGGGATTTGTGCTGAAAAAGCCAACCATAATGAAAAAGCTATTTTTTATTATGGTTATGCCTTATCGCATAGTCCTAACAGCAATGAAATAAACTTATCATTAGCAAAATTAAATATTACTGAAAAGAATTACCCAACGGCCATACTTAACTTATTTGCTTTTCAAAAAGATTCAAAACCGACAGCGGAAAGTTTATGGCAATGGATTCGTTTGAGTTATGCTACAGATAAGAAGAGCAGTTTATCTCGCTATTCTAATCAACTTTTACAACAGTTCCCAGAATCTGAGCAAGCTTTAAATTTCTTAACGAATAAATATTATGACTGAGCAAACTATGCCTATAACTGAACATGATACGCCTACAACGGAACATGATACGTCTGCAACGGAACATGAAACTACACTAGGGAAGGTACTACAAGAACATCGTTTAGCGGCTAATTTTTCCGTTGATGAACTTGCACTTAAACTTAATTTAAAAGCGACCGTTATCAAAGATATTGAAAATAATTTAGCACAATTGATTGAAGAAAAAGTCTATCCACTGATCTACTTGCGTGGTTATTTAGCCAATTATAGTAAAGTGGTGCATTTATCAAATCTCCAATCATTCCCTGAATATCAAAAATTAAGCCGTCCAGCTAAATCTGTTAATACATTAAGTAATCCTTATATTTTGACGAATAATAAAAAATCATCAAATAAGTTTGCTTGGTTTATTTTATTATTATTTATTGGTGGTATTGCAACGACTATTTATTATTGGGAAAATGTGACCGCTTCATTGTTTCCCCAAGCCGTTGTCGATACAGAAAACATCCACATGCGTTTACCTGAACCTGGTGAAAATAGCTTTATCGATGAAGATAACCAATTGGCAGGTAGTCAAGCAATAGAAACGCCGTTAGATGAAAGCCAAGTAATTGATAGCCAGGAAGAGATTGTTCCTACTGAGACATCAACGGAAGCTGACGCAACACTTTAATAAATCAGTTAAGACTTGCAGGCACTTATTAATTTAACTTAAAATTATATTACTAATAAAAATTCTAAGTTAGATTAAGTATTGTTAGTAAAGCATTTGTAGAAAGAGTGAATGCGAGTCATGTCCTCATCTCAATTTATTGAAATGATTGATTTATCAAAATCGTGTAATAACCTTTAACTTTTTTAAGAGTAAATATAATGAGCCATACCTCTTCGATTATACGCCGCGAATCTAAACAGATCATGGTGGGCAATGTCCCTGTGGGTGGTGGTGCGCCAATTACCGTTCAATCAATGACCAATACATTAACCACTGATGTTGCTGCTACCGTTGCACAAATCAAACGTTTAGAAGCTGTTGGTGCAGATATGGTCCGTATTTCAGTACCGACTATGAATGCTGCTGAAGCATTCCGTGAAATTAAAAAACAATGCAACATCCCACTTATCGCTGATATCCATTTTGATTATCGCATTGCTTTAAAAGTAGCTGAGTACGGTGTGGATTGTTTACGTATTAATCCAGGTAATATCGGTAATGAGCAACGTATTCGTAGCGTTGTTGATTGCGCTCGCCACAATAATATTCCCATCCGAATTGGTGTTAATGGCGGGTCATTAGAAGCGGATATTCAAGAAAAATACGGTGAACCGACAGCACAAGCACTAGTTGATTCAGCGTTACGTCATGTCGATATACTAGATCGTTTGAACTTTGAACAATTTAAAGTCAGTGTTAAAGCATCTGATGCATTATTAGCGGTAGAGTCTTACCAGTTATTAGCGAAACAAATTATTCAACCGTTACATTTAGGTATTACCGAAGCAGGGGGCTTACGCAGTGGTAGTGTTAAATCTGCTGTGGGTCTTGGTTTGTTATTGTCACAAGGTATTGGTGATACATTACGTGTTTCATTAGCGGCTGATCCCGTTGAAGAAATTAAAGTCGGTTTTGATATCCTAAAATCGCTGCGTATTCGTAGCCGTGGTATTAACTTTATTGCTTGTCCAACTTGTTCTCGTCAAGAGTTCGATGTAATTGCCACTGTTAACGCATTAGAAGAACGTCTTGAAGATGTTGTTATGCCAATGGATGTGTCAATTATTGGTTGTGTTGTTAATGGGCCCGGTGAAGCATTAGTGTCAGATATTGGTATTACTGGCGGTAAAAATAAAAGTGGATTTTATGAAGACGGTACTCGTCAACGAGATCGCTTTGATAACGATAACGTGATTGATCAGTTAGAAGCAAAAATCCGAGCACGTATTAGCCGTAGTGATGAAAGCCAAATTATTGTAAAAGGTTAACTTTTAAAGTTAATTGAATACAAATATTTCATCTTTGGTTTAATACGATTTTAGATTAAGCGTCAGTCAATAAAAATGAAAGAATACATTAAAGTAGCTGTTAACCACTGCTTTAATCGAAAATACTAAGATAAGCCCAAATGTTTTTGATATTTGGGCTTTTTATTACCCTTAAAACAAGCAAAGCCGAGTTGCATTGTTCCATCTAGCAACAAACTTCCTTATAATGAATCTCAATTTTATTATGAATACATTTCGAATGTATTTTTATTCATCGACAGAATTCGGAAATCATTGTGGCAAAGAAGATACAAGCTATTCGTGGTATGAACGATACCCTTCCTGAACAAACCCCAGTTTGGCAGAAATTAGAATCGTTAATTAGACAAACAGTCAGCAGTTACGGCTATTCTGAAATTCGTATGCCAATTGTAGAAAGTACACATCTATTCAAACGTTCAATTGGTGAAGTGACTGATATCGTTGAAAAAGAAATGTACACTTTTGAAGATCGTAACGGTGACAGTTTAACCTTACGTCCAGAAGGGACCGCATCATGTGTCCGTGCAGGCAACGAACATGGTTTATTGTATAACCAAGAACGTAGAATGTGGTATATCGGACCTATGTTCCGTCATGAGCGCCCACAAAAAGGCCGTTACCGTCAATTCCATCAAGTAGGCATTGAAACATTTGGTATCGCTAGTGCAGATATCGATGCAGAAGTTATTTTACTCTCTGCTCGTTTATGGAAAGCGCTAGGCATTCAAGATCATGTTGAACTGCAATTAAACTCGTTAGGTAGCAATGAAGAGCGTAATGCTTATAAAGCGAAGTTAGTTGAATTTTTACAATTGCATGAAGATAAGTTAGATGATGACAGTAAACGTCGTATGTTAACTAACCCATTACGTGTGCTAGACAGTAAAAATGAAGCCGTTCAAGCAATCTTAGAAGATGCACCGAAACTATCTGATTATTTTGGTGACGAAACAGCAGAGCATTTTGCAAAAGTGCAAGCCTATTTAGATGCCGCTGGCGTTAAATACGTGATTAACGAACGTATTGTACGTGGTTTAGATTACTATAATCGCACCGTTTTTGAATGGGTAACATCGAGCTTAGGTTCACAAGGTACTATTTGTGCTGGTGGACGTTACGATGGCTTAGTGGAACAACTAGGCGGTAAAGCAACACCCGCCGTTGGTTTTGCAATGGGCTTAGAGCGTATTATTTTAATGCTTGAAACCTTAGAATTGAACGACGATGTTAAAGGTGATGTTGATATTTACAGTATTTTAGTTGGCGAAGGTACAGATATTGCAGGATTTAAAGCATCAGAACTGATTCGTGACCAACTACCGCATTTGAAAATGATGCATCACTGTGGTGCTGGTAACTTTAAAAAACAAATGAAACGTGCCGATAAAAGTGGCGCTTCAGTTGCTTTAATTATAGGTGAAAGTGAGTTAGAGAGTGGCTCTGTCACAATTAAAGACTTACATGGAAATTCAGAGCAACAAACCGTTGCAATTGACAGCTTAGTTAAGGTACTACCTACCTACTTTGCATAAAGCATATTCATCAAATAACAGATTAAGTAAGGAACACACGTGGTTGATATTATTGAAGGTTATGAAACAGAAGAACAACAAGTTGATGCAATTAAAAAATGGTGGAGCGACAACGGAACGATGCTTGTCGTGGGCGCTGTTATTGGCTTAGCTGGTTTATGGGGATGGCGTTATTACGGTGAAACCGTGTCAACAAGCCAAGAGCAAGCATCTACTGAATTTGCGCAAGTATTAGCTAAATATGATGCAAAAGGTGAAGAACACAGCACCACAGAAATGCAAACGTTTATTGCAGACAATGAAGGCAATAGCTACGCAACATTAGCGGCTATGTTATTAGCGAAAGAAGCAGTTCAAGCAGGTGATTTTGCATTAGCAAAAACACAATTAACTGATTTATTAGCAAGCAATGAATATGCACCATTAAACCCTGTTATAGAGTTACGTCTAGCGCGTGTCAATGCAGAGTTAGGTGATTACGATGCTGCTTTGACCACATTAAACAACATTACAGAAGAAGGCTTTTTAGTAAAAGCTAACCAAAGTAAAGGCGCTGTTTACTTAAAACAAGGCAACATTGAGTCTGCTCGTACTTCATTCCAAGCTGCCGTTGATGCAAGTGAAGGTCGTGTTGATCCTATCTTACAATTACAGTTAGATGATCTAGCCATTGCTAAAGCAAATGTTGCTCCTGCTCCTAAGTTAGATGCCGCTCAATAAACTGAGATAATATAATGATTAAATGGATTAAAAATATAACTGTCATTGCTAGCAGCGCTTTAATCTTAAGTGGTTGTTCTATTTTCAGTAGTGAAGAAGACGTCGTTAAAATGGCGGAATTGCCAGAGTTTCAAGCAACGTATAAACCTGTCATAGCATGGTCAACAAGTATTGGTAGTGGTGTGGATAAGTATTACTCACAACTTCAACCTGCTGTTGATGAAAAAGCAGTTTATGTTGCCGCCCGTGATGGAGAAGTGAAAGCGGTTTCTGTTAAAAAGGGTAAAAAACTATGGTCAATTGACCTAGACGACCATGAACTTAACGTTACTAATCGTTCTGCTCGTTTGTCGGGTGGAATTGGTTTAGGATTCGATACTCTTTATATTGGCACTGAAAATGCGCAAGTTTTTGCATTAAATGCAGAAAATGGTGATATCAAATGGGTAAGCAAAGTCTCTGGTGAGGTGATTGCCCAACCTGTTTACGATAATGGTTTTGTTGTTATTCATACGTCTCGTGGTGATCTAACCGCGTTAGATAGCAGCACCGGTGAAGAAGTTTGGACGTTAGCAAATGCACAACCAAAATTAACATTGCGCGGCAGTGCAACACCTAGTGTGTCACAAGGTGGTATTATTTACGGTCGAGCTGATGGTTATGTTTCTGCTGCTTTATTAGAGTCTGGTCAGCCATTATGGCAGATCCCTGTCGCAAGACCTTATGGTGCAACTGAATTAGATCGTTTAGCCGATGCTGATATGAAACCAATTGTTGTGAACGGTATCGTTTACGCACTCGCTTACAATGGTAATTTAGTGGCGATAGACCTATTGAAAGGTCAACAGCTATGGTCTAAAAAATACGCAGGCTATAACGATATTAGCGTGTCAGGACGTGATATTTTCTTAACCGATTATCGTGGTTATGTCTTTGCGGTAAACCGTGATGATGGTGAACAACGTTGGGTTAACAAAGAGTTAGCTTACCGTAATGTTACGGGTGTTACTGTTGCAAATGATTTCATCGTTGTTGGCGATGCAGAAGGCTATTTACATTGGATTGACCGTGAAACAGGTCAGTTTGTTGCGCAACAAGAGTTAGACTCTGATGGGCTATACATAGAGCCTATTGCAACCTCTACTCACCTTTATTTACAAACACGCAGTGGTGATTTAATCGCCATTGAAAAACCGATATTAAATGTAGAATAATTTAATTCGTTTTTACGCTATACTGTAGCCCCTTGCTGTGCATGGGGCTTTTTTAGTTTTATAGGATATACAAAATTTATGTTACCAGTCATCGCTTTAGTAGGTCGCCCTAATGTAGGTAAATCTACTCTTTTCAATCGTTTAACGCGCACCCGAGATGCGATAGTTGCCGATTTCCCCGGTTTAACGCGTGACCGTAAATATGGTCAGGCTAAAATTGAAGAGCTTGAATTTATTGTTATTGATACCGGCGGTATTGAAGGCGATGAAAAGGGCATTGATGCCTTAATGGCTGAGCAATCATTGATTGCAATTGAAGAAGCCGATGCTGTTTTATTCCTCGTTGATGCTCGTGCTGGATTAACCGTAGCCGATCAAGCCATTGCTGCTCACTTGCGCAAGCAAAATAAAAACATCATGGTAGTTGCGAATAAAACCGATGGTATTGATGCAGATTCCGTTTGTGGTGAGTTTTATGCGTTAGCACTTGGTGAGGTTTACCACATTGCTGCAGCTCACGGTAAAGGTGTGCGTCAAATGATTGATGCGGCACTAGAAGAATTCCAAGAAGAAAATCCAGTTACAGACGAAGTAGACGAATATGAATTCGCACTCGATCATGACGACGAAGACGAAGATAAAATCGCGGAAGAACAAGCTCGTTTAGCGGCTTTACCGATTAAACTTGCGTTAATTGGCCGTCCGAACGTAGGTAAATCAACACTGACTAACCGTATTTTAGGTGAAGAGCGTGTACTCGTATTCGATATGCCTGGTACTACGCGTGACAGCGTTTATATTCCGATGGAACGTGATGGCCGTCAATATGTATTAATTGATACTGCGGGTGTTCGTAAGCGTAAAAAAGTAAGTGAAACCGTTGAAAAATTCTCAGTTATTAAAACCTTAAAAGCGATCGAAGATTCAAACGTAGTGCTATTAATTATTGATGCACGCGATGGTATTTCAGATCAAGACTTAAGCCTACTAGGTTATACCCTAAACTCTGGTCGTTCATTAGTAATTGCAGTGAACAAATGGGATGGCATGACTGAGTATGATAAAGAGCGTGTTAAAACAGAATTAGATCGCCGTTTAGGCTTTATCGATTTTGCTAAAATTCACTTTATCTCAGCATTACATGGTACAGGTGTGGGTCATTTATTTGAATCAGTAGATGAAGCTTACACCTCTTCAACTAAACGTATTTCAACAGCAATGTTGACACGTATTATGGGTATGGCGACAGACGACCATGAGCCACCAATGGTTGGCGCTCGTCGTGTGAAATTACGTTACGCGCATGCAGGTGGTTACAATCCACCATTAATCGTTATTCATGGGAACCAAGTTAAAAAATTAGCTGATTCTTATAAACGTTATTTAATGAACTACTTCCGTCGTACATTAGAGATTATGGGGACGCCGATCCGCATCGAGTTTAGAGAAGGGACTAACCCATTTGAAGGTCGTCGTAACAAATTAACGCCGCATCAAATGTATAAACGTCAACGTTTACTACGTAACTACGCTAACAGTAAAAATAAAAAGTAATATGCAATTACTTTGCACTGATTGCCAATCAGAATTACAACGCAGTGGTGAATTAAAACGCCACTGTTTGAATTGTAATAGTGATTTCATTGTTCATGTTGATTGTGCTGAGTGTCATCAGCCATTACAGCGCTTAAAAGCGTGCGGAGCAGTGAGTTTTTGGTGTGAGCAGTGCAATGAGTTAAAAAGTAAATCTACGGCTGTTTATTGCCTTGTGAAGCAGAATGTCAGTAAGCAGGATGTTAGGTAGATGTTTAATGGATTTACAATGTTTGCTTATAAGCTTTGAGCATAAAGTTAAAGCGATTATAAAATTATTACAGATACAAAAATGATAGATGTAAAAAAGGAGTGATTTAACACTCCTTTTTTGTGTCTTGCTTATACCGAATTTTAATACTTGCTGATATAAGTTAGCGTGAATCAGCTAATGGTATTCTGTTGTTTTATGAGTCTGTTGTTTTCACTGGAGTGATTTCAAAGACCCTAATAACTTGTTGAACCCCTTCCACATTACTCGTCACTTCAGTAGCAAAATCAGACATTTCTTGTGTCACTTGACCAATTAAAAATACCTCACCATTTTCAGTCACTACTTTAATCTTCAAAGGATTAATTTTGTCATGACTGGTTAATTGGCTTTTTACTTTTGTAGTTAACCAACTATCTTTAGTCTTTTGCACAAGTCCAATGGGTTTACTAACACGTAATTGATTATAAACACCCACGACACCAGGTACATTATTTAACTCGTTTTCAATGACGTTACTATTCGCTTGTGTATCGACTTGGCCAACCAATAATAAATAACTATTATTAGCGATAATATTAATACGGATATTGTCGTTATAAGCTTTTGAAGCAATTACTGCATCAATCGCTTTTTCAGACAGGTCGTCATCTTTTACTAATTGAGAAATACTACGTTCATCGCTGCTTACTGCTACTGCGGTACCTGCGGCTACAATTAAACCGCCAGCGCAACCTTGTAGCACAAAAGTAGATAATAAAATCGAAAATACATAAGGCTTCAGCGTCATAATTTATCCTAATATTGTGGAAATAGTTGTTGGTCGATCAGGTCACTTAGGCAGTTTACTACTAACATGTGAATCTCTTCAATTCGTGCACCTTTATCACTTGGCGCTCGAATTTCAATATCATCTGCACCTAATAAACCTGCAATTTCACCGCCATCAACACCAGTCATTGCAATAATTTGTATATTTTTACTTAATGCGGTTTCTACCGCTTTGACCATATTACGGCTATTCCCACCGTGGCTGATTGTAATTAATACATCACCCGGTTGTGCTAATGCTGAAATCTGACGTGCATATATTTGGTCAAAATGGCTGTCACTGGCAATCGCAGACACTAACGATGAATCAGACGTAATTGCGATGGCAGGTAAAGCAGGGCGGTCTGTTTCATATTTATTCAGTAAATGAGAAGCAAATATCTGTGCGAGTCCCGCAGCGCCGCCATTACCGCAAATAAGCAACTTATGGCCATTGATTAAACAATCTTTAAGTAATAGAGCCGCTGCTTCTATTTGCTCTGGTAGGGCTTCTGCTGCAACAATCTTAGTTTGAATGCTCTCTGCAAAGTGAGCTTGAATTTTTTCATTAATCATGTGACATGTTACTCTTGAAATGCATCTTGTATCCATTGTGGCTGTGTTGTTTTTTCGCTGATAGCAACGACATCAAAACGACAATAAGGCTCATTATCTAATTGCGATAAATAATGTTTTGCCGTTTTAATTAATTTCTTTTGTTTTTGTAGTGTAACCGATGCTGTTGCACCACCATAGTCTTGATTTTTGCGGTATCTTACTTCAATAAACACTAACGTGTCATCATCAGACATGATTAAATCTATTTCACCAAATCGACAATAAAAATTTTGACAGACAAGCAACAAACCTTGCGCCTTTAAAAACGCTAAAGCTTGTTGCTCATATTGAACACCAATAGAGTTACTGGCTTGAAATAGGCGAGGTAGCTTCAACTAAATTACCATCCTGAAACGTTGCCCAACTTAACTTACTTTTAATGGTATTGCGCGCATCCAATGTTATTTCACCCACTAACCCTTGATAGTTATAACCTTCAATCACTTCTAATAGCTTTAATTGTTCAATTAAGCTGTAGCTGTCATTACCTAATGCAAATAGGCGTAAAGTACTAAGGCGCTGTCTTGGCCATGCCGATTGTACTTTTTCATTCATTTCTGTTTTATCTTCCAGTAAAAAAGCAACGTCAGAGAAGGTAATACCCGTTAACTCTTTATCTTGAGTATTCGTGAAGTCCTTCACATGGCTACGCGAACTTGCATATAAAGGAATCTCTTTTGCAAATGGACTAATAGCGACCGACATAAACGGTTTAATGAACATTAATTGCTTACGTTTACTGATAATGTAAATCGCATCAACATCGGCACGACTTCTAATTTCTGTTTCTAACTTTCTACCTAAAACAGTTTGCATTTGACTGTTACGCTCTTTGCTTTTGTCCGTTTGCAATGCAGTAGCAAGGAACTTCGCATAGTCTGTCTTTTTAGAGAAAAAGTGCGTTTCAGCAGGGTACAGCTCAACACCATTACCAGATGCTTGTTGTGAACGACTTAATTCTTTCCAACGTGCTTCAAAAGCGGCTGATGTTCTACGACCAAAGTCTGAGTTTGGTGCAAATAACAAAGGTTTTTTGTGCTTGTCTTGGAAAATCATTTCAGCAGCTTGTTCAGCTTCACCTTCAGGTGAAAGTGGGAAAGCATAATGAATCGATGACGTTGCACTACCATCTTCAGTAGGGAAACTATTCAGCGCGAGTACTGGAATATCTTTAACTAACGGTAATAACGCTTTTAGATTCGGTTTCAATAAAGGACCAATTACAAAGTCGATATGTTGGCTATGCAGTTGAGTTGCAATTTCTTGCATGGTCATTGTATTGGTATCAAGGAATAAAATATGAGGAGGAGCAGTAATAAAGCCTCTATCAATGATTCTATTATTAGACACTTGGCTGCCATCTTGTACATCACCTTCAATGGTGATCACACTTGAGTTACTTACGCCGCTTTCCTGCTCTACCTGTGATTGCTTTTGGGCTTCAGCTTGGTTATAAAATGCATAACTAATACCGTATTGTATTGCTTGAGCTGGTTTCTTGAATCGACCGGTTAAAGGTAATAACACCGCAATTTTAGAAGGTTGGTATGGCGTAGCTTCTTCAAGGTTAAGTAATTGCGACGGCATAAATGCTAATGCAAGGTGAGTTGGATAAAGTAGTTTCCAAGCATCAACACCACGTATTAATTGATTAGTACGCAATTGATAACGGTGATAAACACTCGCTAGTGCATACCAGCCTTGTTTGAAATTATCGTTATCAGTTGTTGATGATACTTTGTCTACGTTATTTAAAACATCAGTATCTAACATGTTCAACTGGGTTAATAGTAGATCATTGTACCGCTGTTTTTGCTCATTATTTGTTAATATAGGTGCTAATAAAAATAAGGTGTCAGCGGCTGCCTGATGTTCTTTATTACGTACATGCAGATCTGTTTTTAACTTTAAATAATGTAATTTAGCTTCTTTTGAAAGCACACTCATATCAATACTTTTAACAGAAACCATCGCTTTATCTAATTGGTTTTGTGCGTATTGGTTATCAGCTATCAATAAAGTGAGGTGATTTTTTTGTTGAGTATTTAAGGTTTTGTTTTGTAAGTACTCAATAACTGAATCTGCTAGAACATATTTACTTTCCTTAGTAAGCGCTTGTATCGCTGCTAATTGCCACTCAGTATTTTTAGGTTCTTTTACAATCTCAGCTCTTTGTAATAAATATTCTGCTGTTTCGTAAAAGTTAGTAAAAAGAGTCGGTGCATTTTTTTTATCTTGTCCTACTCCAGAACAAGCGGAAATAAGCATAATGCTCAGTGCCATGAAAGAAAAATGGATAGCTCTTTTATATATATTTGCAATGGTCAAATTTTTGTCCTTTTTAATCAAACTAATTCAAGATAAGTTTTCAGATAGGTATCAAGATGCCTATAGTGTAATATTGCAGCCTTAGTTAAACAATCCTTAACACTTTAATAGAGTCAAATATGTCTGAAAAAAATCAATTAAATAACGAAATAAGTGCAAAATTGTATATTGTCGCCACTCCTTTGGGCAATATCGGTGATATTACTTACCGTGCAGTCGAAATATTAAAAAACGTTGATTTAATTGCAGCAGAAGATACTCGCCATAGTGGTAAGTTATTAAGCTACTACCAAATCAGTAAACCCACTTTCCCACTTCATGACCATAACGAGCGTCAACGTGGTAGCGTATTGATTGAAAAAATCAAAGCAGGGCAATCGGTTGCACTGATCTCAGATGCAGGCACGCCATTAATTAGTGATCCCGGTTATCATTTAGTTAATGAATGCCGTGAAGCAGGTGTCGATGTTGTTCCTGTACCAGGAGCATGTGCTGCAATTACGGCACTTTCTGCTGCTGGTTTACCTTCAGACCGTTTTTCTTTCGAAGGGTTCTTGCCAGTGAAAGAAAAAGCTAAAACAGAAAAATTAACCGCCTTAGCTGAAGAAACACAAACGATGATTTTTTATGAGTCTCCTCGTCGCATGCAGGATACAGTAAAACATATAATAAATATCATGGGAGCTGAAAGAAAATTAGTCGTTGCGCGTGAATTAACTAAATTATTTGAATCTTTTTACGTCTTACCCGCAGGTGAAATGTTGGCATGGCTGCAACAAGATACCAATCATTGTCGAGGTGAGTTTGTATTAATGGTAGCTGGTGCCAGTAAAAACGAAGATGCCTTATCAGTAGAAGCCATTAAAACGCTGACATTATTGAAAAAAGAGTTACCCCTTAAGAAAGCGGCTGCGATAACTGCTGAAATACATCACCTTAAGAAAAATGATTTATATAAATGGGGACTAGAGAACTTATAATTCTTTTCTCGTATCATTGCAAAGCGCTTGTTATCTATAATGGTTTCCGTATAATCCGCCGCGGAGTTGGCTAGATCGTCGCCGCTTTTATAATTTAGATAGCTTGCTATCTAGGGAATAAGAGGGGAGGAAAGTCCGGGCTTCAGAGGGCAGGGTGCCAGGTAACGCCTGGGTAGCGCGAGCTAACGACAAGTGCAGCAGAGAGGAGACCGCCTGCTAATTTATTAGTAGGTAAGGGTGAAAGGGTGCGGTAAGAGCGCACCGGCTAGTGGGTAATCATTAGTGCAAGGTAAACTCCACCCGAAGCAAAACCAAATAGGCTTCCTGAGGCATGGCCCATGCTGGAAGCGGGTAGGTTGCTTGAGCCTGTGAGTGATTGCAGGCCTAGACGAATGACGATTCACGACAGAACCCGGCTTATCGGCCAACTCCAACCATTCTAGCCCCTAGTTTATGCAAATAAGCTAGGGGCTTTTTCGTTTTTAGCTTTTCAGTTTAATATTTAAATCACTTGGTGATTGCAGGGCATTTACATACGTACGCGAATGGCGATATATGACAGAGCCCTGTTTATCGACCAACTCCAACCATTTTAGCCCCTAGTTTATGCAAATAAGCTAGGGGCTTTTTCGTTTTTAGCTTTTCAGTTTAATATTTAAATCACTTGGTGATTGCAGGGCATTTACAGACGTACGCGAATGACAATACACGGTAGAGCTCAGTCTATCGGCCAACTCCAACCATTCTAGACCCTGTTTACTTTATGTGAACAGGGTCTTTTTGTTTATAGGGTTTCAATTTAATATTTAAATCACTTGGTGATTTCAGGGCATTTACAGACGTACGCGAATGGCGATATATGACAGAGCCCAGTTTATTCGCTAACTCCAACCATTCTAGATCCTGTTTACTTTATGTGAACAGGATCTTTTTCGTTTATAGGGTTTTAGTTTTATATTTAAATCACTTGGTGATTGCAGGGCATTTACAGACGTACGCGAGTGACTATACGCGGCAGAGCTCAGTCTATCAGCCAACTCCAACCGTTTTAGCCCCTGTTTACTTTAATGTAAGCTGGGGCTTTTTCGTTTGTGGTGTTTAGCGTTATTTTACGATGATAGGTTATTAATTGGTTTACAATAAAATAATATTATTTCGCTTTGAGAAAGTCTGCTACCTCTAATAGAATAAATTCATTATCATCTGCTCGCCCTTTTTGGCGGCCAACTGAAAAAGGATAATTATTGTCGTTGGCGATAATAATAGTGTTTTCATCTACACGGTCAACATCTTCAATCGTCACAAATGGAAAACTAAAAATGCCCTCTATCGTCCCTCGAGGTGCAATTCCATCGGGATCTTTAATCTTCATTAAATCGATGTATGCAATTTTACGCAATACATCATTTTCATCCTTATCTCGTAAATCAATGAGGTAAACCCGTTTAAACTGAGCTGGGTTTGATGCCCAACCTTCACGTACATCACCTTGACCGCTATCACGCTCAATAATTAAGGCTCTGTTTTCATTAATCATATTGAAATCACCAATAGCGTGGTTGGCATCTTCTAACGGATAATAACGAACAGTATCTAACCACTGCTGTTGTTGATTGTTAAAGGCCAAAATACGAAGAACTGGGTGACCATTGATGGTTTCTGATTTTAAAGTTTTAGCATCTACCATAGGTTTTTCTAGCAGAGGGTAAAGTGTTTTCCCGTCTTTTGAGATGGCCATCCCTTCAAAGCCACCAGAACGTTTAGTGTTTATTTTAGGTGCAGTTTCGTTTGGATTAGCAGGTTTAACAAATGCATTATCAGGAGAAATATACGACATATTATCTATTTTAGTTGCAACAACATTTTGAATAACGCCTAACTTATTTGTTTTGATTAACCATGGTCCAAACTCATCACCAAACCAATAACCGTCATCAACGGGTTGAATCGACTCTATATCGAAATCCTCTCCCGTTAAATAACGCTGCTCGCTTGTTTCATCTGTTATTGGAAAGGGTACTTTATTATTTGGATCTGATAAAAAAGTTGTTTTATTAACGACAACACGGCCTGTTTCCCACCTTACTTCAACTTCATGAAACATTAACATCGCATCAGCCGAGTTTGCTTTTGTGCCGAAGCCGTTGTCTGTTAATACTAGAAACTTATTATCACCAAGCGATTTGATACCTGAAAAACCTTGTAGTGGTTGACCTGGAAATGGTCTAGCTAAATCTGTTGCATCATCATAGATACTATAAGGTATATCTGAACGATGATTATCTTTCGATGTAAAGCGTCCTGATTGGTTAAAATAATCCGCTGCATTGCTAGGTGGAAGAATAAATGACTGTGCAGATAGTTGAGCATGTGTTTTAAGAGTTGCTTCGTATTCCGTTGCAACTTTACTTTTATTGTCGGCAAAAGCGATAGGAGCTGCGGTCAGGGTTGTTAATGCGAGTGCAATAGATAAGCGTAACATGGGCTATTCCTTTAGAGTTAGTACAATCAAATACTGTTAATTTCATATGAGAATATAGCCATCGTATGATGCTAATATGACAAAAAAATGAAATTTAAAAGGAAAGTCAGTTGATTAATTCATTGAATATAATTGCATATATTCAATGAATTATTTTAGTGGTATTTGTAAATAGCACTTCAAAGCAATTACCCTTTAAATGTATGTATATCGGTATACTGATGAAGTTGATTTTGAATTGGCGCTAATTATTTATAGGGGCTTATAATATTTAGCCTCAGTCGATTTTACTTCCACTGAGGCTTCATCCATCGTGCTTACATCGATATACCACGGCCAATCGAGGTGATTGGGCCTGTTGGTTTGCCTGTCGATGATCCCATTTCATCTTCTATTGTTAATTCAAATAGTTGATTTTCTGTCAGTGCTGGTAGCTTGTTAATATCTATATTAAGCGTTTCGCCTTTTTTGACTAAACCTAATGATATCGGCGCATCCCAACCTTCCGCTTTTGTCCAGAACTGTAACGCTTTGCCCTCTGGTATTTCCACTGCACCTAATGGCACTAGTTGCATTTGATTCGTGTGACTGGTTTGTATTACCCAACCTGGTGTTTTGTTTTCTGGCTGTACTAATACGGCGATGTAAGTCGGTTCGCTCAGCATCGGTTCAACCGTTTGCAGTTTAAACCCTAATACCATGGCTAACACAAGACAAGCCATTGAGATGCCGCGCCATAACACGAGGTTTTGCCAAAAAGAAGTGAAGGTATTTGCCGTTATTTTCTCTGTTTGTGTCGGTTGTTTTTCAAGTTCATCAAGGCTACGTTCAATACGTGCAGATAAAGGCTGTGGCGCTGCTATTGGCGCTAAGTTATCAGTAATCGATAAAAAATGGTTTTGCCATTGATTCACGGATTTTTGTAATTCAACACTGTCAGCTAACTGAAGCTCAAAAGCGTTTCGTTCTTCTGGCGAGAGCGTACCAAGGACATATTGTCCTGCTAAATCCTCATCTATATCAGGAGTTTTTTGTGTCTTTTTATTCATTGTAAACACTCCTTTAAAGCATTCAGACTTCGCTTGATCCATGATTTGACAGTGCCTAGTGGCTTATCAATCAATGTAGCAATTTCTTGTTGTGTGTAACCGTCAACATAAGCGTGTAATACGCATAATTTACGCTCTGGCTCTAAGTGCTCTAAACAGGTTTGTAGAGACGCTTGTGCAAGGTGATCGTCTGCTAACTCAGTCATATTATCTGGTTGTTCTGCTGAGGCTAAAACTTGGTTATCACATAGGTCGAGTAGAAAATCTGGCTCAGCTAATACTTGGCGATGAGTATGTTTCAATGCATTTAACGCTAAATTACGCGTTAACGTATATACCCAACCACGGGCAGAGCCAAGCTCTTGGTGGTAGGTGTCTGCCTTTTTCCAAATCTTAATAAAAGCATCATGTACTACGTCTTCGGATAACGGACGGTTTTTCAAAATACGCATAACCACAGTGAGTAGTCTTGATGCCTCTTGTTCATACAATTGCATCAAAGCATGTCGATCGCCTTTTGCGCAATGTTGTAGAACACCTTCATAATCAAATCCAGTTGATGATGACAAATGATTTCCTTAATCCAAAAAAAGCCCAGTATAAGTCACTAGGCATCTTAAGGTATTAAACTCGCTTATTCTAGAAAATAGTTTTTCAAAGATGAAAGCTGTCGTTTATTTTGCTTTCCAGAATAAGTATTCGCCTGAGTAGTTAACCACTACTTTATGTCCTGTTTTGTCTATGTTACAGCCTGTTGCTGGTGCTGCACCGCCACTTAAATTAATACGTTGTACATAAGCGACATCTTTTAATGCACCCGGACGAGCTGACTCATTCGCTTTTACTAATTGCATTGGAATACTGCCTTTAGCTGAAGGAGAAACGGCTAGCTGCGTACCAGTAATTGATGAACCATCAAGAGATTCCCATGTTGCTGGAGGACCAAAGTAAGACACTAAATGATTGCCCTTATTGTCACTTAAAATAGCGCGTGGACCTGCAAATGCCCATTTTGCTTCTGTTTTATTGGTTGCATCTACTCTACATTCCCACGTGATATTGCCTTTTGCCATCGTAAACATAGCGACTTCATGTCCTGCTGGAACGCGTACTTCACTCGGTAATTTATCTTGAGAAAAAGTGCCTGCATAAGATTGAGTTGCTGCTGCCATTAAAAGTGAAGCTGCAGTCATTTTTAGACCTTTCAACATGTATTGATTTTTCATTGTTATTTCCCTATTAATTGATAGATTTTTGAATGTGCAAAACAGTCGATTTGCTACTGTTAATAGGTACTACAATCGAGAATGCATTTTGGATGCAAAAAAGAATAAATAAATTTTATTTAAATTTGGTCGACCTTAAAACATCTAATAAAACCCTATAACTTATCCAGCGTTTCTGGCGTTTAATGCTTATTAGTTATTTCATGCTTTGTTATTCAATTCTTCTCTGCGACGATGATGAGCTCTATCATTTCCACTCTTTCTCTATAGCGGCAAGTAACGAGAGGGGAGCTGAAGGGGCTTTTATTGATTTAAATCATTCTTTCATCTGAAATATGCCATTTTGGAGTATCTTTTAAAAAAGTGAAATATTTTTAACCTGACATTAACCACTTTTATTTTACGGTTTAGTTGTTTTGAAAAATACGACTATACAGTGGAGTGAAAGATGATGACGCAAACAGCACTATCTTCTAAATTAGAGGCTAAGTTAAAGGCTCGGTTTCAATTTAAATTTCCTAAAAAATATAAACTATCTTTCGGTTATCTTATTTTATTAATCGTTCCTTTTTGTATTGCACAAATGCTCGATATGGACACAAAAACGGTGTATGCCCAAGTATTAACTATTATTAATTTGCTGGCAATAATGGCCTTTTTTATTCAGTTTCCGCTTGGCAGTCGGCTTAAACAATTCCCTATTTTTACTCATATAGATTGGAGTGTTGAACGTCATAAGAAGGTAGGAAAGTGGCTTGGTATTGTTTTTCTGTTTCATCCAATACTTATTCTTGCTCCTCGTTTTTTATTTTCTTATAACGATGGTGTTAAGAGTCTTATTGAAGTGATTACTGCACCACCAATGCTGACTGGGCTCATTGCTTGGGGGGTATTGATTGCTTGGGTATGCTTTTCTGTTTATAAAAATAAACTGCCTATTCGTTATGAAACATGGCGTTTGGCGCACTTAATTGGCTTTGTCGCTATTACTATTTTAGCAACATTGCATATTACGACCATTGGCAGCCATGGACAATTTCAATCTAATTTTAATATTTTATGGTGGGTTTTATGTTCATTCTCATTAGCAATGGTTGTTTATAATTACCTAGTTAAACCTACTCGACTCAAACGCCAACCTTTCACCTTAAATAGTATTACTAAAATCAGTAGCCATGATTGGCAAGTTACTATTGAACAAAAGTCAGGTGCTAATTTCTATTTCGAACCGGGTCAGTTTGTTTGGTTAAACACGAGTAAGTCACTTCATGGTGTTAGTGAGCATCCTTTTTCTATTGCATCTGGTAAACAAGATTTACCGCGTTTGTCTTTTATTATTAGAGAGCTTGGAGATTACACATCAAGTCTTGGTAACCTGATTGAAGGGCAAGCGGTTTATATTGATGGCCCTTACGGTAGCATGAGCCTTAACGATAGTAATCAATCTACAGGGATTATGCTTATTGCTGGTGGCGCTGGCCTTGGTCCTATCTTAAGCCTATTACGAGGCTTGGCTGCACAAAACGACACGCGCCCAATTCGACTCCTTTATGGTAATAACCTTTTGTCTCAAATGGCATTAGTCGATCAAATAAAAGGCTATGAAACACAACTCTCTCATTTCAAATTACAGCTCATTTGTCAGGAGGAAACGATTGACCCTAATCAAGTTAACCAACCTATCTATCAAGGAATTATTGATAAGCAGATTATCGAAAAGAATGTTGATCTTTGCGCTATTAATAACTGGTCTGTGTACCTTTGTGGTCCCAAACCAATGATTAATAGTGTTAATAAGAGCCTTAAGGAACTTGGCGTTAAACAATCCCATATTCATTATGAACAGTTATCGTTTTAATTAAGTTTTAAAAGGAAAAATACCATGCCAATCCATGAAATTTCCGGGTGTATAGGGTGTAAAACCTGCGTTGAAACCTGTCCAACAGACGTTATACAGTTTGATCACGTTAACCAACGTGCTTATATCGCCTATGCTGAAGATTGCCAAATCTGTCATTTATGTCGCTTATATTGCCCTGTAGATGCCATTACTATTAATTCAGAAAAATCCATCCCGGTGATGGTGTCTTGGAGATAAAAATGACTGATAAATTAAACCTTTCTCGACGTCAATTCTTAGGGGTTGCTGGTGGTGTTCTAAGCGCATCGGCATTGGCTTCTATGTCTGTTAATGCCTCATCTACGGTTAATAAGCCTAAAATAATGAGTCAAGATTTCGAAATAGAACAGCAAGAAACAGATGTCTTAGTGATAGGTGGTGGTTTTGCAGGATTATTCGCCGCGGTAAAAGCCCATGATGCAGGTGCTAAGACGATGATTGTTGCTAAAGGTAGCTTGGGGCGTTCAGGGCTTACTCCCTTTGCTAAGGGCGTATTTAAATTTGACCCTACAACGTCAAAAATGACGGCGGAACAGTTTCTCGCCAAAGTAAAAGCATCATCGATTAACACTAATAATCCGGTGTTTACCAAACAATTAGTCGATCACTCTTATGCACATGCTGAGCAACTTAAGGAATGGGGTTTTTTTGATTCGGCGCTGTGTCGCAATAGTTTTTTAAAGCCCATTGAAGCGCGCAATATTCCGTTGGTTGAGCGAGTGATGATCACCCACTTAATCAAAGAACAAGGTCGCGTTGTAGGTGCATCAGGCTTTAGTCTCAATACCAATAAAATTATACATTTTAACGCTAAAACCGTTGTCCTTTGTACCGGGTCTGGCGGGTTTAAACCGAATGGTTTTCCGGTGTGCGACCTTACCCATGACGGTACTATTATGGCCTATAATATCGGCGCTAAAATTACCGGTAAAGAGTGGAATGATGGCCATCCTGGTTCGGCTAAAAACTCAGGTTCAAGCTATGATAATTGGCATGGGCAAATAGAAGAAAAGCCATCAGTGAATGGACCTGAAGTACATCATGATCTTGGGATGGAGCTTAATTATCAGGCTTATGTTAACGGTGGACCAGTTACGATGGGGCCACCACAACCTGGCCAGAAAAAGACTGAAAGTACAGCGGTAGGGGGGCCTTATACTCCGCCTGAGTTTTTACATGCAGGAATGCCACCAAAACAACAGCAACCTGGTGGTTTGCTCTCAATGTTTAGCGATAAGCAAAATGCAGGGCCTCCTGGGCGACCAAACGCTGGGGGAATATTCTCAATATTTTCCAGTAAAGGTGATTCTGGTCCTCCAGGTATGGGCGGTGAGAGTGTTGGCGGGTCAACTGCTGGCATGGCAATCCATAAATCGGAAGGGTTGGTACCTATTGATGAAAATGGATTAAGTACCATTCCTGGGTTATATGCGGCAGGTGATGCACTTGGCTCTTATATGTCTGGCGGAATTTATACTCAAATTGGTGGTTCGTCGGCCGCTTCTTGTATTCAAGGTACATTTGCGGGAGAAGCCGCAGCTAAAGCGAGTCAATCTGTTTCTAGCATTGAAATTCCTGTTAAAAAGCGAGCTAATATTGAAGAGGAGATCCTAGCGCCCTTGAAACGAGAACGTGGTTTTAGCCCTGCTTGGGTGACTCAAGTTTTACAAAGTGTGATGATTCCTAATTTTGTTTTATATATAAAAAAGGAACGTATGATGCAAGCTGCACTTATTTATGTTGAAGAGCTTAAAGAACATAGTATGCCGATGTTGATTGCCGATGATTTGCATAAATTACGCATTGCTCATGAAACCGTTAATATGATCATCACTGCGGAGATGAAACTAAAAGCTTCGTTGATGCGTACGGAGAGTCGTTGCAGTCATTATCGCTTAGATTACCCAGAGACTGATTCAGAAAACTGGGAAGCGTGGATTAATATTCAAAAGGGTGACAATGGTGAAATGAACTTTGAAAAGCAGCCTTTTGGTCTCTGGCCTGAATTTAGTTAATAAGAACAATAAAAAATACAATCTGACCTAACCTAACCCAAGCAGACCAAAGGATCATGTTTTGCTTGGGTGCATCGTTGAACTTGGCGCTTTATTACAGTTAGCTCTCCGCATATTATTATAGCTAACTCTTCATGTATTATTGCAGTTAGCTATCCCCTTAATAAAAAATAATTTACCCGTTACGTTTATCTGCTACCAACTATTTACTAGAAAAAAGATGATTTTGTCGGTTATATTGCACTAATAAAAACGCGAATAATAAGAAGGTGACAAGGAAAGAAGGGACAAATACTTGCTCTAATATGTCTCGATATTTTTTAGCCCAAAATAATGCAAAGAAAAGGTGGCTAGTGAAAATAAGGTACAACCAAAAAACAATTCTCTTTGCCCAGGTTCTTCCCATAAAAGCATAAGCGGTTAAGTTGCCTAATAAAATTGTGAACGTCAAAATAGCCGTCGGTATAATAAAGTGTCGTCCTATAACAAAAGTCTGAATGACACCCAATACAAGTAAACAAGTAATAAAAGCGGTTACCCATTCTAAACTATTACGATAATTAAACGTTGTTGGTAAACAAATGGTCATCACGATACCCCACATAAAAAAATTAGTGTTAACAGCTGTTTACACCTTAATCCCACATAATAACATTTAACAGTAATCCAAATAAACAGCTGAGTTGTCCAACACTAAAATGAATAGTTTTTATTGAAATTCAGGTTGTGACATTAAGGTTGAATAGTCGATTTTTAAATAAAATGTTTAAGCAATAAGACTCTCAAGCAATAAGCTTTACTGTAAACATTCTAGTGTATCTTTTGACGTATTTATTGAAGTGAATGATGAGGTGTTTTGTAAGTGAATATTGGAGCGGATACTGAGGTAATTATTGAAGTGACTGTTGAGGCGGTTCTTGAAGGATTACTGAGGCGACTCTTGAAGTTATGCTGAAGTGAATGTGGAAGTGTATTGGAAGTCATTGAAACAGTTGAATACCGATGAACCCTCTGAATTAATATTTTAATTCGCTAGGGTCATCGGTATTTTATTTGTGGGCTTAGTTTAGCTTAAAGCGATTTACCATGTCTGCTAGGCGAGCATTAGCAGCGGATAAACTCTCCGTACTTGCTGACGTTAATTGTCCGTTTTGTGTCAGCTCATGCACCATATCTTGAATAGACGCCATGTTATAACTGATTTGCTCTGCTACTTGGCTTTGTTCTGACGATGCGGTTGCAATGTGAGAACTTAACTCATTTATCTCGATAATTGAGCCCGCCATTGAGTCTAACCCTGTTCCGACACTGATGGTATTGTCCGTTGTGTTTTGACAGCTTTCTTTGGTTGTATTCATTGCATTAACTGCTAACGCTGCATCTTCTGTTAGTTTGGTTAATAGCTCATTGATTTCAGCCGTGCTTTCTTGTGTTCTTGCTGCAAGTGAACGCACTTCATCAGCAACAACAGCAAACCCTCGGCCTTGTTCACCTGCTCGAGCGGCTTCAATCGCTGCATTCAACGCTAACAAGTTTGTTTGATCGGCAATGGCACCAATAACACTTAATACAGAGACAATTTCCTGTGTATTTTCATGCATGGTATTAATACGTTGAGAAGCGATTTCAACTTCATTCACTAAAGCTTGTACACTTTCAGAAGATGACGCAACTAACTGTTTTGATATCACTGCTTCATCACTTGCTTGCTGTGTGCTCAATGATGTCTGTTTAGCATTGTCTGCAACCGTATTCGCCGATGCGCTCATTTCAGTGATTGCCGCAACTGCTTGCTGTGTTTCCCCTACATGCACGTTAAGGGCTTGGTCATTAGACGCTGATACCGTATTAAGTTGTTCAATACTATTTGAAATTTCAGAAGATGACGCCAAAATCTCATTCATCATTGATTGTAGTTGGCTAATAAAGGTATTAACACCTTGAGCAATGTCAGCAAGGTCATCATTACCTTCAACATTAAGTCGTTGAGTTAAATCAGCGTCACCTTTCGCTAAATCAGTAATACGATGTTTTAAAGAAATAATAGGTGAATAAATTTTTGCTAGGGTAAATATTAATAAGATGATCGTTAAGATGACTAGCGAAGCTGCCGTCAGGATTGAGGATATAAGTTGGTCATCTAAAAATGCATAAGCAATAGATTTATCGATATCAATAACAACATGCCATTGTTGACCACCAAGTAGCTCAATGGTCGAATAAACAACCTGTTGTTCATTTCCACTTTTTATATAATTAAATTCACCTGAATCATTATTGAGTACTTGTTGCTCAAGGGATTTATTCGTAATCCTTGTGCCGAATTTTTCATTGCCAGAAGTACTAATTAATCCGCCAGCATCATCATAAAGGGAGATCACGGCACCTTCAAAATGGACTTTTTTAATAAAAGGGTCAACGGCTTCAAGAAAAATATCACCGCCAATAACGCCATTGTTTTCAACGTCTAAAAAGCTAAACATATATTTATCTGAAATGCCTTTATCAAAATAAATCTCAGTAATCATTAATCGGTTTGCCGCTTTAGCGTCTTGATACCATTCCTCTTGGGTCGCATCGTAATCAGCAAATTGACCACCGTTGCCCATCGTAATACCGGCGCTATCTGCAAAATTGACGGCATCTAAAGGAGTTGAAGCAACCAGTAGTTTTGCAATTTCTATTTTCTTTGCTGAATCGTTACTATTCAACAGTACTTTTGCACTCTCAACTACTTTTTTATTGCTATCAAGCCATGCGTTTATATTTTGTTTGATGGAATCTAATGCTTCAGTTGCTTTGTCATTAACTGATATTTTGCTTTCTTCGCGTGTGTTTGAGTATGAAACCCAATTTGATACTAATAACGAAAGTGCAACGAATAATGTTGCAGACAACATGATACGTTGTTTAAAACCAATAGAATGAATCACATATATTCCTTTAAGTGTGTGTGTTGCTGTGTAAATTAATATTCTTTGAATCGAGTGTAGACTAGAAAACTAACGTTATGACTATAAAGATAATATACATTACCCTTAATGGGTATTATTTTATCAGTTTTTTTTACGACGAAAATATAATTAAAATTATATTTTTATATATATCAAAGCTTTATTAAATATTTTAAGGTGGTTCGATTACGGTGTTTTACTCATTAATCTTTGGGGGACATAATCTTTTTCTTGAATGAAAGTGGCTGTTTTGTGGAGAACTAAAAAAATTTTTGAATAGGACATTATTCATCTTGGATGAAAAATAGCCCCTGTAAATAATGCTGTTTTGATAACGATCATTGATAGGACCATTAAAAGGATCTGAGATGTTATTAATAACGTAATGACGGCGATAACCTCATTATTGCTTGCTCATTTATTGTTACCTCCTTTCTGAATAAAACTCATTTAATGTTTTCTATTATTTCCTAGATTCGCATTACAAGTGTCGTTATCGAGACTAAAATCGCGTTTATTTTATCTTGAATATCCATTGATATACTTCTTTAGTGCCTATCAAATTTAGTAAAAAATAATTTTTTGTGTATTTATTATCATTATTTTTTCAGGCTCTCATTGCCCCTGTATATGGCTTATAAGTATTATTTTAGGGCTTTGTTTTTTTGTCTCTTCTTTATTGGTTATATTATATTTAAATATTTTTATTGAACTTTATCAACATCTTACCGTCTTCTTTAAAGTTCAACTGATTATTGAACAAAGAAGTTAAAGTGTGACTTGTCATTTCTAAAAGTATGATAAATGTGATGCTCTTTACTTTTAAGTGGACTAATTGTTGCTAAATATCTCAGTATATTCAATTCTTAGCGCCGCGTTTTAAATCGTGAAATAACATGTTTTATTTAAATAATGGGGGAAGGTGTAGTACCAGCTCTTAATGGATGATAATTAAAGGAATACCTATGAAATTGAATACGAAACTTAGATATACAACAGCACTTGTTGCCGCTGCATTATCTGTGACTGCTATTCCAGCAGCGAATGCGGCATCAGTCAGTATTGTTAATGCTGGGTTTGAAGATAGTTTTAATACTGGTTGGTCAGATACTGATCCTTCAGCTATTTCTAGCGATGAACGCAGTGGTTCTAAAGCGGCTAAAATCACTGGCGATGGTGGTAAATTTGAGCAAGACGTTACGGTTGAAGCTAATACTGATTATGTATTAACGGCTTACATTTCTGGTTACGGTAAAATTGGTGCATCGGTTGATGGTACTCGTTATACAAGAACTGGCGGTGGCGATGATTATGAACAAGTGACTGTCTCTTTTAACTCTGGCGATTCTACTTCAATTACTATTTTCGGTAATTATTATAACGAAGAAGGGCGATTTGATGATTTCGCACTTGAAAGCAAAGCGTCTACTAATACTAATACCGTAGTGGATGGAACATGTACAGATAGCGAGGCATTAGTTATCTCTTCTGCATCTGATGATGGGTCTAACGACGGGCACGGTCCTGAAAATACCATTGATAAAGATACTACTGCTGATTCTCGTTGGTCTTCAAATGGTATTGGTAAAACCATTACTTATGATTTAGGTGCCGACATGTCAGTTAAAGAATTAGCGGTGAAATGGTATAAAGGCAGTGAGCGCAGTTCATATTTCGATATCCATACTTCGACAAATAATAGTAATTGGACTTCAGTATTATCTGGTGGCATTTCTTCTGGTGGAGATTCAAGCTATGAAAAAATTGATGTCACAGATACTGAAGCGCGATATGTTCGTGTGACAGGTAACGGTAATTCTGCAGGTTCTTCTTGGAATAGCATTGTTGAAACACAAATATTAGGTTGTACAGATGATTCAACCGTCGATTCTGGAACCGTTGAACCAGATGATTCGGAAACGGTTGATACAGAAACTCTAGAGCCAGGTGATGCTGAATATCCATCTGATTTAATGAGTAACTATAACCAGTGGAAAATTACTTATCCCGATGGCGTAGAAGATAAAACTCTCTTTGAAGCGACTAACGAATACTTCTATGTTAATGACACAGGTAACGGCATTGTATTTAGAGCACCTGTTAGGTCAAATAATGGTACGACACCAAACTCTGACTATATTCGTTCTGAACTGCGTGAACGAACTAGTGATGGTGATTCAGATATTTACTGGACGACCAGTGGCACTCATGTTGTCTATTCTAAGCAAGCCATTACACACTTACCGCTTGTTAAAGACCATTTAGTAGCGACTCAAATCCATGGTAATAAAGACGATGGTATTGATGATTCGATGGTATTGAGACTAGAGGGTGAGCATTTATTCCTAAGCTTTAATGGTGGTAAATTAAGATCTGATCTCACGATTAAAGAGGATTACACGTTAGGCACAATACATGAAGTTATCTTTGAAGTTATTGATGACAAACATTACGTTTACTACAGTGAAGATGGTGGTTTAAACGCAGCTTATACTGCAGGTAATGCGAGCCAATACTTAGTGAAAGACGGTTCTAGTAATTATGTGATGGATCTTAATTACGATCAATCATACTTTAAAATCGGTAATTACACTCAAAGTAATGCTGAGGAAGAAGGTAGCGCTACTGATGACGAAGATAACTACGGTGAAGTGGTTGTTTACGATTTCTGGGTTGATCACGAATAAGCGTACTCACTTTTATTTAGCCTAAATTAACTTTATTTAGCTTAGCTTAGTTTAATTTAGTTTATTTGATTCTTTAGCCTGACATTGACTGAACATATATTGGATAGGCTCAATTACTTTATCAGTTAAAGAGTCAGCAGCTAGACAGAATTAATATCAGACTCAAGCAGACCAATAGGTCTGCTTTTTTGTGGGTGAAATAATGAGGGAAGTATCTTTATTTTAACTTTTAACCTTTGAGCCATAAGAAAAATTAAATCAAGTCGATAGCATGGTTGGAAGCATGATTGGGAGAAAATGGTTAAGTCGACTTTAGTTTAAGTTTAACGCTCACCTTGTACAACTAGCTGTTCATTAACGTTCGTCGTAAACCGTGATGGTAAATCATGTGTCCATCAAAGGATGTACTTATTTACCGAGTTACTCGTTTGCCTATTAGACCATCTACCCTTTAGCCCGTTTACCCATTAATCTAGTTATTAACTTATATACTCAGCATGATTGAGAATATGTTTAAACCGTGTTTTATATTATGAAATTAGACTATTTATGACTTAAAAAAAATGCCATTCACTTTAAGTGAATAGCATTAATTTTTATGGCTAAGAGATGACTTTTTTAAATTAAAGCTAAGGTAACGCTGACATTAAATGATCAGTCTCTTTAAACTTAAACTTAAACTTAAACTTAAACAGTAAACTTAAACAGTAAACTTATTGGTCATATCAACAATCAATTTAGATTGCATTTCAAGGTTTTCAAACTGCTCTCTAACCTCTGCTGAGCTATTACCAATATCA
This sequence comes from uncultured Psychromonas sp., assembly GCF_947489755.1. GTDB lineage: Bacteria > Pseudomonadota > Gammaproteobacteria > Enterobacterales > Psychromonadaceae > Psychromonas. The sequence continues at coordinate 91,914 of NZ_CANLFB010000017.1, forward strand.
TCAGCCAGTGATGCAATACCATTAATGCGTTCTGCAATTTCAGAAGATACAGTAGATTGCTCACTCGCTGCTGTTGCAACTTGAATATTCATTTCAGACAGCTGTTGAATAGACTGATTACTACTGCCAATAATGTCACGAATACGTCCCATTGCTTCAGTTACAACGACACGCTGTTTATCTGAACGAGCCATATCACCGACTGTTTTTTCAGTGCTCGTTTGTAGTTTTTCAAGTATCTCTTTGATTTCTATCGTACTATCTTGGCTACGCTTGGCAAGGCTACGAACTTCATCTGCCACTACGGCAAAACCTCGACCTTGTTCACCTGCACGAGCTGCTTCAATCGCCGCATTAAGTGCAAGTAAGTTAGTTTGTTCAGACAAGCCTTCAATAACACTGAGCACAGAGCTAATTAAATTAACGTTACCGCCTAATTCCGTGACAGACCTTTCTACACCAACCATTAACTCATTTAAATTATCTAACTGCTCATTTGATACTTGGACTTGATCTAATACGACTTGCATCTCTTTTTCTACAGAACTTGCTGATAAACGTGTTTGCTCTGCAGTATTGGCTATTTCAGTAGAGGTGGATGACATTTCATCAATCGCAGTAGCGACTTGAATCGTTTCATTTTTTTGTTGGTTAGACAGTGCCTCTAAATTTGCTTGTTGTTTACTAGACACATTCGCAATCTTGTTTAATTCATTACTAGTGCCTTTTAAGTTGCGTATATCATCCCCCATCGAGCCGAGGAATCGATTGAAGTCATCTGCAATTTGGTCAAGTAACGAAATTTGACTCGCAGGTAATAGAGCTGTTAAGTCTCCTTCACCACCGGCTAAACCTCGAACAGATGTACTTAAATCATTTAATGGTCGGTAAATTCGATTGATGGCAATAAAGACGACAATAGCAACAATGATAAAACTAATAGCGAAGAACAAAAGTGCTTGTGCTATCGCTTTATTCGCAACGTTTAATACTTCCGCATCGATGATTCTTTGAGCTCTGTCTACGTCATCGATATAAAAGCCTGTTGAAATAATAACATTCCATTTAGGAATGAGTAGAGAGTAAGAATATTTTGGAGAAGTCTTTGTATCACCGGGTTTAATAAAGTAATAAGTGGTAAAACCAGATCCTGATTTAGCGGCGTCTATAATATTTCTAACAATATAATTGTCTTCTTTATCTTTAGCATCCCAGAAATTTTTGCCGATACCTTCATTCGATCCGCTTTGTAGTCGAATCCCATTTAAATCATAGGTAAATATGTAGCCTTTACCGTCGTCGTACAGTAAACGATTAACCAATGCTAACGCTTCTTCCATTCCTGTGTCACTAGGCATATCAATATACGGTTGAATTATAGAATGGGCGGAGTCTATGATAGTCACTAAACGCTTCTTTTCTATTTCTATTGTATTTTCTCGCGTGACTTCACTGACTTTTTTCTCAATATTAGTGGTGCTGCTTACTTCAATATATAACCCTAGCAAAGCGATTAAAATGAAAGGGGTAAATACCAAAAGATATATTTGAAATTTCAAAGAACGTAACATTAAATACTCCATTAAACGTTATTGTTAATAAGATGTTTTGCTGGTGGTCTAAATATAGGTCATAGATTATATTTTTTATTAAACAGTGAGACAGAATCCTTTGAAGTCCCACTATTTAGCAGCATGTTGAAATTAAATTTTTAATAATGAAGTAGTATCATAAATAATTATATATAGGTAGTTTTTTGCAGTTAAAGCTGAATTAGCCTCTTGTTTTATTCATTGTTTAAAGGAAGAGGGTTAACTCTTTATGTCATGGTTAAGTTAAGTTAAATAGCTAAATAAAAGAGTTAAGTGAAATGGTTCTTTTTATATTTGTGTGTGGGGGAAGTAGGTTGCTCGTTTATTTATCAGTTAATTTATTAAGTTAAATAGCGAGACCAAAGATACTCATTAACTGAATTATTTACAGGGGCATTTTACTGGTCAAAATGACTTTTTTTTCGTTGTAATCTTCATAAAGGGAGCAACTATGAGGCAGACGATTAATGAAGTTCATCTTTGAAAGACCTCAATTTACACCTTAGACTATGTCATTTTTCTATAAAAAACTGAGACCAGTTATTATCAGAATCCAAGTGCCATTGCCATTAGTAATGAGACGATTATTTGATCGTATACTTCAAATCTAGGATGAGATGCTTTTAAATTTCATACTGTCTTCAGCTTGTAACTTCACACTTAATCCGGCTCTTAAATCAGTACTATCGTTTCATATTAAGTTGTAGTGGTACCGTTTAGTGGCTTAACCCGTGTCTATCTATGCTGAAGATATTTGCTTAGTTCTTTTTTCAGTGCAAGTGTTTATAAAATATCGGGGATTTCAGAACTGGATAGAACGAGATTGTTCCAAACAAGGATAAATAATGCATATCAATACTGGCCGATAGACTTTATTTAACCCTATTTGGTAAGGTATTAAACTACGCTAAGAACGCTATTTATATTCATACTTCTTTTTTATTTTTTGTAATTCGAAGTAATAAACAGGGTTATCTAACTCACCCCTAGAATACCTATTTTCTAAAATCAGAAGCTCTTTTTCCTTTTGTTTCCTTAGTTGATATTTTGTCTTATCGTAGTTAATGGCCATTGAGCCGTTATAACCATTAACGGGTTCCCATAATATAGAAATAGGCCACAGCAATAAGTTGGTGATGCCTCGACCTGGATTTCTCGTATAAAAAGAACCGAAACCAGGTAATATGCCTAATAGGCTACCAAGAGTAGGATTTTTATCTTCAATTAAAACGCCATCGTTTTGAAAAGCGGCATATTCTCTTTGTTGTCTTTCATCTAAACCGGAGACACAGCCCGATAGTGTTAATGTAAACCAGCCCAATATTATTATTTTTATAAACTGCATTATTTTTCCTTTTGAAATTTAGCACTTAGTATTTTTAAAGATTAACTTTGAGCTACAAAAGGTACGTGTTCATTAACGATTCATCATATAACGGTGTCCGTAAGTTTTTAGTATTATAAATCCAATCAGCTATGCTTAATAACCTATCACTTCTTCGTTGATTTTGGTCATTACCGCAGCAGTACAACATTAAATTGAGTGGTGATTTAATAAGTTGTAGAAAACTCCATTTATTAAAGGGTTTACCAAAACATTAGGCATCTTATTATTTGAAATAACCTTGAATGGTACGCACTCTGATAAGCTCTTCAGTAGAAAAGGTTCTTCTAGTAGAGTTAAATCCGCACGAGTATATTACTTAAGAGGTTAAGAACCGGTTAATGTTTTCTTTTTTCTAACAATAGAAAAGATAACTTGTCTCTTAAAACGGGGATCTCCCAGTTCATAGGATAAGTGATGTCTGCTACATCAGTGCTTTGTGGTATTTGTACAGAGTAAAGATAAGGTAACCTCAACTAGAGAGGGAGTCGCTTTAGGCTGGTTATGCATTCATTTTAAAAGCCGTTTATTGAACAACTCATGAACATTATTTCTATTTTGAACTGAACCGTCATACCAACAGTTCGTTTACGCTGAAGTCACTCTATTTTTGCCATTCTTTTTAGACGTGTATAAAAAATTATCCACTCTTTTAAAGATCGAGTCTTTAGAGTCTTGATTGGTTATTTCTGTTAACCCTATACTTAATGTAATATTAACTTTACGATTTAGCGTCAGATTCAAACTTATACTTTTTCTTATTTTCTCAATAGCTTGTTTGCTTTTCTCCAGATTAGTGTTCGGGAAAATAACAATAAACTCTTCACCGCCTATCCTAAACAACATATCGCCATTTCTAATATTAGCTTGCAATACGCTCGAGATATTTTTTAATACTATATCGCCAAAGCTATGGCCGAAGTTATCATTTATCTCTTTAAAATCATCGGCATCAAAAATAGCGAGAGAAAAAGCCGTACCGTATCTTTTATACTGGGAGATTAAACTCTCTATGCTTTCATCGTAAGCTTTTCTGTTTTTAATACCTGTTAAGAAATCGATATAAGAGAGTGCTTTATTCATGGTGATTTGATTGTTTAATTTAGCTAACATTTGGTTATAGCTATCAATCAAAACACTGATATCTTTGATGGACGATTTTTCATCTTTTATTATCTGATTATGTTTAATCATTTCAGTAATAGAAGTAATTTTCTCCGTTATCTCTCTCTTTTTATAATATTCAAATAAAGTTAAAACGAGCAGAATAAGAACGGTGATGAACAAAAAAGTGTTTAGGTTTTGTCTTAAATCACTGTCTAAGGGAGCCAAAGGAAAAGACGTTTTAATAAATAATAAAGTATCGCTTCTTTCACCGAATAAAGAACCAGTAGAAGAGTAGAAATTGAGTGTGTTTTTCTTCTCATCTGTAAAGCTGATTAACTTTTCATTCAATGGAATAAGTTTCACTAAGATTTTATTTAAACTTATTTTTCTAGTATCTGAGGCGGCTAATTTCTCTATCTCTTTATTTTTTAATGCTAAATTGATATCAGATAGAAAACGTTGTGTAAGTTCTTTGACGTATTGATTATGCTTGGATTTAGACTCAATCTCTTTCGACTTAATATTAATTTCTTGTATAAAAAATTCAGTCGCCAAGTATAAATTTATTTGACTGTTTTCAGTGAGAAAATACTCTAATTGTTTATTTATCTCTTCGCTGTAATCCAAAGAGAAGCCTAGTTGTAGAATATACTGACCGTCATCTGACACCTTAATTAAATATCTCTTTAATTTTGAATCAAGGTCAAGTTTAGGTGAGGAGATATCGAGTTTAACGGTGTGATTGAATACCTTATCAAAGAGTTCTTTGACAATTTTAAATTGACCTAAGTTAAGCCCAATCTCTTTTTCATAGGAAGCCTTTTCAATAACATAATCTCGATTGATCATGAAAACTTCATATTGCCCAAAATTAACACCTTCATTTAATGCCGCTGCCATTGCTTTTAAATTCAAATGTTCTTTTTGATTGTTATACAACGAAGACAATTGTTCGAGTTTTTCGATGTTTTGACTTTCTTCTTGGATGAATTGATATTCAAGCTTATCGAATATAGATCTTAATTTTTCTCTGATTTCTAATGATTTAGTATATGTTGAGTTTTGGAAGTTTTCTGAAGTGATCTTATTAGAAGCAGTGTATTGATAGTATAAACCAATGAAAACAATGATAAAAAGGCTGGCAAAAAAGAACGCATTAAACGTCTTTAAGCTTATATTCTTATTTAAAAAGTCATATATCCGCATAAATCATCAAAATGCTATTAGTTATCATTATCATTATCATTTTTTCATCTTTACATAAGTTAATTTTTTATATTACATGAATAACAAATAAAATAAAGGTTTCTTAAATAAGCTTTTATGTTGTTGTAACACGTTAATAAATAAGCAATTTTATCTTTTTGGGACAGGTCTTGTTTCCTTGTTTAAATAAAGGGTTTAATGTGTTTTTTGTGAGTTTTTAGTCAATTAGATCGATGTTTTATTTGGGTTTTTGGGGAACTATGAAGCAGAGTAAAAGCGCAATGATAGGTTCTCAATGAGGCTTTCATTTTTTGATTTGTTGCAATCGTGAATGAGACAAGGTTTATTGGTATGAGTGGAGAAACTCTGCGAGTCATTTTCTGATCAAAGTATAAATTCCTTTCTCAACACACCAGTTCATACAGCACACCCATGTGCTCAATGAACTTAAGTCAAACGTCTTGTTTGGCTTTGCTGAAAAGGAGTTTATGATATGAGAAAGCTCAAGAGTAAGAGGTTGTAACCACGTTGAAAATTTTTTTTCTTGAGCCTATTGTTGACCAGTGTGTCATCATAGTTTTTCTATTCCTGCTTTAACCGCATTTATTAATAATCGTAAGGTGCCTTTTTTCTGAGAAGGTGGGATTATCTTCATTTCTGATTCTAATAATTTTAATAGTTTCATTAAAGTGTTTTTTTCATCGGCAAGAAAATCACTTATATTGATTGATGTATATCTATTGGATAGAAAATCAGCAAACTGTCCAACATCTGTCATTGACCAATTTTTAATGACTTCAAACCATTGTTCAGAAGTATATTTGTTAATAAAATTAGAGTGTTGAAATTGCTTATAAATGTAAATGTCGCTCTCTACCCATGAACTTTTAATTCTTTCAAAACGTAAGCGATTATCTTCTGCTATTTTTTTGTTCGTCGATATTTCTTTTTGATTATTAAATTTATCAAGTATTTCCTGTGTATTGATTTTCAGTGATTGGTATCTATTTTCTAAAGAAAGTAGGTCAAAATTCTTTTTTTCGCATAAATCTGAAATTTGATTAAGAAAAGCTATTTTATCTCCTGCTATAAATTCTTGAGCTAATAAATATATGTAGAAATCACAGGCTTCAAACCATTTCGATATCGGTACATTAATGTCTTCAAAAATAAATTCTTCTAGTTTTTGTACCGAATCAGAAAACTCGGCTTCTGATAACGTATAACCTCTTGAAAACATCAGCTTGTCGATTGGATCATCTTTAGTAGGTAATCTACCTAATTCATTTATTAACGGGGGAAGGTGTGCTTTACCACTACAATATTCGATAATTTTTTTCGATGGTACGTTAATCGTTCTATATTTCGTAAACTCATCTTCTTGATTATCTTTTTTTGAATTACTTGGATTAAGTATGACGTCTAATCTGGACTGATCACTTAGGCCTTTAATTATTTCCTCTGAACTTTTTCCCAAACAATAATGTAAATACGAAATTCGTAGAACACTTTCAATTATTAATTCCATACTTGCATCAATATCAATAAGCTGATCATGAGTTATTAATTTGTAAATATTAGCGAGTCTATTCGCTGCTCTTTTTAGAGCTCTGAGATTGGTAAAATCTAACGTGTTAACTTCTTTCTCTATGATATGTTGGTACTTGTCAAAGTAGTTGTAGTCTTGAAATACGATTTTTAAAATTTCTTGATTTGTTCTCTGAAAATAGACGCGATCAGAAAAAGACTTTTCAACCATCGCTTTATCAATTTTTGCTTTCTTACCATTCATGACAAAAATAAATTCTAAGCTTTTATCCTCAATGAGTCGTAAACATTCACCAACTATGATTTTTTCCAGTTCTTTATTATCAACACGTTCTAGATCATCTAGTATTACTGTGGTATCAGCAATTCTATTTAATATCGCATGTTTAACTGCGCCAGTTGATCCCTTAAGAATAGATGCTATTGCTCCTCCATCTTCTCCAATATTTTTTAATATGGAAAAAGTGCTGTCGGCGAGTTTATCTAGAAAGTTTTGATCTGCCTTTTCCGATAAATAAACAGAAGATATTAACTTATCTCTAAAGTCATCGATATTAGATAACCCAGTTAAAGAAAAGAAAATAACTTTTTTTTCTTTAACTTCGAGAATTGGTATTAATTCTTTTTTAATGTAATGGGTTTTACCAACTCCCCACTCGCCATCAAGTATAACCATTGATGGAAATGAATCATCCTTAAACAATGCTAATATTTGTTTAGTTGTTTGTGACATAATTATCTTTAGTTTTTGAGTATTAAAAGGAATGTTATTCATCATTAAATTAAAGTATCAGCACCATTCAATGGAAGCAATAATAAATGGTATCAAATACATAGTCTAATCTTCTTAAGCCATAGTTTCGTTATTAATAACCCTTCTAGTAAAAACTACTGAAACAACCAACTAACAATATTGACTCTCTTATTTTTATCATAAATTCAATCACTTAACCCAATCATGCTGGTGGATCTTCATATTTAATAAAATAACCGTTGTCGAACTTGAAACTCACTCTATAATGCGGCTAATTTTAGCGCTATACAGCCTTCGTTGGTTTGTTTAGGCGTGTTGAGAATATATTAAATAGTCATCAATGACGGTGGTTATGGTGTGATGAAAGGGTTTGAAAATGAGTGATGTGTTAAGCATTATTTTATTAATATTAGCAGGCGCTGTGTTTGCGATGTCTGAAATTTCAATTGCAGCAGCGAGGAAGATTAAGCTGCGTGTGATGGCGGATGAAGGCAGTGCTAAAGCACTTGATGTGATTGAGCTGCAACAGCAACCGGGTAACTTTTTTGCGATGATGCAAATCGCATTGAATGGTATCTCTATTCTCGGCGGTATTATCGGTGAGCAAGCGTTAACGCCTTATCTTCGTAAGATGATCAGTGTGTTTTATCAAGGCCCGTTATTGGGTGAAGTAAGCTTTGTACTGTCATTTATTTGCTTAACCTCTTTGTTTATTTTGTTTGCCGACTTATTGCCTAAACGCTTGGCGATTATCATGCCTGAAGCGGTGGCTATTCGTATCGTTTCTTTGATGCGTTGGATAACTTTTCTATTGATGCCGGCTGTATTTTTGTTTAACGGCCTGACGAATATTATGTTGCGTTTATTGCATATTCCAACGGAACGTACTGAGCTGGTGACGACCGAAGATATTATCGCGATGATGGATGCTGGCGCTGAAGATGGCAGTTTGCAAAAACAAGAGTATCAATTAATTGGTAACGTATTTGATTTAGAAGTCAGCACCATTGGTAGTGTGATGACGCCGCGTGACCAGATTATCTTTTTTGATTTAGATGATAGCAGTGACGATATTAGCCAAAAAATTATCGAACAACCGCATAATGACTTTTTGGTGTGTGATGGTGGCTTAGATAAAATTCGCGGTAGCATTGAATCGAAAGAGATTTTACGCTTGGTATTAAAAGGCGAGTTGGCACAAATTCACCCAACACAAGTCGATAAAGACTTGTTCTATTTACCTGAAACCTTAACGCTGTCTGAAGCATTGAATGCATTTAAAGTCGCGACACAACCTTTTGCGGTAATTGTTAATGAATATGCGACAGTAGTAGGACTTGTGACGGTAAAAGATTTGTTGAGCAGCTTTATGGGAGAGTTGATCACGCATCAAGATGAAGAGCAAATTGTACAACGTGATGAGACATCTTGGTTAATTGAAGGCTTAACACCGATTAATGAGGTAATGCGTTGTTTAACTATTGAGGAATTCCCTGATCGTAACCAATACGAGACCATTGCTGGTTTTATGATTTATATTCTGAAACGTTTACCGAAACGCACGGATCATTTCACCCACCAAGGTTACAAGTTTGAGGTGTTAGACCTTGAAGGTGTGCGCGTTGAACAAGTGCTGGTGACTAAATTAAAATAGCGAAGGCTTTCAATTGAGCCTATACCAATAGGCTCAATTCATGAGGCTGTAATAAAAAGTGTCTCGCTGAGGTAATATACCGCCTCAGCGAATAAAACTATCTCGTTTCATTAAATACAGCTAAGTCATACTGTTAAATAAAAGCACCACATATCCTTAAATAAAAACACCACATATCCTTAAATAAAAACGCTTCAACTCATAAATACTTCAACTAATCCAAACTTGGATTCAAATAAGAAGAGGGCACTTAAGCGTATTTTTCATACACTTTTTCACTGTGCTTTTGTCCTTATTCTGTCACTGTATTGTTTTTGGCTGATTCTTCTTGATGATTAAATCATTCTGCTGAAATTCTTCGTTTATTTAGTCCTATTAGTGCACTTAAACCACTTCGCTCTTTATGTCACTTAGGCCATTTAAGTTGTTCAAATTTTAAGTGTTTTCTACAATTTTATTGATTTTCACTGAGTTTAATCAATAAAATTGTATAGATAGCTTGTCTGTACAATTTTTTTGATTAAAGACAGCAAAATTATTATCTAGACGTAATCACTTTATTGCCTAATAATCCGCCCGAAATTTATGCCAGACTGTACTTTCAGTTTTCTGGAACACTATTACTCCTACATTACAGAGAGATCTAAATTTGCAACATTCAACTGATATGGACCGCATTCGCGCGGAATACAATGTTCGTTACTGGAGCCAAGGTTTTTATGGTATTAACGACCAAGGTGAAGTGTACGTATCGCCGCGCAGTGGGTGTGATCATCAGGTGGCATTAAGTGACATTGCAGCAGAATTAGCAGAACGTAATTTAAGCATGCCTGCTTTAGTGCGTTTCCCACAAATATTACACCAACGTGTACACAATATTTGTGATGCCTTTAATCAAGCGATTAAAGAAGTAGATTACGATAACCGTTATTTATTAGTTTACCCAATTAAAGTAAATCAACAAAAAGAAGTGGTTGATGAAATTTTAGAAAGCCAAGCGGGATTAGAGCATAAGCAATTAGGCCTTGAAGCAGGTAGTAAGCCTGAATTATTAGCGGTATTAGCGTTAGCGCAAAAAGCTAGCTCAGTGATTGTGTGTAATGGTTACAAAGACAGAGAATACATTCGTTTAGCATTAATTGGCGAGAAGTTAGGCCATAACGTGTTAATCGTATTAGAGAAGTTATCTGAACTTGATTTAGTGCTAGAAGAAGCGCGTTCGTTAGGTGTTAAACCGCGTATGGGTTTGCGTATTCGTTTAGCATCACAAGGTGCTGGTAAATGGCAATCTAGTGGCGGTGAAAAATCTAAATTTGGTTTGGCGGCGTCTCAAGTCTTAACCGTTGTTGAGCGTTTAAAAGCAGAAAACCAATTAGATACATTACAATTGGTGCATTTCCACTTAGGTTCGCAAATGGCGAATATTCGTGACGTGCGTAATGGCGTCAGTGAAGCCGCACGTTTTTACTGTGAATTACGTGCGATGGGCGTGCCATTAGATTACTTAGATGTAGGCGGTGGTTTGGCGGTTGATTATGATGGTACACGTAGCCAATCTCATAACTCAATGAACTATAGCTTAGCGGAATATGCACGTAATATCGTGATTACTATTAGTGATATTTGTAACTTGTATGAACAACCTAAACCGGTGATTATTTCTGAGTCTGGTCGTTCATTAACAGCACATCACGCGGTGTTAATCACCAATGTTATTGGTGCTGAAACTTATAAGCCAGAGCAGTTTGATGCACCTGCGGAGCAAGGCTCTTTATTGCTGCAAAATATGTGGAACAACTGGGAATTATTGTCTGGTGGAAGTGATGACCGTGCATTAATTGAAATTTATAACGATACGCAAAGTGACATTGTAGAAGTGCATAATCAATTTGCGACAGGCGTATTAAATCTTCAAGAGCGTGCTTGGGGTGAGCAAGTAGCTTTACGTATTTATTACGAATTAAGCTTACAAATGAGTACTAAAAATCGCTTTCATCGTCCGATTTTAGATGACTTAAATGAACGTTTAGCGGATAAGTTTTTTGTTAACTTTTCACTATTCCAATCATTACCGGATGCGTGGGGCATTGACCAAGTATTCCCAATTTTGCCGTTATCTGATTTACACAGAGCGGGTGAGCGTCGTGCAGTATTGTTAGATATCACCTGTGATTCTGATGGTGTTATCGACCAATATGTTGATGGACAAGGTATTGAAACAACGTTACCAGTGCCTGCATGGTCGGCTGATAAACCTTACTTAATGGGGTTCTTTTTAGTCGGTGCTTATCAAGAAATATTAGGGGATATGCACAACTTATTTGGTGATACGCACAGTGTAGTGGTGAATGTACAAGAAGACGGTAGCTGGAATATCGATTCTTTAAACGAAGGCGATACGGTTGAAGATGTAATGAAATATGTACATATTGATGTGGAAGCGATTCGTGATAATTACCGTGCATTAGCGTCATCGCGGGTGTCTGTTGAAGAACAGCAAGCTATTTTAGACGAGTTAGAGCAAGGTTTAGCGGGTTACACTTACTTAGAGGGTTTTTAAATGTCAGCTTCATCTAATGATCACCCTAACGGTACATTCAGTGATTTATTCACTAAAGAGGATTTCTCTTTATATTCTAATGCGATGACGTTTATGCGTCGCCCTTTAGTGAAAAACCCGTTAGCGAAAGAGCCTGTGGCTGAAAATGCAGATGTCGTTGTGCTCGGTGTGCCATTTGATATGGCAACGTCAGGTCGTTCAGGCGCCCGAATGGGACCAGATGCAGTACGTCGCGCATCGGTTAACTTGTCATGGGAAAGTAAAAAATTCCCATGGGAGTTTAAATTATTTGAACATACAAGCGTGATTGATGCGGGCGATTTGGTATTTGACTGCGGTGATGCTGAAGACATGACACAACGTCTTGAAGCAGCAGCTAATCAAATATTAAGTAGCGGTAAAATGTTACTGAGTTTAGGGGGCGATCATTTTGTCACGCTTCCTTTATTACGTGCTTATGCAAAGCATCATGGCGAAATGGCGTTGATTCACTTCGACGCACATACTGACACTTACAATAATGGCAGCCGCTATGACCATGGCACTATGTTTTATCATGCGCCTAATGAAGGATTGATTGACCCTAAGTCATCGGTGCAAATTGGTATTCGTACTGAATATAAAAAACAAGGGCATGGCTTTAATGTGATTAATGCGATGGAAGCGAATGATTTATCAGTTGCTGAAATTGTGTCACAAGTAAAAGCGATTGTCGGTGATAAGCCAGTGTATTTAACCTTTGATATTGACTGTTTAGATCCGGCTTTTGCACCAGGCACGGGTACGCCTGTATGTGGTGGTATTAGTTCGGATAAAGCATTAAAAATCATTCGTGCACTGCAAGGCATTAACTTGGTGGGAATGGATGTGGTTGAAGTGTCACCAGCTTATGACCAAAGCGAGATCACCGCGCTTGCTGCAGCAACCATTGCGTTGGAGCTGTTGTATGTTTGGACGGCTAATAAATTGAGTGCATCTAATACTACTGCTTAGTTTTGTTGTTGTTATTTATTCGCTAAAGCTGCGTCTATTTATACCGACTTTTTAAAATAAAAGTTCGGGTAAATAGATAATGCCGTTCACTTAAGGTGAACGGCATATTTGCTTTTAGCTACTGGATATCTATTTTTAGATGATTTTAAACACC
>NZ_CANLFB010000018.1 GCF_947489755.1 uncultured Psychromonas sp.
CCATACACTGACGATGATGCCGATATATGCCCCTGGTAATGTACCGAAGATAGTGATTGATATAGAAAGAAATGCAGTGCAGTTTAAGTTAGAGGGGAGGCGAGAACGAAGTTATCCGAGGTGTTTAAAATCATCTAAAAATCGATATCCTGTTGCAAAAAGTAAATATGCCATTCACCTTAAGTGAACGGCATTAACCGATAGGTAACCTTTTATTTTTAAACATTAATGTTTTAGTTTAAAAGAAGAAGACTTATTTTGCTGTAACAGTTTTACGACGCCACAGACCTAAACCTAATAAAGCAGAAGCAAAAATAATGAATGATGAAGGTGCTGGCACATCGACAACTGGATCTTGTGGATCCGTTGATACATCGTAGTTTATTGTTCCTGCGAACAGTGCATCATGAACTTCACCATCTTGATCAAAGTTATTAACAACCACAGAACCTTCAATTGGTGTTGCATTACTTAAATCAGCAAAAGGTGCTAACAAGCTACCATTCAACTGTTTAAGAAGATCAATATCGGTTGCTTCAAAAAAATTCCAAATGATATTTTCACGGAAGGCATCAGTAACAATGTTACCCACTCCATTACCGTTAAAATTATTATCATTAATGACTTCGCCAGAAACATTAATAACAATCGCTGATGGGCTTTGACCATTCAAATCAACATCATATTGTTGAATTAAATTATTATTGAAGAAATCTTCAGCTGTAATATTAAAGACAGCAACATCTGTACCAATATCAGAACCAACTTCAAATGATGCAGGACCAGGCTGTTCATTTGTAGATGTTGTTAAAATAGAGTTAACTGCCAATTCAGATAAATAACCTGAAAAGTTAACAAATTCTGATTTTATTAAATCAAAATCATACTCAGAAGCATCACTTGATACTGAGCTAGCATTAACTTGTCCGTTATTATTACCTGCAATAACAACACTTTGGCCATTAGCATTAACAGTCGAACCTGAAACTAAGTCCCCAGCAATGACTAACGCATCGCCATTTGTTGGATCATTTTGTTGTAAACGAATACCATAATTTGAAGTCCCTGATAAATCACCACCTATCAACGTTTTACCTTCAACTTCACTGGATGATGTAAGATCATTTAAAACGATAAGGTTGTACTCACTTAACGTTTCAATCGGTCCAGCTAAACTGTATTGAGAATAAAGCCCAACTAATAATGCGACTACTACACGCGTTTTTATCATTTATACCTCTAATTTAAAATTAATTATATCTACGTCGCATAAATAGCAATTATTAGACCAACTTTGTAACCAATTGTAAGTAATAGTATTTTTTAAATATACAATTAGAGGTAATTATAGGTTCGTAAAGTATTTCGACGATATTTTTAAAATAAAGATAAAAGAACTATAAAAATCATAGGTAACCCATAACAACTATTATGGGCCTTTACACTTAACTCTATTCTATAGCAGATTAATTTTTATGGTTGACGTCTTAAACTACTATGATCGTTATGATCAAAACTATTACCATAAATGTCTAATAACATATGTTGTGAGTACTGTAACTTATCGCCAGATAACGTCATTTTCTGTTTAAAGGTTTTTGTCATCGCTTTATTTTGAAGAAAAATCGACTGGGCTATTGGCCATTGTTCGCTATCAAAACTAGCTTCAACATCAAATACGGTTGCATTTTTTGTGACTACCTTCCCGCCAGCTAATACACATAATCCACGTGGAATAGTAAGTGAATGAATCACATTATCTGTGCCTTGTTCCCAAAGCCAATAACCCACTTCTTGATGTATTATTTTGTCGCTACTAATTCTTTGTACTTTTTGAGTGTATTGTACTGCGCTTAATACCTCTTCTTCAGCATTAGAAGTCTCACCAGCTTCTGTAAATACTATGGTTTCATAATATTCATTAAGTTCCATTGTACCATCTGCTTCAGGCGCAAGATCCTTGCCTTTATTACCCGACCAAATACCTATTAAGCCAGCTAATGGGCCATAATCGATTGAGTTTAACGTTTGCATTTTAGTTCCTTTAAAATTGGGGGGATTTTTGTAAGTTTATAATGGGAGTTATTATATAAAAGTCAGGTTAGTTATAGTAGTTTTTAGCGTGCTAAATCACTATAAAATATTGGTATCAGATAGTTTCTTATAAGATGATTTATCAGGGAAGAAAAAAGTTAAGCTAAGTATTAACAAAGCTTAACCATTAATGTGCATTTATTGACAATAATGCAAGTATAAAGAATATGTTTATTAAGCTTTAGTTACTGCATGCCGACGCTTTCGACAAATTAAGACTAACTCAACAGCGGAGATAAATATCAAAGTGTAGCCCAACGTTTCTGTGCCTTCTTCAACTATATTTTTCACAATGCGTATATAATTTTCGCCCATGACAGATGTCCAAAAAGACCCTCTTCCCATGACTCTTGAAAAAGCAAGTATGACCACTAAACCTGCTAAAAAAGTACCATAACAAGTTGTTTCTGAATAAGCCTTTAAAGAAGAATAGATAGTCGAAAATTTTCCTCGTAAGAAAATAACTAAAGCAATACCAATGAAAAGTACTAAAGTTTCCCAAGCACCATCATATATGTTGTGGTCTAGCAACGAGTCAGACTCTCTCACAAACATCATCGCTAATAAACCAGCGAGTAAAGTACTGGCTACTTTTAACTTATCGTCGAGACGAGCAGCATATAAAAACAACAAGCTACTTAACAGCGTTAAAATATCTTGCATATGCTCTGTCAAAGTATTTTCATTGTACTGGGCAAGCGTTTGATGCTCATACCCTTCTAAACCGATTAAGTAAGCAACGCCTGCTAATGAGACTAAATATAAAAATGCGCGAAATAAAAACATGTAAAACCTTTGGAATGTTAAATATTGAAAAATAAATCAGAATATTAAATGTGATTTGAATAAATTAAATAAGCTACCTCAGAGTAAGGTAGCGTTGATGGTTAAGAATAAATAGCCATATTAATGCTGCTTAAGTGCCCTTTTTACAAACGCTTTAGTTCGTTCGTGTTGAGGGTTATTAAAGACATCTTGTGGGGAGCCTTGTTCAACAATGAAACCATCTTCCATAAAAATAACACGATCAGCGACTTCTTTAGCAAATTGCATTTCGTGAGTAACAACGATCATTGTTTGCTTTTCAATGGCGAGTTGCTTCATTACTGCAAGTACTTCATCAACCCACTCTGGATCTAACGAAGAGGTAGGCTCATCAAATAAAATAACTTCACCTTTAGCGGCCATGGCTCTTGCAATACCAACACGTTGTTGTTGACCGCCTGATAGTTGCGATGGATAAATATCAAACTTATCTTTCAGCCCAACTTTAAGTAAGATAGCTCTTGCAGTTTCAAGCGCTTCTTGTGTCGGAATTTTCCATACGGTAATTAAACTTTCAGCTACATTTTGTAACGCGGTTTTATTTGCGAACAAAGAATAATTCTGAAAAACAAAACTACTTTGTTGGCGTAATGCGGTTACTTCTTTTGCTTTGTGTGAAACCGCATCGATAGTCGCATTACCAATATGAATCTGACCTGTTGTAGGCGTCTCAAGATAATTCAAACAACGTAATAATGTTGATTTCCCTGTACCTGATGGACCAATAATCACAACAATCTCACCTTTAGCAACTTCAAAACTAATGTCTTTTAGTACGGCTAAATCACCAAATTTTTTACTTAAATTGGATACTTTGATCATGATTAATATGCCTTATTTAATCTTTTTTCTAGAAGGTGTTGAATGCGTGTAAAGAAGATAACAACCACCCAATAAATAACCGCAACAGCGAGGAAACTTTCAAAGAACTTAAAGCTTGAAGACGCTTCCATTTGTGCTTTCGCCATGATTTCTGCAACACCAAGCGTAAAAGCTAATGAAGTACTTTTTATCATATCAATAAAATAGTTCATTAAAGATGGCGTCGCCAAACGAGATGCTTGCGGTAAAATAATACGTTTCATTGCTTGTAAGCGTGTCATACCAATACTTAAACAAGCTTCCATTTGAGACTTATCAATACCTAAAATAGCGGCTCGAATACTTTCTGCCATATAAGCTGAGAAATGTAATGAAAGGCCAATAACAGCGGCAGTAAATGCATCCATCCCTACAAAGATAGGCATGAACTGTGGGAAACCGTAATACAATAAAAATAATTGTACTAATAACGGTGTACCACGAAAGAAAGAGATATAGAGTGACGCAAGGTGTTGTATAAAAGCAATTTTAAATACTCGCACTAACGCTAAACCAAGCGCGAGTATTAATGCAAATAAGAACCCCCAAAGTGCCATTTCCATTGTCACCCCAAGATATTTAAATAAAATGGGCATTAATTCAATAATGTATTGAAGATCAAAAGAACTTTGCATAAAAATGACTCTTTAAGGATTAATATTATTGAGTGATATCAGTATCAAACCACTTGTTTGATATTTCAGCTAACTTACCATCTGCACGCATTGCAGCTAATGCTGTATTAACTTGATCACGGATAGCTAGTTGCGAAGGTTTATTCAAAAATGGCATCGCATTTTGAATCTCTTCAAATGGATGACCTGCAAGTTGTAGCGGTAAACCAGCTTCTTTAATTAATTGCACTGATGAAACGCGATCCATGATAAATGCATCTGCACGGCCTAACGCAACATCTTGCTCTATGCCTGTATCATAAGTAACAATATTAATTTCTTTATTTACATCGTGCTTTCTTAATACTTGTTCAAAGTTACTGCCTAAATTAACTGCGACTTTCTTACCTTTTAGATCATCAAGACCTTGAATATCATCACGACCTTTACGAACAGTAATTTGAACACCATCAATAACATAAGGCACTGAGAAGGCATATTTAGCAGTACGTGCTTCAGTAATAGTAATTTGATTCGCAATCGTATCAATGTGCCCTGCTTCTAACATACCAAATAAACCAGAAAAGCTTGATGTTATATATTCAACTTTGTAATCAGAACGTTTAGCTATTTCGTTCCAAACATCAACTTCAAAGCCTTGTAGTACATCTTTTTTAGAAAACGTGAATGGAAAATAACGGCCAGACATACCCACTTTAACGGTTTGTTGAGCAAATGCAGGTACAGTTAATAAACTGCTCACTGCAACTAATGCAATCAATGCTTTTTTAAATAGAATTTTCATATTATTCCTATATCAATTGTTTAACGTGTAATTAAATGGTCATCTAAGTACGTTTTAATATACCAAGGTATAAATACTTGATGATGAGTTTGTTATGTTCAAATAATTTCTCAATCATTTAACGTTAGTGCATAAATTAGTTTAACGATGATGACAATGAAATTTTTAGCTGTGAAAAAGGTAGCTAATTAAAGTTCACATTCAACATCATAATGGACACAACGGCACACTAATATTTGATCAAATTACTTTCTATCAGGAGAACGGCTGAATTCTACATGAAAATAAGTGATTAAATAATCTAAAATCACTGATTTAAATATAGTTATATTAAATAATTCAACTTCCTATTAAGGCGCATTAAAACATTAAGCAACGCGTCTGTCCTCAACGAATTTATAACTTAACGTTATATATTAGTGCCATAACAAGCAAACTTTCGTATTCTGGCTAATTTTTAATTAACTTGCCTAATATCTATCCGATATTAATAAAGTTTGGCTGTTGTTCAATACGAGAAATCCATGTCAAAATCGCTGGGAAGTTGTTTAAATCGAAACCTCCTTCATAAGCAACATGGGTGTAAGCAAATAAACAAAGGTCAGCAATACTAATCGTATCACCGACTAAATAAGGTGTTTTTTGTAGTTGAATTTCCATGACGGCAAGTGCTTTAAGGCCGCCTTCCTGTTTGCTTTCTAATTCTTCTAATCTGTCCGCAGGGCTACCAAGATATTTATTGATGAAACGAGCCACCGCAATATAAGGTTCATGGCTATATTGCTCAAAGAACATCCATTGTAAACAAACTGATTGTTGTAAAGCATCTGTTGGGAAAAATGTGGTTTGTTGAGAGAGGTAATACAAAATAGCATTCGATTCAGAAATATATTGTTTATTTTCTGTCACTAACAATGGAATCTTAGCATTAGGATTCATTGCTAAAAACTCACTAGTGCGAGTTTCTCCCTCTAAAATATTCACTTCAATCCATTGATGTTCAATGTGTAACAATGAACATAACAATTTAATTTTATAACAGTTGCCTGACATGCTATCGCCATAAATTATTATCGACATATTTTATCCTTAAGGTACTGCTAACACAGTACAGTTACATAGGTCGTCACTTTCAAATGACGTTGAATCACCCGCGTTTAAACCTGGTATTGGAAACACGCGTACCGTTAATGGTTTGTTTAATCTGAATGCCATCGTACCAGTATCACGCATTAAAGCTGAAATTTTATCAATCGGTGTATCACCGGGAATAGGCACCGTATCTAAACCGATTCCACACACTGAGCTATAGGTTAATAACGCACGAATATCGAAATGGGCTTGTTGACTACCAAACGCAAGCCCTCTGTCTTCGGTTAATGCTAGCATGAGGCCTGAAAAGCCCACCAGCGGCATATTTTTAATTGATTTGAATACACGCGTTAATAACGAAGACGCTTCAACGGTGCCAGAGGCTCCGAAGTACTCAACACCCATTAACTCGTAAACTTCCGTCATACTCGCACAATTTTTAGAAGGCGCCGCTGAGCTATCCAAACCTGCAAACTTAAAATCCTTTTCAAAACCTCTATTAACGTGTTGGTTAAGGCTGCGAGCATCAATAATTATTTTTAATTGGTCAACGTGATGCTGTATTTGTTGGGTTAAAGATTGGTAATAACCATCAAAAGCTTGCTGATGATCTAATACTGCGTTTTGCGCATTAAATGCTTTTAATGTGGCAACTAATAAATCTGGCGTTTCTAACCCTATGACAAAGCTATTATTAGTGGTTTTATCAGAATAGCTGGCAGGGAAATAAGGAATTAACGGCTTGCAGTTAAAGTTAACCGTAAAATTAAAGTTACCCTCTCCACGTGGAGTCATTTGACTAATTCTATTTACCGCTTTCGTAGCACTTTCAATTAATTGATTATCCAATAGAAACTGTTCATCCATTGGAATATTCACACAAACATTACATAAATCACCGAATTCTTGAATTAATTCAGGAATCAGACTGAGTTGATGCGCAGTCGTCGCTTCGCCAATAGCAAATCGAAGTCTTAAACCTGATTGTTGGCTATTGCTGAGTAACGTATTTAACGTTCGTAAATCTTGTTGAGCAGTTTGTAAGTTAGTGGTATCGATATATTCAGCAAAAGCATTGGTCACAATCCGAATAGATTGAACTGTATAGCCCTTGTCTTTGAAATCATCTGCTAATGATTGACAAAAATCATTGGCATTTTTAATTAATGAAGGCCATTGGCTTTGATCAAAATCTAAATGAATAAAAGTGGTGATCGTTCGGACTTTGCAAAGTGCTTTATCTAATATCAGTTCAGGTAGTGTCATATGTCTTGTCATCAAATAAAATGTGCTAATAACATAGCATATAGTTTAACCATTAGTCATTTTAGCTTTATTATCAGTCACTTCATCAATATATAAACCTAATTCTGACAATATTATCTATAAAACCATGAGCAATCATACAGCTTAAATGCTGAAGTTAAGGTAAATTGATCCAGTATAATAGACAAGTTTAGAGAAACAGTATTCGCTACGTTAAATAAGTAAGAAATAAGTAAAGAAATGAAAAAGGTAATAAATAAGGAACAACCACAATGCAGTTAATCATGGCAAAACTGAGTAAACATATAACACTCGTTTATCTTTTCATGTATTGCTTAACCTTGGTCGTGAGTATTAACCTCTTATGGCAACATAGTTTTCAACAATTACAAACGAGTAATCAACAACAACTTGATCGTTTTAGTCGCCATCTAGAGAGTCAACTAGGACACTTTGCGTTCATTCCACAGTTACTGTCTAAGCAAGGCATTATCATCGATGCGTTAATGTCTCCACATAATACCGCGCAACTCGATTTAACTAACCGCCATTTAAGATCAATCAACAATATAGTCGGCGCATCAGATACTTACTTATTAGATGCAAAAGCAACGACTATCGCCGCGAGTAACTGGTTAAAAGAAACCTCTTTTATAGGTGATAACTATGCATTCCGCCCTTACTATCAAGATGCAATACGCGGTGAACAAGGTCAGTACTTTGCATTAGGCTCAACATCGGGTAGAAGAGGCTATTATTTCTCATATCCTATTAAGTATGCTGCTGAAGTGATTGGCGTGGTAGTCGTTAAGATGGATCTATCACTGATAGAGAAAGACTGGATAGGTAAAGAGCAACACTTTTTAGTCTCAGATATGAATGACATTGTATTTATTTCTTCTGAAGAGAAATGGCTTTTTAAAGCGCTTTCTCCCCTCTCAGATAAACAAAGACAAGCCATATTAAGTAGCCGTCGGTATCTAGAAAAATCCATCGAATCTGTCTCTATCAAAGGTGACTTGCAACAAAACGCGAGTATTTTAACGACAGCAAACAAAAAACCTTTTTCAAATTACTACTTGTCTCTGCTAAGTGTATCAATCATCCAAGATTGGAGTGTCAGAGTATTTGCCCCTATTGCTCCGATCATCATCGACATCTTAATTTTATTTACTTTCATTTCATTGCTCTACTTATTACTCTATTTATCCTTTATTGTCATTAAACAGAAGAGAAACAGATTTCACGAACAAGCATTATTAGAAATTAAATCTAAGCGAGAACTTGAATATACGGTGATGCAAAGAACATCAGCCTTACAAGCTGAAGTAGAAGAAAGACACAAAGCAGAATCGGCACTTCGCTCTACACAGAAAGAACTCATTCAATCTGCTAAATTAGCCGTATTAGGGCAACTATCTGCCAGTATCAGTCATGAACTCAACAACCCTTTATCAGCGATACGAACCTATGCAGAAAATGCGGTATTATTTCTTGAAAGAAACCAATTAGATAATGTTAGTAATAACTTAACGCGCATTGGGTTATTAACCGAGCGTATGGCGAAAATCAGTTCACAGCTTAAATCATTTGCACGCAAACCTAATGGAGAATTACAAGTGATCGCGTTACAGCCTGTTATTTTCGCTGCACATGAATTACTGAAACCGCAATTAAAAGCGAACAAAGTTAACTTAACCATAGAGTTACCGGAAACACCTGTTAACGTAAGAGCTGAGCCTATTCAATTAGAACAAATTATTGTGAACCTACTGTCTAACGCTTTACAATCAATGCAACACAGTGACGATAAGCAAATCATCATTATATTAGCCGTTCAACTGGAAGATAAGCAGGATAATAAACCACTGGCTATTATCAAAGTACTCGATAAAGGAACGGGTATCGATAAAAAGTATCTCTCACATTTGTTTGAACCCTTTTTTACCACCAAAGAAACAGGGCTGGGTTTAGGTTTATCCATTTCACAACAAATTATCAGTAATATGAAAGGCACTTTATCAGCACAAAATAGGCCAACAACAGGCGCTGAATTTACGATTACACTGCCATTAGTCATGAACAGCTTATTAAATGAGTCAAACATAATGAACAACGACAGGTCAAAAGGCCAATCATAACGCTCAGCATGATTTTGCTAGCGTCATGTTTAACAATGAATAAACAATTAAAAACAAAATAAGTTCAGGGAGCCATAATGAGTTTGGTATTTTTTATTGATGATGAATACGATATGCGTTTATCAAACGAGCAAACCTTTGCATTAGCTGATATTGAAGCTGAATTTTTTGAAGATGCAGAATCTGCACTCATAGCTGCTAAACAATCGTTACCTTTAGTGGTGATCTCTGATATTAGATTACCTGGTATCACAGGACAACAATTGTTAAACACCTTACAACAGCAAGATGCTGACTTGCCTATTATTTTGATCACTGGTCATGGTGATATCTCAATGGCGGTTGAAGCAATAAGAAATGGTGCTTATGATTTTATTGAAAAACCCTTTTCGTCAGATAGGCTGATAGAAGTAACCCGTAAAGCTATTGAGAAACGACAACTGACACTTGAAAATAGAGAATTAAAGAAAGCATTACAGAGTAAAGAAACGCTCGGACCAAGAATTATAGGGAATACACCGAGTATCGTCTCATTAAAACAAATGATATATCGTGTCGCAGATAGCCACGCTGACATACTCCTGTATGGAGAAACAGGCACAGGTAAAGAGTTAGTCGCACGTTCCCTACATGAACAAAGCCAACGTAGTGCTAACAATTTTGTCGCAGTAAACTGTGGCGCGGTGCCAGAGAATCTTATCGAGAGTGAATTATACGGTCATGAAAAAGGCGCTTTTACAGGTGCTGACTCACAACGTATCGGAAAATTCGAATATGCTCAAGGAGGCACGCTATTTCTTGATGAAATCGAATCGATGCCAATGCAAGCTCAAGTACGTTTATTAAGAGTATTACAGGAAAGAAGTTTAGAACGCGTCGGCTCTAACAAAGCCATTGACCTAGACATCAGAATCATTGCGGCTACCAAAGTTGATTTAAAAGAAGCACCAGGTTTCAGACAAGACCTGTATTACAGATTAAATATGGTAACCCTAGATCTACCACCATTACGTCATCGTAAAGAGGATATTCCCAAGTTATTTCATCATTTTTTATTAGTGGCAGCCGCTCGATACGGAAAAGCCGCACCGGCACTACCCACTCATTCATTACAAGCATTATTAAGCCATGATTGGCCAGGTAATGTTCGTGAGTTGAGGAATGCCGCTGAACGATTCATTTTATTAGGTTCTCTCTCTGACCTCAATTGTGCCGAGAATGATGTTAATGCCGGTTTAAGTTTATCTGAACAAGTCGATGCCTTTGAAAAAACCTTAATAGAACAAGCATTGAGCCTAACCAATGGCAGCATTAAAGACACCATGCAAGCACTTAACTTACCGCGTAAAACATTGTATGACAAAATGCAAAAACACAGTGTTGAAAAGCAAAGCTTCAAAGCAGAATAAGTTGAGAGAGAGATAGATAGAGTAGATAATAAAGAAAGCTATTAGAATAAGAACTTCATCAGGATTAGTGAGTCAATATAAAAAGTTAAAAAGAGCTGGTGGTTTTATCCACCAGCTTTAGCTTTTTTAAAGGTTAAGTCATCACCCTTGTTAAGCATAAACACTGTTTATTTAGTAATGATCTCAGGTCCCATCATCAGGTTTGGTAACCACGTAGAGACCGCTGGTACATAAGTCACAATCATTAAGAACAAGAACATCACCCCTACTAACGGTAACGACGCTTTCACCACTTTCATCATGGACAGTTTGGCGACCCCTGCGGTCACAAAGAGATTTAAACCAACGGGTGGTGTGATCATTCCTATCTCCATATTTACCACCATCATAATACCCAAGTGAATAGGATCAATGCCTAAAGCAATCGCAATAGGGAAGACTAAAGGTGCCACAATAATCAATAAACCAGAGGGTTCCATAAACTGACCGCCAATCAATAATAATAGATTAACAACAATTAGGAATTCTATTGGGCCTAAACCAGCTGACAACATCGACTCTGTTATCATTTGCGGAATACGCTCTTCAGTTAATACATGTTTAAGAATTAATGCATTAGCGACAATGAACATCAGCATAATCGTTAATTTACCCGCATCATATAATGTCTTACGCGTATCTTCATGGCAAAACACATGCATCGCTTTAAACCAATATGCTTTGGCCTTTTTCTCTGCGGGTTCTTTATCTGCTAATGGTCCCATGTCTTTATAGACAAAGTTAGAAATAATAAAGGCATACACAGCGGCAACAGCAGCCGCTTCAGTCGGTGTAAAAACACCACCATAAATACCACCAAGGATAATGACAATCAACAATAATCCCCAACCAGCATCTCTTGCAGAACGGAACACTTCGCCCCAACCCACAAAAGGTTGTGCTGGAATGTTTTTATAACGTGCATAAATATAAATGGCGATCATCAACATGACTCCGGCTAACAAACCAGGAATAACGCCCCCTAAGAACATGCGCCCAACGGATACATCGGTTGCAGCAGCATAAACGACCATCACGATCGAAGGTGGAATCAAAATACCCAACGTACCAGCATTACAAATAACCCCTGCAGCAAACTCTTTGGTGTAACCATTTTTAACCATCCCTGCGATAACGATCCCACCAATCGCAACAACTGTTGCAGGTGAAGAGCCAGATAAAGCAGCAAACATCATACAAGCCACAACAGATGCCATGGCTAAACCACCACGTAATGACCCAACCAGTGCAATTGCAAAGCGAATAATACGTTTAGCCACACCACCGGTTGCCATAAAGCTAGAAGCAAGAATGAAGAAAGGAATCGCCAATAAAGTATAATGACCAGTAAACGCATTAAGTAACGTTTGTGCAATAGACGCTAATGATGCATCAGAATGCACCATCAAAAAGACAATACTTGAAGCACCTAGCGAAATCGCAATAGGTACGCCGACGATCATCAATGCAATCACCATGATAAAAAGCATTAGCATAGCCATTAGTTACCCTCCTTGTTAACATTCGCTTGTTCAGCTTTATTTTGATCGTGGCTTTTATTAGCAAAGTTTTCTTTAAGCTCTTTTAACTCGTTATTGCCCTGTTCTTGATGAAACTCATCGAGTTGTTCTTCAGCTTCATGACTGGCAATCATACGATCTAATTTATTGGTCATAATTAACCAAGTGATTTGCAAAAATCTGAACGTCATTAATGCCATCCCTAAAGGCAATGCAAAGTAAGGGATAAAGCGAGGTAACCTTTCGTATCGTTCACCTTCATTAAACCAACCTGAAAGAAACTGTAAGATGTCAGGCATGGGAATATCTTCCG
Source organism: uncultured Psychromonas sp. (assembly GCF_947489755.1). Lineage (GTDB taxonomy): Bacteria > Pseudomonadota > Gammaproteobacteria > Enterobacterales > Psychromonadaceae > Psychromonas. Next base: position 12,980 of record NZ_CANLFB010000018.1, read on the forward strand.
TCTCATACCAAGCGCGATCAGTAATAAAAGGCACCCAATAATTCCAAGAGCCTATTAATAACGAAACAGAAAAGAATAAACAAAAGAAAACAGCGATTAAAGCAAACGTCTTTCTTAAGCCTTTTGGTGCAATGTTAATAACCACATCGACACCGATGTGAAAATGCTTTTTAACGCCATAAGAAGCCCCTACTAACACCATCCATGCAAACATAAATACCGTGAGCTCTAATGCCCATAATATATTGTCATTGAAGACATAACGCACCACTACATTGGCAAAGGTTAATAACGTCATTAACCCTAAAAATGCGGCAATTAATGTTTCTTCTGCATAGTCGGTGATTTTCCCTATTCGGGCAAAAATTCCGATTTTCATTTGTTTATCCCTTTCTTATTCACTCTCTTTTGTGACTTAGTAAAGCCATTACCTCAACACTAAAAAATGGTAGGTAATGGCAATAAACTAATACTTACTTATTTGATGCTTGTGCAGCTTCAAGTAAGTCACTACCAATATCTTTTTCAAACTTTTTCCAAACAGGTTTAAGTGCTGTAACCCATTCTGAACGTTGCTCAGGTGTTAGAGTACGTACTACACCACCCGCTTTAATGATATTCTGTTTATTCGCTTCATTCACAATCGTTGATTCAGCGTTTCTCTCTTCAGTGACTTCTTTTAAGATAGTCCCTAACTGAGTACGAATATCATCAGGGAGGTTGTCCCACCAATCGCCAGACGTCACCACTAAGTAGTCTAAAATACCGTGATTCGTTTCTGTTACGCCATCTTGAACTTCAAAGAATTTTTTACCGTAAGTGTTTGACCACGTATTTTCCTGACCATCGATAACTTTAGTTTGTAAGCCTCCGTAAACTTCTTTAAATGACATTTTCTGAGGGTTAGCACCTAGTTGTTCAAATTGTGCCACTAACACATCAGAGGCTTGTACACGGAACTTAAGTCCTTTAGCATCAGTTGGTAATAATAAAGGTTTATTTGCAGACATTTGTTTCATACCGTTATGCCAAAATTCTAAGCCTTTAAGGCCTCGACGGTTCATCGCATTTTTTAACTTATCGCCCGCTTCAGAGTTCTGAAATCTATCTACGGCAGCAACATCATCGAATAAAAACGGTAAATCAAATAGTCGGTATTTTTTGGTGATTTTTTCAAACTTAGATAAAGAAGGTGCAGCCATTTGCACATCACCATTTAATAACGCTTCTAATACTTGGTTGTCATCATATAAAGTTGAATTTGGAAAAACCTGCATACAGGCTTTACCGTTCATTTCAGCATTAACACGTTGTTCTAATAATGATGCAGCCACTCCTTTAGGGTGTTTATCAGAATTAGTAACATGGCTAAACTTAATGACCATCTCACCTGGATCACAATTAGCATAAGCATTAGCGCCACTTAAAAGTGCTGCACTACATAAAGACATAACCGTTAATTTTTTAAACATGTTGAGCTCCTATATCCATATTGGTACGCATTGATTGCGTATGTTGTATAAAACTGACTTTAATAAAATGATCTAACTGTTAATAACGAAAACGTTCTATCGTATGAACTGATATAGCAAGCAACGAGCCAATGTTAAATTATTGTTAACAACGCAGTGATAGTAAGGCTTACAGAGAAATACTTAGAATAATAGAAAATAGAAAGTGTGCGTGATGGGGGGAAACCTACCCATCTAAAATGAACAATGAGTCAAAAGCCGCCGTTAATATTTAGAGCACCGATTCAAAGGTGGCATGAATGACAAAATCAAGCATGAAGATAGCAACATAAAGAGCAACAAGAATTTAGGAAGAACTTTAAATAGAGGCTTAATTGTTATTTTTGGTGATATTTGTGGTGATAATAGCGTGGTTAACGAGTCATTTTTAATAGGGACAAAAAAGGCCACCGAAGTGACCTTTCTAACAATAGCATTTAAGATTAAGCCTAAATCTAAGTCTTAACCTAAACCTAGATTTAGACCTAAACTTAAAGTTATGCCCATTGTTCTATATGAGTGAGCTTAAGCCTTACGACGAGACGCTCCAGCAAAACCTAACAACGCTAAACCAAAAATAGCGATAGTTGATGGCTCAGGAACAGAAACGGTCGCAGAGTCGAAATCTAAATTGCTGATTGCGCCAGAACCATTGAGGTTTATTTCAATTGAGTAAACACCTACGATATCAAATAATAGACGATCCCAAGTATTATTACCGCCTGTACTTGGCGTATAAAAAGTATCTTCACTAATTTCATCTCCATTAATGTCGAATAAGTTAATCGAATTATTATCCGATGCTTCTTCTAGTTCAATGTCAAAAAAATCAATACTATTTAATGTAACAGCCTCAGAAAAATCAATCGTAAACGTACCTGCTGGTCGGCTACCTTCATCATCTGGATCGGTACAAGTTAATGCATCACAAGTACTCGGATTTTCATGGATAACTAAAACATTACCAGGATTTGATGTGCCTAAACTTGGGTCATTAATATTTGCAAAAGGAGACTCTAAATCACTATCTTGAGTATTCGACGAACTACTATCAAATACTACGGCTAAATTGTTTTCGTTTTTATCGGCATTGTAACCATTAAAAGTAATGCCATAATCAGCAAAGTACTCATCATCAACAATCGTACCGTTATCTAAACCGTCAAAAGTAATAGTGGTCGCGGATGCTAGTGGCATCATTGCTGTTGAGGCAGCTAATACCACCAAGTGTTTTAATTTCATCATTATTGTCCCTAATATTAAGTTTCTATCTCTATTTTCGGAGTACGATTATAACACGCAAAATAAAATCAAATACAAATCAAAATAACATTTTATATAAATCTTTATGAAGGTTCTACTTATTACGAGTATAAACGCTTCGCTTTGAGTAATGCGCCAAACACAACAGAGCTAAATGCGTCTGCAACAGAGATCGACACAAAAGGATATCTTTCACTTAACGCTTGTTGCACTAAAGGTGATAAACCCATCCCGCCCGTTAAATAAATGATTTCAGGCGTTCTCTGTGCCTGTGCTATCGCATCATCAATCATTACAAACATTTTATCTAACCAATTAACCATTGTTTCCGATACTTGTGGACGTTGAATATCCAGTTGTAACTCATCTTCAACGAAGGATAGCGACAACTCAGCTTTTTCATTATCACTTAAATTGATCTTCGCAAGCTCAATCGCATGCATCAATTGATGTGTTAATCTTTCCGTTTGTACTTGCTGTAAACGCATTAACGGTATTGGATTTTCACTTTCATTAATATATTCAGTAATCGACTTACTGCGAGCAGGCGAATAAAAATCACTCATTAATGGCATGTTATCAATGTCGTAAACACCAGAAAACAGCATATTAGGAATCGCTCTTCCCTTGTTAGTACGCGTGCCTCTACCAAATAAAGGAGAAACAATGCCACTGGCTAATAACTTATCGCAAACAATCCCGCCTTGTCGAATACCAACGGTTGAATAGATATCATCGCTTCGGTCAAGCTTCTCTGCATTCTCTTGACTTAACAAACAGAAAGTAACATCTGATGTACCGCCCCCTAAATCCACAACCATGGCGTCGGTGGCTTTGTCGATATTCTGTTCAAAGTGATAGGCAGCGGCAAGCGGCTCATGAATAAACTCGACATCAGTAAAACCTACTTTGTGTGCAGCACGTAACATTAATGCTTCAGCCTGTTTATTGCCTAACTCACCCATCGTAGAATGATAGTTAACTGGACGAGCGATCACCACTTTAGTGATCACAATAGAGAGTTGTTTCTCTGCACACTGCTTTAAATACGAAAGAAAACGCACCACTAGCTTTTCAAAACTATCTAACAAACGTTTAGGAATTTTCGCCCCTAAGAAGTTTTTAGGGCTATTAACATAACGGCCTTCATGCGGTGTTTCTAAAAAAGCATTAAATCCCTGCTCACCAAATAATATTTCACCCGCGGCTAACATATCATTTAAGGTTTGTTCATTTGCTTTAGCATCATGGCTATCATCGCCTGACTCATCATGCGCTAAATAAATAGCTGAACGTATTTTGTACGGATTTTCGCTGTTCTCATCTACAACAATCAGTGTTGGTAAGTCATTAACAAGCGCTGCAACAGCACAATTACTCGTACCAAAATCAATGCCAATAAAATCAGTTGTCATAGGAATACCTAATTGAAAAAATTAAGGGGCGAGATATTACCTTATCAAGCCATAAATACAAATCAGGATGATCATAATTGAAGTTTTAAAGTTGAATAAATGCTAATTAACATTACTAATTAACATTAATTTATCTTTTTTATCGCACATTTGATCTTATTCATAAAAGTCATTGAATTGTCTAAAAAACACTCCGTAATAGTGCACCTGTTCAGTGCGTTTATAATTTTCACTCGCCTGATTGGTGCAATATTTCCTCTATTAAAATGGTATAAAACAAACACAAAAAACATTAAACCATTGATTTAATGAGAAAATAAAAATATGGCACTCTATGTGCAATGTCGAGGTTGTTAAATGGATGTTAACAATGTTTTTCGATTCACTAGGAGTGATACATGATTGCAATACAAACAGAGCAGTTGAAGTCAGAACAGAAATGCTCGGTATTGCTTGTCGAAGAAGGCAATGTTGAAACAGATGGCGTTGAAAAATCAACAAATAGTTTAAAGCAATCGCTTATCAATCTTGATTTCGATGTCATTAGTTTCATCGATAATCCAATGCTGTTATCTAAAAAGTGTGCACAAGAGCCTCATGATATTTTAATCATTAATACAAATGCTCCTTCTAGCGTGCTTTTAACCGAATTAGCGAGCATCAATCAGCTAACCCCGTTACCTGTATTGATTTTTGCAAAACAAGAAAATCATTTATTAATCAAATCATCTATCAAAGCTGGTGTCAGTGCTTATATCGTCAATGATAATCAGCCAGATCGCTTAACAAGTCTCATTACCGTTGCATGTGCAAGGTTTGAACAACAACAACTTTTAGCCAAAGAGTTAAAACAAACAAAGAATCTCCTTGCTGATCGAAAAATTGTCGAGCGTGCCAAAGGTTATATTATGCAGCAACGGAAAATGACAGAACAGGAAGCATTCACACTATTAAGAAAGATGGCCATGAATAATGGACAAACCTTAGCAGAGGTTTCAAATAATATTATTTCTGTTTTTACTCATTAAAAAACAGCTTTAAATACGGTGTCTCATAAAAAGGACATCGTTAAAGTACGAAAAAGAAAAAGAGTACCTTTTATTATCAACGGCGATAATAAAATTAAGAATTTAAACTTAAACAACGACGTTTAAGCATTTAAAAAGAGCAATGGCGCTCATTAACCCCCTTCTTGTAAGGAGGCTAATGAGCGCTTTTTTTTGCATCAAAATAACCAAAATAAAAGGATTTATATAATGAGTTGGATTAAACCAGTCAAATTTGTCGCTAAAAAACTGGCACTAAGTATCGCTATATCAGCAACCGTGCTTTCTTTTGCGCAAGCTGAAAAATTAGGTTACCCAGAAAAAGAGGAATTAAAATTTGGCTTTATTAAATTAACCGATATGGCGCCGATCGCCATCGCTTATGAAAATGGTTATTTTGAAGATGAAGGTTTATACGTCACGATTGAAGCCCAGGCTAACTGGAAAGTGTTACTTAACGGCTTAATTGACGGAACCTTAGATGGTGCACACATGCTTGCAGGACAACCTATTGCAGCGACAATGGGGTTTGGTACTAAAGCCCATATTATTACGCCCTTTTCAATGGATTTAAATGGTAATGCAATTACTGTTTCTAATGAAATTTGGAAACAGATGAAACCTAATATTCCTAAACAAGCAGATGGATGGCCAGTACATCCAATCAAAGCGGATGCTTTAAAGCCTGTTGTAGAATCTTATAAAGCACAAGGTAAACCTTTTAATTTAGGCATGGTATTTCCCGTTTCAACACATAATTATGAATTACGTTATTGGTTAGCAGCTGGTGGCATTCACCCAGGTTTTTACGCACCTCATAAAGGTGATACAAGTGGTCACATTGATGGTGACGCAATTTTATCTGTTACGCCACCGCCACAAATGCCATCGACTTTAGAAGCTGGGACTATCTACGGTTATTCAGTCGGTGAACCATGGAACCAACAAGCTGTTTTTAAAGGCATCGGTGTACCTGTAGTCACTGACTACGAAATTTGGAAAAATAATCCAGAGAAAGTATTTGGTTTAACCGCTGAGTTTGCTGAAAAGTATCCAAATACAACAATACGTTTAACACGTGCACTGATTCGTGCAGCTATGTGGTTAGACGAAAAAGATAATGCAAACCGCCCTGCTGCTGTGAAAATTTTATCGCAGTCTAACTATGTGGGTGCCGATTATGAAGTAATTGCAAATAGTATGACAGGGACTTTTGAATATGAAAAAGGCGACAAACGTGCGGTGCCTGATTTCAATGTATTCTTTAGACACAACGCAACTTACCCATACTACTCAGATGCAATTTGGTATTTAACACAAATGCGTCGTTGGGGACAAATATCAGAAAGTAAAACAGATGAATGGTACAAAGATTTAGCGAAAAAAGTTTACCGTCCAGATATTTACCAAATGGCCGCGCAATCATTAATTGATGAAAAACTAGCTGATGCCAAAGACTTTCCAGACTTTTCGACTGAAAAAGGCTTTAGAGCACCACAAACCCACTTTATTGATGACTTAGTTTATGACGGTAACACGCCAAACGCTTACATAGACTCTTTTAAAATTGGACTTAAAAAAGATGACAAAATTTAAGGTTATTTAACCGTTACTAGTAAAAAGTAAATTAATAACCGCTAAATTTAATCTTTAATAAAGCGATTGAACACCTTTAGTACTAAGTGTTCAATCGCGTTCAAAAAAGGAACAGTCGCAATGACAACCAGCTCACTTATCAATAAATTAGAACTTCCAACAATAACCAGTCAAAAGCTACAAGGCTGGTTTAAATCAATCAGTAAATTATTGGTATTGCCTTTTATAGGCATCATGATCTTTCTATTCTTATGGAGTGTTGCCGCTAAAAATATCCATACGTCTTTAGGGGATTTCCCTGGTCCGAATGCTGTTTTTCAACAGTTTGGATCACTTTATGACGAACATACAGCAGAAAGAGAAAAAGCCGATAAATTTTATGAACGTCAAGAAGTACGTAATGAAGCGCGATTAGCTTCGGATCCTACTTATGTTGTAAAAATTAGAAACTATACCGGTAAAGAGACCTTTTTAGATCAAATCGTCACCAGCTTAATCACTGTTACCAGTGGGTTTTTATTAGCCGCCATCATTGCGATTCCATTAGGTATTGCAATGGGGCTAAGTAAAAACCTCAACTCAGCTGTGAACCCAATCATTCAAATATTTAAACCCGTTTCACCATTAGCCTGGTTACCTTTAGTGACAATGGTCGTGAGTGCACTCTATGTGTCTGATGACCCGTTAGTCTCAAAATCATTTGTTAACTCATTATTAACAGTGACACTTTGTAGTTTATGGCCAATGGTCATCAATACCTCAATTGGTGTTTCATCGTTAGAGCAAGACTTAAAAAATGTCAGTCGCGTTTTACGTTTACCGCTATTTACACACATTAAAAAGATTGTATTGCCGGCCTCTGTACCGATGATATTTACTGGTATGCGTTTATCTTTTGGTGTGGCATGGATGGTATTAATTGCAGCAGAAATGTTGGCACAGAACCCTGGACTAGGAAAGTTTGTGTGGGATGAATTTCAAAATGGTAGTTCTGATTCATTAGCACGCATCATGGCAGCGGTTATTGTGATTGGCTTTATCGGATTCGTACTCGATAGAGGTATGTTGCAACTACAACGCATGGCATCTTGGGATAAATCAGCAACAACAGTATAAATAAAGTCATTAGCGCGAGTGACTTAAGTTTCGCGCTAATTGAAAAGACTTACTTAAGACGGTTAATGACTAAATATCTAGTCATTAACGACTAATTAGTTAACAAGCATTAAGCAATTAAGGAAAAGAACATGAATGTTTTACTTGATATCAGCCATATAGATATGGCGTTCCCAACCCCGACGGGTAGTTTTACGGCACTTAAAGATGTCGATTTAAAGATAAAAAAAGGTGAATTTGTTTCACTGATTGGTCATTCAGGCTGTGGTAAATCAACGGTATTGAATGTGGTTGCTGGTTTATATCAAGCCACAAAAGGCGGCGTGATTTTAAGTGGTAAAGAAGTCACTGAACCAGGCCCTGAACGAGCCGTGGTTTTTCAAAATCATTCATTGTTGCCTTGGTTAACGGCTTATCAAAATGTTGAACTGGCGGTTGAACAAGTTTTTGGTAAAACCATGAGCAAACCGGCTAAAAAAGAGTGGATTGAACATAACTTAAAGTTAGTACACATGGATCATGCCATGTATAAACGCCCTAATGAAATATCAGGCGGTATGAAGCAGCGTGTGGGAATTGCTAGAGCTTTAGCAATGCAACCAGAGGTGTTATTAATGGATGAGCCTTTTGGTGCATTAGATGCGTTAACAAGAGCACACATGCAAGACTCATTAATGGAAATTCAAAATGAGTTAAATAATACCGTTATCATGATCACCCATGATGTTGATGAAGCCGTATTATTATCTGACCGAATTGTGATGATGACCAATGGCCCAAGTGCAACCGTTGGTGAGATTTTAGACGTCGATTTAGAACGTCCTCGCGATCGATTAAGCTTATCGAAAGATGCGCATTACAACCGTTTAAGATCTGACGTATTAACCTTCTTATATGAAAAACAGCGTAAAGTTGAAACCATTAAAAACAAAACAATTTCAACAACTGCGTCAGTAAAATCGGCTTAACGTCTATGTTGATTATCGATCAAACGATAGAGATCATAATAAAATGGGGACTTAACTTTCCCCTATTAATTAGCGCATTTAAAGCCGACTTAGCTCTAAAACCTATTTAACGATTTATAACTCTTTTGTTCAGGCTAAAATAGCCATTCACTAATGAGATAGACAAAATAATAGAATGAAAATAAGAGAAAAGAACTAAGAGCTAAGACATAAATACGAATCATCACCCCCTGTTAACGGACATAAAGCGCAATTGAGATAAAGTGACTTATTGACCCCATTAAAACAAACAGATGCCAAATACCGTGGGCATGTTTCATCTTAGTTAAATCATCTAACACATAAAAGATAATACCAACCGTATAAGCAATACCGCCAATGGTTAACCAACTAATACCAGGACCAGGAATCGCCAGTTGTAATGCAGAATATTTAAAGACGCATATCCACCCCATCGCTAAATAGATGATGATTTGTAACCATTCAATACGTTTAACCACTACCACATCAATCACTAAACCAATGACCGCAAGCCCCCACACTAAGGCAAGCATTAACATGCCTCCGTTACCTTGTAATGTCAGCAGCATGTAAGGCGTATAAGTACCTGCAATCAATAAATAAATTGAAACATGGTCTAATTGTTGGAATAGCTTCTTTAGCTTCGGAGGATGAAAGCTATGGTATAACGTCGACATGGTATAAAGCATAATCAAGGTGAAACCAAATACAATAAAGCCAACGATGATACGCCAGTGATACTCTTGAAAAGCGATAGTGAGCAAGGCACCAAAACCAATCAAGGCTAAAATGGCACCAACGAGATGGGTAATACTATTGAGCTTTTCACCGTAATACATAAAAACCTTTCTAATGATGATAGGATAATAAGCCTATCTATAATATGACTATAAATTACTCACTTCAATACCTTAACATGAACAGCTACAAAGGAAATGACATGCCAGAGAATGCATTTTACCCTATTGGTACCGCCGGTATCGCTTGGTCGAAAGAAGAGAAACAACAATGGCTAAAAGCGGCGACTAAATCACGCTCTTATTTAGATGACGTTGTCACAAAAATACAATCACTGTCTTCTGAGCATTTTGATTTAATTCGATACGCAGCGCTAAGTATTGACCCCAATAGTTACCCTTTGTTCGCACTAAAAAGCCAACACTGGAATAAAAACAAACCTGTAGTGTTAGTCACTGGCGGTGTACATGGTTATGAAACCAGTGGCGTACATGGCGCAATTCAATTTTTACAAACATCGGCAGAACGCTATTCTCAAGACTTTAACATCGTTGTTTTACCCTGTATTAGCCCGTGGGGATATGAGCATATTGCACGTTGGAATCCTTATACGGTAGATCCTAACCGATCGTTTGTTAGTAACAGCCCGAGTCAAGAGGCCGCTAATGCAATGGATTTTGTCAAAGACTTAGAAGGTGAAGTGCTTTTACACATAGACTTACATGAAACAACCGATACAGACGAAAGTGAATTTAGACCCGCGTTATCAGCAAGAGACGGCGAACAGTATATTGCAGGCGCTATTCCAGATGGTTTTTACTTGGTTGGCGACTCAGACAATAAATGCGTTGATTTCCAGAACGCTATCATTGAAGTGGTTAAACAAGTGACTCATATAGCCCCAATGGATGACAAAGGTGAAATCATCGGTTCAAAAGCAGAAGCTGAAGGCGTAATTTATTACGCGGTAAAACAGTTAGGATTATGTGCCGGCATGACAAATGCTAAATACACCACCACCACAGAAGTCTACCCAGACAGTGAACATGCCACTGCCGATGATTGCAACAATGCACAAGTCGTGGCGATTGAAACGGCATTAGATTATTTACTTAAAAATAAGCCTTAAGCATCAAGCAAGGCAGTCGATCGATAGGTCGAAGAATATAAATATATTCGTTAGCCAGAGCCAGTTGTTAACATTAACAGGCTCATCAATTATTAACGCAGTATTTATTTCTTAAACCTTACTATCAAAAGAAGTAACCTCAAGTGGTGTTAAGAAACGCCACTTGCCAAGCGCAACATCTAGCTTAACATCGCCTATTTGCTCCCTATGTAGCGAAACAACACGATTCCCTACAGCGGCAAACATACGTTTAACTTGATGAAATTTACCTTCAGTGATCGTTAATAACACGTCTTTTTTAGTTATTTGCTCAACCGTCGCAGGCAATGTTAGCCCCGTTTCACCTTGTAACTGAATACCTTGCTCAAATTGTTCAATAATACCGGCATGAAAGGGTCGAGATAATCCCACTCGGTAGACTTTCTTACAGTCGTTACTCGGTAACGTGATATTAAATGTCCAAGATCCATCATCGGTAATCAGAATTAACCCCGTCGTATCTGCATCTAAGCGCCCTGCTATATGTAAATCTGATCCCTCTTTTAACAAAGCAGTGGAATGAGGCGACTGCCTCATATCCTCATTTTCTTTGCTTAATAAATGTAAAGCAGAAGGATAAACTTGATCAACATTAGCGCAAATAGTATTAGCAGGTTTATTCATTAGCAGGTAACGAAATGGACGCAGAACAAGCACTGTTCCATCAAGCGCCACCTGATTGTTTGCATGTACTTGAAAAGCAGCTTTACTTACGACAACACCATTAACCGAAACTTGATTATTTAATAGTGCTTCTATCGTTTGAGCTTTAGATAACGTTGTACTTTTACCAATAAATTTATCTAAACGCATGGCGCTATACCTTTTTAAATGAATCTTTTAATCATGCAGAATTAATTATTCAGAATTAATCACGCAGAATAAGGGCTGTTAATTAATGATTCAATAAGTCTCTCTTTAGAGCGACCTATAAAGCGCACTACAGATACCAGTAACCAGTTAATCGCCAATTAATAACCAATAAGGGCCTTTAAACAAAGATCTTGCCTTCAAGGTATAAAACGGCTGAACCAGATACCAAGACCCAGTCATCTTTATGTTCACAATAGAGGATTCCACCACGTGCCGACGCCTGATAGGCAACCAGTTCATTTTTGTTAAGTTGCTGTGACCAATACGGCGCTAACCCAGCATGTATCGACCCTGTGACAGGGTCTTCATCGCCACCATTTGCAGGCCAAAAATATCGAGATATAAAGTCATATTCAGCGCCATGAACACTATCAACACTGAATTCAGAACTAACTTCAGCATTGACCTCACTACCACATATGCCACTAGCGGTCACCACTAAGTCATAAGGCGCTAATAACTTAAGGTGTTCTGCTTTATAGTCCACATCTAATACTTCATTTGCAGAAGCCAAAACAGCAAAATAAGCTTGTCTATTCTTCATGACGGTTAATGGTTTAATGGATAACCCATCAATTAATGCTGGTGGAATATCAGTAACAACTTCAGGACATTGGTTTGGAAAGCGCATTTGAATACGACCATTATCTAACTGCTGAACCGATAGATTCCCCACTTCCAAGGTCACGAAATCAATTTCACCTGTAATATCAAAATGATTAAATAAGATGAATGAAGACGCTAACGTCGCATGTCCACAGAAATCAATTTCAGTGAGTGGTGAAAACCAACGTATCTCATAACGGTTAGGCGCGATCTGCTTAATAAAAGCGGTTTCAGATAAGTTATTTTCAGCAGCAATGCGCTGCATTAACGCATCATCAATCCATTCACTCAAGGGAACAACTGCTGCCGAGTTACCTTTAAATTGCGTGTCAGTGAATGTATCGACTACATAGATAGCGAATTCCATTATTTTGCTCCGTTTACGTTATCAACATTGAATGGCTAGTATCAAGGGAGTGGGATAAAGATACAAGATAGAGTTGGGGTATTTAATGCTTTTAAATGGAAATGCGTATTCAAGAAAATGAAATCGCTGAGCCAATTAACTGAGCAACTAAGCAAGGCAGCTGAATAAGGCAACCCAAAAAACAACTGTATATATAAACAGTAAGGATTAGGTTTTAAAAAAAACGGCCTAAAACACGTTAAAAATGACGTTTAATGGTCATTAATCAAACAATTACGATGTTAATGCCTTAGTTTTTATTCATACTACAGATAATTAAATACTGTTCATTTATACAGTTACGTTTTTAACTAGACATGAACTAGGCATAATCATCATAAATATCGTTGTCATAAAGAAGCTTAAATAAGCATAAAAAAAGCAGGTAATAGCCTGCTCGATAAAATATTAACCTTTATTAAATACATTAACAAAGGGAATAAAAGGCTTAGCCTCGGTAATAACTTTGTGCAACAAACGGCATTTTTTCGACCGTCATGGCTAGCTTTTTACCGCGGACTTCTGCAAAAACTTCAGTACCAATATCCGTGAATGACGTGTATATATAACCCATTGCAACCGGCATACCTTTTGACGGACCAAACGTACCGCTTGTTACCACGCCAATTTGATTATCGTTGGCATCAAATAATACCGCGCCTTCACGGACCGGCGCTTTCGTTTTACCAATTAAACCAACACGCTTGCGTGATACATTTTTAGTCGCTATTTGTTCAAGTATTAACTCACTGCCGATAAAACCACCAGCGCGTATACCATCAGCACGACGTGCTTTGCTGATACCCCATAATAAGCTCGCTTCAACAGGTGTTGTTGTTTCGTCTAAATCATGGCCGTATAAACATAAACCACACTCTAAACGTAAAGAGTCACGCGCGCCCAAACCAATCCACTCAACTTCATCATTCGCTAATAATTCACGCGCTAATAGCTCAGCTTGTTCAGCAGGTACTGAAATTTCAAAACCATCTTCACCTGTATAACCAGAACGGCTTACATAACATTCAACGCCAACTAACTCTACTTTCTCAGCATCCATAAAGACCATGTTCGCTACGCTAGGGTTTAACTTAGCTAACATATCAACCGCTTTAGGACCTTGCAGTGCTAATAAGGCTCTGTCTTCAATGACCTCTAACTCAACATCTGACGGTAAGTTTACTTTTAAATGTGCAATATCTTGCGTTTTACAAGCTGCATTAACCACTACAAACAAATGGTCACCAAAGTTAGTCACCATTAAATCGTCATCAATGCCACCTTCTTCATTAGTAAAAAAAGCATAGCGCTGTTTATTACTTGGTAAGTCGATAATATCAACGGGCACTAGTTTTTCTAATGCTTTAGCAGCACCTTCACCCTTTAAACGTAATTGCCCCATGTGCGACACATCAAATAACCCTGCGAATTCACGGCAATGTAAATGTTCTTTCTTAACACCTAACGCATACTGCACTGGCATATCATAACCAGCAAAAGGCACCATTTTCGCGCCCATTTCGATATGTAAAGCATGCAGTGGTGTAACTAATAAAGTTTCAGACATTGAGTCGATCTCCAAAAAAGCATTGAACGTTTAACTAGCGCGAAGTGTGCTAATTCATTTATATGTTATTTACGATGCAGTAACCCATAAAATGAGCGCATCATCTTCACTAACAGAAGCAAGCATATGCCCCATATTAGCATCGTAATAAACCGAATCACCTTCACTGAGGTTAACGGGTTCATAATACTCAGAGAAGAAGGTTATCTCCCCTTTTAAAACTAATAAAAACTCTTCACCATCATGACGGATCCAGTCACTGTAATCATCAAAACTACGTGCTCGCACTAACGACTTAAATGGCATCATCTTTTTATTCGATAACTGTGTCGCTAATAATTCATGTTCGTAGGTCGATGTGGGATGTGATTTACCCAATTCATTACGAGTAATATCCCTACGCCCTGTTGTATTGACCTTTTTAGGCGCAGCAAACAGTTGCGGAATATTAATATCTAACCCATTTGTTAACTTCTGCATCGCTTGAAAGGTAGGAGATATCTGCTCATTTTCAATTTTTGATAACGTCGAACGCGCTAAGCCCGTTTTTTGGCTTGCTTCCTCTAGTGTTAACCCTAGTGTTCGGCGAATTTCTTTTAAGCGTTCGCCCAGTTTAATAGGTGCAATATTTTCTGATGATTGATCCGTTGAAATTGTCATCGATGGATACGCATCTTGTTGTTCAGTCATTACTGCCCCCTTCCTTTCTTTTTACTATGCGGCGTTTTAAAGAAAGTACATTACTACAAATTAACTCGTTAAAGTTTCCTTTAGGAAACTTAATTCAACTCATCTTAATAATTTTTAACTAAATGTCCATATATTAAGCATTTATTACCCTAAATAGTGTTAACAGCCTGATATTCTGACCAATTGGTTAATAGCAAACCTTGAAAATAATTCTCTTATTGGAAACTTTGTTATTGATCTCTTGTATCAATATGGTAAAAATACATTACAAATCGTAATGCGCTTCAACGCAGCAGATAATCAAACTACATATTAGCTAAGGGAACCTTATGGAAAACAACTTAAAATTCACTGAAACGCATGAATGGGTATTAGACAATGGTGACGGTACAATCACTATGGGTATCTCAAATCAAGCTCAAAAGTTACTAGGTGATGTTGTTTATGTTGATTTACCAGATGTTGGCGATGACGCAGAAGCAGGTGAAGCCTTCTCTTTAGTAGAATCAGTTAAAGCAGCGTCAGACCTTTATGCACCGGTTACAGGTGAAGTTGTTGAAATTAATGAAGAACTTGAAAGCAGCCCAGAGCTAATAAATGAATCTCCGTATTCAGCGGGATGGATTGTAAAAATCAAACTAGCAGATGCAGCAGAGTTAGATAACTTAATTACTAGCGAAGCTTATCACGCTGCCAACGAAGAATAAGCACATTGCTTAGCGTATTACATGCATAACCCATAACATATTAAGGCGATTTCATTTGAACTCGCCTTTTTTATAAACATACTTACTGCGACTGTTTAGGATGAATATGACTGCCAACACACTACTCGACTTATTAAGTAACCAACAAGAATTTGCAACACGTCACAATGGCCCGAACCCAGCACAACAACAAACCATGTTGGATACCATTGGGGTCAACAGTTTAGATCAACTGATAGACCAAACTGTGCCAGCAGCGATCCGTCTTAAAGAAAAGATGAACCTTGCTGAACCGCAAAGTGAATCATCAATGTTAGCGTCATTAAAAACGATCGCAGAAAAGAACGTCGTCAACCGTAGCTTTATTGGTCAAGGTTACTACAACACTTTAACGCCAAACGTTATTCTACGTAACGTCTTAGAAAATCCAGGTTGGTACACCGCTTATACGCCTTACCAACCAGAAATTTCTCAAGGTCGTTTAGAGTCATTACTGAACTACCAGCAAGCAGTAATGGATTTAACGGCAATGGACTTAGCCAATGCATCTTTATTAGATGAAGCAACCGCCGCCGCTGAATCAATGACATTGAGCAAACGTGCGAGTAAAAGCAAAAGTAATGCGTTCTTTGTGAGCAATGAATTACACCCTCAAACTGTTGATGTTATCCGCACTCGTGCTGAATATATCGGTTACGAAATCATTACAGGCAGTGTTGAAGAGCTAGATAACCACGATGTATTTGGTGCTATTTTACAATACCCAAGTACGACAGGTAATGTAACAGACCTAACAGACGTCATTGCACAAGCACATACTAAAAAAACCTTAGTCACTGTCGCATCAGACTTATTAGCATTAACCGTATTAAAAGCACCGGGTGAAATGGGTGCAGATGTCGTGATTGGTAGTGCACAACGTTTTGGTGTGCCAATGGGTTTTGGTGGGCCACACGCAGGCTTCATGGCAACACGAGATAAATTTAAACGTACTATGCCGGGGCGTGTTATCGGAGTCTCAAAAGATAGCAAAGGCAAGCAAGCATTACGTATGGCAATGCAAACACGTGAGCAACATATTCGCCGTGAAAAAGCCACGTCAAACATTTGTACTGCGCAAGCATTACTTGCGAATATGGCGGCATTTTACGCGTTATACCACGGGCCAGAAGGTCTATTGAAAATTGGTCGCCGTGTGCACCATTACACGGCTATTTTAGCAGCGGGTTTACAAAGTGAAGGTATTGAATTAGAAAATACAGCGTTCTTTGATACCTTAACCATCAATACCAATGAACACACAAAAGCCATTTACCATCGCGCACTCGCTGAAGGCATGAACTTACGTAAGTTCCCATCGCTAGATGCAGCAACAGACAATACACCGGTGCAATTGGGCATCAGTTTAGATGAAACAACCACCGCAAAAGATGTTGAAGATCTGTTATTAGCGATCACTGGTAAAGCCATTCTAGTCAGTGAATTCAGCGATACCATTGCAAAAGATGAGTTCGCTGCGATTCCAGCAAGCTGTCGTCGTACTAGTAAATACCTAACACACCCCGTCTTTTCAGCGCATCACAGTGAAACACAAATGATGCGTTACATGAAAAAACTAGAAAACAAAGATTACTCATTAACACACGGCATGATCCCACTCGGCAGCTGTACCATGAAGCTGAACGCAGCGGCTGAAATGCTTCCTGTAACATGGCCTGAATTTGGCCAAATGCACCCGTTTGCACCAACAGAACAAAGCTTTGGTTATCAAGAACTCGCAGAAAAACTGTCTGCTATGTTATGTGAAATCACCGGTTACGACGGCATGTCACTGCAACCTAACTCAGGTGCGCAAGGTGAATATGCAGGTTTAATCGCCATTCAACGTTACCACCAAAGCAATGGCGATGCGCACCGTAATGTGTGTCTAATTCCAAGCTCCGCACACGGGACTAACCCAGCGTCTGCGGCAATGGTCTCAATGAAAGTGGTAGTTGTTGGCTGTGATGCTGAAGGTAATATCGACCATGCGGATCTAAAAGCTAAAATCGAAAAACATCGTGAAAACTTATCATGCATCATGATCACTTATCCTTCTACACACGGTGTATACGAAGAGTCAGTACAAGAAGTCTGTGAATGGGTACATGAAGCTGGTGGTCAAGTTTACCTAGATGGCGCAAACATGAATGCACAAGTAGGGTTAACCACACCGGGCTTTATTGGCTCTGATGTGTCTCACCTTAACTTACACAAAACATTCTGTATTCCACATGGCGGTGGCGGCCCAGGTATGGGACCAATTGGTGTTAAAGCGCACCTAATTCCGTTCCTACCAGGACACATTGAAGTCACTGAATCTGCAGACAACAAACATTACGCAGTGTCAGCGGCAGAGTTAGGTTCAGCGTCTATATTACCGATTTCATACGCTTATATTGCCATGATGGGCGAACAAGGTTTAACAGAAGCGACTAAACTCGCCATCTTAAATGCCAACTACGTGATGGAACGTTTACGTCCGCACTACCCTGTTTTATATTTAGGTAAACAAGGCCGAGTTGCACATGAATGTATTATCGATATTCGTCCTATCGAAGAAGCATCTGGCATTTCAGGTGAAGACATCGCGAAACGTTTAATCGATTACGGTTTTCACGCCCCTACTATGTCATTCCCAGTAGCCGGCACGTTAATGATTGAACCAACAGAATCAGAAAACTTAACTGAGTTAGATAGATTCTGTGACGCAATGATTGCGATTCGTCATGAAATCACACAAGTTGAATCAGGTGAATTAACATTAGAAGATAACCCACTAGTGAATGCACCGCATACACAAGTAGACCTAATGGAATCTGAATGGGCACATAGCTACTCACGTGAAATTGCTTGTTTCCCAACTGAATTCAGCAAAGGCGCTAAATACTGGCCAACCGTAAACCGTGTAGATAACGTATTTGGTGACAGAAACTTAATCTGTTCATGCCCAAGTATTGAAAGCTATATGGAAGATTAAGACGGTATTAAAAACGAATTTATATCGCTAATCATTAATATTTTTTAGCGTTTAAATTCGTTATGTTGATACTTTCAATAATCAATATTTAATAACAAAGAGGAGAGCTACACCTTATTCTCTGAATATAATGTAGCTCTGCTTTTACTTTCTAAAAAACTACTTTCTAAAAATCAGTTTCTAAAAAAATTAGTTTCTAATCCAGTATCTTTAAAAATTAACCCTGTTTAAGCGTAAGGGATTCATTCGTTCAAAAATCACTATTAACCATCATTTAAAGCAAGAAACACTCTCCACAACACAATTTAAATACATCGAAAGATACTCTTTAATCATCAAATTTTATTGAAATATCAAAAGGATTTAAAATGAAGGATATTGAATCAGTAGCACAAACCTACATCATCACTGCAGACTGCCCAAGTCGAACAGGCACAGTTGATGTCGTGACTCGCTTTTTATTTGAACAGCAATGTTATATTAATGAAATCCATTCATTTGTAGACACCACTGAAAATAGATTTTTTATTCGTGTTGAATTTAGACTCGATTCAGATGCAATATTCAACCAACATGACTTCACTGAGCAATTTGAACAACGTGCGAGTCAGTTCGAAATGAAATGGCAACTCGCCCCAAGACCTTATAAATCGAAAGTCGTTATTATGGTGTCAAAACATGATCACTGTTTAAATGACCTTTTATATCGTTACCGTACTGGCGATCTTAATATCGAGATACCGGCGATCATTTCAAATCATCCAGATTTAGAAGAACTAGCAAAATGGCATGGCATCCCTTATTACCACCTGCCGATCACAAAAGATACTAAACCAGAACAGGAAGCAGAGGTTTATAAAATAATCGAAGAAAGTCAATGTGACTTAGTGGTGCTAGCTCGTTACATGCAAGTGCTTTCAAGTGATATGTCTAAAAAATTATCTGGCAGAGCCATTAATATTCATCACTCCTTGTTACCCGGATTTAAAGGAGCAAAACCGTATTATCAAGCTTACGATCGTGGCATAAAGTTAGTTGGCGCGACAGCGCATTATGTCAGTGACGATTTAGATGAAGGCCCGATTATTACGCAAAGCGTCGACACGGTTGATCACAGTTATTACCCAGAAGACCTAGCAGCCAAAGGACGGCATATTGAATGCTTAACTCTATCCCGTGCAGTACGTTACCATATTGAAAATAGAATATTTCTACATGGAAATAAAACCGTTGTGTTTGGTAAGTAGTACAAGTGTTCCTATTAAACATCGATAAGATGGAAGATCCCTATTAGTAAGTTATCTGGATTTGAATCGATGTTGAAGTGGTAAATAAAGCTTAGCTAAGTTACTTAAATAGATAAGTGTTAGAAAATAAAAGGCGGATCAGCCCTTTTCAGAAATGATCCGCTTTTATTGAACTTCGCTTTTTACTGTAAACTTCTTTGCAGCTAATAATGCAGAGCTAGGACGATTCGCTTTATCACATGCCTTAATGAACAGATCAAAAACATCACTTTCTACAACTATCGCTTCATGTTCAGCAATAATATTTGATGCATCTTCGTCAATTAAACTAACCACGTATTCACTCAAACTGTTAAACCCTAGCAGCGCAGCTGCTTTTTCAGCTTTGGATTTTATTGTTTGATCCAAGCTAATATCTAAACGTGTAGTAGTCATAGTAACCTCCAGTGTTTTTTATACGAAAAATTTCTGTCATCCATAAAGTATAAACCTAATAACTTAATAGTAACTGTTCGAAGGTTTGACGGATATTTTTTTAGACGACATATATAGCGTAAATAATTTAGTTAAGTGTATAAATATCAAATTTTAGTGAAAAATAATATTCTGTACCTCCATCTGTTACATGTAATAATTCCATATAATTATCTGTTATATACCTCCCTATAAATTTCATAGTATTATAGTAATGAGTGGTGCTATAATTTTTAATCAATGGGGTTAGCTCTATTAATTAACTAAGGATTTTCTTATGACAAAATTATTAAAGCTTTTTGGTCTTGTTCCGACCGAAGAAGAAAGAGAATTACTTAAACATCTTCGTAAAAAAGAATCATCATCGATGAGAGTTATAGGTAGAGGCACTCTTACTATGAGCGCTAAAGAAGCAAGATCTACACAAAAATCGAAAGAATTCATTTCAAAAATGGATAAACTTGTCGGATAAACGTAGCTTAAATGTTATTACTACTCATATTACCAATACTAGTTTCCGGCTATAGCGCCTTTATAAAAAATCCTTACCATTACTACCGATTACATAGATATGAAGGTCAGTTACTTTACCTAGAAAGTTTAAGGATAGGTTTTATGTGCACTTTGGCTAGTTTCTTAGTCATAATTTCGCTTAATGCATTTGTCCCTCCATATATTCAGCTTTGTAATTACTCAATTAATATTAATGTCTTTGAGTTTGTTAAAAGCCTTCTTGATACCTTAACCGAAAATTCAGAGCAATTAACCTGGGTAATACTCACAACATTAGGTTCATTACTTGTCAGTAAAATTTACGTTTCGCTTGTAAAGTTTAAATTATCTTTGAGAGCCTTTGATATCCTTGATGCATTTTCTATTAGACGCATTAAAATATCATTTAAGCGTAAAAAGTGGTCTTCGAGAGAAGACAAATCTGACTTAACTTATAAAGAGCGCACTAAAATAATTCTAATGGCATCAGTCCTCAAAGATAGTCCTCTTGACCACTTATTTTTAAAATCTTATGTAATCGACGGCTTCTATTTAATGCTTACAATGGAAGATCGGAAGGTTTATATTGGCCGTGTTATAAGTTTAGGTGAGCCAAATGAGTCATCGGGAATGGATCAAGAAATTACAATTACCCCATATATTAGTGGTTTCAGAAATGAAGATAATTTAAGCCTTAAACTTACTACAAAATATACAGACGTTTCAAATGACGTATCACTTGTATTAAGGCAAGATAAAATAATAAGTGCAACATATTTTTCAGAATCAATCTATGAAGAGTTTCAACTTAATCAAAGAAAAAACCTTATTGTAATATCGTAATAAAACAGTACATAATCGGGTAGCCAGAGGTATCTAGGCTCCCACAACCCTTACCCTGCTAAAACGCATTGCTGATCGCTATATTAATTCCTTTGGTTTTCGAACTACGACAAGGTCCTTTACTGGAATTTTTAATAAAGGCACTGGCACATGAAATAGCTAAACACTCATTAACGCCGCACTTGTTGATGAGAAAGGCATTCGTAGGCGACGGCGGATCCAATGGTTAACTGGTAGCCCTAGGCAATTAGAAAATATTTCGCCAGAATCGTAAATACAAATTTAGTTAGTGGATCTATTTTCCCGCCCCTTCGTGGCTAATCGGCTTTGATTTTAAAAATCAAATCACAATGTATGGCAATTCCAGATGAGGATTATAAGAAAAATTTGATTACAGTTTGTTGTTATTGCTTTATTACCAAAGACGACTTTCTTCGTTTTTTATAAGTGAATTATCGAAGATAATCACTGCCATCTAGAATTCATTAAGAAAAATTAAAAGCAATTACTTTAATCAGATCAAAATCAATTTGCTCAACAGGTTTAGCACTTCTTGTAACTTCATCTAAAATCCCTTTTGCCACATAAAAATCACGACGCAGTATCTCCTGCTGTAATTCATAACGTTTACTAGCATTTTTTATATATTTATTAATTAAGTAATCTAAGTGTTCAATTAACTCTTCTCTAGTCATTTTTATTAACCTTTAGGTAAATAATTTATTTAACTTAATACTGCTAGTTAACTCAATATTCACTTTTATTAATACTTAATGTTGTAATTAAAAACGAGATCTTTAGGATACAATTCATGTTCTACAAGCGTGTTAGGTATGTTGAATAAATTAATGATTAACGCAGCTTCAAAACACCAATATCCAATGTAGTAATCCGTATAAACAAATTCACAATCGCAATCATGACTTTCGTACCAATCGGCTTCTTCTAAACTGTCATACCATTCATTAATAAACTTACCGAGTAACGCTGACTGCTCCAGAGGTGAAGCTGTAATTGCGTCGTATAACGACTGATAAGTTTCTGGATAGTATAAGTTATCAGGAAAAGCCGTGTTAACTCGCCCTAATTTACTCGTAATACGGGCTAATAACGCATCATTCTCATCAACACAAACAAGCCCTAGTACGCTATCAATATGTGATTGTTCTACATCACAAGCCGTTAATAACGTTAGCCACCACAACACATAGACATAACGGTTAACATTAGCAGAGCCGCAAGCATCACCCCATTCACCCAATTTTTCAAAGTCATAACGGTAACACTGATGTGCGGGTGGCAATTTATCCGCTGTACTTGATAATTGTCGGCGATAATCCAATATTGCTAATACGGCGGTTTTAATCGTAGGAATCTCACTACCTGCAGAATAATGCGCAACCGCACGCATAATAGACAATTGAAACAACTGCTGCGCTGCATCAACTTGCAAAGAAATAGAGGTAAAAACTTCATCATCCAAAGCCTGCTGTGTTTCTTGTAAGGCAATGTCTAAATCAATCAACAATTTGTTGAAATAAGTTGCATCTCGACGACTATCTCTAATCACTGCTCGCTCCAATGTACTAAATCTTTCGGGTAGTATTCATGATCAATGAATGAAATGTCATCAATATCATAAAGCTTAGTAACTAACGCGGCTTCCCAACTCCAGTAACCAAAATATGAGTCATTACTCATAACGTGAAACTGAGGGCTACCTTCTAATTTATACCAGGCATCCAAATACGCTAACATTAATTTAGGTCGTTTATCAGGTGCGGCCTGTATTACTTTATAAAGTTTATTAAAACGCGTTTTATATAACAATGACTCACTAACAGGTCTGTCAGTATCGCCAAGTTGTACGGCAATTTCATCTAATAAAGCATCTTGTCCTTGGTTAGCGATTAAATCGAGTACTTGTTTATAATAAACTTCTCCCATATCGAGGCAGTAAGCAAAACTTAACCATTTAAGAAATAGATTACGCATATGATCTTTTCTAATTTCTTCCCAGCCGATACGGTCCTTTTGTTCTTTAAGGGGCAATGCATCAGCGTATTGTTTTTGTTGGGTACGGTAAGAAAGCAATGCTTGAAGTTCGACTTTCAAATCAGATACGTCATCGCCACGTGTATAACGCAGATGTATTAAGTACATTGTAGATTCGATACATCGATAAGCCACTTGTAATTTTTGAGATGCAGGTCTAGACACTTCTTCAAGCTTAGCTGCTCTATTATTGATGGTCTTTATCCTAAAATCAATTCTTGCATTAAAATAGGTTAGACTTTTTATTGAATCTCGTAACATACCATTCTCTTTTGTATGGGATTTTGAATCACCGTTTATGAAAATGTACTAAATCTTTTGGATAGTATTCATGGTCAATGAATAAACTGTCGTCAATACCATACAATTTAGTGACTAACGCCGCTTCCCAACTCCAATAACCATAATATGAGTCATTACTCATAACGTGAAACTGAGGGCTACCTTCTAATTTATACCAGGCATCCAAATATGCTAACATTAACTTAGGCCGTTTATCAGGAGCGGCCTGTATTACTTTATAAAGTTTATTAAAACGCGTTTTATATAACAATGACTCACTAACAGGTCGTTCAGTATCGCCAAGTTGCACAGCAATTTCATCTAATAAAGCGTCTTGTCCCTGGTTAGCGATTAAATCGAGTACTTGTTTATAATATACATCCCCCATATCAAGGCAATAAGCAAAACTTAACCATTTAAGAAATAGATTACGCATATGATCTTTTCTAATTTCTTCCCAGCCGATACGGTACTTTTGTTCCTTAAGTGGCAATGCATCAGCGTATTGCTTTTGTTGGGTACGGTAAGAAAGCAATGCTTGAAGTTCGACTTTCAAATCAGATAAGTCATCGCCACGGGTATAACGCTGATGAATTAAATACATTACATCTTCGATACATCGATAAGCCGCTTGTAGCTTTTGGGCGGGAGTAAATTGCTCTGCTTCTATTCTAGATGCCCACTTATTAACATACGTGATTGATTCTTCGACTCTTGCATTAAAATAAGTTAAATTTTTGATTGAATCTCGTAACATACGGTTCTCTTTTATGTGGGATTTTTAGTTACCGTTTATGCCAATGCACTAAATCTTTTGGGTAATATTCATGGTCAATGAATGAACTGTCATCAATACCATACAATTTAGTGACTAACGCCGCTTCCCAACTCCAATAACCTCTATATGAATCATTATCCATCAAGTGATTTTCTGGACTACCTTCTAATTTATACCAGGCATCTAAATACGCTAACATTAACTTAGGTCGTTTATCAGGCGCGGCTTGGATTATTTTGTAAAGCTTATTAAAACGCGTTTTATATAACAATGACTCACTAACAAGTCTATCAGTATCGCCAAGTTGTACGGCAATTTCATCTAATAAAGCGTCTTGTCCCTGATTAGCGATTAAATCGAGTACTTGTTTATAATAAACTTCTCCCATATCGAGGCAGTAAGCAAAAGCAAACCATTTAAGGAAAATGTTACGCATATAATCTTGTCTAATTTCTTCCCATCCAATACGATTTTTTTGTTCTTTAAGTGAAAGCAAATCACCAAATTTTTTTTGTTGAATACGAAAAAATACTATTTTATCAAGAATCGGTTTAAAATCAGTTAAATTATCACCTCTTGAATAACGTTGATGTAAAAGAATAAGAGAATATTCAACACAAGTAAAAGATGCTTTTAATTTTTGAAAAAGTGGAATATCATTATTTTCAAGTTTTGGTAATCTCTTACTAATCGTTTCTTCTCTAAAATCTACCCTTGCATCAAAATAAATTCTGTTTTTTATTGTATCTCTTAACATACCATTTCCTTTATGTGATATTTAGCTTATTTTTCATGGTGATAAAGAACGCGACATCCATAAATTATTCGCTTATTTTAATACGAAATACAACAAGACTAATAGTTAATAAGATTTATCAAAAAATAATTAGATTTAAAAGGCTTAGCTTAAAATCAAACAGTACATTAACTGATGCTAATAAATGAATTCAATACGGTGGAGATTGTTAGGAGTTAATGAAATATTCGTTGTCAGATAGCCTTTCCTATTTCCGACAGCGCCATGATTATATTATTCGAACGTTTGTACTGATATAGCTCCGTGTTTATTATCTTGTATTGCTCATCTAGCCCAATTGACAAGCTCTCAATAATCGATGAACGCATAAGGAGATATGCTCAATTAACCTTTTCCATCATTAAAACCTTTGTGCTTCAATCGATTTTTCACTTTTAAAGAAAACAAGTAACCACGAAGCCGCTACGCAGCACGATGGTCACGAAGAAAAACCACACAATAAATATTTTGAATTAACCTTCTCCACCCTTCAAACCTTCGAGGTTAAATCAGTTTTTGATTTTAAATACAACAAACAACCACGAAGCCGCTTCGCTGTACGAAGAACACGAAGAAAACCCACACAATAAATACTTTGAATTAACCTTCTCCCACCTTCAAACCTTCGTGGTTCAATCGTTTTTTGATTTTAAAAGACTACAAGCAACCACGAAGCCGCTACGCTGAACGAAGGACACGAAGAAAACCCGCACAATAAACTGAGCATTGCGCTAAAACTCATTGTATTGCATCAAGCTTTGGCACCTGAGTTATTCTTGAGCATGATGAGATGACATTAATGTATGAAAAATTTAAAGCGTACGGCCAGCATCCTGAAAAATACATTCCTAATAAATAAGTAAGGCTAAACAGCAATTTGGTTAGCCTTAACTCATCTATTATTCTATACCTCCCACTATCTAGACCATTACAAATAGCGCGTTTCTAAATGTTTTCTAAAGTGTGCAGCATTTAGCGTTTCACCCGTAGCACGTGTTATCAATTGATCCGTAGTATGGAGTGATGCTTGCGACCAAATATTATCACTTAACCATTGGAAGATTGGGCTAAGGTCACCGCTTTTAATTGCAGCATCAATATCAACCGTTTGTTGCATAGTCGCT
The DNA here is from genome assembly GCF_947489755.1 of uncultured Psychromonas sp. Lineage (GTDB taxonomy): Bacteria > Pseudomonadota > Gammaproteobacteria > Enterobacterales > Psychromonadaceae > Psychromonas. Next base: position 39,781 of record NZ_CANLFB010000018.1, read on the forward strand.
TTGTATTGGGCTGCATACATTGCGCCTAATGTGTAAGACGGAAAATATCCAAAGGCACCATCTGTCCAATGAATATCCTGCATACACCCATTTTTATAATTGCCTTTCGTTGAAAGGCCAAGCGTCGCTTTCATTTTTTCATCCCACAGTGCAGGTACGTCTGTGTGTTCTATCACGCCGTTGATTAAATCACGCTCAATTTCATAACGCATGATCACATGTGCGGGATACGTCAGTTCATCTGCATCTACTCGAATAAAGCCTTTTTCAATTTGAGTGTAGATTTTATAAAGATTATCTTCTGCAAAAACGGGATCGTTATGTGCGTTAAATGCATCTGTTGAAAGGCGTGATAAGTGAGAAATAAAAGGTTTACTGCGCCCTATCTGCATTTCAAAGAATAGCGACTGTGATTCATGAACACCCATTGAACGCGCTTCGCCTACAGGTAAGCCTGCAAAGGCTTTTGGTAAACCTTGCTCGTAACGTGCATGCCCTGTTTCGTGGACGATGCCCATTAATGCTTGCACGAAGTCTTTCTCGTCATAACGAGTCGTAATACGAACGTCTGACGGCACACCGCCACAGAATGGATGAACACTTTGATCGAGTCGTCCGTGGTCAAAATCAAACTTCAATAGTTTCATGGTTTCTAAACCCAGCGCTTTTTGGCTAGCAACTGAGAAAGTGCCTGAAGGCATGATGATCGATTCTGATTGCTGTTTTATTAATGCTTTTTCAATTAATTCGGGTAACCAACTCTTAACATCTGAAAATAAAGTATCGAGTGATGCAGTTGTTGTGCCTGGTTCAAACTTATCTAACATGGCATCGTATGGCGTTAAATTAAGGGCTTCGCCTCGAATTTGTGCTTCTTCACGCGATAAAGCAACGACCTCTTTCCAGTTTTTTTCAAAACCTACCCAATCGTTTTCTTGTCGTTGAGAACGCCACGCATGTTCGCATTTTGAACCAGCGATAGATTGAGCTTGTACCAGAGCTTCAGGTACGATCGTCGCTTGCTGCCACTGACGTTTCATTTCACGTAAGCTGGCTTGCTGTTCTGTGCTTAACGACTCTTGTTGTGCGTTGCCAAACCATTCTTCAAGTTGTGGTTGTGTTGATAAACGGTGAACGTGAACGGACAGTTCTGCCATGGCTTTTGAACGCGCATCGTTACCACCTGATGGCATATTGGCAGCAGCATCCCACCCCAATATTGATTGAGCATGATTAAAGTGATTGATTGTTTGGTAATGAGCGGTAAGTTGGTCGTAGTTTGACATAATCCGGTTACTTCCTATAAGTTTCGTCTTTGAGATTGACAGGTTACTGGCACTAAAAAAGAGAAGGTGCTGATGTCATGAGTTATCGACTACATATTAGCGAGACTCGCGATAAGAAAACAGATAAATCAACACCATTTCGCCACAAAATACAGTATGACTAACCGTCATCGACTATTTAACCTTACTTCTGTTTAACCAAAACCCAATTATATTTAAATCATAACGTTATTTTTTTACTATAAACTGCCGTTAGGGTTAAACAATTGAAGGTTTAAAAGTCGCTGATTCATGCGTTCGTTACTCTTTGTGGTTTTTGTAACCTTTATCAGTCACGCTTAATACAATTGCTCGTGGATCCTTTTGACACTTCGCAATGCCAGTTACTCTTTTTAAACGCATTAATTAATTGTATGTTACTTGAGTGAGTCATCTTCAGTTTAAACGCCTCGAAATTGCCAACTTTGCTTATCGTTAACTGAAGCCAAAGATTGTTTAACACTTAAATAACAGTAAACGTTGCTGTGCCGTCTTTGCAGAGGTTAGAATGCGCGCTTAATTCTTCCCTAAAGAGACACAATGGCAAATTTTAACGTTCACCTCAATACAGCCATCATTACCACCGGACTTGGTTCAGCGACTTTATTGTCCGCAGAACATATTGACCTTCAAAGTGCCCTTTGGCTATGGTTTTTAGGCACGATGGGTGGCCTATTACCTGATATTGATTCAGATAACTCCACATCATTAGACATGATTTTTAATTTATTTGCCCTCAGTGCCATGCTCATTGTGCTCAGTTTTATTACCACTAATTTATTAATCCAAATTAGCTTTGTTGAAATTATTCTACTGCCTTTCATAGTTTATTGTTTTATGAGGTACATAGTGAGACCTATCTTTGAGAAAATAACAGTGCATCGCGGCAGCTGTCATTCGTTATTCTTTCTATTGTTTGCTGCACTATTAACGACACAGGTAACCTGGCAACTTAGTGAGCAAGAAACACTAACATCAGCTACTTTTGCTTGGTTATCAGGTGGATTTATTCTATTTGGCGGATTGGTACATCTATTATTAGATGAAATATATAGTGTCGATTTAAGTAATATTAGAATTAAACGATCCTTTGGAACGGCATTAAAACTCGCTGACTTTAATAATAAATTGTTAACCTTGATAACAATAATAGCGATTGCTGGATTAGTTTATATTGCCCCGCCAACCAACGAGGTTATCCTTGCATTAAGTGATTGGTCTAAGTTTAAATTGTATGCGCTTAACTTTACCGTTTAAGTATTAAAAAAGTTTATACGATGAAACATCACTTGGATTCAGATCATAAGTGCATAACTTGAAGCAATAAAACCGTTAGCAACAAAAAAGCGAACCCAACTAGGTTCGCTTTTTTAATTATTGACGTGTTTACATAATGTTATAACGACGAATAAAATCTTATCAACCTTCAAATCAAAACAGTATTCATCAGTCATCAATAGTAAGTTAGCACGCTAAATTTTAGACTAATTCAGTCAGCATCTCATCGCTGTATTCTACTAGTTGTTCACCGTTTGTTACTTTACTAATGTAATCAGGGTTAGCAATGAGAGGACGCCCAATCGCAATTAAATCAAATTTGTCTGTTTCAATGGCGACTGTTGCACTGTCATAGTCATAACTACCAACACCCACTAATGTCCCAGTGTAATTAGCACGCAGATATTCAGATGTTGTTTTACCTTCTAGCGAATCAAATGTTAGGCTGTCATCGAAAATACCACCATGCACATAAGCAAGCTTTCTCTCTGCTAATTGTGGCAATAGATAATCAAATACCGCTTTATCACGCGCATCTTCAGTCATATTAAAGTACGCGCCCGGTGATAATCTAATTGACGTACGATCATTGCCTACTGCTGCAATCACTGCATCAACAATCTCTAATGCAAAACGCGCCATATTTTCAGGTGTTTGACCGTATTGGTCAGTACGTTCATTCGCTGCATAATGTAAGAACTGGTCAATTAAATAGCCATTTGCACCGTGAATTTCTACGCCATCAAACCCTGCTTCAATGGCATTTTCTGCCACTTTTGCAAAATCGGCGATTAATGATTTGATATCATCCAAAGTGGCTGGTTTAGGCGTAATGTAAGTTAATTCGCGCATACGTGGTACAGAGCCTTCAACACCAATAGCTGACGGTGCTAGTACATCGCCATCAAAAAAATGAGGATGTGCAACACGCCCTACATGCCAAAGTTGTGCAAATATTTTGCCTTTTTTTGCATGAACGGCTTCAGTGACTTTTTTCCAACCTTGTATTTGTTTTTGTGTAAATAACCCTGGCGTATTCGGATAACCTTGGGCATCAGGTCTGATTATGGTTGCTTCAGTAATGATTAAACCTGTATCAGCACGGCGTGCATAATAATCTACAGATGCTTGTGTTGGTACTAGATCTTCATCGCTCATACAGCGAGTTAACGGCGCCATTAATATACGGTTATTAAGGGTAATTGTGTCATTCAATTTAAATGGAGAAAGTAATGCGTTAGTCATTTTATAAATCCTTGATTGGTAAAAAATCAAATTGCTATATGGCCATTCATTCGGCTTATATTTATGTAACTAAGAATATGCAAGTGAGTCTATATAACTGAGTATAGGCAACTTAGTTTATATCTGAGGACTAAAATTTTTAATTCAAGGGTAAGCGTATCGATCGTTCAAGTTAAATTTATAAATTCTAACGCTTATGAGATTTATTGAGGTTTTCATCAGTTAAGCCTGACTGAGTTTCATCTTATAAACACAGTCAGAAAAAACACTTATGACTAAAAATAAAAAGGCAAAGTTTACAGTAACGACTTACCATCAAGCAGCGCCATTAAGTGGCACCATCAAGTTTCATTTCAATTATTTAAAGCGCATCACCAGTTCATGTAGATCGTCTGACACTTTTTTAAGATAAATAATAGAGCTATTTGAATCCGCAGTAATGGCTACATTGTCATCCGTCAGGGTTGAAATACTCACCACCTGGCGATTAATGTCTTCGGACACATGAGATTGCTGTTCAACCGCAGCTGCAATTTGAATCGACATATCAGAAATTTGACCAACAGAGGCTACAATGCCGTTGAGCATATCACCACTTTCTAACACTCTCTCTAAACCTTTGTCAGCTTCAACGGTGCCCTTTTCTACATTACGTACAGCTTCATTAGTTTTGTCTGTTAATAACTCAACAATGCCATAAATTTCACTCGTTGAATCTTGCGTATTTTTTGCTAAATTCCTGACTTCATCGGCAACAACTGCAAAACCTCTGCCGTATTCTCCTGCTCGAGCGGCTTCGATTGCTGCATTTAAAGCTAATAAGTTTGTTTGCTTAGCAATATTTTCGATCATGTTTGTTGCTGTTGCAATTAGTTTTGCTTGCTCAGAAACATCCACAACCGAACGGCTTATTGTTTGTACTGTCCCTCTTAGGTTATCAATTGATTGGCTAGTAACCTTAGATAGTTCCTCACCTTTAGTTGCAAGCTTGAAGGCTGTTTCAGCATGGTTTGCAGTATCCGTTACACGAGCAGACACTTCTGAAATAGTGGTCGTGATTTCATTCATTGCAGTCGCAACTTGAATTGTTTCAGATTGTTGTTGTTCTAAACTTGTTTTGGAGTGTTCGATAAGGACCGATGAGTTATACGTCCCCTTTGAAACCTTTGTCGCGGCATCTTCAATACGGCTAATAATAGTTATAAGGTGTGAATACTGACTGATAATAGCGACTTCTAAATTCCCTAACAGCCCTTTACTGTCAGTATAGGACTGTGCAGCTTGCTCATGCGAGAAATTACGTCTTAAGAGATGTGATAAATGAGAAAAAGTACGATGATTAGTGACACTCACCCAAACCGCATACAATAAGCTAGAGCAAGTCATTAAGCTAAATGAAAGAGTAGTAAAATCCATAGAAAAGCTTACTAATGATAACATCACCATAAGACTTATAAATACATTTGCAGTTGATACAGGTAATACTTTTTTAAGCCCTTTACCTGCATTGACTCTTGTATAAAGTTTTTCTGCTCGCTCTATATCACGTTGTTGAGGGAATGAACGTACCGATTCATAACCGATAATAACGCCATTTTCAGTAACCGGTGTTACGTATGCATCAACCCAATAATACTCGCCTTCTTTACAGCGGTTTTTAACAAGCCCCATCCAAGGTTTACCTGCTTTTAAATGATCCCACATGACAGAAAATACAGCTGAAGGCATATCTGGATGCCTGACTAAGTTATGAGGCTGACCTATTAATTCTTCACGTGAAAAGCCACTGATCTCTACGAAAGCATCATTACAATCAACGATATTACCTTTTGTATCAGTCACTGAAATAAGTTTAGTCTCTGGGGAAAACGTTTTTCTTTTATCGAGGACGGGTAGGTTTTGTCGCATTAAAATCAACCTTTAAATTAAGTAAAAATATAAAATATTTAATAAATAAATATTAACGTTCATAACCAATAAACCACAAAGGTATCTACACTGATTAGTGAAAAACGTAACGTATTTAATGTGTAATGTAATGACTTAAAGAAAAATAAATTAGATATATCTAAATGAGTAGTTAGAAATAAATTTTACAATAATTATTCCTATAAAACACGTTAAATTATTGTTAATTAAAATTTTATTTGATAAATATTTCTTGCGAGCTTGTCTTTGGATAATTTATCAGCGTAATAAGAGAGATGTTTGGAAGAAGTTTAATTAAATGATGACGTTACAATTAAAAATGTTTTTACATAATGTCCATTATTTTTTATTAGCTTTTAAATAAGGATATATTATTGATGTATATGTAAATTATAAAAATAAGTAACGTGATAAAGTCGATCAATAAATTCACTTATCATTTACGTTTATTATCCACTATTGAGGGAGTTACTCGCTTAATAGTGAATTTATTAAATTAATGATTAAAACAGATTAGAAAATAGAACATTCTGTTTTAGACGTTAGTGCTTCAAGGACTTTCATTCCTTTATAAGAATTTCCTTTAGCATTTAACTTTGGACTCCAGACAGCAATACAGAACTTCCCTGGATGGATAGCAACGATACCACCGCCAACACCACTTTTACCAGGCAACCCGACTTTAAAGGCAAAATCCCCCGCTTCATCATAAAATCCGCACATCAACATAACTGAGTTAATACGTTTGGCTCGTGTTGAACTAATAACCCTTTGATTTGTTATTGGGTTAACGCCAGCTGACGCAAGAAACATAAACGATTGGGTTAATTCTTTACAGGTCATTTCAATTGAACAAAGATAGAAGTATAAATCTAATACAACATCTACATCATTATGAATATTTCCAAAATCTTTCATTAAATTAACCAAAGCAGAATTTCTATAGCCACATTTTTTCTCTGATTCAGCAACTTGTGTAGAGTAATTGATGCTATCAATACCTGATGATTCTCGAATAAATGCCAACAAATCTTGTTTTGGGTTCTCCAAACAGGTGACTAAAATATCGCAAATGACAATCGCACCTGCATTAATAAACGGATTGCGAGGTATTCCTTTTTCATACTCCAATTGCACTAAAGAATTGAAAGCTGAGCCTGATGGTTCAACACCAACGCGATCCCATAACTCTCCTCCCATGATTTTCAACGCCAGCGTTAATGACAATACTTTAGCCACACTCTGAATCGAGAAGGGTTCGTTTGAGTCACCAAAAGCATAATGTTGATTATCAAGAGTACTTAAATGAATCCCTAATTTAGCAGGGTTAACTTTGCCTAACTCAGGTATGTAGGTAGCTATCTTTCCGATATTGTCAGCCTCTGTAAATTCAGCAGTAATTTCTAACAATATCTTTTGATAATCAATGGTATTTATCATTTATTATAGATTCCTAAATAGACAGTATTATTTTTAAAAAGACAGGTCAAAACATCATATAGTACGTTGACATAATGAAGGCATAAACAATTAAACACGTTATAAAAATGATGTAAACATGTGATTAGTACCTTATAACTTAATAGTATGACAAGGTAGGTAATGGGCGCGTTAAAGTTGTTAGAAAGCTAATCACAGTCACATAAAAAAATGTCTAAATTGACTTATACTAATCATACAACATTTACTTTGTAACCTTAAAATACACAATAAAAATTTTGTTGTAACGAGGCTATTGTGATTAAAAGCAACACGACAGCCATTCACTTAACATTCATAGTTTTTTTATTAACCATTGATTTAAAAGCTAAAATACTTGAATTCGTTTACCAACTTTGCATCTTAAAGTATCATAGTAAACTAATTAATTCATTTCACTTATAAGGTACTTCATGATCGTATTAAACCAACAAGGTGAATTGATTGAGTTAGATACAGGGTTTCGTTTTTCAGATGCCTTGTTCTCGCTGTTAAACTTTGTTAAAAACCCCAGCCCTGATGATGCTTTACGTTGCACAAACGAACTACAAGTCGAACTCTTTTATCGTGACATCATGAATTATGCATTTGTTGATTCTCATAATCAGCACCTTGCTGATGGACGTTTCGATTTAGCGGCGAAAAATCTAAATGCAATTAACAACTTATCATTGGATCATTTAACTGGATTAAAAAATAAAGAGTTTTTAGAGCGTAAGTTGTTAAGTTTAGAAAATGAGGTCTACCATGGAAAACTCGACGATTTCTCTATGATCATGTGCGACTTAGATCGTTTTAAAACCATTAATGATGAATTTGGTCATTCAGTGGGAGATGATACGTTATCACTTTTTGGTGCCCTATTAAGCGAAACATTACGACCATCCGATTTTGGTTATCGATATGGCGGTGAAGAGTTTTTGATTTTACTGCCTAACACTAATTTAGAAAATGCGGTATTAGTAGCAGAAAGGCTGCGTTCTGTAATTAACGAACGTTTACAAATAGGAAACTACGGCCTTAACCAAGTTACCGCTTATGACCTAGAAAAATCAAAGATGTTATCTGAAGATACAAATATTAATGATGCTTTTTTCTTGGCGAGAGATGTAACTTGTAGTTTTGGTGTCGCTAATTATCTAGAACATGATCAATCAGCAGAAGCCCTTTTTGATGCTGCAGATGCTAATTTATATATCGCTAAACAAAATGGTCGAAACAGAGTCTCAGCGTAACTAATTTATATGACTTCCCCTCTCCAATGTCGCCGAATAAATTCACTAATAGCATGATACTGATTACCTCCTACTTGCTATCTCGTTGCTATAACTCATTGCTACTGGTCATAATAATTAAACATAATTTATCTTATTTGAGTTTAAGTAAGCTTAGTCTTGGATAAGCAAAGCGAATCAGCGTTGTTATTTCTGTAGTCTATCCCTCTCTATGTACACCACCACCGTACACGACGTTTCTAATAACTTGTTATTGATAGAAGAATTACTTTGAATACCACAGAACTTACTGCATAAACGATTAAAAAATATGACTGATTGATTTGAAGTTGAATTACACTTCGATTGACTGAAATAGGTCATTTTACTTATAAACCTGATAGAGCATGAATGTTTAGGGCATCAATGATGTCTTTTGAAAACAATATTAGTTTAAAATTCAGTGCTCTATAGAGTCGATTACGCCTTAGCCAAACAGATCACGATTTAATTAACTCAAGGTAGTATAAATAAGCTAAAATACACGGCTATTATTTTTAGCTTTGAGCCTTTTATATTAATGACCTCTGATACAACAAATATGACAATTGACGCGACTGCTGCCAACTTTACTGAACTTGGCCTCATTTCACCTTTATTATCTCGATTAACTGAACTTGAATACCTTCAAGCTACACCCATTCAAGCACAAGCTATTCCCAATATATTAGCCGGTCGTGATTTAATTGCAGGGGCGAATACTGGCTCAGGTAAAACGGCGGCATTTGCGTTGCCTATTTTACAACAACTTTCTTTATATTCTGCTACGAACAAGAAGTTTGCGAATAAAGCGGGTGAAGGTAATTATGTTTCTAGTTTAATTTTAGTGCCAACACGTGAGCTTGCAAAACAAGTCGCTGATAGCATTAAATCATATGCAGTACATTTTAATGGGGCAATCAAAACAGTTGCCGTGTTTGGTGGTGTATCAGCAAATACTCAAATGCTCGCATTACGTGGCGGCACTGATATTTTAGTCGCTACTCCGGGCCGATTACTTGATTTAATTTCGAGTAATGCTATTAAACTCGATAAAGTAAAAACCTTAGTACTAGATGAAGCTGATCGTATGTTAAGCCTTGGCTTTACTGAAGAACTATCTTCACTTCTTGCTTTATTACCCGCTAAAAAACAAACCTTATTGTTTTCAGCGACCTTCCCTGAGCAAGTAAAAACGTTAACCGAAGCATTACTTAACGATCCGATAGAAATTCAATTGCAAAGTGCTGATTCAAGTACGTTAGTACAGCGTGCTTTCACGGTTAATAAAGGTCAAAAAACAGCCCTTCTGGCGCATTTGATTAAATTACATCAATGGCAGCAAGCCTTGATTTTTGTCAACGCGAAAAACAGTTGTAATCACTTAGCTGATAAACTAGCTAAACGAGGAATAACCGCTGAAGTATTTCATGGAGATAAAGGCCAAGGTGCACGTACTCGTGTACTCGATGCTTTTAAAGCTGGTGAGATTCAAGTACTGATCGCGACTGATATCGCAGCGCGTGGATTAGATATCGATAAACTACCCGTTGTTATTAACTTTGACTTACCAAGAAGTCCGTCAGATTATATGCATCGTATTGGCCGAAGTGGTCGTGCTGGTGAAGTTGGTTTAGCAATATCTATCATCGACCATGAAGACTACCATCATTTCAATGTGATTGAGAAAAAGAACAAACTACGCCTTGAAAGAGAGCAAGTACCTGGTTTTGAAACCGTCGAATTTGTAAAAGATGTCTTTGCTGCTGCCGATAAGCCGATGGCTAAGCCTGAAGGTACAGGTAAGAAAAAGAAGAAAAAACAACCACAAATTAATGCTGACATTTGGTTAGGGAATGCTTAGTTAAGAAATATTTAGTTAGGAAATAGTGACTTAAATACTGACTTAAACATGAATTAATAACGAACAAGTTGGGCCTATGTTAAGGTTAAAAACTTGTTCGTTATTAAGTGTATAGAGACTTCTAGCTTCTCAATCAATTTATCAATTCTGAATTTTATCTCTTAATCTTTTAATAACTCGTAATAAATAACATACAACTCTTTAATGCCTGGATAGATTTCCTGTATTACCTGTTTAAGTGCTAATAAACTCATATTCTCTTGTTTTGCATGCATTTCTGATAAGTCGCTAAATAAAATAGGTTGCACAGACTTTATTTTTAATGAACAAAACCAGCGATTTTCCTCATAGGTTGAGACCTGAACAATGCTCTCAGGCAGATAATTTTTTTCCGTTTCATCTCTTATGGTTAATATTTTTTTAGCAGATAAAATATCAGCTTCAAATCGTTCAAAAAACGTCATCGTTGTATGATTCAAAATAGCTTCCTATTGTTTTACATCTTGTTTTATATCCTAATTTAGCCCCCTGATTAAACATCCACGACGGACTATGGGCAACCCCAGGCAATGAGTAACGCGTATAATACCGTTTTAAAATCGTAATATACGCATTACTCATTAAGCAGTAAAAATCAAGACGTTCTGTAATGCGCTAAAATTCTACCTAAGTTTTCAGTACCATTTGATAAGTTTTTAGTGCCTAACGATGATTGATGTGCAAAATCACGAATAGAATTAGATTGATCTCTAACGCCACTTAGTTCTGATGAAATATTGTTTACAACAGTACTCTGTTCTTCTGATGAAGTTGCAATTTGGAATGTCATTTCGATAACCGCTTGTGAAGATTCAGCGATTGAATTGATGTCCGTTCCTATTTCTTTTATCAACATAGTACTTGCCTGTGCCTGTTCAACAGTATTGTTAGTGATATTGGCAATGTTATTGGTTTCAGATTGTAAATTGCTGATCATTGTTTGAATCTCAACCGTTGCAGCTTGAGTACGACCTGCTAATGTCCTGACTTCATCAGCAACAACAGCAAAACCTCGTCCCATCTCTCCAGCACGAGCCGCTTCAATTGCCGCATTGAGTGCTAACAGGTTTGTTTGATCGGAAATAGAGTTGATTGTCGTAATAACTTCATCGATTTGTGTTGCATTCACTTTCAATGTGGCCACTGACTGAGATGTTTCTTCAATATAATTAGATAGTTGTTGTATCTCACTTATCACTAACTGAACACGATTATCACTTTGTTTAATATGCTCAGAGTTTTGTTCGACATGTTTTGAAGCACCTTGTGAAATGTTAGTCACTTCTAAAGATGAAGCCGTCATTTCTTCCATTGCTGTTGCCACAGAATCCAATGAAGTATATTGCTGGTTAATTTGTTGTTCACTTTGTTTGCTGTGGTCAGCAATCTCAGATGAAGTATTATGAAGCATTAACGCATTTTCTTTGACCGTATCAACCAGCTCAGAAAGTGTATCCATTGCTTTATCAAGTGAAGCACCAATAGTACCAAACTCATCACGACCTTCGATAAAACCGAGGCGAGACGTTAAGTCCCCTTTTATGATTTTTAGAGTCGTGTCCCATAATACCCATAAAGCACCGCTAATGAAGGTAGCTGTCCAATAAAGTACTAATCCAATAGGTAATATCCACAGCAACGATAAACCCAGTGAATACAATGCTTGTTGCTTTTTTTCTTGTTCATCAGAAGCAACAGATTGCATAAGTGAAGCATATTGCTGTGATTTGGTTTGAATAACGGCTGTAACTTGATCATTTTGTCGGTGAGAGCTTCGATCATGAGATGTTAATTTTACTCCCATCGTCGATAGCTTATCTGTCTGGTTAGTCAATTCTAATGCTTGTACTATTCCTGTTAATCTCTGCTCAACAGAAGTCATTGACTCTGCTTCTATTTGTTTTAACGTATTCTGGTAACTATTGAGAGATACAGCACTCAAAATAACAAGCACGAACCCAAAAATCACCCAAAATTTATCGTAGAGTGACATTTTAATAAATAACTTATCGATATTTCTAAACTGAACTTCTTTCATCATATTTCCATATATTAGTTTGATATTGTATATCGGCGAGTAAGCAGTGATTATGTGAAGTAAATTTAACGCATTGATTAATCAGTTAAAATTAAATTTTTTATGCTTTAACTGATTTAGTTTAGTAAACAAAGCACATCTAAAGTGTGACTTAAATCACTTTAATAAAATTAATCAACATTACCTCTTACTAGGTAACAAAATATGTGGTTATTAACGTAATAATTGGAATATATATTGACTGATTTTTACTTTGTAACCTTACGATAAAAGTTTCAGCTGTAACGACAATGCAAGTAGAAAAGTATGAAAGTATGAAAGTAACTAGAAGAGTATAAAGCAGATTAATAGATACGATCTGCATTGTTAGTCTTTGAATTTAATCGAATTTAAAAGCCGAGGTATTTAGTTTAATGCAGTGTATATGTTTAGCTATCATCATATTAAGTAACTGAAAGGTTTAATAAAGGCAAATCAATTGTGATTCGCCTTTATTAAAGTAGCTCCCCTTACGAGGGGAGAGTAACTATATAATAGCGTTTACTTAGTAGGTCGAGATGGCAGCACTGCTTTTAGTTCCGCCTCTGTTACGTCTAAATCTTTCGCTGCAGCAGAAATGTCTAGAGCTCTGCCACCATTATCCATAATTGCATGTTGAAATTTATGTAATGAGACACCTAGCGTATCCGCTGCTTTTGTAAAATCAGGCCTTGGTCCACCGTGACCACCTTTACCGCTATTAGCAGCTCCAATACCCTGCGCGGCTGTCGTAGAGAAATTGTTTTTAGCAACAACACCACTTAAACAACTTGGAAGATTTGGGAAAGTAGTTGATGCATGATAATGATAAGCGCCTTCAGGATTATCTACCGTTGCACTTATATGTCCGTTACAGCTATCTAAATCTGTTGGTATTACACCATTTTGATCAACACTACCGTAAATTGGAAAGCCATCAAATGCGTAAGCAAACATCGCACTGGCCTTTTGTTCTAGTCCACAATCGGCTTGAACATGCTCATGGTCATATACTGTTTTAATATCAGTCGCCGTTGCATGCCAATGATACCAACCACCAGGGTCAACATGACCACCACAAGTATCTAGAGCAGGCATATGCCCAGTATCTAAAACTGAGGGTGCATCTGCAAATATAGGCACTCCATCTAGCGCTAATCCGACTTTTGCTACAGTTCCTAAGTCCGTTGTCTGTTCAGCCTTTACAGGGGTTAAAGGTAATAACACGGTAATTTCAACGGTTTTATCGACAGAGGCTTCTAGACAAGCGTTTTTATCAGTAGGCCTTGTCGTTCGAATATCTGTAATATGCCCTTTACCCGACTCTTTATCATAAAATTGATACCCCAATTCACTCAGCATGGTTAAGAACTTTTCATTAATTCGATAAAGACCAGCCATTTCACCATCCCAATCCCAAATGCCACCTTCATCTTTTACAGTCGTTGCACAAAAAGGACCTATTTCTAAATTGTCTGGCTGATATTTAACAACGAATTTTCCACACATCGTAGTGGTACCATTCTCTAATGTACATTCAACCGTTTCAGGTGCTTTTATTAAAGCATCTTTACTAATACGTTGAATGTCCAGATCGGCAAGAGCCGAACTTAAAGGGATTGTCATTCCAATAAAACCTGCAAATAAAGTGCAAGCTTTCTTGTTGATAAGTTTCATTTTATTTATTCCTTGGTGTGCATAAAAATCATAATTTTCGATGATAATATTGATTCATATTGTCTATTTATCTGTTAAAAACAATGGTTTTATAGGAACAAAATGAATCATGCTTTCAATGTCTTAGTGATACTTTTGTCACTATAAATAAATTAAGGTTAAGTATAGGTTAAAATTTATAAATACATTTCTTGAGCGTTTTTATTATATTGCTTACAATGACGCACTTTTATTTACTACAGGCAACAAACATGAACGACACTAAATCGAAACCAGCTCTACCAGATCGCTTTTCAGGCAACCCACGTAGCCCGCACCACATAGCAGAAATTTTTGAATACGAAGTTGGTATTCGTTTTAATGGTAAAGAACGTTTCGATGTTGAAGAATATTGTATTAGTGAAGGTTGGGTAAAAGTAGCGGCACATAAAGCGTTAGATCGCCGAGGAAACCCACTTCTAGTCACTAAAAAAGGCACTGTAGAGGCTTTTTACCGTTAGAAATTATTTTCTTTTGATGGTCATTATTAATAAAAAAGGTGCTGTATTACAGCACCTTTTTAGTTTGAAATATGGTTAACAATCAAAGGATAAATAAAAGCTAATTTCTATTGTGGTGGCCCACCCTCACTACCGGGCCCGAGATCGGTGTCGGTATCAGTCTCGGTATCACAAGAAGCAAAAGAATTATCAGGGAGCTCCCCTTTAAATCGAGGCCCCATTTGATAAGGGAAAGAAGGCGATAATGACCCCTCGTCATCTTCTGTTAAGGTAATATGATAATGGTAGCCTTTGCCATCACCAGTATCATGTCCATTATGCTCATCAAGTACAGCACCTGTGACTTCTTCTTTTGCATAATAGTAATCTTCATAATAGTAACCATCATCGGCGGCAATGGTATTATCTGATAATGTTGTAACATCTTCACCAATATCAGGGCCATCCGAATCTGCATCAACCACACCCGCATCAACATCATATTCGTCAACTAACACGCATGTACGTTGTCCTTCGCTATCACAACCACCTTCAGATTCTGAAGCGCCATAATCACGCGTTTTCCAGCCACTGATGGCTAATTCACCATCGCTTTCATAAGGTCCATATAATGGATATCCGTCAGCAGAAAAGCCATAAATGGGAGAATGATCATCACCATTATCATCTAATAAAGTCGCTAAACAACTGGTATATTGGTGATGATGATATGTACCACTTGCTGCGTGCCCACCACAAATATCAACATCATATTGCTCAGCAACTGGTGCTAAATTATACCATTGATTAGTAGCATAACTCATGCCATCACCCCAGTTAAAGATAGCAACACCGTTTACCATTAATCCCACTGTGTTCAACCCTGTTTCACACACCTGATCATCATCTGATATATCAGTTGGTGTTACTGGTAAATATGCTTCAACATTTTGTTCAAATGGGCAACCTGGTCCAGGAGGCCAATACCCAGCCCCACCTGTATCATCACAATACTCAGAGCTACTGTTATATCCAATATCTTGACCAAACAGGACAATGTCACCAGCAGCTGCCGTTGTATAACCATCAGCAAAATCGGTATCTGCTTTAGGACGATCATCTAACGTTTCAATCATATCAGAGGTCATCGTCACATCGTATTTAGGGATGCCTTTGGCTAAAACATAAGTATATTCTACATCGTCAACGGTGACAGTTTCCGTTGATTGCACATCTTCAACTACGCCAACACCATCATCATCGGTAATATACGTAGAGGTAGTGGTATTATTAATAATCCATGTAGAGTCTTCATCGCTGTCATCTAAAACAGTAATGCTAACACTATCTGTCACCGCAGTATTTTCACCATCGTCCACACTTACCTGAAATATTAACTCGCTTTCTTCATCTACGTCAGGTGCGGTAAAAGTAGGATTATAGCTACCTGTATCTGACAAAGTGACTGTGGTACCAGATGTTTGAGACCAGGTCACTGTTACGTCATCATCATCTGTAACCGTTAAATCTAATGTTACTGTTTCAGTTTCAGAAACCGTTTGATCTTCACCCGCATCGACAACGGGTGATGAATTATCTGTTGTTGTGCTCTCTTCAACACTCGTATCATCAGAATCTGTGCTGCTATCAGTTGAATCAGACGAAGAGTCTCCACAACCTGCTAATCCAAGTATTAAGCAGATACTTATTATTACTTTTAAACTATCCTTGTTTTTCATTTCTTAAGCCTCTCATCATAATATTTAACTAATCTATAACAACAATGTGCAGTGAATGTGCAACAGTTAAAAATTAATTAAATAAATAGGCTTCAAAAAATAATGACAATTAGTTTATTGAAGTAGGTTAACTTATTAGAATTATTAAGAAATTAGCTAACTAAGCTAATTTTAGTATTTAAAATATAAAAAGTTATTTCACAGGGAAGCTTTCAAATTTGTAGGTAATAAAAGGAGTTTTATCTTTATCAACATATAAAGTAGATAACACCTTTTTATCGTGTGCAACCCAATACATGTGACCGTGATTATTTAAGGTAACTGAAACGGTATTAATGCCGTTTTTAAATAACGATTGATTTATATGGATATGTTTACCATAAATGCGTTGAATTTTAATACCGTTAACATAAAGGTGAGCATGTCCCTCAACAAACCCAGATTTCTTATTGATACTGGCTTTCATTAGTTCCATCATCGATGAAACGCCTTCCGGTGGGGGTATAAGCGTATAGCGTTGTAATTGCAATGTTAGGTTATAACCAGACATTGCATCTTTTACGAGATGTAAGCTCAAAGCAGGTGTCGCGATATTATCAGGAACGTTAATAGGCAAGTGAGAATGATCCATAATCACTTCTTTTGCCATTACATTAAAAGCATTAAAAAATAATAAAGTAAAAAGGTAAATAATTTTCATAAGGTGATCTCATTAAAACTAAAAAATACAAACGTGTTTTACAAAAAAATAAATGCGATGAGCATATATTCAGCAGATCACTTTTTCTATCTATTTAAGTTATACACTTATGATTTTAATCTAAGGGGTTATTAAATATGTATTATTTTACTTTTTCAATATTCTGTATGGCTTTAACAGCTGAATAAGTTGATACGCCATAAGGCACAAAGTAGGTCAATATAATCTGAAAGAATCGACTCATGTCTAAGTCCATTAGTAAAAGTGCACTGCCATGATTTATTAGCGCAAGTAATGTTCCTACAAACAATGCAACTTTCAAGGCTGGTTTTACGACTTTCGAAGTGAGGGCTATATCTAGAAATCCGGGAGCTTGCTTCGTCATGATAGTGGGTCCTAATTATTGAATATTACAGAATAATACACAAAATATTCCAACCGGATAGCTTTCTTCTTATATTTATAAATCTTAGAAATGAATAAAACTGAGAGACAAACATGTTTATATTCAAAATAGTGAATATAAAATCTGGCTATAAAATAAAAATTAACGGTATAAAAGAAGTGGGGAGTTTAGGGTAGCCAATACCCCCTACCGCTTATTTAGAATTAATTATTGGCAATAACTCACTAACTAACCTCAGTTCCGGATAAGAAAAGCGATACAACACCACTATTTGAGCGAATTTCTTCGTTAAATTATTTCCCAATAACCAGTTATTGCTTCCACAATTTGCCTTGAACTACGCACAACTAGCAGTATTGAATAATAAACTTTTATAACTATATGATTTCAAATAACCTTTCGCTTCCGTTAACCAGAATTGAGGTTAAATAACTTACTTTCATTTGAGGCGCTAAATTAGCGCATAACCTAAACCAGCAATAAAAAAGGCAAGGATGAGTTGTACAGCAATACTTATACCTGCCAGTACAAAGCCAGTCACAGTATTAACTTTGAACAGCCAAGAAAAGAAAATACCCGTAATAATGAAGGCAATAACACTAGGAAATACTCCTTCCCCAATTAATAATGCCGTTAATATATTCGCTATAATTGAAAGAATAACAGCGATGATGCAAACACCTATCGTAGCACCTTCAATTTTTAAAATGTTAGCACTAATTTTTATGGGGATCGCCGTAAAGATAAAAAGAACGATAAGAATAATTAAAATATCCATATTTAACCTTATTTAAAGAGATAGACAAAAACTAACATCATATAACCAATGTGATTGATAAGTCATTATTATCACAAAAAAAACAATAAAAAATAAACGAAAGCATGATGGGAATTTGAAGATTAGCGCCGTTAATGGATTGTCGGAGAATTAACTAAAAGATCTTATCCCTTAAATGTAGAAATGAAATGCCTTAACGAAAATTATAACGAAGAAGTCAGTTTTTTAGCCAGTGAATAAATCTGCTAATTAGAGTGGTTTGCATAAAGACTTAAATAATTTCAGTTCTGGATAAGTAAAGCGATAAAAAAACGCTATTTTCGTGAATTTCTAAGTTAAATTATCTCTCGATAGCAGTTATTACTTCAATAATTAGCCTTGAACTACGCAAAACTAACGGTACTGACTAGTCACATAATATAACCTTATGACTTTAAATATAATGTCGTTTTCACTAACCAGAATTGAGGTTAAATACAAATGAAAAAAACCGAATCGTAAAGATTCGGTTTTCAGCCTATTTTTATTAAAGTTACTTATTAATAAATAATGTTAATAAAGTGTTAAACCTGCAAATTGTAATGCACTGTATCCACCCAAAGTACCAACGGGACGAATATCTACATTCAACTCACCTTCAAACTCAATATCTACTTTCATTCTTTTCCAAGCATAACCAGAAGATAATTCTATAAATTCACTTTGATCATTAATGATAACTTCTATTGTAGCGATTTGAGATGTCCAAGCCCCAGCGGAAAAGTATAATGATGCAATATTGATTTGAGAATCACCACTTTGTAATTTCAACATAATGCCGTTTTCTTCATTCCATTGCATAAATTTATACCCTGCGTAGCTGCTGCCATTTTGGTTAATAAAGTTATAGTTATTGCTATAAGTTTTGCTATCACCATAAAATGATAAATCTATTACGCTTGCATCTGAAAAATCAACATTTCCAGTTTGAATACTATGCGTTACAAACTCTATATCAGTAACGTCAACCGATGTACTGATCCCTGTATCAACAGAAAGTAATGAAGCATATTGTATAGGCTCTTCGTTTTCTTCGTTTTCAAGAAGTATCGGATCGTTAAGCACAATACCTGCAAACATTAATGAACTATATCCTCCTTGATCAGTGTCAGTGGTTATCATGACAGGTGCAGTTCCATCAAGCATTATCTCGACAGAAATATATTGCCACGCATATCCCCTCGGTAATGAAATATTTTGCTCTTTGTCACCGACAGTAACCACAACGGATGAACTTTCATTACTCCAAACACCCGCTTGCATATATAAGGTTGCAGTTTGCATGCTTCCGATAGATTGTAAATCAAACGTTAGTTTATTATTACTGTTAAACCCCATGTGAACATAACCATTAACTAATTCGTCACCATTTTTTTGAAAAATAAAATAGTCACGATCATATTCTTTAACACTTCCACTCTCGGCATAAAATTCAGCATTCTCGATACTGCTGTCACTGTATGATTCATTATAGGTTTCATCGCTTTTGAATGAATAAAGCTTTTTGTCACCCAGTTCGATAGTAGTTGGTTTACTAATAAACTCGTGTGAAATGGTTATATCTGTATAAGTGTATTCCTCAGTAGATACTTTATCTGGCGTTCTAGGCGTAATGACTTCTACTTCATCCTCACCAATAACCGCTAGACAAGATTCTTCAGATGGACTCAGCCCTGCTTGATTATACGCAACGATACGATAACAATATGTTTCGTCGATGATAACGTCAGAATCAGTATAGGTACTCGTATTAGCAGAAAGTGTTGAAATAGTTTCAAATAATTCATTTTCTAAAAGACGCTTTTCGATCATAAAACCGTCTTCATTTGAAGAGCTGTCTAACCAGGATACTTGTAAGGTTTCTGCAAATACAGAGCTACTGATTAAGACAGATGAAGCGATAACAAGTACTTTTCTTTTTATACCAATAGATTTTTTATTCATTTTTCCTCCACTAAATTATCACTTTTTTTCTGCTATATTGCATAGATGTAAAGTGGAGGAAGATAATAAATATCGCCTCGGCAACTCCGCTACCATAGACATTAAACAGTCGACAGGCCGGTGGTTTTGCGTGATAAAGTTTCCCTTATCTTGCCTTTTTCTAGCTATAACATGCAAACAATTAAATGATATATTTTTTATATTTGATTTTATAAAAATTTAAATAACTACCCCTAAAAAGGTAGTTTAGAAATGTTCATTTGTAAAATTAATTGTTCAATAAATTTACAAATAAAAAATAAATTATTTAATACAATGATTTAACAGAAAGTAATGATAAATAAAAATTTATTGGCATTATGAAATAGAGAGGAAAATGCAGTGAACTAATAAATCATCAGTGACATTAAACTAAAAATATATGTTGCTTCGCCACTAAAATGATGAGCTATAACGTTATTTTTAAGCTTTACGAGAGCGTAAATTAATAAAACACATTAAATGAAATAGACGTTTAAAGATAAAAGTCATAAACACTCTACCTTTAATTTAGTAATAAATTTAATAATTAATTGTTAACAATTAACCAAGTGATACACTACCTACTTGTGGTTACTTAATTTAATAAATCATTATATTATATAACGAGCAACATATACTTTTTACTCATCGCTATGTTTTAAATAGCGATGATCTAAGTACTTATATTTATAAGTACTAATACTCTTAACTTATTTTGTTTTATTAAGGCTATTATGCGTTCACTTTCTATAAAAAACCGATTAATACTTAGCATTTTACTGGCAGTTTTTGTCTCGACAGGTGTCATTTCTGTAGTCTCACAGATGAAATCTCGTGAGTTATTGTTAAGCCGATTAGAAAATTCAGAACTACCAAGTTTAGTTCAACGAGTCTCACAAACCGTAGACGGTGAAGTTTCAGAGATGAAAGCGATCACGAAGGCTATCGCTAATAACCCTTTTATCTACAGATTAATTGATAATAATGATTCAGATGAAACAGATCGTTTACTAACACAATACCTAACTGGCATAGCAAAAAATAATGCGTTAAGTAATGCATCTTATATTGAACGAGACTCTGCTAAATATTGGAATCAAGATGGGTTTCTTCGTGCATTAAAAGATGATGATCATGATGCATGGTATTACAAATTCAAGAATAGTGGTTTAGCAGAATCTGCGAGCACTTATACTGAAAGTGATGGCACCATTAATGTTTTCGTTAATTACCAACAAGTTAATGGTCGCGGTTCATCAGGAGTGTCAAGAACATTTGGTGATATTGCAAACTTATTACGTCAATTTAAAATAGAAAAAACTGGATTTGTTTACCTAGCAAATCAAGATGGTTTAGTGAAAGTACACAAAAATCGTGATTTTGCAGAGTCTAAAAATGTAAGTGATATTTACCCTGAATTAGATAAACAAGCATTGTTTTCACGTCAACCATTTGCTTTTCAACAAGTTGGTGACTATGTGATATCAACTAGTTATATTGAAAGCTTAGGTTGGTATATCATTGCTGAGGTCCCAAAATCAGAGCTATATGCACAGCTCAATGAATCTCGTAATAATATGATCATCATCTTCATTGTTATTCTTATTATATTTGTTGGGCTTAGTGTCATACTTGCCAACCAACTCGTATTACCGATCAAAAAAATGGCAAACAACTTCCGAGTATTAGGCGAAGGTGAAGGTGATCTAACGAGTAAAGTAGATGAAAATGGTGCTTATGAAATTGCGGAGTTAGCCAAAGGGTTTAATGCATTTGTAGAGAACATTCGCACTGTCGTGCAAGATGTTAAGGACACGTCTTCAAATATTAAAGAAGCATCTGAAAGTGTCTATCAAGATGCGAACATATCAAAGCTTTCACTTGATAAACAACGCGATGAAGCACATCAAGTTTCTGTTGCTATTAATGAGATGGGCAGCACTATTGCTGAAATTGCTAATAATGCGGCTGTAGCAGCACAAACAACCAACGAAGCAACGAACATGACCTCTCAAGCACAATTAGTTGTGAATGAATCAACCCAAACAATCAGTCACATGGCAGATGATATGGAACATGTTTCATCTAATATTGAAATATTAGCGAAACGTAGTGATTCAATTAGTAGCGTACTTGATGTTATACGTGGTATTTCTGATCAGACAAATCTACTCGCACTTAATGCGGCGATTGAAGCAGCACGAGCAGGTGAATATGGCCGAGGTTTTGCAGTCGTAGCAGATGAAGTAAGAAACCTTGCGAAGAAAACCCATGACTCAACAGATGAAATTCATAAAATGATTACTGAACTTCAAGATGGTTCAAAAATGGCGGTTGATTCGGTACATAAAAGTCGTAAGCAAGCCATTTTGGGACTGGACGCAGCACAAAAAACCAATGTTGCGTTAAATGATATCGTTCAAAACGTTCAACATATATCAGATTTAAACACGCAAATAGCAACAGCAACGGAAGAACAATCAGCCGTGATTAATGAAATTAACGTTCATGTAGTTAATATTAGTGACCGAACGGAAGAAAGTGCTGAAGCCTCTAAGAGTATTGAGTCTTCAACTGACTTGTTGAAATCAATGGCATCAAGTTTAGATAACTTAGTGAACCGTTTTAAATCTTAATGCTAAAAAACTAACTGCTATTTAGCTAAAAAAAAGCTTTGTTAATTATCGACTTAAACTTGATTTCTATGCCGATAATATACAAAGCTTTTACATTACGTATTTTTCTTATTTGCTCATTAATGGCTTATTGATCCATCCCCCTTGATCGCTACACATTAATCACTTATGGCCCTTTTAATTCTAATGTTGTTAACAAAAACTATTTACGTTTTTCAGTTAAGAACAAGAAAACACCTAATGACGTTAATAGTAGTGCAGTACTCATTATAATTGCCACTGGATAATAAAGATTGCCAGCTAAATCTAGCTGACTGTATTTAATCACCATGATCAACCCTTCTAATGCTAAAGCGACGCACACGGTACCAATGAAACGCGGTAATGTACCCCGCAACGTTTCTATCGCATCTTTTTTATTATCGTCCTCAGGTTCAGAATATTCTTTATGGATAATTAACGCTAGTTCAAAAACGGCTAATGCGATAATAGCCGTGTTAATTCCCTTTAATAAAAGCTCAGTAAGATCAACTTGGTTAATAATGCCATCTACAATATGTTGAAATAAAGAAAAAATAATCGCTGCCGCGAGTCCAAAAAAGATAATAGTAAGTACTTTTGAGAAGAAATTTCTCATAAATGTAGCCATCGTAATGTTCATTGTATCCTCTAATAAAACATGAAATGTAAGTTAAGATTAATATACGTGAAAAGTATTTATTCAGATCTTGATTAATTTTATCTTCACACTTATTGGTCTTTCATTAATATTTTAAATTGGTTTGTCATTAATATTTTGATATTAAAAAATAACTTGCTGCTGGTCTGTATGACTCATCCCTTATTTTTATCGAACAGAAAGAGCATTAATCAGACACTTGCTTAATTTTGACGTGTGATTAGTAGATAGGTTCATATTAAGCATTTAGTCAGGCAGTAGTTGCTACTTAATAAATCAATCTGCGATATATTGAAGAGGATTCAATACATCGATTTTAGAGATAAAAAATGGAAAGAGTGAATGTTATTTTCATTTTTATAGGGACGGCTTGTAACGACAGGTAGTATGTTTAATGATAAACCTAACATTCACTATTGGCTCGCTAACGTCAGTCTTAATAATACCAATCACGCTAATTAATCGATCAATTTTAATTGGCAGATTCAAGCTTGTTAACATAACTTTTTTTGCGTTGTAAATTTCGTAAAAGGAAAAAACATGAATGAATTATCCTTTTTTAATTAATTCACCGACAGACAATTAGCGAAGTTAATCTTCGAAAGGCCTTAACTTACACTTTAAACTAAGTCATTTTTCCTGCGCAAAACTTAGGCTACTTATTTTACGTAATTGGTATTAACGTATTTGGCATAAATAGACATAATGTAAAGTAAGGTACTTTCAAACAATGTAAAACGGCTTAAAAATAGCTTATTGAAGCTCTAAGATCTCTTACCCACTTATACCACCTTCGGTTAATTTAGTTGGATCTAACAACACCATCAACTCTTCTTTTGATAGATCGGTATGTTCATTGGCAACTTCTATGATGGGACGCCCTTCTGCATAAGCAATTTTTGCAATTTTTGCCGCTTTTTCATAACCAATAACTGGGTTTAATGCGGTGACTAAAATAGGATTCCTGGTTAATGTTTCTTTTAATTTTTGTTCATTAACAGTAAACGTTTTAATCGCTTTGTCAGCTAATAAAATGCTCACATTAGCTAATAACTCAATACTAGACAGTAAATTATTAGCCACTAATGGCAACATAACATTTAATTCAAAATTACCTGATTGCCCCGCAACCGTAATCGCAGCATCGTTACCTATCACTTGTGCACCAACCATTGCTGCAGCTTCTGCTATTACTGGGTTAACTTTACCAGGCATGATAGAAGAACCAGGTTGGAGAGCCTCTAACTCTATTTCCCCCAAACCTGCTAAAGGTCCAGAGTTCATCCATCGTAAATCATTCGAAATTTTAATAATAGAAACAGCGGTTGCTTTTAATTGCCCTGACAATGAAACGGCAATATCTTGAGTGCCAATATGCGTAAAAAAGTTATCTGCAGGCGTAAAATGAATACCTGTCATGGTAGATAAATTTTGATTAAAAATATCAGCAAATTTTGGATCTGCATTAATGCTAGTCCCCACCGCAGTTCCACCTTGTGCCAAACTTTGAATGCTTGTTTGTAATGCTTCTAAATGCGCTATATTAAGCTCTATTTGTGAAGCCCAACCATTGAGACTTTGACTTAAGCGAATTGGCATTGCATCCATTAAATGCGTTCGCCCCGTTTTAATATGATGATGTACACTTTCTGCTTTGATACGAGTGGTACTCGCTAGTCGTTGTAATGAAGGGATTAATTTTTCATGTAATGCTAATGAGGCACTCACATGAATAGTAGTCGGTATCACATCATTACTGCTTTGACTGCAATTAATGTGATCATTAGCTCCTACTTTTTCTCCATAGATGCCACTAGCAATGTTTGCTAACACTTCATTTGCGTTCATGTTAGTGCTCGTGCCTGAGCCAGTTTGGTAAATATCAACCGGGAAATGTGTCATTAATTGAGGATCATTGAGTAATTGTTTGACGGCTTGTTCAATGGCATCCCCCATTTTTGGTGGTATTTGACCTAATGTAACGTTGGTTTTTGCTGCGGCAACTTTAATTAATAATAGGGATTTTATAAATGACTTGGGTAATTGATTACCACTGATTGGGAAGTTGTTGATTGCACGTTGTGTTTGAGCGCCATACAGCGCTTCAGATGCGACTTCTAGCTCGCCCATACTGTCATGTTCAATACGCATTTTTTTCATTTTAATGGTCTCTTATGGCAATGTTTCGATAATATCGTTTTATTACTTTATAGCTTTAATAAGACTAAACATGGTTCATTAAATTCAACCTAGTTAATTAAATACAAACTCAATCAGCCAAAAAATTACAGATGGTTATTTTAAATTTAAAACTTTATAGGCTATATAATAAAGACTGATTAATCATTTTAAGCTCAATAAACAAGCCCTTAACTTGTTCAGCACTGTCTTCATCATCCACTAACCGCTGCAATGTAAATAATGGTTTATTAATATGATCTAAGCATTGAAGACGCCAATGCATGGGAATACTTTGATCTGATAATGTCACCAATAGCAACTCGAATTGTGCTAGTAAACAGGCTCTTTGTTTAGCTTTAGTGACTATACATTGCTTATGTTCACCGTCACTGTGATTGTGATTGTCGATATGAGTATTAAAATCAGTGCTGAGAAAATGTGAGAAAAGTAATGGATTATCTGCTTCTTCTGCATATCTAATCTTTCTACGAAGTACGTCCATTTTAGAGACTCCTTTACGATTAATAGCTGTCTATTCATGCAGTCAAATAAGTTACTTAACGATTAATGCATAATAGATGTTTTATTACTTTCACTGTAAAACAAGGCTTGTTCACAAATTTTTCGTTGTTTATCACTTAACTGCAAGCCGTTCTTCCAGTAGCCGAGTGTTAATGCAATGCGAAATTCTTTGCAAATTTCATGAGGTAAATTTAAAGACAATTGTTCAAACAAACTTAATCACCCTATGCTTTATTTTCTGATAATGTTTCATATTTTCTCCCCTTAGATAAATGATTAACAAAACACTAATGCAATTGATTATCATTTGCAAATGTTTTTTAGTTAACTACATCAGGGTTAAAAAAAATGGCAATAATAGTGTGAGAGTTAGAGTCGTTACATGAAATTAAAGATAAAATATCAAAAGATGCATTAAGCAATAAAATTGAACGTAAAGTTGGAGCAGTAGTTAATGGGTTAGGGTTAGGTTTAGCTTTGAAAGCTTAAGTAAGAGGTGAAAAAACGTCACCTCTTATATTAAAATATTATGCTTCTAATGCCATTGCAGCCATTTTCATCGTACTTTCAAAAGATTCACAGCCAGCAATAAATAGGCCGTTATGACAAAACATTGCATCATCAATGCCAGTGACATCTTTAAGCGCTTGATCAGACAGTCCAGCCCAAGGAGTAGGTAAAGACTTTCTATCTTCAAATGAACCAGGCTCAACAGGAACTGTTTGAATTCTCCATTGCCCTGTTGATGAAGGATAAACCATATACAGTGCTTCTTTAGATAAAGCATGTACTGTTCTTTTCCAAGGGATGTATTTTTCTAACACAATCACTCTTGCATCTTCAGCGTTATCAATAGCGGCTGCAACTATTGTTTTAGCACTAATACCGCCACTAGCAGAAGCAATAAAACGAGCTAATACTCGTGATGCAAATTCAACGGCTTCATCAAAACATGTATCAAAATGACTGTCTTCTTGCCAAGTCGGATTAAACATTGAAATAGTTTGACTCAAGCTAATACCCTGAGCAACGCCTTCAACATGTCCGCAATCAATCGCATCAATGGTAGACACTAAGCCTGAATCAATAGATTTCGCGACGTCTTCGTTCCCTTCACAGATCTCAACACCATATTTCTGCCAAATAAGGCCAAATGATGAATATGGAATACCGTTTTCGCGCTGACCAGCTCCACCACGTTGATGATGATCAAAACGTCCTGCATCAGCGTCGTATATTCCACCAACATCGATCACTAGATCTGCTTTATTAATCACTTCTAAATCACGAGTACGTATTAGATTAATAGAAGGAAAAATATTTTTAAGAGCCGCGATGCTAAAAACATCATCAGCATGAAAATTACCGTTATGCGTTGCTATAGTTGTTTGAGTCATTTTTTATATCATTTTAGAAAGAGATAAGAAGTAGTCATGAATGTTGATTGATGGTTTTTAAATAAATAAAAATTACAAAGTGGATTCTATACTATGATGGCCAACAAAAACAGGCAGCACGATTAATCAATAAAGATGCTTTAAATAAGCCATCAATTTAACGGTTATTGGAATAATTATTTATTCAAATAACCGGGGAAGTAACTAGTATCTCCTGCATCGGCTTATAAACCTTCATTCAATCACTTAAAACGAGACGGGTATAGCGCTTTTATCCTGTTTAAAAATGATAAATCGAGTAAGATAAGCACCTGAATTTTATCAAGGAGTTACAAATGAATATGCTGGATGAGGTAATTAAGATCCTAACGTATTACCATGGGGAAAATAACTTTAATATGAACCCTCTTGTACCACGTGAAATCGAGCATTATGCGCGTGCGGTATTAGACATTCCCGATGATGAATATGTGTTGGCAGCAATGCGCACCTCTTTTACGCAGTTTCATAGAGGTTTAATCATTGGCCGTGATGCGCTTTATTGGAAAAATGATCATAAAATTGAAACCACCGTTAATAAACTAACGTGGAAAGAATTAAGTGAACGTAAAAGCCAGTTCCGTCCTCGCCGCAGAATCGTTGAATTAGGTGATGGCGCTGTCTTTGATAATATAGGCTCACACAACAAGCCTAGTACTATCGTTAATTTGCTTGACTTGTTAATCGATAAATATGAATCACAAGAAGGCGATAGTGATGGGTTCATTTTCGATGAAGCAAGTCTTACCGATATGATACGTACAATCCCTGAGAACAAAGCAGAAATTAAAGCAGAAAGCGCAGCTAGTTCAGCAGACGCTGCAACAGTCAGTTTTATGTCGATTATTACCAGTTTATTGAAAAAATTAGTCGGTAAATAGCATTCAAATTGCTTTAAAATCCATTTATTTTTTAAGCTTAATGTTTTCGGTTAAGGTTTTCGAAGTTAAAGTAAAGCATTACTTTAACCTGAAAATACCCTCTATTTACATAGAGGGCTTTATTCTCAAAAGTATACGTTATGGTCAATAAACACTTCACTTCTTATCTGAATACAAGTTTATTTATACTTGTTCTTCTAAATCAGAAACTAACAGTGGCTGCGAACGATAAGTGGCTCCAAAAAGTGCAATCAACGTTGCAGTCATCATAACTAAAACAATTGGCCACAATGAGTCATGACTTAATATGGCTGCAACAGCACTAACAACAGCGCCTAAGATATATTGTGTCGCACCTAATGTGGCAGCAGCAATACCTGCATTTTTTCCAAAGTAATGCATAAAACACGCACTAGAGTTAGGAATCACCCCACCTATTGGCGCAGTGATAAGTACAAAACCAGCAACAGTAAACCATAAGTTATTAGGGAAAAAGGCGGTCGCGATCACTAAGATAATTGCACCAACCAACTGAACACTTAAGAATAATTTTAAGAGTTGGTTTGGCTCATAATGATTTAATAAATAATGATTAATTCTGTTAACAATCGAGACACCCACTACATTTAAAATTAATAAAGCAGAGAAAAATGTTTCACTAACATGAAAATGTTCTATATAAGCAAAAGGTGCATTCGTTAAAAACGTCATTAACACTGAGAAACAAAAACCTTGAGCAACGAGATAACCTAATGCACGTCTTTCTTTAAATACGCTTAAGTACCCCCCCCTTTTAACACTCTTATCCAGTTTAGCCACTTTAGGCATAATGACGATAACCATTATCGTCACCATCACGCCAACTAGTCCCAATGATGTGAAAATCCATCCCCAGTTTAATAATTTTAAGATAAGTGTTCCTACAGAAGGTGCAATTGAGGGAGCTAACATAGTGATCAACATAATCAATGAAAACAATCGAGCGGAATCTTTACCAACCGAATTATCACGGATAATAGCCGGTACACCAACAACAGCAATACCCCCACCAATAGCTTGTATTAATCTAATTCCCCAAAGCATTTCCAATGAGTTTGCATAAGGTATAAAAAAACTAGCAACGCTAAATATAACGAGTCCAAATACGATGATTGATTTACGACCAAAACGATCTGATAACGGTCCCCCAATCAATTGCCCTATCGCTAACCCAAAAATATAAAGGCTGACGGTAATGGCAACCATCGAGATATCTGTATTAAGATCATTTGCCATCACTGGAATTGCCGATAAATAGCCATCAGTCGCAAAAGGTGTTAATGCAGAAATACCTGCTAATAATATTAATAATGGTGTTGAAATATATTTATTCATAAAACCTCTTAACTCACTTTTCATTTAACGGTTTGCTGACTGATTTACTTTTATTTTTATTTTTACTTTCTAGAAAGCTAATAATAAGTGTATTTTACCTTTCTAGCAAGGTATATTAACGAAATAAAAAAGGTAACCTTTATGATCAAACAAACACCTGTTAATGAAATATTAATCAATACTAAAAATAATTGGCCTGAATCGAATCAAGATTTATCACCTGAAATATTACGTATTCATAGAATTAGTACTTATTTACACCGTAATCTTGAACAAGTTTTAAGTCATTACACAATACAACCCGCTGACTTTTCTGTTCTAGAAACACTAAGAAAAGAACCACTGCCACATTGTTTAACACCTACAGAGTTATCTAGCGCGATGTTATTCAGCTCAGGTGGGTTAACTAAAGTATTAAACCGCCTCGCCGTGGCTGATTTCATCATACGCATTGATAACCCTAACGATAAACGCGGAAGGCTCGTTCAATTAACAGAAGCAGGTAAGCACTTAATTGATAACGTTATTGTTGAATTACATGCTGATGAACAAAAAAGAATGTCGGTATTAAGCGAAAATGAAAAAGCACAATTAAATACGTTATTAGAAAAAATACTCCATGTTTGGGAGTAACTAACGTAACTTAATGTCAAATAACTTAATACACCTAATCTAATGGCAGTAAGTTGATGTGAAATAATTCAATAAAAATAACTATTTTTAAAACTAATGAAATAAACCAAGAAGAGAAATTTATGAAAAGAATAGACTTAAGTAATACGGTGTTATTCGTAGCAATCAGTTGTTTTTTAATAGCGGCATTAATGGTATTTGGATCTTCAATTGGCTTATGGGAACCGATTGTCGGTTTTGGTGCAAGTAGAAACTATAACAATATATTAGGCTATATCGTCGTTGTATCGGCAAGTATTTCAACAGTATTCAATCTATATGGTAAGCAATTTAAATCAGCGGTAAAGTCATTAATTGCATTAGTATTAGGGTTAATGATCTTAGCGCCTGCTATAGCGAACATGATAAAAGAACCAACTCGTTATCCGCCTATCCACGATATTACAACTGATACTCAAACACCGCCGCAATTCACCTTTTTAACGGATCAACGCCCAGGTTCAAAAAATACCTTAGTTTACGGTGGCGAAGAAATTGCTCAGCAACAATTAAAAGCATTTCCTAATATTAAACCACTTACCGCTAACCTTACTGCTGAAAAGGCCTATGATAAAGCAATGATAATAGCAAATTCAATGGGTTGGAAGATTGTCGCTAAAAACCCAGCTTTATATACTATCGAAGCAACAGCAAGAACTGCATTTTTTAATTTTGCTGATGATATTGTTATTAGAGTATCAGCCGAAGAAACCGGTAGCCGTATTGATATTAGAAGTGTGTCTCGTATTGGGCGTGGTGACAGAGGTGTTAATGCAAAACGTATTACTGAATTCTCTAAAAGATTCGCTAACTAGCAGACTAATTAAAACCGAACGACATACAAAAATGGCCACAGTAATAGTGGCCATTTATCTCATTTAATTAACATAATGACTTAAACCATATCATAGCGAAGTTAACATTAATTTAATTAACATGTTAATAACTATAGTTATCATGGTTATTGCTTAACTCGTAGAAAGTCGCTTTTGCATAGTCGTCGGTATCACTATCACACTCTTCTTCTTCGTCATCACAATCTTGTAAATAGATGCCTGCTTTGAAATACATATAATTATCAGAATCATCATAACCACTGTCAGACATATCAATATCTTCATCAGCTAATGTTTTTCCATTTTGGCTAATAGTAACATTCATATCATCGCCATCGACAGTGATGCTGTAAGAAAACTCTTCATCTAAAGCAATGCCATCAGATGGGTCGGTATCATAGCCTGAATCTTTAAAACCATCAGAATCTACCATGTCACCTAATAAGTTATACCAAGTTTCATCTCCACCATCTGATTTAGATGTTTCATGTGCAAAGTAAATAGACCCATTCGTATTGCCTGGTAGTTTGTGATAATACAATCTAATGGGCTCATTACCGTCAGCGTGTATTTGCCCAATGACGATACGCCCAACTTGCTCATCATTTGAGCTAGTCGTCGTTACATGGTTAACTGCTAAAGTAGCGCTTAAAACACCATCTATTCCACCAAATTCATCTTCATCACTACTTGAAATGCTTGAAAATGCCCAGTTATTTAATCGACCGTTGGCATCTCCATCATCATCTGCATCATAGCTAGTATCGATACTAGTATCACCACGACGTAGCATTTCACGAAGTTCTGTTCGTGTAAATTTAGTGCCACTAGATGTTTTTACTCCATCAATAGGTGTTATGAATACCATTCCGCCATCATCACCAGTATAAAAATACTCATCTTCATAACCAGAAGATAATTCACTTTCTTTAATGGAGGTTGCTTTTCCACTCCCATTATCTACTGGAATGCTCAAATACCAATCTATTAGTTCAAAATTACCTGATGGGGCAACAGTACTATCAAGTCCATAATCCGTTGCTGCA
Source organism: uncultured Psychromonas sp. (assembly GCF_947489755.1). Taxonomy (GTDB): domain Bacteria; phylum Pseudomonadota; class Gammaproteobacteria; order Enterobacterales; family Psychromonadaceae; genus Psychromonas. The sequence goes on from NZ_CANLFB010000018.1 coordinate 72,295, forward strand.
CTTACATTCGCAGTATAAACACTGCACATTAATGTACCGATTAACAACGATAATTTGCTTTTTTTAAAACTCATATTCATTAGTATTTCCTTGTAATAATTATTTAATTAAACTTATATTTGAAATATTCAAATGAATAGCTATGGGCGTCGATATAGCTTTCCAAATATAAACATCTAGCAACGCCTTGAATAACTTAAAACAACTAAATAATTCTTTAAGGTGTTTTTCTAGATGAACTAATGCCCTATTAAACGAAAAACAACACAAACAAAACAACAACTTACATCGCTTTGTTAATCGGTATTCTTCATTTTATATTACTGCCCAAGAACATTAACATTCTTTTTTTGATCTATTGATGATAACGATTACTATTTGTGATAAAGGTATTAAAATAATACAAATTAGGTATTTTAAGTGAACTAAAATGCGAAGTAGGTACTCATACTAAATATTTGCAGGTCGTGAGAACTCTAAATCAATAAGGGAATAGTTTTGAAACCAAAGATGTTGAAATAAACAATATTAAAAACAGGCTAAAAGTGAATCAAAGAATATTAGTTAAATATTCATCGTTTAATTTTTTGTCGGCATCGTACAGCGATCATTCTTATATTATTAAACATTTATTTTTATCGCATTAATCAATATAAACAATCTGATATAATCCACATAAGACCAATACAAAAATTTATACTCATTAAAATAAATTATTTTTTATCACAGGAAAAATTATGTTCAAAAAACTTATGATCGTGACAACAGTAACTATGTTGACAGCTTGTAGCGTAATAAAAGATTACGTAAAACAACCGGACGTTAACTATAAGTCATTTGCGATTGGTGAAGTGTCGATGGATCGGATTGAACTTAATCCGACATTTAATATTGTAAACGGTAATGCATTTTCGTTACCGATTAATAGCGTAACTTATGAACTTTCATTAAACGATGAAAAGATGCTAGCTGGTGAAACCGATGCCATTGGTACTTTACCTGCAAATGGAAACAAAGATGTAAGTCTGTCGCTTGCTTTAACACAAGAAACACTAACATCTTTACAGCAACTTTTATTTAAAGAAAGAAAATTAGATTACCAAATTAAAGGTAATGTAAATTCATTAGGTTTAGCGATTCCTTTTGAACGCTCTTCAACTATCTATATCCCAGAAGTTTCAATTGCCGACCTTAAGGTTGTCAACGCAAGTTTTAGCCAATTAGATATTATATTAAGTGTGGATGTTGATAATCAGAATGATTTCAGTTTACCGTTAGATGATGTTAATTATTCAGTCTCTTCAAAAGGTAGTGAATTATTTAAAGGTGCATTAAACAGCCAAAAAATAACAGAAGGTAAAAGTAACCTGCAATTACCATTAACTATTAAACCAAGTGATATGTTCAGTAATGTATTCGCGTTATTGTTGAGCCCTGAGCTACCATTACACTTTGAAATTACATCACCACTCTTTACAAAATCTTATGATCAAACGATTAACTTATCGTCATTTATTCGTTAAGTAAAAAATAACCACAGCGCTTCTATATCGAAGCACTGTGGTTAAATTGCGATAAAGCTATATCAAAATGAATGCTTTAGGCAGCTAAAAATCTTAATAAGGCACTACATAACCTCATCTCTCGATAAACAAAGCGATACCACCGCTATTTCTGCGTTAAATTACCTCTCAGTAACCCGTTATTGATTCAATAATGCCTCTCGAACTATACAAAACGAATGGCACTGACTAATCAAAAGATATGATTCCACTTTGATTAACCAAAATTGAGGTTAGTTAATTAGAATAAGATGTCTGAGCGTTACATTTCATGCTCATTTATGTTAAGAGTAAAGGCTCAACTCAGTTAGATTAGAATCATAAATTAAACTAGCTAAACTAGCACAGGCCTTAAATATTAACGAAAAAGTAACCGTTTTCAGGTGAAAATAGAGCGATTACTTATGGTGATAGCAAGAGGAATAAATAGGAATATCAATTGCATAAAAAAGTAGCGTTAAAGTGTATGACCTATACCTTCATGTTCATTATAGTGAATGAGTAAATTTAGGTGGATTTAAAAGCCAAGGTGTTAACTCACTCGCAGGTTTAGGTCTACTAATGAAATACCCTTGTGCTAATTCACAATTATATTGAGCTAGCCATAACAAGGAGAACTCATCCTCAATACCTTCGGCAACCACTTTAAGGCCCATGTTATGTGCTAAATCAATAGTAGATCGAACAATAATTTGATCATCGATATCATGCTCAAGACGTTGAATAAATGATTTATCTATTTTTAATTCATGGACAGGAAGTTGCTTAAGCTGTGCTAATGAAGAGTAACCTGTTCCATAATCATCAATCGAAATTCTAAAACCGTAGTCTTTAAATTTACCTAATAATTTAATAGCTGATTTTGGATCCTCTACAACCGAACTTTCTGTGACTTCAAGTGTAATTTGTTGTGGTTTAATGTTTTGAATCCTCATCATTTTACAAACAAACTCATAAAAATCAGACTCTTTCAAATTCTCAGCAGAAATATTAACAGAAATATTAATACCAAGGCCTAACTTATTCCATTCAGCACATTGCATCAACGCAGCGACAAAGACCCAACGAGTTAACCCTTCGATCTGTCCTGTTTTCTCTGCAATGGGAATAAAATTATCAGGGGGAATCATACCAAGTGTTGGATGTGTCCAACGCACTAATGCTTCTACATGCGTTACTTTTAATGAATATAAACATAACTTAGGTTGGAAATGGAGTTCAAATTGGTTACAAGGAATTGCTTGTCTTAAATCATTAATCAAGTTTAATCGTTCAACTGAATTAATGTCTAAATTAGGCTGATAAACTTGAATGAGACTACCGTTATTTCTTGTATGATGTAAGGCGGTATCTGCCATTTGTACTAATCTAGTGACATCTGAAGTATGTTCTGGATAGAGGGCAATCCCCATCCTCACTTGGAGTTGAAGACTAATTCCTTGAAAACAAAATACATCCTCTAACCCTTTATTAACTTGAGCACTCACCTCATTAATTTCCATTGAATCTAAGATTAAAATAAATTCATCGGCCCCTAGGTGAACTAGAAATTGTACATGTTGATGCTCTGAAATAGTTTGTAAACGAATCGCGAGTGTTTGAATAACTAAATCGCCGACGTCATACCCTAATGTTGCATTAACATCTTTTAAACGACTTAAATTTAAATGCACCATCATAAAGTGATCATCTTTCAATGCAGATAATACTTCATTAAGTCTGTGTCTATTAGGTAAATCGGTCAGGAGATCGTGATTAGCAAGACGAATAATCGCCTCTTCACGTTGTGCAAGCGCCAGTTGCATATGATTAAATTCATTGGCAAGTTGACCTATTTCATTCTTCTCTGTGAACTTGATTTTTTGTTCAAAATGGCCTGCGGCAATCACTTTTGCGTGAGCGACTAATCGGTTAATGGGCTTACTAATAGAAGCCGCAACTAAATAAGCACCAGATAATGAGGCAAAAAATGTTAATGCCGCCAATAACAAAAGTTGCAGCCATTGTTCTTCCAGTAGTGAAACAATATTCTCACGTAAACTATACATATAAACACCTAATTCTCTCTGATTAAATTGAGATATAATGGTGTGCGTAGCGATATATTGCTCTGGTGTAATATTTTGATTAACTGATTTGGCTAATGCTAACTTTTCTGTATTACTCATTTTAATGTTTTGTTTTGAAGAAGCTTGAAGCGTAAATGTTCCATTTTCTTTTAAAATAAAATCAGTTTGTAAATGCGTAATACTTTTAAATTCATTTGCTAATGCTTGATTAATTTCAAAACCAAAAACCAACCAGCCAATATTTTTAGAGCTAGACTTAATAGGGGAAATACTGATCTGATAAAGTACATTATCAATAATATATATCTTAGAATGTTGTCTAGAAGTTAACCAATCTGGATAACGAAATAAAGAACCTAATTCATTTCCAGATTTTATAGTATTATTTTTGATAATTTCTGAGCTTTCATATGAAAATTCAGATTTGATAAAGTGACGTTGTAATTGACCAGTAATAACACCATCGACAGAAATCGCCATTGCAAGATCAGTATTAATACGTTGTCTATGGTTATTCAAAGAAAGTAATAAATGTCTAATATCTTCATTATCAAATACTTTTTTTACACCGTGATCAGTTGCTGCAATATCAGTAAAAGCTGATAAGTAGGCTAAGCGTCGTTCAAATAACTCAGTAAAAATAGTTATTCCCGTGGTTAATCGGTTTTTAATTTCGGCGTCTTCTTGGCTTTTATTAGCACAATATAACGACCAAAATGCAATTCCCTGCACCATTAATAATATAGAAACAAATAACAAAAATATTTTGTTTTTAAGGCTCTTCATTACGTATTTATTTCCATATATTTATATCGTGTTAATAGCCGAAAGCTAATATTTGGACTTCTTTCTTTATCCACCTCTTAAATGTACTTATTAAAGAATATTTAAAAAGGCTAAGACTGATTAACTTATATTAAGAATCATCATCTTAGTTTGTTTTTATGCATCTAAATTGCACTAAAATTCAGTCTATACTAATTAATTAACAATCAATAGAGGCCAATATGTGACCTTTGTCATATTGGATATAAATCCAACTTATAAATCACATATATTTGATATTAAAGATAAATATAAAAATTACCTATCATATCAAAATGTTATTTATCATTTTTCAACTCTAAATGAGAGTGATTATTAACAATTTGATTTTAATCATACTCTTATTGTCAATAATCTAGATTTATTCAAAAAAGATAAATTAAAAATGTCATCTAAAAGGTTGTCTTTGTGCTCTTTTAGGGTGCGATTTACAGACTGATAGATTAAAAAATATAAATATATAAAATTAAGTCAAATAATATCAATAAGATAGAAATGACACTTATATTGGAATAATTGTTGCTTTGATCGTAACCATTAACAGGAAAGGAATCATTTAATTTAATAGAAGGGGAAGACTATGTCTTATTTAAGCGGTTTTAAATGTGTAACAAAAATAGCGAGAGTTGTTGAATATAAAAGATTCATTTCATTACGTGATACTCTATTAGAATTTTTTATTATTGGGATAATCGTATTACTAGCGACCATTTTCAAAATATCAGCAGCATTAAACAACTCAACATCTAAAACTTAAAAATCAGTCATTAGCTAGATTTTAAAAGTACTCACGTTAAAAAGTACTGAGTTTTCAATAAGGCTTTTCAAAGGAATGAAAAATGTCGACACAATTACAGATTTCAGTTGGAGAATATTCAGATAAAGGATTAAAGCCAGTCAATCAAGACGCTTATGGTATTTACATTCCACAAGAACCTATTTTAACGAGTAAAGGTATCGCCATTGCAATTTCAGATGGCATCAGTAGTAGTGACGTTAGCCAAATAGCCAGTGAAGCAAGTGTTAAGTCTTTTCTTGAGGACTATTTTTGTACCTCGGAAACCTGGTCGGTGAAGAAGTCTGCGCAGCAAGTTTTAGTCGCGAATAACGCCTGGTTATACTCACAAAGCCAGAAGAGTCATCATCGCTTTAATAAAGATAAAGGGTACGTTTGTACTTTTAGCGCGCTTATTATCAAGTCAACCACAGCCCACCTTTTCCATGTTGGCGATTCACGCATCTATTTACTGCGTGATAATAAACTGCAATTATTAACGGAGGATCACCGTCATTGGGTATCTAAAGATCAACATTACCTGTCCAGAGCAATGGGAATAAGTGCATACGTTGAGATTGATTATAATATCATTAACCTAGAAATAGGTGATGTTTTCATACTGGCGACCGATGGAATATATGAACACAATAATGAAGCATTTATTATTGAAACAATTGAAAAGTATAAACAAGATTTAACAAAAGCTTGTGAAGTAATTGCACACAATGCACTAAAGCAAGGCAGTGACGATAATTTAACACTTCAAATCATCGATATTGTTAATTTGCCAAGTAAAACTTCCGATGAGGTTTATGCTCAACTTACAGCTCTGCCATTCCCCCCTATTTTACACGCGCGTATGCAATTTGATGGCTATGAAATTATTGATACATTACACGATAGTAGCCGTAGCCATATTTACTTAGCCATTGATAACCACAGCCAACAAAAAGTTGTCATCAAGACACCTTCAACGGATTTATCTTCTGACCCTGCTTATTTAGAACGCTTTTTAATGGAAGAATGGATAGCGCGTCGCATCGATAATGCACATGTATTAAAGCCTTGTTTACAAATGCGTGAACGTCATTTTATTTACGTTGCTAGTGAATTTATTGAAGGTCAAACTCTCACACAATGGATGATTGATAATCCAAAACCTGATTTAGAAAGTGTCAGAGTCATTGTTGAGCAAATTGCCAAAGGTCTATTGGCTTTCCACCGACAAGAAATGATCCATCAAGATTTACGACCAGAAAACATTATGATAGACAACAAAGGCTTGGTAAAAATAATTGATTTTGGTTCTACTAAAGTGGCTGGATTAATGGAAATAAACTCACCATTAATGCATCAAGATAACTTAGGAACAGCGCAATATACAGCACCAGAATACTTTTTAGGGGAACTTGCTGCAAGTAATGCAGATATCTTCTCATTAGGTGTAATGACTTATCAAATGCTAACTGGAAAGCTTCCCTTTGGGGCTGAAGTTGCTCGTGCTAAAACCAAATCAGCACAAAAACGTTTACAATATCACTCTGTTCTTGATGATGATCGTGAAATACCTGCATGGATAGACGATACACTTTGGAAAGCACTTAACCCTAACCCACAAGATCGCTACCATGAATTATCTGAATTTTTATATGATTTACGGAATCCTAATAAAGCCTTTTTAAATAATATTCGCCCGCCTTTATTGGAACGAGACCCATTATTATTTTGGAAAGGTCTATCCGCTGTACTGAGCGTGATTATCTGTGTTCTTTTATTTGTATTGAATGGGCAATCATAAGCGGAGTGTAATAAATATGATTGCTGAAATGAAAAGTTAACTAAAAAATCTTTGCGTCGCTAAAAGCAATGCATCAACAAGTTAAAAAGAGACATTTCCAATCATTTTTAGCTTGTTGATATACTTCTAATGACCCTGTTTATTTATTTTCATTATCATTTATGCACTTATTCTCTGAATCCAAGCTGCTAAGAACAGCTTCATTATTATCCGTATTATATTGCTGCTCAGTTAAACTTTCTTCGCTATCAGCACACATATAAATTCGACTAGAACAAAATGGAGTTAAGGGTAAAGCTGAGGTCATATTAAGCTCTTCTTCATTATTATCGTTATTAATATTGTCATTCATCCCTAACTTGTTAAGAATTCGCTGTGCCCAAGCCCATGAAATTAAACCAAATAAAATAGCACCCACCGCTTGACCAGCAACAACACCTAACGCGCCAAACCATTCACCGCCAAAATAAACAAATGGAATGGTACCGATCGTTGCTTTACCTATATTCATGACGGTAGAAGTACTCGGGTATCCTAAATTATTAAATGTCCCATTAGCAATGAACATCACACCGTTAAATATAAAGACAATACATAACCAAGTGCAATAAAAATCGATCATTTCTGCGGCATCACCCTGCGCACCAAAAGCACTAATAATATAATTTTTAGATAGGCCGATAATTGCGGCTATCACCACTACATAAGCGGCGGTGAATTGCAGTGCTCGTTTATTAGTAAGACGCACGCGGTCGTATAATAACGCACCAAAATTTTGTCCTATAATAGGACCAACAGCACCTGATATTGCAAAAATCATCCCAAAAGCAACTGGTAATAAGCGCCCTATAACAGCCCAACCAGCAACATAACTATCTCCGAATGAGGCAATCATCATGGTGACATAAGCATTACCTAAAGGGGTTGCGATATTGGTGCTCATTGCAGGAATCGCAACGTTAAATATTTCTTTTTGGTCAGCAAGCCATTGTCTATAATCAAATTTCCCCATTAACTTATGAATGTGCGTAACACCGTATAACGCCACCCAAGCAACGGCAAACCGGGAAATAACAGAAGCGATAGCAGCACCATGTAGCCCTAAACCAAAAGTAAATATAAACAGTGGGTCCAATATGGCATTCACACCACCACCCGCTAAAGTTGAATACATCGCAAGTTTGGCATCACCAACAGATCGCAAAGCAGCACCCGCGCTCATAGCAACACACAAAACAGGTAAAGAGGGTAAAAGAATACGTAAGTAGCTGACGGCTAAATCATGTGTTTCACCTTGAGCACCAATTAAGCTAACCAATTCAGGTGCAAAGTACCAAGTTAACCCTGCAATAATAACGCCGACGATAAAACCTGAGACTAAAATATTAATCACTAAACGCCGGGCTTTTTCTCGATTTTGTTGTCCAATCGCTTTAGAAACTAATGCAGTCATCGAAATCGATAAGCCAATACTGATAGAGGTAGTAAAGAAGGCAATTGTTCCAGCATAACCAACCGCTGCAGCGAGTTCAGTTTCACCCAGCAAACTAATGAAGAAGAGATCGGCCAAATCAACAATAAATAGCGCCGTTAATCCAATCGCATTGGTTGATGACATAACAATAATATGATTGAAAATATTACCGCTAACAAATTTTCCTTTTGCCATGAGCTAAATTCCAAATACAAAATACAAAATACAAAATACAAAATACAAAATGAGAGAATATGAAAATCAACAGGCTCAATAGTAAAACAGTATTTGACTGAGCTGTTAGTGACTAAATAATAGAGAAACTTTACAAAAATAAACTTAAAGCTGGTGAGTATAGTAGATATCGAGCAAGGAGACGAGGCTAGAAATGAAAAAAGCCAGCAAGATGCTGGCTTTACCGATGTAAAAAACTAATTAACTATTATTTTTTGTATTCATCATGTGATGTTTTAATTTTGTAGAAGGTAGCTTGTACAAAATCTTCTGGGTCACCAGAGTTGTTTTGGTTGTATGCACCCACTTTAAAGTACATGTAACGACCACCTTGGTCATAACCACTTTTGCTCATATCAACAACTTGAACAGCATCATCTTTTCCATCACGTTTTACGGTAACAGTCATTGTGTTGCCTTCAACTTTAATTTGGTATGAGAATACTTCACCTAACGCAATACCATCATCAACTTCACCACTTAAATCGCCTACTAAACTAAAGTAGTTATCTGAACCTTCAAGTGTATTTTCATGTGCAAAGTAAACTGAACCAGTGTCTCTGTTTGGTAATTTACGGTAGTAAAGACGGATAGGCTCATCATCTTGGTCATGGATTTGACCGATAATGAAACGACCTACTTGGCCTAACTCACCTGTAGACGTTGTATGATCTACTTTCATTGTGACATCTAACGTACCATCAACACCACCAGCGGCTTCAAGATCAGATTCTGGCGCACTACCAAATACCCAGTTATTTTTGTTAACACCTTTAGTAGAGATAGACTTATCGCCTCGGCGTAACATTTCACGCATTTCAGTACGTGTGTATTTAGTGTTTTTAGAAGTACGAGTCCCTTTAATGAATGTTTTAATCACTAAACCACCGTCATCACCAGTATAAAATAACTCTGGTTGCTCGTAACCTTGGTTTAAGTACCATTCATCAACATTATCAGGTTTACCATTTTTATCATGGTCAAACGGTTGTGATAAATACCATGTTGTTAAATCAAAGTTTTCACCAGGTTTGTTACCCGCTAATGGAACTGCTGGGATTGTTGGTGATTTTAATGGCACATCCCACCACGTTTTTTTGCTACAATCAGAAACCGCTGAATCACATTTTAAAGGAACATGCGTACCGAAGTCCCCTAAACGCAATGCTTTCATTTTAGCTTTTTCTTTCGCTTTTTTAGCTTTTGCTGCTTTGTCTAAGATTTTATTTTCTGCTGCATTTGCTGCAATAACATCATCAGTAATAAATTCATTTGGAAGACAAGTATTAACGGCACAGTTTACTGCATAAAACTCAGTCACACTGTTCCACATGTTTTTAGTGTTACCGTGACCTACGTATTTAATATAACGTGCTTTAACGGCAGTAAATGGGAAACGTTCAATTGACGTTACCTTACCTGATGATTTCATGCCTTCAAGAACCGTTGTCCATGTTTTGCCATCTTCACTCACTAAGATATCAAAATTACTAGCACGTTGATGACCTTTAGAGAAAGCGATTCGCACAGCATCAAATTCAGCAACTTGACCGTAATCTAAAGTAGCGTAAGCATTATCACCACTTGCAGACCAACGTGTTGAAATGTCACCATCGATTAAACGATCTGGGCCATTTCCGTCATGAACACTAGATTCTGTAGCGACAACGGTTAGTGCCGCTTGAGTACCTGCTAAGTTAATTGGACCTGTTGGCTCATCTGTTGTAGTAGCACAACCTGATAATGCAACAGCAATAGAAGTACTTAAAAATAAACTTAATTTTCCGTGTTTCATTAGAACCCTTATTTATATTATTTAATGATGTAACAAATGCAATTTCAAGCTGTATAAAATGATTATTTATATCGACCAAATCTGCAGATGGTGCTCTTTATTTCTTGCTTATAAGCCTACATTAAGTTTTTCTAGTAAGTATTGAACATTGTCAGAAAGTCTAAACTAGATCTCAGTTTGAGCATAAAATTCCTAAGAAGTTAGATCTACTGAAAGTTTAATTAAAAAACCTAACGCCTACATATTAGGCACCTAGAGCAATAAAGCACAAGTTAGTTACTCATTTTATGATTAAAATAGTAATTAGGGCTCATTCTATTTTTTGCTAAAAATGCAGTTTATTTTTTAAATAAATAACGATCTGAAACGTATCTATTTTGCCATCGATATTTATTCTAATGAAAGAACTAAGTAAAGAGTTTAGAATTGAATGAAAAATTCAAAGTGCTTCATTTGTATTATTAAAATGCAACAATCAACCATGTTAATAACGTTTCAATATATTCCTCTCCCCTTATTTACTTTAATTTTTATATGATTAATGGACATGACTTCAGTATGAGTGTGCAAAGTGTATTTCGATTCTCTCGTTACATTTTTACTTTATGCCCATTAAATTATATCGATAGTTTTATCACTTCCCCTTAAATTTCTAGCCTAATATGTTAATGTAGACTGACTGAACTTAGCGTTATTCATCAATTTATTAATGGAGAACTTCTAATGAACAAGTCGACACAATGCTTACAAAAACTTGAAATTAATGGCGAAACTTGCCACTACTACAGTTTTGAGGGATTAGCAGATAAATATGACCTTTCTCGTTTACCCTTCGCCGCAAAAATCCTATTAGAAAATTTATTACGTCATGCCGATAGTGATTTCGTCCAACAGCAAGATATTGATACCCTCGCAAAATGGGATGTAGATAATTGGCAAGATACCGAAATTGCCTTTGTCCCCTCTCGCGTTATATTACAGGATTTCACAGGCGTTCCTGCCGTGGTTGATTTAGCCGCAATGCGTGACGCTATCGTGAAGATGGGTGGACAAGCCGATAAAATAAATCCTTTAAACCCAGTAGAACTAGTTATTGACCATTCAGTCATGGTAGATGTTTTTGGACAAGCTGATGCCATGCAACAAAATACCGCGATTGAATTTCAACGCAATAATGAACGTTATCAATTTCTGCGTTGGGGACAACAAAGCTTTGATAACTTTAAAGTGGTACCACCAGGTCGCGGTATCGTGCATCAAGTAAACTTGGAGTATTTAGCAAGAGTTGTCTTTAACAAACCAGATCAAGATAACTTACTATACCCAGATACCTTAGTAGGAACTGATTCACATACCACCATGATCAATGGATTAGGTGTATTAGGTTGGGGAGTTGGCGGCATAGAAGCAGAAGCTGCGATGTTAGGTCAACCAGTCACTATGTTATTGCCAGAAATTGTAGGTTTCGAATTAACAGGTAAGTTACTCGCAGGTACCACTGCGACTGACTTAGTATTGACCGTAACAGAACAATTACGCTCGGCAGGTGTGGTAGGGAAATTTGTAGAGTTTTTTGGTGAAGGCGTCAATGAACTCACCTTAGCGGATAGAGCCACCATTGCAAATATGGCCCCTGAATATGGCGCAACTTGTGGTATTTTCCCTATTGATCATCAAACCACTGACTACTTACAATTAACCGGTCGTGATGACAAACATATCGATCGTATTAAAGCCTATCTAAAAGCAATGGATATGTGGGGAACCGAGTCGCAACAGAATGCGGTTTACCATAGTCAACTATCATTACAGCTAGAAGATGTAGTGCCTTCTATTGCAGGACCAAAACGACCACAAGATAGAATTTCATTAGATACAGCAGGCAAAGCTTACCGAGACTGGTTAGATTTACAAAACAACATCACACAAATAGATGCCAATCAACCCGAAAGTGGTTTCGAAAGTGAAGGAGGCCAACCTTCTACATTATTACCCTCAGATGAGGGAGACGCAGGTGTCCCTTGTCAATACGATGGCAAAGACTTTGTGCTCAAACATGGCTCAGTCGTTATTGCCGCCATTACGAGTTGTACTAACACCTCGAACCCATCGGTATTGATCGCCGCAGGGTTATTAGCGAGAAATGCAAAGCAGTGTGGTTTAGATGTTAAACCTTGGGTTAAAACCAGTTTTGCACCCGGCTCACAAGTTGTGACTGATTATTTACTTAAGTCCGGTTTAAACGAAGATTTAGATGCACTGGGTTTTCAATTAGTCGGATATGGTTGTACTACCTGTATTGGTAACTCTGGTCCTTTACCAAAAGAAATTAGCCAAGCAATCCATCAAGGTGACTTGTCGGTAACATCGGTATTATCAGGTAACCGTAACTTTGAGGGACGTATTCATCCAGAAGTACAAGCAAACTACTTAGCGTCACCACCTCTTGTTGTTGCCTATGCGTTGGCAGGCAATATGAAAATAGACATTGCCACAGAATCATTAGGGAATGATGCTTCAGGTAACCCCGTTTACTTAAAAGATATCTGGCCTGATAACCAAGAAATTAAACAATTTATTGAAAAATCCATCGACAGCGCTATGTTTACCAAACGCTACTCAGATGTTTATAGCGGCAATAAAGATTGGCAAGCATTAGACGTCATTCAAAGCCAAAAATATGATTGGCCTGATTCTACTTATGTCAAACTACCGCCCTTTTTTGATGATATTAGTGCGCAGATTCCAGAAATTAAGGATATCAACAATGCACGTTGTTTATTAAAACTAGGTGATAGTGTCACTACTGATCATATATCACCTGCAGGTTCCATTGCACTGGATAGCCCAGCTGCTGAGTACTTACAGAATGAGGGTGTTGCTGCTAAAGATTTTAACTCTTATGGGTCTAGACGAGGCAATCATGAAGTGATGATGCGAGGGACTTTTGCAAACGTTCGTTTACGTAACTTACTCGCTCCATGTACTGAAGGTTGTTGGACACGAATGATGCCATCTGGTGAAGAAATGAGTGTATTCGATGCTGCTATGCAATATAAACAACAAAACATTGCTTCAATTGTATTAGCAGGTAAAGAATACGGAACAGGCAGTTCTCGTGACTGGGCAGCTAAAGGACCTGCGCTATTAGGTGTTAAAGCAGTCATTGCACAGAGTTACGAGAGAATTCATCGTTCTAATTTAGTCGGAATGGGAATATTGCCACTGCAGTTTATGCCTGACGATAACGTCGATTCATTGAATCTGACTGGCGAAGAGGAATTCACTATTCCTGCGGTCACTAAAGGCCAAAAAACGGTGCTGGTATCAGTCGTTGATAAAGATAATAAAAAACAGTCTTTTGAAGTTAAGATTCGAATTGATACACCGAATGAGTTTAGTTATTACCAAAATGGTGGGATATTGCATTATGTGTTGCGCAACCTTGCAACAGAGCATTAATATTAACGTTCTTTAATCAGCACTTTTTTATTTTTGTTTTTAACTGTTATTTTTTAACACTTGATAATAGTTAATAGCTAATATTTTCAATAAATAAAGGCAGGCCTGTAGTGGTCAAGTAAATCTGGCCTGCCTTTATGATAACACCACTATAAAAAACGATAAAAAAATATCCTACTACCCTTCCGCGATCTATTTTCCTATTCTCTTACTAAATTAGAAAGGGCTTTGAATAGTTCAGGTGACGTTAACACTTGTGTTTTTTCTTGTTTATTCAAATAACCCACCGCTTCACTTATGGTGACCGCTTCAATTATTTTCATTGTAGCAGTCGCTTCAACAGGGTTTACTTGCCCACGTGGACGAGGAATCACACGATCGTTGTAAGCAAGATGAATAGCATTCCATTCTGGCTCACTGGCTAATTCAATTAAATCAGGACAAGTAATCAATGTTTCTTCATAAATGAAGTATGTTTCATCCATTGCTTCTCTAATAGCAGGTCTTTGTGTCTCATCTGGAGTACGTAATAAACGACATCTTTTTAATGTTGCTCCCACACTCCATGATCCCGTCAACATCGACAAAGGCACAGCGAGTAACATTCCAGCAAGAGCAGGTGATAACCAAGCCAATAGCGCTAAAGAATTAAAATAAGCGGCTACGGTTAAAAATACCCCGAACGCCATGTGCCAACGATGTCTATATACTAAATATTTAACAGGTAAGCTACCATCTCCTCGGCTTTGCGGATTCCAACCAGAATCTTGTCCCATTAAAATAGAGATAACAGCACCACTATGAATCAGCATCATAATAGGGGCTATTAAAGCAGACATAATAACTTCAAGAATAAAACTAAGGGTTAATACAATAAAGCCACCGGCACGCTTTCTTAGTTTTCCATCTAAAATATAGGAGATAAACCCCAGTGTTTTGGGTGTGAATAGAATCACCATCGTGAATATAAACAGACTCAGCGCACGCGCGGCATCCATGGTTGGCCATGATGGAAAAAATGAAAACTCATTAGCAAAATATTCAGGACGAATAAACTCTGCTTGCAAAGAAAGCCCTAAACCTACAAGAATCAATAACAACCATAATGGTGAAGATAAATATGACATAATCCCAGTGATAAGATGAATACGACTCACCCAGTGCAAACCTTTAGCAGTGACAATGCGACTATGTTGTAAGTTACCTTGGCACCAACGTCGATCTCGGATTGCAAGGTCTGTCATGGTAGGCGGACACTCCTCATAAGAACCACCCAAATCAGACGCAATAATCACACTCCATCCAGCTCGTCGAATTAAAGATGCTTCCACAAAGTCATGGCTCAGTATATGTCCACCAAAAGGTGGAGGTCCTTTAAGATCTGGTAAGCCAGCCGAAGACATAAATGCTTCTGTTCTTATAATGGCATTATGTCCCCAAAAATTACCTTCTTTATCCGTCCACCAAGCCAATCCAGTTCCTACGACAGGTCCGTACACACCCGTGGCAAACTGTTGTAACCTAGCCATTAATGTTGTGCCATTAATTAACTGAGGAATGGTTTGTATTAAACCAGTATCAGGATCCGCTTCCATTCGACGCGCCAATTGTATAATGGTGTCAGCTTCCATTAGGCTATCTGCATCTAATACTAATAAGTGATCATAGTGACTGCCCCATCGACGACAAAAGTCAGCTACATTCCCCGCTTTTCTGGCCGTGTTTTTATGACGACGGCGGTAATAAACATTAATTTTTTTACCAATTCGTTTACGTAATAAATGAAACGCAGCTTCTTCAGCAATAATAATGTCAGCATCAGTTGTATCACTGATAATAAACCAATCAAAGGCACTGCCTTCACCCATTTCACTAATAGCCATTGCCATCACTTCAATGGAAGCAAAGATTTGTTCAGGCGTTTCGTTATAGGTCGGCATTAGCACTGCGGTGCGGCTCATAAGCTTTGTTGTTAAAGGCTCAGGTGGAGAGCGCCTTTGACGAAGCACTAAAAAGAACCCCATGATGGAACTACTGAAAGCGACGGTGATCCAACTAAATGTTAACCCGAATAACAAAAGAAATAAGTACTGAACGAAAGTAGCCGACTCAATCGTCAGTACTGAACGCATTTCATTAATTCCCCAAATGGATAACAATAAAGCAGTGCCTAATACTAACCAACGTCGCCATGCATGAGAGCGACAACCGTTAGGGTTTATGGAAACGTGTTGAACCTCAGCATTAACCGTTGATAAAGATTGAGCTGGCATCTCACCACTATGTTCAACAGGCATGCCCAGCTCAATATCAGACTGAGCGGAACCAGAGTGAAAGTCAGTTTGATGTTCACCATCAATGTGAACACTATGGCCTTTTAAATTATTTAATTTTCCCTCTTTGGATTTGCACGTTTTCAGTTTGTCCATTGGTACATCCACGTTTCAGCTTTACGACCATCAGAAAATGCTAAGTCTAAACGCAGCTCAACTAAATCGACATCCAACGGATCTAATTCAAAGGTCACACGATATCCATCGTTATGTGGGTTGTCAGCGACTACTATGTTGTGAATTTCACCTGCAGAGTTTTCGATCATTGCTTTAGGAACTTGTTTTTCAATATCAATTAATGGGTTAGGAAATTTATAATCAATCACAAATAAACGTGTTGGTGTTGGGCCATTAATACTAGCTCGACCACTTTTTGTTGAATCAACTATTGCTTCACCTTGTTCTACACTCGGCTTTTTCCCCCAAAATAAACGATAGGAAAATTGATACTCCGACCCAGCAGGAATAACTTTACTAGGAGCCCAATAAGCAACAATATTATCGTTAATTTCAGATTGAGTAGGAATCTCTACTAATACAACGGCTCCCTTATCCCAATTCCCTATCGGCTCAACCCATAAACTTGGACGACGTTCATAATGTGCTTCTAAATCTTGGAAATTATTAAAGTCACGATTACGCTGAATCAAGCCAAATCCTAACGGTGCGTTATCTGAAAAAGCACTAATTTGCAGATTATTAGGGTTACGTAATGGTCGCCATAATCGTTCGCCGCGTCCATTGTGTATCAATAACCCATCAGAATCATGAACACGTGGACGGAAATCATCGACATTTTCTCTGCCATAAGAAGAGAACATAAACATACTTGTTTCTGTAGCTAACCCGACTTTATCTAAATCAACTCTCGGAAAAAGCGTCGCTTCAATATCCATCACCGTATTTTCACCCGGGCGTATTGTAAAACGATAAGCACCCGTTGTACTGGGGCTATCTAATAATGCATAAACAACGGTTGACGTACTTTCATTCGATGGTTTCTCAATCCAAAATGCACGAAATGCGGGGAACTCTTCGCCTTCTGGATCGGCTGTTTTTAATGCTAGACCACGAGAAGAAACTCCATATGATTGGCCCTTGCCCAAAGAACGAAAATAACTCCCCCCTTGGAAAACAGCTAATTCATCAAAGTAATCTGACTTATTCAAAGGATGATGCAAACGAAATCCTGCAAAGCCAATATCACCGGTAGGCAAAGGTTTATTCATGACTTCACCCGTTGTAAACATACTCGGATCGTAACGTACATGGGTAGAGGTGCCATCATCCACAATCGCTATTTCGACTGTTTCTTTAAAGTAGAAACCACGATTAAAAAATTGTACTTGGAATGGAAGATCGTCCTCAGCCCAGATAGAGGACGTTGGGTTAAAACGAATATCTCTATATTCGTCATAATTCAAATCTTGTAAAGCAGTCGGTAACGTAAGATCAGGCTCTTTATAAGGTAATTTAGCCAGTTTACGCGCTAAATCAGTAACGGTATTACGGTCAAATTTTCCATTTACTGCATAAAGTGCTTTCGATGCCTCTACCTCTTGTAATGAATCTGCTTGTGATGCTAAAGGAATCATTGAAATGGATAAACTGGGTAATAAAAGACTCATTACACTCAGGTTCCTCCAAAAAGTAGAACGTAAAGACTTATATAGTAATGGCATATTTAAACTCTTAAGTTATGAATGAAAAATAAAGTAACAAACGTTAAACTATTTTAGTTTGATATAAAAACCACCTATTAATTGGTAAGTAACCATTCAATTAGCAATAATTAAGTAGATAAAACAGTGACCTTCATAACTATCGACTACTAAACACTCTATAAGTTCTAAAATAATCATCAACAAATGACATTATAAAAACAAGCAAGAATAAATGGCCAAAAGACGTTTAAATTGATGTATGAGTAAATACCTTTTACTCCGTAACGCTGGCTTAACCATTCAAAGATTCTGATGTTAGATTTATTCTTTGACTTTGGCGCCTGGGTTCTAGAGTTAGGTCTATTCTATTGATTTTGGGGCGTGGGGTTCTAGAGTTAGGTCTATTCTATTGATTTTGGGGCGTGGGGTTCAGCCTGCAAGTGGTCTGGGGTTAGGCTTATTCTGTTGAGTGGGGTTCAGATGTTAGGTTTACTCTATTGATTTTGGGGCGCTGGCTTCAGCCTGCAAGGATCTGGGTTTAGGCTTATTCTGTTGACTTTGGCGCGTGGGGTTCTGCTGTTAGGGTTATTCTGTTGACTTTGGGGCGTGGGGTTCAGATGTTAGGTTTACTCTATTGATTTTGAGGCGCTGGCTTCAGCCTGCAGGGATTCTGGTGTTAGGGTTATTCTTTTAGATCTATAACATTAAACCTAAACATAACAGACAATATAAAAACATTTGCAAGCTAAACAGGATACGTAGGCGCTTCCGTTTATAACACTAAGCTACGCCTACAGAGATTCTTTACTCTATTGACTTTGGGGCACTGGCTTCAGCCTACAGGGGGTCTGGTGTTAGGGTTATTCTTTTAGATCTATAACATTAAACCTAAACATAACAACCAGTACAAAATATCTGCAAACTAAAAATAAGATACGTCGACCCTTCAGCTTATAACAATAGACTGCGGCCTAATTCGCCAGACTCAAACAGATCAAAGCATCGTATCCTGAAAACTTGCACTTTACTTAACAGTAATAACATCATCGGTTGATTCAGCTAGCGCCTTAGTCACTTGACTATGTTGCACTAGTAGCATCGCGGTTTCATGCTGTGCATGCACAAACGAGTGGATAGCAAGATCCGATAACTGCTCTTTCTCATCCAAAGTATTAATCTTAACCACCAAGTTTGCTTGAGGGTGATATTGCAAAACAGATTCACAAATAATCTTGATATTTCTAATCGAATTTACCGTTAGAATAATACTAGATGATAACTCTATCTTGAGAGACTCCAATACCGGTTGTTTGTCTAGATGACCAAAGTAAGCGTGATAACCTCTTTTTCTGGCAATCAATACATGCTGTAAGTTATCCGAAATAATTAAGAAGTTTTTGTTTTTACCATGTAACTCTTTAGCAACAATTCGTCCTAAGGTATCAAAACCACAAATAACCGTATGATGATCGACCTTAACTGGTGTAATTTTGTCAGCCTCAAAAAACTCTTTAACAAACAAAGAAGCTAATTTATAAATATTATTGACCATAAATGGCGTGATAATCATCGACAACACAGTCACCAAAATAAGGAAGCCGCCTAGCTCCTCTGATAGTAGGCTTTGACTGGTCGCTAAAGCAAAAATAGCAAAGGAGAACTCCCCAACCTGACAAAGCGCTAATGCAGACTTTATAGAGTCACTTTTGTTTGATTCTTGTCTTATCAAAAAGTAAATTACAATGGCTTTAATCAACATCGCAGACACTAAAACACCAGCAACTAAATGCAAATGCATTAAGAAATACAGCACGTCAATTTTAGTACCAATAGAAAAGAAAAAAGCACCGAGTAATAGGTCTTTATAAGAAGCAATATCAGACTCAACTTTTACATGAAAATGGCTTTCAGCAATGATCATACCAGCAATAAAAGCACCTAAAGAATAAGTGAACCCCATTTCATGAGCCAATAATGACGCGCCTAAAACAATGGTTAAAACAGAACCCAGAAACATCTCTTCCATACGGGCTCGGCTTGAGAAATGTAATAGCCATTCAATGATCTTTTTGCCTAAGGTAAACATAAATGCAATCACTAAACAGGCATAGAGTGCTGTCTTTAATAAAACATCACCAACCGACAACCCTTCTTTTGCTAAAAATCCAATCAACAATAAGATAGGAATAACGGCTAAGTCTTGAAAGATTAAAATGGCGACCGACTTTTCACCATAGGGTGTCACGATATCTTTAGATTTTTTCAGATATGTCACCACAATGGCGGTAGACGATAAACTAAAAGCCAAAGCAATAATGATCGCAGAAGTGGTATCTAACTTAATCAAGTAAAAGGCAATTAAAAAGATAATCACAGAACTGGCAACCACTTGCACAAAACCATTGACAAAGATTATTTTGCGCAGTTTTTTCAGTTTAGAAAAGGACATTTCCAAACCGATAGTAAACATCAAGAAAACAATACCAAACTCCCCTATTAAATCGAGTGATGAGAAATCTGCATGGCCATTAAAGTCAAAAATATTACTGATGATTGTACCCGTGATGATGTAACCCACAATATGTGAAATAGCGAATTTAGTAAGCACAATATTAATAATACTTGCGATGGCTAATGAGATAGCAAGGATAATAAGTATCGAGTCCATGAACGGCCTTAGGTAAGAGTGTTAGTTGTCAATAATATATAACGTAGATCACATTTCATAAACTCTTTTCTTACTCTTTTATTAGAAATAAAAAATCAAAACATTTACCTTCCTCCTGCCCACTAGAACTAAAAATAAATTTAAAATCAGTTAGTTAAAAACATTTATTATAATAATCTGTTAGTTGTGCGTAGTTTAAGGAAAATGATTGAAGCAATAATGGGTGATTGGGAAATAATTTAACGCAGAAATTCGCTTACATAGCGGTGTTATATCGCTTTTCTTATCAGGAACTGAGGTTAATTATTAAATAATAAGACATATTAACAATGACTTAGAACACGCCAACAGCAGTAATAAAATATCCTCTGTAACTAAGCATTAAAAAATAAAAATATAAGCAAAAAAACATAATAACTAAAAAATTATTTCAGTACTTTCACTGCTTAAATAATGCATTAGCATTTTTTATTGCAACTGGATTTTACTGTACAAGTTGTAAATTGATGTAAATAAGCAGATTATTTAAATAATCATACAAATAGACAATATATTGACCGAAGATAAGGTTTTAAACAAAAAATCGATTAAACTTTTTAATATTCAGATAATTAAGACAATCTCGATTTTTCTAAAAACATCATAGCAACACGTTAAATGACGTTTAAAAGCACAATGAAAAATCGATGAATGCTTATATAATTTTAAAGGGGATAAAATGACCACAAAAATAGAAGGTGCACAAGGTATTGTTCATGCTGTTGACTTAGCCATTAGACCATTTGGTTGGCTATTATTAACCATATTCGTTGTTGGTTATTACTTTATTGCAGCGGAAGAAAAATACCATATCAATAAAGCCAAACCGGCACTTTTCACTGGTACATTTATGTTTATGCTACTCGGTGGGTATTACGCAGTAAATGGGTTGGACTTCAGAGCATTCGATACTGAAATTGCACATTTAATATTAGAGATTGCAGAGATATTCTTCTTCTTATTCGTTGCAATGACTTTCATTGAAGCATTGATTGAAAGAAATGTATTTGATGCGTTAAAAGAAAAGCTACTCAAATCGGGGTTCAATTATAAAAAACTGTTTTGGGTAACGGGCTTTCTTGCCTTCTTTATCTCACCCGTCGCAGATAACTTAACCACCGCTCTTATCCTTTCAACCGTCTTAATCACCATAGAAAAAAACAATAAAGCATTCCTTATTCCTGCTGCTATTAATATTGTAGTAGCGGCTAATGCGGGTGGTGCTTGGTCACCATTTGGTGATATCACAACGTTGATGGCATGGTCAGCAGGTAAAGGCTCATTCATTGACTTCTTATTTCTCTTTCCGTCGGCTGTTATTGGTTGGGGAATTACGGCTTTCCTATTATCCCGATTTGTACCAGACGGCTCACCTGAAAAAATAGAAGGCACTGAACCCGTTAAAATCCACAAAGGTGGTAAAGTGATCATTGGTCTTGGCATTTTCACGATTGCATCAGCAGTATTAGGTAAACAGCTTATGCATTTACCGCCAATGTGGGGCATGCTATTTGGTCTGTCACTATTACAGCTGTATGCATACACACTTAAAAAATATCACAATAATGATATTAATATTTATAAGTCGGTTTCTAAAGTTGAAAATGACACCCTATTATTCTTCTTTGGTATCTTAGCAGCCGTTGGCGCACTACATTTTGCAGGATTTTTAAACCACGCCGCTAAACTGTATACTTTATTTGATCCAATGTACGTCAACATGGGTGTCGGCTTCTTATCTGCAATTGTTGATAACGTACCAGTGATGTCAGCCGTCTTAAAATCATCACCTGATATTCCATTAGCACAATGGATGCTAGTGACATTAACGGCAGGTGTCGGTGGCAGCATGATCTCTTTCGGCTCAGCTGCTGGAGTTGGGGTAATGGGCAAGCTAAAAGGTATTTATACTTTTGGGGCGCACATGAAATATTCTTGGACAATCGTCGTTGGTTACTTTGCTTCTGTAGCCGTTTGGTATATTCAGTTCGAAGTCCTTGGACTTTATATTAAACCAGCCGTTCAAGCCGTTACGGGACATTAATTAGCCGCGGCCGTTATCAGAATAGCGATACCGGTCGCTTTAATGACTAGATAAAAAAGAAACAAAACAGACATACTCGAAGTTAATAGTTGCAGCAAATCGTTAATATTTTTTAATTTGCTATTGCAATTCATATCACTCAGCGTAAAACGTATTCTTTCACTGTTCTTCAAAGGAGAAGACAATAAATGGCAAAGCACAACAAAAAGATTAAAACACAATCTCTCACCTTAAACTCAACACAAAAACAGGCTGATATAGGCCGTGGCATTATCAATCATTCAGCAATGGCGGCATTAGTGACAAGTAAGGTCTTTTGCATGAGAGTCGTTAAAGCAAAAAAAGGGAAAGGTTCATTTAAACGTAAAGTAAAACACTCGAGCAAAGAGTGTTATCAAATAGCGGCTTAAGAGCCATTATCTGATAACACTTTTATATTAAACAGAAGATAAACCACCAACACATAAGGCAATAGTACAAGCTTGATGAAGGCTATATTAAATTACGACAGTGTTTTAAAGTAGTTAAAGTGGTTTATCCGTCTAAAGGTAAAATTAATGTTAGGAGCAACACTGCATTGAGCTTTAGAAATACCACTTTAGTAATGCTATTTTAGTAATACAATCTTGCCAATGATGTTTAGCACGCAATGGTTTAAGAAAAAACGATCTGATTAATATGTTTAGCCATTATTTAATACATTTTAATAACTGTATTTCAAACGACTCATCACCGGTATCTGCAATTAATTCAATTCGACTTTCCGAACTCGCGTTTAAACTAGTTTCAGTTAATCCATCTAATGTGAGGTTGTAACCAAAAAGGCCTTTATCAGTTATCATGGCTGCTTTCATACGTTCTACTTTCAGTTCAGACAGCTTAGTAAAAAATGAAATGAGTTTCTGATGATCAAATATTTTATCCGAAGAAAAACGCCATCCAATGCTATAGAAACCTTCACCTTCATTTACTGCTTTTAGCATACCGCTTGCTGGTATAATTGCTTCGGAAGCAAGCGGTTTGTTATCATTATGAACATGGTTATGTGTATGGTGATGTTCATGACTATGCTCATGATCCAGCAAGTGCTCATCGGCTATTGAATGCCCATGAATAGTGTCATGTCCATCAAGTTCAGAGAGTGAAAATTTTCCATGTTCTGCCAAAATCACTTTAGTATTTGGGCGACTTACTTCAGCGACATAAGATGCTAGTTTTTCTAGATCATCATTTTGATAAAGATCCGCTTTGTTACCAACGACAGTATCTGCAATAGCAATTTGTTGGTTGAAGGTGTCATGATTGGTATAACGAACGTCAGATAAATTTCGTGCATCGACTAAAGTAATATTTTTTTGCAGCGATAACACTTCGCGATAATGTTCCGAAGATAGGACGGCCATGACCTCTTTTGGATGACCAAGCCCTGTTGGTTCAATTAATAAACGGTCTGGCTTCGCTTTTAATAGCAATTGATTAAGCGCAATTTTCATTGGTACACCAGCAGCACAACACATGCAACCACCAGCGACTTCACGAATAAACACTTGCGCTTTATCATGCTGTTGCCCTTGGACCAGGCTACCATCAACACCTATTTCACCAAACTCATTGATTAAAACAGCCCAACGTTCACCTTTTGGTTTATTCGCGAGGAGACTCAAAATCGCAGTGGTTTTTCCTACGCCAAGAAAACCGGTAATAATATTAGTTGGTACACCTAAAACAGATTGATTATCAAAACTCATTAATGATTTTCCTATCACTTTTTACAAGCATTTGGTTTGCTGAAACAACAGACGTCAATAGATCTGAATGCTCGATTGGTACTATCGATATAATATTCAAATAAAAATTCATAACGATACTAGTTACTGCTGTCATGCAATATTTCCAATGATTATAAGCCTTTTATCACGGTATTTAGCGACTAATAACTTCTTTAGTCATACGTATTAAACGTGACATTGAATACTGGTTACATTGGATATAGACTGCAATAAATACGGAGTCAACTCAACAATCATTAGCAACAGATGATCGGGCATCAATAATAAAACCAGAACCGTTTTTAAGTGAATAACCGCAGCATTTTAAACTTTCCTGTCTTAAATTTTATTAACTTAAACTTTATCAACTTAGATTGTATTATCTAAAAATTAAGCAACTTACACGCTTATTATTTTAAATATCAGCAGCATACTTCATTAGGCTCGCTACCCTATTTATTATTTTACGTGATCGACACGAACAACTGTAAACGTTTATCTTAACTTATAATTTATCATTTTTATGATCCTAAAAAGCATGTAAACGATATAAATTGATTTAGACAATAGTTAGCCTACTTTTTGAAAAATATCTTCAAACAATACATTCAGACAATACTTTAAAATAGTACCTTCAGACAAAACTTTAAAACAATTTATTCACGCACCACTTTCAAACACTAATCGCAAGGCTGAAGAAGGGGTACCGATCACTTGCTGATTTTTATACACCAAGTCACCATTAACCCAGGTATTTTTGATTTGTGCTGAAAATGCATGACCTGCAAAGGGAGACCAACCACAGTGATATAAACTGTTTTCATTACTGACAGGTGTTGAAGTGTTTATATCGACTAATACTAAATCGGCATAATAACCTTCTCGAATAAACCCGCGATCTTTAATACGATAACGAATAGCAGGATTATGTGCGGTTTTCTCAACAATTTTAGCGATGCTGAACTGCCCTTTCTTTGCTTGGTCAAATAGGCTTAGTAAGGCATGTTGCACTAAAGGCAACCCAGCTGGGGCTTGATCATAAGGTACTTGTTTTTCATCCCAAGTATGTGGTGCATGATCCGTCGCAATAATATCGATTTGATCGGTATTCAATGCTTGTAACAACATCTCACGATCACTTTCGTATTTAATAGCAGGGTTACATTTTATTTGGTTACCAAGCTGCGCATAATCTTTATTGCTAAACCATAGGTGATGTACACAAGCTTCAGCAGTGATATGTTTATTATGAATAGGCCCAGCGTCAAACAAGGCCAGTTCTTTTGCAGTAGTAATGTGTAATACATGAAGTTGGCTATGATGCTTTTTTGCCAATGCGACGGCAAAAGAAGATGAAGCATAACAAGCTTCATCATCGCGAAGTACTGGATGATCTTCGATGGTAAATAGTGATTTACTTTTTAACAGCTTTGCTTGGTTTTGGCTGATAACCGCCCCACTTTCGCAATGTGTCACAATGAGCACCGGAGAGTCTCGAAAAATAGCGTCTAACGCTTGTGGATCTTCTACTAATAAATCACCTGTTGAAGCCCCCATAAACACTTTCACACCACAATGTTTAGTTGGATCAAGTCGTTTTATTTGCTCAAGGTTGTCTTCTGTAGCGCCTAAATAAAATGAATAATTTGCTAATGAACTTGCTTCCGCCATCGCAAACTTACGTTCAAGCGCTTCTATTGTTGTAGTTGCAGGATTTACGTTTGGCATTTCCATGTAACTTGTGATGCCACCAGCGACTGCCGCACGTGACTCTGACGCAATAGAGCCTTTGTGCGTTAAGCCTGGCTCACGAAAATGAACCTGGTCGTCAATCATACCAGGCAATAAATAACACCCTTTGGCTTCGATCACTTGATCACCTAATCTTGCTGAAATGTTAGTTGCGATGGTGTCGATGCGTTGATTAACGATTCGTAAATCCATCTCTGCAATCGAGCCTTCGTTTACCACACTTGCATTTTTAATGAGCGTTGCTGACATAATGTTCCTCGTTTTCTTTTTGGGATGAGATTGATAATTTTAAGATAGGGAAATAAATGGAGTAAACAGGCGAAACGTTAATTAACACACTCATCACACACACCGCTAATTTCGAGTTGCGGCTGAGTAACAGTAAACCCTTTTTGTTTCGCTTGAGATTGAAGACCAGTCATTATGATCGGCGCGATGGTTTGTTCCGTTATTTTGTCGCATTTAGAGCAGATAAAAAACTGAGGAGTGCCATGATCGTGATCGCAGAGAATATGCGAACACATAATGTATTTATTAGACACTTTAAGCTTGTGAGCAAAATGCTCATTCTCAAGAAAATCCAACACTCGATACACTGTCATCGCCTGAATAGTCTCTTCGAAATGCTCTTTACAATAATCGACTAAGTCATAGGCAGACAAAGCTTTATCAGCATGTAACAAGGCTTTTAAAACCAACTTACGTTTAGTTGTTAATTGTTTGCCACGTGCAGTACAGCTTTCAGCGACATGATCAAGAATGACATTAATTTCAGTCATCTACATCACACCAAATCTAATGTCAGGAGTAATCGCCGCTCATTCAACATCAATCCTGGAGAGCGATGGACTAACCCCGCGCTTTCATTACCTTTCCAGCCGCTGCCTTTGAGCAACCCAACATCACCCGCCTGCATCTGTTTTATAGCAAGCTCATCATTAAACAAACCGGATAAATCATCTGCAATACCAACACTCGCTCGGCCTAATTTACTGCGGTCGATATCTTTGCTTTCTAACCATTGTGTCGCAATGCCAGTATAAGTTGTCACCAAGCGACATGGAATTTGGTCTACATGAAATTTAGGACACATAGCGCTGTCTAACATCGTGAGTCGTAATCCCGCTTCTTCTACATCGAATAAACAACAAAACATATCCACTATCAAGGCAACATCTTCACTTAGCCGACCAGCACAGGCCTCTCCTTCCAACTTATCTCGAATATATTCAGCAGCGTTATCAGGCGAAACACGTTGTACTAAAGCTAATGACTTCCGCGTTTCTAGCATTTCATTAATCGACTCAGTCATTATCGTTGGCAATGTTCGCTGCCATACTGCAATGTTATATTTTTCTTGATAAATTTCAGTCAAAATACTTGATTTTGAGCTTATAGGCTGCGAAACATTTACATCAACCACACTCGCTTCCATAGCCAAATTAACATTCATATACAACGTCCTCCGATAATGTTTTCCAATATTATGTAATCACTAATAACTCTTTAACACATAACCACATTCGATCTTGTTTTATTGCTAGGAGTTTCAGGAAAAACTATTTTGATTGATACTTATCCAACTCATTATTATTGATACGTTATAACATTACAAATATAATAACTAGTTATTAGGAAACAATTTAATGCAGAAATAAATGAAAATAACGGTTATGTGAGGATTTTTTATTCATGAATATAATGGGTTAGGGAATATAAAAATATTGTTCACAACCAATAAACTATTTCAGTCTTCGATGGATGACGAATATTCTTTAACTCTTTATTATTGGAAATATAGTGATGAGTCAATCAAAAATACAATCATTAAAAAATTATAAATGCTGTATTTACAAGTGGATAATATCTTTGTATTTATTTTGTGAATACCTATAATTTACCAGCGCAAACACCTTCAGTAGAATCTAGTATTCTTCAGTAGAGCCTAATTTTCTTGGGTCAAGCCATTAATTAATTTTAATATTTAATCAATGCTTGGAACAGCATCGTAGCGTTGTTGTCAGTAAGAAAATGTTTACTGTTTTTGAATCCAACATAAAATTAAGCACTAGCAGTCGAGATCACCCACTACGAAATATTATTGATGTTATTAAAAATAATCTAAATTTAGTTTAGAGCTTTTTCAAAGACCTAGCCGCTTAAGTCGCTATTTTTATTCTCTTCTACTCATCTTTTTTCAAAAATAATGCTATGAACACCTTAAATTAATATGTTGATTTAAATTGTTCTCTCGCCCTACATTTGATACGTTATAACATAACAAATTTAGATTAATTTACATCTGCTAAAGATAATAAGAAGAATAAAATGAAAAAGAATTTTCATCACATCAACAAAATGGATGAGTCTACCAAATCGCTATTATTACTCATTCTGTTTAATGATGGCATCCACAATCGTTCTGATGCATTTTCTGAATCGAATGTATTGTATCGGCTTACTTAAAAATGATTGAACATAATGTAACAACAATTGCCGAAGCATTAACGCATTAATCAGTTTGTCTGAAATAGAAAGTGCTCAAATCTATTTAGTCACTTTTTTAACAAAAAACCTGTAAATACTTTGGATTCACATAATAGAATAATGAATAATTATGAAAAAAAATCTTAACTACCTCTGTTTTGTTATCATCATTAACTTAATTCTATCAATAAAAGTACAAGCTCATCCTCACTCATGGATTAGCTTAAAAACAAAAATTGAAGGAAAAGGAAGTCAAATATTAGGTTTCACCATGTCTTGGACTTTTGACTCAATCACCTCCGCTTACATGCTAGATGGAGAGGATTTATCTGCAGCGAATAAATCAAAAACGTTAGTAAAAATAAAAGACTCCGTCATGGAGAATATTAATTTAGAGCATTACTTTACCTACTTTTATGACGGTGACTCACCTGTTAAATATGCTTTTTCAAACCAAGGTAAATTAACGCAAAACGGTTCTAAATTGACACTAGATTTTTATGTCCCTCTTTCAAAGCCTAAAACAATTTCAAATCGCCCTTTCAAGCTGTCTATTTTTGAGCCCAGCTATTATGTCGATATGAGTTGGGACAGCAAAAATGACATTGAATTATCTCCTGAATTAAATAAGTTTTGTGTTTTCAAACTCGTCGAGCCAAACCCAACACCGGAACAGGTCACCTATGCGATGTCTTTAGGTGTTGATGAAGACCCCGATGATGCTCTCGGACAACTTTTTACTCAAACCGTCATCATTAATTGCCTCTTGAATCCAAGTAATAAGGATCTAACGTGACAGATAAAATAATTTTCAATAAAACGGTTGCTAATAGGCCGACTAAAAAAGCAAGGCCTAATAATGAATCCAATAAAACAAGATCTCATAAGACAAGATCTAACAAAGCATGGTTATATTGCGCAAGCTTGCTCTTTGTAGGTTCTGTGTACGCAATTTGGCAAGCTTGGCCTTCATTAATAATAACCAGTATGCACTGGCAAAAAGACATCAATGAACAAATCATTGAGTTATTGTATTCAGCTAAAACTGAGCTTGTTGCATCTGGAATTTCATTAGTTTCTTTAGCCTTTATATACGGCGTATTACATTCTCTTGGCCCGGGTCATGGGAAATTGATCGTTACAACCTATCTTGCAACGCACCCAACTAAGGTCAAAATAAGTTTAATACTCACTATTTTGTCAGCTTTGTTACAAGCAATCGTCGCAATCGTAGTTGTTTCGGTATTACTGCTATTATTTAATTCAACCATGCGAGAAGTGAACAGTGAAGCCAATCATTTAATTAGCTTAAGTTTTTATTCAGTGGTGATCTTAGGCTCAATTGTTATTTGGCGTAATGCAAAGTCACTGTTCAAAGGAAGGTTTTCTCGCCCCAGCTCCATTAACATAACCGCTATAAAACCTGTTATCAATATCAACAATCAAAGCAGCGCTATTCCTAGGAATAGCTTGAGCACTCACAAACCACAGCATAATATGTGTGGTTGTGGTCATGTCCATTTTGCGGGTGCTGAAGACGTTAATAAAGCCTCTTCACTTAAAGAATATCTTGCCATTATTTTCAGCGTGGGACTTCGCCCTTGTACAGGCGCCATCATGGTATTACTTTTTTCTAATATGTTGGGTTTGTATTGGCTTGGGATTGTCAGTGCTTTGTTTATGTCAGTCGGTACCGCATTAACCACCTCTACAATTGCGATTATGACGACACTGGGCACTAAGCTAATACAGGGTTACTTGAGTAGTGGTAATAAACAATATAAAAGTGCCAGAAGAACCAATATGAAAACAATCGTTAAGTTAACTGGTGGCATTTTATTAGTCTTAACTGGCATTGTATTATTACAGTCTCAACCCGTTGGTATGTCACCCGTGTTTTAACAAAGTGAATGAGATTTAATATTTGAATTCGACATGATTTAAAACGTAATGTATTGATGAGTGACTCGCGCTTTCATTAACCTTAATTCTGGTTATTAAAAGCGCCATGACATTTAACCTCTCACGATTATTTTATTAACGAAAATTCCCCCAAATAATAATTCTTTATTACTTATTCAACTTGGAAGTCACTTAGTCATCTGTTGATGCATCGCTTTTACTAAAGCGACGAGTGCGTCTTTTGATAATTTATCGGCTTTTTCGACAGTTGCTGCTAGTTTCTTTTTGTTAGTCACTACTGGTGTATAGTCGATAGCTGGCTTTAATATCGTTTGAATTAGTTTTTTAGCAGATTCAGGGTCATTATTGGCTATAACCGCGAGTACTTCGGCTTTCATTACTGCATTTTTCTCTTGCAGTAATTTAGCAATATGCGTAAATCCCACAAGTTCACATTGTGCTAATGTCCCAAATTTAGGCAGCATACGCCATGAAGTTAACGTATTAGGCGTCACCTCTTCAATATCATTTGGACACTCATCAATTACGTTCGACCACGCCCAATCAAGAAAAGCGTCATCACTACACAATATCTCTCTTGCTTTATTACAAGCTTGACCAATTTTATATTTAGCTTCTCGTTTTTCTTCAGCTGTCGGTGCATTTATATCAATGTAATGCGTTGTATCTAAGTATTGTAAGATAATATTTTGTTGTTCTGTTAACGCTGAGCTCATTGAGGTTACCTATTTATTACGCTTGATTATTGGGTCTTTGACAAATTAGGCGCAGTGTAACAAAACAATGTGCCGATGAATATGCAGTTAATCAGAGAGTTTTATTGTAATTTGCTTACTTAATATGGCGACCTAAAATAGTATTTGAATGAATGGTTTATCAGGCCTCATTATACTCGTTCCCTTTAATTGAAGCTTTGAATTGTAGTATTGGAGTCATGTTCTAAATTGGTGCTATATGGACTTCATTAACTCCCATTGGATTGTAAATATTTATTATTTTTAATCAGATTACCTTTTAGGATCATCAAAAACTTCCTGTGAGAATAAACAAAAATGGTGACTAATATCACCATAAATATAAATTTTTCTAAAAATGAGAAGTATTCATTAGAAATAATTAATTAAGGTAAACATCTAATATAAGGGGTTACTACTTATAAATAGATCTAGTTAACATTTTAGCTTACTTGTAGATAAATAAGAATAGGCACTAAGACTAATTTTGATTACAGTGAAATAATTTAGTTATTAAATTTCAGTGTGTTAGATAGGTTACCAATTCTTTTTTTTATCTGTCCCCTTTTTTAGATGACAGTCTGAATGGACCAATTCATATAGAGTTACTTACTATAAAAAAACACTATTTACAGTACAGACTATTGATGAGTTAGGAGATTATTTTATGCAATACCACTTGAATGGTTTTAAACCTGGTAACTATCAAATTCCAGATTCGATTAGAAAGCCGGCCCCTACTCTAATGCCGTTCACTTAAGGTGAACGGCATATTTGCTTTTAGCTACTGGATATCTATTTTTAGATGATTTTAAACACC
>NZ_CANLFB010000019.1 GCF_947489755.1 uncultured Psychromonas sp.
TTGCGCCTCCGTCCTTGTCTGTGCGGCGTATTATAGGGATAGCGAAACTATTCGCAAGCGTTTTATGATGATTATTTGTAAAAAAGTAACTAAATGGCTAATTAAACAACAAAGAGTTTGTTTTTCATTCTAAATAGTGGGATTTTTAGGTTTAAAGTGGAAGTTAATTGTATTTAATCGATATTAAAAATTAACTTTTATTGGCTATCAATGCTGATATTACAATAAATAATGCGTTATTCATTAATTTTAAAATAGTTAAACTTATAATTTAAGGCCTTTCACTTACATGAAAGACCTTAATGTCTATTAAGTTAGCTTATTGATCTAATGTTAATTGGTAAAAACTGACTTTTGCATAATCACCAGCTGCAATTCCATTGTTAGTACATTCAGATGATCCAACATTACATTGGTTATAGTTACCTGCTTTAAAGTACATCCAATCATTTGCATAACCTTCGTCGTATTCATTACCTCTATAATGTGGTTTCGACAAATCTATTTCTGCTGTTTTAACTTCTTCCCCTTGTTCTCCGATATTTTTAACAAAGGTTAAATGCATAATGCTATTTTCTACATTTACATTATATGAAAACACTTCACCTAACTTAATACCGTCCATTGGTTCAACTGAGCCTTCACGTAAATCATAAGCACCAAACACGTTATGATAAATATCTTTACGTTTTGAGTAATTATCACCTGTCGCATTTATTTCATAACGCCAATACAGTGAACCGTATTCATGACCGGGTAATTTACGGTATACAATTTTTAAAGGTTCGTTTTTTGAACCATGAATTTGGCCTATGACAGTAGAGAAAGCACCGTTTTTATCTGCGTTACCGCTCGTACTTACCCAATCTACTGATAATGTTGCAGATAACTCTCCACCGATTGAGCCATAATCTGCTGCATCGGGGTTAGCGGCGATTGCAAAATTGTTTTTTGGATCTTTATACGACTTGGCTAACATAGCACGTAATTCACTACGCGCATTTTTGCTGTTTGGTGTTGTCATTGCTTTGTTCGGAGTAGCAAAAACCATCGCCCCGGTTCTTGCATCTGTATAAAACCAATCAGAATGAGTATAAGGATTGGTAGTACTTCCTAGTTTTTGAGCAGAAATTTCCATGACTTTGCCTGCACGACCAGGTTTGTCATCTTCCATTGGTATATTAATTTTCCATTTTGTAAGGTCAAAGTTTTGAGATGGTGCTTTGTTAGGATCTAGTTTAGTAATTAATGCTGTTGTATTAGCAGATGGAGGTAAAGGCGTTGTTGCATTAGCAACTTGTCCTGTTACATAATCGCTTTTATTTACTTCATTAGCATCGTTACTTGCACAACCAACTAACAAACTTGCCACAAGCGCACTTAAATATATTTTTTTCATGAGAATGCCTACTCTATTAATATCAACAAAAAAACTTGAAAGGCAACTTATAATATTATTGTATTATTAATTGTGATCTTCTTGGAAAATATTAAGACTTAATATTCAATAGATAAGAGGTATATGATTTTTTGTTAACTGTGTGGCATTAATTATTTCTATTCAAAAAAGAAGAAGTAAATAAAAGCGAGGAAGGTTATTGGTTAGTAAAAAGGAGCCTAAGCCCCTTTATGATTTTCTAATATTAACAATGTGTTAAATATTATGCTTTATATAAGCAAAGGTAAGCAGTTTGAACGACAACTTTAACATCAAAGCTTGAATTTGCTTCTACTTCAAATGTTTCACCTGCTTTATAAGTTTTCCACTCAGTTGTATCAACTAAGCGCACTGTTAGGCTACCACTTACTACTGTCATATATTCATAAGCACTAGTACCAAATGTGTACTCACCAACTTCCATTACGCCTACTGTTGCAGGTAATGTTTCGCTTTGGAATGCGATTGATTTAACGTTACCATCGAAATATTCATTTGCTTCAAAACTCATTTTAATCCCTTTTTTATTTCATTTACTGGTGAATCATTGCGCAGAGAGTATGGCGAAGCTGCACCTAAAATTCAAGTTTCCAATTCTGATTGCAGTGTTTCTATCTGTTCTTGCGCATCCATCCATAATATTTCAGCTTCTTCCAACTGCTCTTTTACTTCGCCCTGCTCTTTTAAAAGATCGGTTAATTTCTTTTTATTCTCTTGCTCATAAAGCGAACTATCACTTAACTGCTCTTCAATCTCGGCTACACGAGCAGAATGAGTATCCATTTGCTTTTCAGCGCTGGTTAACTGCTTTTTAAAAGGCGTTAGTTTTTTACGAAATTCCGCTTCCAATCTTTTTTGATCTTTACGGTTTGCACTCACCGATACCACTTTTTCTTCACTTTGAGCGGCTTGTTTCTCAATACGTTGTTGGTCAGATAACCATTGATGGTAATCATCTAAATCACCAGAAAAAGGTTCTACTTTTTTATCGTGCACTAAATACAGGTCATCGATAGTTGTACGTAGTAAATGTCGATCATGCGAGACCACCACCATTGCACCTTCAAATGCTTGTAATGCGACGGTTAAAGCATGGCGCATTTCTAAATCAAGATGATTGGTTGGTTCATCGAGTAATAAAAGGTTAGGTTTTTGCCATACTAGTAAAGCTAAAACCAAACGTGCTTTTTCTCCGCCGGAAAATGGTGCAACAATATCAAAGGCTTTGTCACCTTGAAAACCAAAGCTACCTAAAAAGTTACGCAATGGCAGTTCTTTTTCATCTGGCGCTAAACGCATTAAATGCTGCATTGGGCTTTCGTCTAAATGTAAAAATTCTAATTGATGCTGTGCAAAGTAACCAATTTTTGCATTTGTGTTTATTTCAATCTTGCCGGATTTAGGCTGAAGCTGATTTGACAGTAATTTAACTAAGGTTGATTTACCCGCACCATTGCGACCTAACAAACCAATGCGACTACCAGGGACTAAGTTTAATTTTATTTCATCAAGAATTAATAGATCGTCGTATCCTGCACTGACTTTTTCCAATGTTAATAATGGCATTGGCAGTGCTTCAGGTTCTCGGAATGAAAAACTAAATTGATTATCGAGATGTGCAGGTAACAGCGCTTCCATTTTTTCAAGGGCTTTAATACGACTTTGCGCTTGCTTTGCTTTATTGGCTTTATAACGAAAGCGATCAATATAGCTTTGCATGTGATCCATTTGCGCTTGTTGTTTCTCGTAAGAAGATTGTTGCTGCATTAATTTTTCAGCGCGTTGACGCTCAAAGCTAGTGTAGTTACCGGTATATTCAAATAATTTATTTTGCTCGATATGAATAATTTTATCGACAATGCTATCAATAAAATCACGGTCATGAGAAATCAGTATTAATGTACCTTGATATTGGTGTAACCATTTTTCAAGCCAAATAACTGCATCTAAGTCGAGGTGATTGGTCGGTTCATCGAGTAATAATAAATCTGATGGACAAAGTAGCGCTTGCGCTAAGTTTAAACGCATACGCCAACCACCAGAGAAATCACTAACCGGCCTTCCTTGCGCTTGTTCGCTAAAACCTAACCCTGCTAATAATTCTGCAGCGCGAGACTCAATAGTATAACCACCAGCATTGTCCAATAAGATATGCATTTCAGCGATTTTAGTGCCGTTATCTTCAATTTCAGCCTGTGTTAACTTCGCTTGTAGGGCACGAAACTCAAGGTCACCATCGATAACATATTGCAATGCATTAGTATCTAAAGCAGGTGTTTCTTGAGCAACACTCGCTAAGCGCCAGTGATGTGGAATAGTTAAGTCGCCAGCATCAACTTGAGACTCTTGTTTTAATAAGGTGAAGAAGCTCGATTTGCCACAACCATTGGCACCGACTAAACCTACTTTTTGTTTTGGGTTGATGGTTGCACTGGCATTTTCAAGTAAGGCTTTTCCGCCTCGGATAAATTCGATATTAGTTGCAACAATCATAAATTCAGAGTCTCAATGTAAATCAGGTAAATTAGAGCAAGATAATAACGAACTTTACAAACTTGAGCCATAACTACTGAAAATGAGTGCTAATTTGTTTATCATTACGTACTTTTTGTCATTTGTGATTTATATATGCCTGTATCTAAAAATAAAAAACGCTTCATCGCTGGAGCTGAATGTCCACAATGTAAGACTATTGACAGTATTGCTTTGACACTGGAAAATGCAGTTGAGACTTTAACCTGCGTCGCTTGTGATTACACACAAACACAAACGCCTGATCAGGCTAAATCAGCAACACGTCAATTTGAACAAATAATTGGTGTTTTTGATCCCTCTGAACCCGATAAAGAATAGAGAGAAATAACAATGAAAATTGAAAAAAATTCAGTAGTAGCAATCCACTTTGGTGTTGCAGAAGTTGACGGTAATGCACTTGATAGTACAGAAAACGGTAGCCCACTTGAGTTTATTCAAGGTGCACAATATTTAGTACCTGGTTTAGAGAAAGAATTAGAAGGTAAAGAAGCGGGTTACAAATTTGATGTTAAATTAGAAGCTGAAGAAGCTTACGGCCCTTTCCAAGAAGAGTTAGTTCAAGAAGTACCTCGTACTTTATTTGAAGGCGTTGATGAAATTGAAGTCGGTATGTCATTTCAAGCAGAAACGGAGCAAGGTCCTCGTACTGTAGAAGTCACTGGCGTCACTGAAGAAAATGTAAGTATCGATGCAAATCATCCTCTAGCGGGTATGGCATTACAATTTGTTGGTGAAGTTGTTTCTGTTCGTGCCGCGACTGATGAAGAAATGTCACATGGACACATCCATTCAGCTGAAGGCTGTGGGCATTCTCACTAAATTTAATATCACTTTGATGATTAATAACTGCCTTATTAAATAGCTTTTATTAAATCACCTTAAAGTTATATTTAAAGCCTCTCATCTATACAGGTGAGAGGCTTTTTTTATGTCTATTAAAATAACGATAAAAAATGATGGGTAAACGGTTAGGTAAAGAAAAACTTATTAATAGCGGCTAAATACTGTGGCTCATCACAGGTTCAGGTATTGGTAATACAGCATTAGTATATTTAGCCTGAATCACTGACATCACTTGTTTGTAATCTGAAATACCACTTAACTCCACAGACAAAGAATCTATTTCCTGGGATGAAAGTTTCAATTTACTAGCAAAGAAAAAATCACGCCTTTGATTAGAATTAGTCGGCTGATCTTGTTGCTGAGAGCCTTTATGGTTGTCTTGAATGATTTGTGACGATTGATGGGCGACTTGTTCACGCTCTTGTTGATCTCGCATTTTAGCGTAAGCGTGTGCTTCTTCTGTTTTAGGAATAGCAGATTGTAAATGATTTTCTTGACGCAGTCCCTCGGCAGCTTGTGGAAAAGGCGCTGCAGCAATAGGGGGAAGTTGAACATTTACGTTAACCATAGTGGTTTAGGTTAAACGGACACATCGATAAGTGAACCAACCATTTCGTCAGCCGTCATAATGACTTTCACAGAAGCTTGAGCTTGTACTTCTGCCAATTTCATATTAATGACTTCTGCTGTAATAGGCCCAGAAACATAACTGTTTGCAGTTGGTGCTTCAGGCA
Organism: uncultured Psychromonas sp.; assembly: GCF_947489755.1. GTDB lineage: Bacteria > Pseudomonadota > Gammaproteobacteria > Enterobacterales > Psychromonadaceae > Psychromonas. Next base: position 5,551 of record NZ_CANLFB010000019.1, read on the forward strand.
TCACATTTTGTGCTGTATTTTGGCTTGTCGGATTGGCAATACGCTGACTAGACTCAGTCATTTGTTGAGACGCATTATTCAAACCATTAACACCCGATGAAAATGCTGAATTTATTTCCATAAAGGACTCCTAATAAATAATAGCTATTACATTATGGCTATTATTTGAACAAAAATAAAGCTTAACTGTAAAACCTATCACTCAATAAAACTAATTAAAGTCGCTTTAAACAGATTAGATTCGCTGATAAATGGCATGTGGGAAGACCTCTCAAAAATAACCTGTTGATTAGATGGATTTAACTCAAGCAAAGTAGCCGCGTTATTCATTGGTACTAAATTATCTTTTTCCCCAAAAATACTTAAACATGGCATGGTTAATTCACTAAACTCCGTTCGTAAATCCACTTCATTTAATAAATCTAAGCCAGCAATGAGTGCAGATTGTTTAGGCTCAGGTTGATCCACTAATAGATTTTTAATCGTAGCAATATCGGTTTTAACGGAATCACTACCCATCGATTGTAAAGACAAAAATCGATTAAGCGTTTTTTGGGGCTGATTAGTTACCCCTACCTTAAATGCTTCAAATACTTCTTTTTTTACACCTGACCATTGCCCTTGCTCTACAAATTTTAATGATGCACAAACTTGAATCAACTTTTCAACGCGATCAGGAAAGTGGTAAGCGACATAAGTTGCTATTAACCCACCTAACGACCAACCACACCAAACGGCATTTTTAGGCAGTTTATCTAATAAGGTTTCAGCAATAGAAGCTAAGGAATAATCAGTCAATTCAGGCTGTTCACCAAACCCAGGTAAGTCGACTAAATGCACACAATAATGTTGGCTCAGTTGTTGAGCAATAGGTAACCAAACTGCACTATTAACACCCCAGCCGTGTATTAACACAAGATTTTGTCCTGAGCCTATTATCTTATAATTGACTTGCTGTTTTATCTGCTCATTAATTTTGTGTTCTATACTCACTATTACCTCATTCAATTATCACATTACTCAACTATTACCTAACTATCACTTTATTCAAAGGATCTGGTTTGCGATATTTTCTACGCCATGTTTATCAACAGAGTCGAAATTTATTGGAAGCTTGTTTACCAAGCCGCTGTCTACTGTGTCATTTATCGAGTAACCAATCACTTATCTGCCAATATTGTTATAGCGCTATATTAACAGAGAGACCTTGCTGTTTACATTGCGGTTGCGGATTAGTTAATTCGCAAGATTTTTGTGGGGAGTGTTTAAAGCATCCTTTTTATTTCCAACAACTACACGCGATCGCAAGTTATCAATCCCCCTTTCCTGAATTGATAAAACAATTAAAATATAACAATCAATTATTATATGCTGATCTATTGGGTTTATTACTCGCCAGTAGTATCAAACAACGCTACACCGCAGAGCAGCTCAAGGAAATTGATTTTATCATTCCAGTTCCTTTGCATATTACAAAGCAGAGAAAGCGAGGCTTCAATCAGGCACAGTTAATTGTTGATGCTTTAATTAAACACCTGCCTTTACCGACAATTGTTAACACACCACTTATTCGTAATAAATTGACTCATGCGCAAGAAGGCTTAAATCGAAAACAACGCACCTCTAATTTAAAGCATGCTTTTTCACTAAGCGAACAATCTTCGATAGCATTGAAGGGAAAGTATATTGTACTAATTGACGATGTAGTCACCACAGGTGCGACTATTAATAGCTTATGCCAGTGTTTATTAGCGGCTGATGTGAGTAGGATTGATGTATGGTGTATTTGCCGGACAGAGCTAGGGTAATCACACTAATCGATTGTATTAATAAAGAATACTGATTATAAAAGTGCATTAAAAGTCACTTAGAAAACAATCCTTTCTTTTATTATTTGTTGCAATTTCACTCTTTCCTTTCTTATTGTATTCAATTCTCGTTATAATGACCCAGTAAATTACTCAAGCATAAAGGTTTAACATGATCGAAATTACTCCAGTTGCACAGGCACACTTCGCAAAATTACTAGAGCCACAAAAAGAAGGCACTAACATCCGTGTGTTTGTTATTAATCCGGGCACACCAAAAGCAGAATGTGGTGTATCTTACTGCCCACCAGAAGCAGTTGAAAGTAGTGATACACGTTTGAGCTTTGAAAGTTTTGATGCATTAATTGATGAAGTTAGTTTGCCATTCTTAGATGATGCATTTGTTGACCTAGTTGAAGAAGACACAGGTACACAATTAACATTAAAAGCACCTAATGCAAAAATGCGCAAAGTAAAAGCAGATGCGCCATTATTAGAACGTGTTGAATACGTTATTCAAATACAAATCAACCCACAGCTAGCGAGCCACGGTGGTTTTATTAAGCTAATTGAAATTACAGAAGACAATGTCGCTATCATTGAATTTGGCGGTGGTTGTAATGGTTGTTCACAAGTTGATTTAACGTTAAAAGAAGGCATTGAAAAAGAGCTACTTGAAGAGTTTTCAGGTGAGCTAAATGCTGTACGTGATGTTACTGAACATGCTCAAGGCGATCACTCTTTCTATAAGTAATCCCTTAGCATGCTTTGATGCGGTTATTGGTTCTATAAATAGCCGCATAATATATTGCTAATATTGACACTAATATCAGTGCAAATATCATCTCCTTCCCCAACGCAATAAATAACACTAAGCAAGTGATACTTGCAATAACGGCCATCCACTTCCCTCTACCTTTTAACAATACAACGCCAGCAATACCAGCAGCTAAATAAATTAAAATAAACAAACCATTAGCATAAGCAATTAAAGTTTCTAATGAGACATCGAGAGATTGACTAGCCAACAACACGAGACAGCAAAGACTCACCGAAAAACTTAATCCCCAGTAAGCAACATTATGCTTATTGACACGGCTACAATTAGAATGAATTTGATCCTGTTTAGCCATGCTTTGTAATAAACGAGAGAAACCAACAAAATATAAGCTAATAGAAATAAAACAAGTACAGAAACCAACTAGGTTCACTAAGATATAACCTTTATTACCTAAGCTTGCTTCAACTAAATGAACAACAGAATTAAGATTTTTCTCTTGATCGCCATAAAATCCCATTTGCAATAAACTCAGACTGATCAATCCATAAACCACTAAGGTAATAGTAATACCGATAAATATAGTTAATGGAAAGTCTCGTTCTGGATGTTCAAAGTCATCGGCAATATGGGTAATGGCTTCAATACCTAAAAAGCACCAAAGAATAAAAGTCGCCGCTAATGCAATATCACTTATATTAAATTGAGTGTCAGGTAACTGTAATGAATGCGTGAATTGAGTATCAATAGAAGAAAATAGCAAAGTACTAACAATAACGACACTGAGTACAGATTGAATAATCGCCGCCGTTTTTAGCCCCAAGAGATTAATCATTAATACTAGAGACAAAATCGCTACCGCAATCATTAATCTAAAATCAGTTTCAATCGAGATAAGGCCGGCTTCTATTAAAGCATTCTGCAAAAAGTTAGACGCGGTCATAGTGATCACTGGCGTCCCTAACGCCACCACCCAAATAAATAACCAACTGACGAGCCTTGCACTACGTTCACCAAATGCTTGTTGCACAAAATAAGCGGTACCACCTGCATTAGGGTAAAACTTACCTAACTGCGCGAAGGTAAAAACAATCGGCACAATGAGAACGCCCATGATTGCCCATGCTAATAAAGACCAACTTCCTGCGATTTGTGCTGCAATGGCTGGAATAATAAAGACACCTGAACCTAATAATGCAGAAACCAGCATAGCAACACCTTGTGCTATCGATAACTTATGTGATGCTACTGCCACTTTTTCACCTATCCGTATGATTTAAAACGTTGCCTTTATAACCTACTTTGATATCAAATTAAATAAAAGAAAAATCAAGCGTTCCTCTAAATATAAAAACCACAATAAAATTATTGTAATTAATGTCCCTATACAGCAGTTAATTCATAAAAAACGTGCGGTTTGTCAAAATAAAGCGAGCATTTTATACACAAATACAGTAGAATGCGCCTCCCTCGCACACGGATCCATCTAAAGCGAAGCATAATATTCAGAGTAAACCTACTACGCGATTGATTTCGCAATAAATTAATGGACATGTTTAACGACATTTAACTTGTTAAACTGATGTAGGTATAGGCTGAATTTAACGCACATTCGAGTAATGTGCAGCATTTTATAAACTCATGAGGCCACTATGTCAGAGTCAGAAAACACACAAGTAGTAGAAGAAGTCGCAGGACCAACTTTTAAAGATTTAAACTTACCAGAAGCATTAGTTCAAGTTGTATCAGAAATGGGTTACGAAACACCATCTCCGATTCAAGCACAAACAATTCCTCACCTATTAAGAGGCGAAGATGTTTTAGGTCTTGCACAAACTGGTACGGGTAAAACAGGTGCATTTGCACTGCCTTTATTAGCAAACATTGATATCAGCAAGAATCACCCACAAGTATTGGTATTAGCACCAACTCGTGAATTAGCGATTCAAGTAGCAGAAGCATTTCAATCGTACTCTCGTCATATGCGTGGTTTCCACGTTATGCCTATTTACGGCGGTCAAAGCTACAACATCCAATTTAAACAACTAACTCGTGGTCCACACGTAGTTGTTGGTACGCCTGGTCGTATTATGGATCACCTAAAACGTAAAACATTAGATTTATCAAACCTAAAAACATTAGTACTTGATGAAGCTGATGAAATGTTACGCATGGGTTTCATTGATGACGTTGAAACGATCATGAAAGAAATGCCTGAAAAGCACCAAACTGCGCTTTTCTCAGCAACAATGCCTGATCAAATTAAACGCATTACTAAGCGTTACATGAACAACCCAACAGAAGTTAAGATCAAAGCTAAAACATCTACTGTTTCAAACATTGAACAAAAATGTTGGATCGTACGTGGTGTTAACAAGCTAGATGCATTAACACGTATGTTAGAAACTGAAGAGTTTGACGGCGTAATCATTTTTGCTCGTACTAAAACAGCAACCGTTGAATTAGCAGAACGTTTAGAAGCACGTGGTTACCGCAGTGCAGCACTAAACGGTGATATGAATCAACAAACACGTGAACGTACTATTGCACGCCTTAAATCAGGTGGCTTAGATATCTTAGTAGCAACAGATGTTGCTGCACGTGGTCTAGACGTTGAACGTATTAGCTTAGTAGTTAACTACGACATCCCAACAGATACTGAATCTTATGTTCACCGTATCGGTCGTACTGGTCGTGCTGGCCGTACTGGTAAAGCAATCTTATTTGCTGCACCACGTGAGCGTCGTTTATTACAAGCAATTGAACGTGCAACTCGCCAACCAATTACTATTATGGACCTACCAACACGTGATGAAGTAACTCAAACACGTATTGATAACTTCCAAAAAACATTATTTGCAACGTGTGAAAGTGAAGACTTAAGTTTCTTCCGCACATTGTTTGAGCAAATTAAAAATAACTCTGAAATCGATGAATCTGATATCGGTGCTGCATTGTTATTAATGGCTCAAAAAGAAAAACCATTACAACCGGTTGAAGAAAAATTTGTTGAACCTCGTAGTAATGATCGCAACGAACGTAGTGATCGCCCTCGTCGTGATCGCAACGACCGTAATGATCGTAGTGACCGCCCTCGTGGTGATCGTCCTGACCGTTCACGTAACGATCGCAACGAATCTCGTGGCGATGATAAACCGCGTGGTCGTGGACGTCCTACTGACGTTGAACTTGAAATGTTCCGTTTAGATGTTGGTCGTGAGCACGGTGTTCAAGTTAAAAACATCGTAGGTGCCATTGCAAATGAAGCAAATATCAATAGTCGCTTCATTGGTGATATTCGTCTAAATGACGATCACTCAACCATTGAATTACCAAAAGGTATGCCGGAAAACACATTAGCGCATCTTCGCAGTGTGCAAGTATGTAAACGTCCGTTAAACCTTAAAAAAGTCTAATTTAATTAGACTTTAGATGAAGGAGGCCTCGGCCTCCTTTTTTTATATCTGTCATTTCAGCTCTCCCTTTCAAACTCCCCTCTAGTCTAGACTCTCGATTTCTCATTAATTAAAATTGATTACGTAATTAATGATGCAACAAACAAGAATCAAAACCCCAAAAGAAAGTCGAATAAATATATCTATTAACCACAATCCAATAAAAAAGGCCGATAACCTACGTTACCGACCTTCTAAATATCTGACTAAAAGTGAAGTTTTATTTTTTCTTAACTGGACGCGTCCAACCTTCAATATTGCGTTGTTTAGTACGTGATACACATAATGTATTATCAGGAACATCACTCACGACTGTTGTTCCCGCACCTGTTGTCGCACCGTTACCAATCGTTACTGGAGCAACGATTTGACAATCACTGCCAACAAATACGTCGTCACCGATAATGGTTTGATGCTTATTAACACCATCGTAATTACAGGTGATCACACCTGCACCAATATTAACCCCGCTACCTACTTTACTATCGCCAATATAACTTAAGTGTCCACATTTAGTGCCAACGCCTAACGTTGATTTTTTCACTTCAACAAAGTTGCCAATATGTACTTCATTAGCAATCACAGTATCAGGGCGGAGTCGTGCGAAAGGCCCGATCGAAGCATTTTCACCAATACTGGCTCCTTCAATAATAGAGTTTGCTTTAATTTCAGTGTTATCAGCAATTTCACAGTTCTTTAGAATACAACCAGCACCAATTTTAACGCCATAACCTAACGTCACTTTACCTTCAATGATAACGTTGATATCGATATCAACATCTTGACCACACGTTAATTCACCACGTAAATCAAAACGAGTTGGATCACGTAACATCACGCCTTCTAATAATAAGTTATTCGCATTTTGTAACTGAAAAGCGCGTTCTAAATTAGCAAGTTGCAAACGGTTATTCACACCTTCAACTTCAAACGCATTTTCAGGCTGAACCGTTTCAATAGAACAGCCCGCTTCATGTGCCATTTTAATAATGTCAGTAATATAATATTCACCCGCCGCATTATCATTAGATAACGCAGGTAACCAACGGTTTAAATCGTTAGCGTTTGCGACAAGAATGCCCGTGTTCACTTCTTTAATCGCTAACTGCGCGGGGTTTGAATCTTTCTGTTCAACTATACCCACTACTTTATCGTCAAGACGTTCTATACGACCATAGCCTGTAGGATCGTCTAGCGTAATGGTTAACAATCCAATACCACCTTCTGGTTGTACTGCAATTAACTTCTCTAACGTAGTCGCTGATAATAAAGGCACATCACCGTAAACCATTAATATTTTTTCATCTGCTTTGAAGTGTGGTTGTGCAATTTGCATTGCATGTCCGGTACCCAATTGCTCAGTTTGCTCAATCCAATTTAAACGAGTATCTGCAATATTTTGCTTCATGATGTCGCCACCATGTCCGTAAATTAAGTGGATGTTGTCAGCACCAATACCTTTAACAGTATCGATAACATGTTGCACCATCGGTTTATCTGCAATTTTATGTAGCACCTTAGGTAAAAGAGAACGCATACGGGTACCTTTACCAGCGGCAAGAATAACAACACTTAAAGACATAATTGAAACCTTAATAAACGGAATAATAAAACATCTATTTTAGCTGAATTTCAACTAAGAACGTATAAGAAAATAAAATTAACAGGTTTGAATAAAGAACATAGAAGTTAAAAGGGGTCATGACCACAGAAACGTATTCCTGAACTCAAGCCATTCCCCTTTAAAAATAATTGAATAAAATGAGTTATAAAATATTAGAGAGGAATTTTTGTAGCCTTGGGTGATTTGCAACTTTACCAAAAATATTCTCTGGAATGTCATCAACCAATAATGCGCCGTCTTCCATAAAGATAACACGGTCTGCGACTTCATTTGCAAAGCCCATTTCATGCGTTACCACCACCATCGTCATACCTTCAGCAGCCAATGACTTCATTACATCCAACACTTCCCCTACCATTTCGGGATCAAGCGCTGAAGTCGGCTCATCAAATAACATCATATCTGGTTTCATTGCTAAGGCTCTGGCAATCGCTACCCTTTGCTGTTGCCCACCAGAAAGATGACTTGGGTAAATATCCATTTTCTCAGCAAGTCCAACACGTGTTAATAATGCTTCAGCTTCTAAAATCACCTCTGCTTTACTTCGACCCGTTACTTTCAATGGTGCTAACATGACATTTTCTTTCACTGAGAGATGAGGAAATAAGTTAAACGATTGAAATACCATACCGATATTTTCTCTTAACTTATTAATATTTGTTTCTCCACCGTACATTTTCACACCATCAACTATAATTTCACCGCTCGTGATAGTTTCTAATTGATTTAAAGTACGTAAGTAGGTGGATTTACCTGAACCCGAAGGACCAATAATCACAACCACTTCACCACGTTGAATATTGGTTGTGACTTTTTTTAATGCATGACAACCATTCGGATAAATTTTATCAACATCGACGGTCACAATCATATCGTTACCTTCATACTTTTTCTTATTAGTCATTAGTCGCTAACCTCTTTTCAATACGCTGAATGGCCCAAGATAACGTTGATGTTAATAATAAATATAACGCAGCAACCGTAAACCAAACCTCAAAAGTAGCAAAGCTACCACTCACTACTTCTCGTCCGGCTTTGGTTAGATCTGTAATTGAAATAACCGACACTAATGAGGAGTCTTTAATTAAATTAATCAATTGTCCAGCCATTGGTGGCAGTGTGCGTTTGAATGCTTGCGGTAAAATCACATACATCATCGCTTTAGGATAAGTCATCCCTAAAGATCGAGCAGCTTCCATCTGGCCAGCAGAAATAGACTGAATACCAGAACGTAAAATCTCAGCAACATAAGCCCCAGTAAAGACAGATAAAGCAACAACACCTGCCGTAAATCGGTCTAAATCAAAAATAGTGCCTAAGAAAAAGTAAACGATGAATATTTGCACCAATAAAGGCGTCCCTCGAATAACTTCTATGTATAAAATGGAGAGGTTCTTACTGAATGGATTATCTGAAATACGCATTAAAGCTGTCATCAAGCCAATCACAATGGAGAAAAACAGTGAGATCACTGAAATCTTCAACGTCATATATAAGCCATCAATTAAAAGGCCACTTTTGATGCTTTCAGAACGCGCAACAAGATCACCTTCAAAAATTAAATCACCATCATAAACAAGCACTTCACTTGCGTTAGTAATGATAGTGTCAGGGTCCCCATTATCATAAGTTAAGGTGATCTCTCCCTCAGCATTAATGGCTGCACTTGCATCACTTTGGGCAATAATATCAATAGGCGCTGTATCAACAATATACGGCCATACAAGATGCCATTGCCATTTATAATTAATACTTTGCGATGCAGAATAAATACCTGCAGCAAGTAGACCAATCGTAAAAATAAATAGCAGATGCCATTTTAATTTATTAGATTTTTCGTTCATTAAATTCACCGGTAACAGAAAAACAAAAACCAGAGATAGGCTCTGGCTTTAAAGGGTTTACTTAAAAGAAATTACTGAACTTGGCTTAACCAAGTATCGCTTTTAAACCATTTATCATAAATACGTTGGTAATCGCCATCGCCTTTAGTTTGTCTTAAGAAGTTATTAAGAAAATTTAAGATATCTGGATCGCCTTGCTTAACAGCCCAACCTAATGGCTCATAAGTAAATGGTTCAAGGATTGCCGTTGTTTTCCCTTCTGACTGCGCTGCATAAATTGAGATATATGGCATATCGTAAATCATTGCATCAGCTTTACCGTTAACCACTTCAAGTGCTGCATCTGTTTGTGTTTCAAAGGCATTGTAAGAGGCTTTTGACAGCATTCTTTTAATAGCTTGCTCGCCTGAAGTACCTAATTTAGCAGCAATAGTATACTCAGGACTGTTGAGGTCTTTATAGCTAAGTACTTTATCTTTATGTTTTGGATTCAATAAGATAGATTGCCCAACAACGATATACGGGTCAGCAAAGTTAACACGCATGTTGCGTTTTGCATTCACTGTCATACCGGCCATAATGATGTCACATTTACCCGTTAATAACGCAGGAATAATCCCATCCCATGCAGTATTTACAGGGACATATTTAACTCCCATTTGTTTCGCCATCAACTTACCTAAATCGATATCAAAACCAATGAAATTACCATTTTTAGCTTTCATTTCAAACGGCATATAACCCGCATCAAAACAGGCTCTCAACTCACCAGACTTACTTATATCATCTAATGTACCTGCATTTGCAAAGCCTGCCGATAATGCAAGAAAAGAAGTGGCTGTAACGAGTTTTCCAAGTTTGTTTTTCATTTAAAAAATCCTTTTTATTTTTAAGTTAAAATCAATAATACCGTTAAGCAAATGTGCTTTTTATTCAGTTTTTTTATTAATAGCAGCAATAAGCGCGCCAATAATAAAGGTGTTGCCATAGAAGTCATTGTTATAAATAATCAATTAAAATATCAAATTACGCAAGGTAAGAAGAATAAAAACTGAGCATAATCATGGATAATCTCAGTGTCACTCTACTACGTAAAAATGATTAACCTTTTACCTTAGCACCCAAAAGGTTCATACGCATCAATTCAGTGCGATCATTGTGAGGCAAAAGATCCAATGATGCGGATAAGCTTAGTTAATTAAAACGAGTTTTTCCTATAAAATAGAGTTATTTTTTTGCATAATAATTAATAACAACGCATTCACCTTCACACTAACGGACAACATCATGAAACAAAAAATACTGCAAGAGATGTGTGTTTTAGCAGACATCAATATAGAAAATGAAATTGAACGTCGTATTAGTTTTATTAAAAGCACACTAAAAAAAGCCTATTGTAAAACACTAGTCTTAGGTATCAGTGGTGGTGTTGACTCAAGTACTGCTGGGCGACTATGCCAGCTATCGATAGACCAATTAAATCAAGAAGAAGGCACTAACGACTATCAATTTGTAGCCGTTCGTTTACCTTACGCAGTACAGAAAGATGAAGATGAAGCACAACTAGCGGTTAGTTTTATTAAACCAACAAACTGCGTCACCGTTAACGTACAAACTGGCGCAGATGGTATCCATGAAACAACCGTAGCCGCTTTACAAAACAGCGAAGTAAAATTGGCTAACAATGCTAATTTTGATTTTGTAAAAGGTAATGTGAAAGCGCGAATGCGTATGATTGCGCAATATGAAATTGCAGGGTTAACTGGAGGCTTGGTTGTTGGGACCGACCACAGTGCAGAAAACATTACTGGTTTCTACACTAAACATGGCGATGGAGCTTGTGATTTAGCCCCTTTATTTGGTTTAAACAAACGTCAAGTCAGATCCCTTGCCAAGCATTTAGGCGCACCTAGCCTATTAGTTGAAAAAGCACCGACAGCAGATTTAGAAGAAGATCAGCCACAACTTGAAGACGAAATTGCATTAGGCATGACTTACGACCAGATTGACGATTTCTTAGAAGGCAAAGAAGTGGCAAAAGAGATTGAAGATAAACTCATTGCTATTTATTTACGCACTCAACATAAGCGCCAACCTATTCCAACAATTTACGACTAATAAAAGTCACTTTAACGCTGAATAGTTAATCATATTTATTCGCTGATATTAACTATTTTCAGCACACAGCTCCTAGCTTACCTTGATGATTTGATAAAAATTAAGCAATCGAGGTAAGTTTCTGCACTTTTTCCCCCGCAAACCATCAAATAACTAGCCTTAATCACGCCTCTAATGATAGATTCTCTGTTCGGTTAATGATTAACCGTTTTATTTAAACTAAAAAATTTAAGGAAATATAGACCATGAAAAAAGTGGGTTTAGTTGGTTGGCGCGGTATGGTTGGATCTGTTCTTATGCAAAGAATGCGTGAAGAGAATGATTTTGCAACGATTGAGCCAGTATTTTTCACCACCTCACAAGTTGGTCTAGCTTCTCCAGATATTGGTAAACAAACCGAAACCTTAAAAGATGCCTCTTCAATTGAAGACTTAGCAAAAATGGATATCATCATTACTTGTCAAGGTGGTGATTACACTAACGCTGTTTACCCTGCATTACGTGCAAGCGGTTGGGATGGTTACTGGATTGACGCAGCCTCTTCATTACGCATGAAAGACGACAGCATCATCGTATTAGATCCTGTAAACAAAGATGTGATTCAACAAGGCTTAGCTGACGGCGTAAAAACTTACGTTGGCGGTAACTGTACAGTTTCACTAATGTTATTAGCATTAGGTGGTTTATTCGAAGCAGACTTAATTGAGTGGGTTTCTCCTCACACTTACCAAGCAGCTTCAGGTGCTGGTGCACGTAATATGCGTGAATTAATTAGCCAAATGGGTGCAATTGAATCATCAGTAGCGGATGAGCTAGCAGATCCAGCTTCTGCTATTTTAGAAATAGACAAAAAAGTCGCTGAATTCATTCGTAGTGATGCATTACCAACTGAACAATTTGGTGCACCATTAGCAGGTAGCTTGATCCCATGGATTGATGTACCAATGCCTTCTGGTCAATCTAAAGAAGAGTGGAAAGCACAGGTTGAAGCGAACAAAATCTTAGGTACCTCTGACAACCAAACGCCAATTGACGGTTTATGTGTACGAATTGGTGCAATGCGTTGTCATAGCCAAGCAATCACAATGAAACTGAAAAAAGACGTATCAGTAGCTGAAATTGAAAAAATCTTAGCTTCTCATAACGAGTGGGTTAAAGTGATTCCAAATGAACGTGAAGCAACGGTTTCTGAGCTTTCTCCTGCAAAAGTAACAGGTACATTAAGCATTCCTGTTGGTCGTATCCGTAAACTAGCAATGGGGCCTGAATATATCAGTGCATTCACTGTTGGTGACCAACTACTATGGGGTGCTGCAGAGCCACTTCGTCGTATGTTGAACATCTTACAAGAAGCTTAATTTACATTAACTTTCTGAATTAAATTAAAAAAGGCCTCGAATGAGGCCTTTTTTGTATCTAGCTTTTAAAAACCAAAGTTAAACGCTTAAAGAAACGAGATGTTATTCGCCTTTCTTACTGCGTGATAACAAGTCCATCGCCGCTTCTTTTACCGCTTTACCTTGATAAAGCACGTAATATATTTGCTCACAAATCGGCATTTCAATATTAACGCGTTTAGCAAGATTATAAACTTCTTCGGTATTACGGTAACCTTCAACCACTTGGCCAATTTCAACCTGTGCTTCATCAATACCTTTACCAGATCCTAATGCTAAACCAAAACGACGGTTACGAGATTGATTATCTGTACAAGTTAAGACCAAATCACCTAAACCTGCCATGCCCATAAATGAAGCTTCCGTAGCACCTAAAGCGACACCTAAACGTGTTAACTCCGCTAAACCACGCGTAATTAAAGCAGTACGTGCATTTGCACCAAACCCTAATCCATCGGCTAAACCTGCGCCAATGGCAATAACATTTTTAACAGCGCCACCTAATTGCACGGCAGTGAAATCTTCCGAAATATACGTTCTAAAATTACTATTATTATGGAAAAGATCCGCAATATGTTGGGTAAAGTGCGTATCAGACCCTGCTACAGCAACCGCTGTTGGCAAACCTTTAGCCACTTCCATCGCGAAAGTAGGACCTGATAAAACAGCAAGTGGATAATGGTCACCGACGATATCTCTTGCGACTTCTTGTAATAAACGACCTGTTTCCGCTTCTAAGCCTTTTGTTGCCCAAGCAATACGATGCTCTGGACGCAATAGCGGTTTAACTTGAGATAATACCAAACCAAATACATGGCTAGGCACCACCAACAAAATAGTATCTGTTGCGGCAATACATTTTGCTAAATCACTTTCAGGTTGGAGACGTTCAGGAAATGTAACTCCTGGTAGAAATGCTTTGTTTTCACGATCGGTTTGTAGGCGTTTAATGTGGTCATCTGAGTGACCCCAAATTAACGTGTTATGTCCGTTACGAGCCAATGATACAGCAAGAGCAGAGCCGTATGACCCTGCTCCTAATACTGTAATGGCAGTTTTTTCAGCCATTAGATTACCTATTTAAGAAAAGACTTAATTAAGAGTTTAGTGTTTCTACTTCAGCTTGCTTACTTGCCATTGCTTGTTGAAATAAAGCATCAAAGTTTACAGGCGCTAAGTTTAACTGTGGGAAAGTACCACGTGTTACTAAGCTAGAAACGGCTTCACGAGCGTATGGGAATAAGATGTTTGGACAAAATGCATTCAAGCAATGAGCAAGTTGTGGACCTTCAAGGTCTGAAACAGAGAAAATACCTGCTTGTTGTACTTCACATAAGAACGCAACTTCGCCTTCAACGCTAGCTGTTGCTGTTAATGACAATGTCACTTCGTATACACCTTCTTCTAATTTCTTAGATTGTGTATCGATGTCCATTTTCACTTCTGGAGCCCATTCTTTTTTGAAGATTTCTGGTGAATTTGGGCATTCAAAAGAGATATCTTTAACATAAACACGTTGGATATTGAATTCTACTTGTTTTTCTTGTTGTTCTGGCATGATCTTCCCTTAATCGTTAAAAATATTTAATCGTAGTAAATTAGCTTAATAGTTTATCAAGTTCATTAGCGCGTTCTAAAGCGTATAACTCGTCACAACCACCTATCGGCTTATCATTAATGATAATTTGCGGAACCGTTGTACCGCCAGTGATTTTTGTCATATTAGGGCGAAGAGAACGATCTGACACATCAATTTCTTGATACTCAACTTCTTTGCTGTCTAATAATTGCTTTGCACGCATGCAATATGGGCAATACGGTGTAGTGTAAATAGTAATAGTAGCCATAATATAATTACTTCTTAGTTGTTGGTAAGTTCGCAGCCGTCCAGCCACTCATACCTGAAAAAAGATTGTTTACTTGCTCAAATCCAGCTTTAGCTAATTTATCGCCTGCTCCACCTGAACGAGTACCTGTTGCACATACAACTATAATGGGGGCCTGTTTGTCATTTTCAATAGCAGCAAACTTTCCTTCGTCGATTTGTGACACAGTTATGTTTTTAGCATTAACAATGTGGCCTTTTTTAAATTCTTCAGCAGAACGAACGTCAACAACGATAGCATCTTGTTTGTTGATTAATAATGTCGCTTCCTGAGGATTAATGTTATTTGTTTTACTTAACTTCGCTTTTACTACGCTATGGATTAGCATTGCGGCAATCACTACCCAAGCACCAGCTAACATTGGGTTATTAGTAACAAAATCAATATACTCTTGCATAACTTGTTTCTTCTTCTGTAAGGATAAATTCGAGTCTGAGTATACCCTGTGGAAAACAGAATATCAGCCTTGAGATTTAGAATAATAAATGAAAATGTCTTTTTTTTGTCTATTTCAACTTGCTTTGATCTAACACTAGGCTTTTTCAGTGACAAGCCGCACAAATGTTGTAAAATCAACAGCAGATAATTTGAACAATAAAGAGGTTTAATATGACAACTCCTAAGAAACCATTAGTACTATTAATTCTAGATGGATGGGGCTACCGTCCTGATATGCCAGATAACGCAGTATCAAATGCTAAAACACCTGTTCTAGACCAACTATGTAAAGATTATGCAAATAGTCTTATTTCAGCTTCGGGCATGGATGTAGGTTTACCAGACGGTCAAATGGGTAACTCAGAAGTAGGCCATACTAATATTGGTGCGGGTCGTACTGTTTACCAAAACCTAACTAAAGTGACTAAATCTATTGCTGACGGTGATTTTTTCGAAAATGCTAACTTTGTTGATGCAGTAGATAAAGCCGTTGCAGCTGATAAAGCAGTTCACATCATGGGCCTAGCTTCACCTGGTGGCGTTCACTCTCACGATGACCATATTTTAGCGGCAATTGAATTAGCAGCAAAACGCGGCGCGAAAAAAATATTCGTACATGCCTTCCTAGATGGCCGTGATACACCACCTCGTAGTGCAGCGGGTACACTGGCTAAATTCGAAGAAAAATATAAAGAAATGGGTGTCGGTCGTACGGTTTCATTAATCGGTCGTTACTTTGCAATGGATCGTGACAATCGTTGGGATCGTGTTGAGCAAGCTTACAGCCTATTAACAGAAGCAAAATCAGAATACACAGCAGAAAGTGCATTAGACGGTCTTGAAAACGCTTACGCTCGTGACGAAAATGATGAATTTGTTAAGGCAACAGTGATTGGCGAAGCAGCGCCAATGTCAGACGGTGATACGGTATTATTCTTAAACTTCCGTGCTGACCGAGCGCGTGAAATTACTTACACATTTACTGACGAAAAATTCAGTGGTTTTGAACGTGCTGTAACACCTAAGCTTAACTTTGTAACATTAACTGAATATGCAGCTAACATCACAGCGCCTGCAGCTTACCCAAGTGAAGAATTAACGAACACTTTAGGTGAATGGTTATCGAAAGAAAACAAAACACAGCTACGTATCTCTGAAACTGAAAAATACGCACATGTGACTTTCTTCTTTAACGGCGGCGTTGAAGATGAATTTTCTGGTGAGCACCGTACGCTAATCAGCTCTCCAGCAGTGGCGACTTACGACCTACAACCCGAAATGAGTTCTGTTGAATTAACAGAGAAACTAGTCAGTGCAATCAAGAGCAGCGAATACGATGTGATCATTTGTAACTACCCGAATGGCGATATGGTTGGTCATACTGGTATTTATGAAGCAGCAGTAAAAGCATGTGAAGCTGTTGATGCATGTATTGGTGAAATCGTAGGCGCATTAAAAGAAGTGGGCGGAGAATGTTTAATCACTGCTGACCACGGTAATGCAGAGCAAATGATTGACCCTGAAACAGGTGGTATCCATACTGCACATACTAACTTACCAGTACCGTTCATCTATGTTGGTCGTGAAGCAACTATCGCTGAAGGCGGTCGTTTATGCGATATCGCACCAACCATGTTATCGTTGATGGAAATGAATATTCCAGAACAGATGACAGGTAAGCCTTTAATTACCATTAAGTAATTAGCTTATTGTTAGATGCTCTATGTTTAATAGAGCATCTAAATTCGACCTTCCACCCTACGATAAATGATATTCAACTTAACTTTCACTTAATCACAACAATTTTTTCTTCCATCTAATACAATAGTCCTTTAATCTCAATTATTTTTAACTAACTTTTCCAAAATTTATTAGTCATATTTTGAAAGGGCTTGATTGATAATTTAATTATTAACCTACTTTAAAATATTGTTTCCGTTTATAAGGTCAAAAATTACAGTGATATTTAATCTACTTTCTTTAAATAAGCTAGGGCGTGTAAGCCAATTAATCTGTATCCCTTTTCTGATAGCAACTCTATTTAATGCTCAAGTCTCAGCTGCTAACCTGAATAATTTGCAGCAACAAATAAACGAAAGTAAACAAACAAAAGCACAAAAACTAAAACAACAAAGGTTACTTGAAGAAGCACTGTCCGAAAGTGAGCAAACGATTGCTAAAGTGTCTCAACAAGTTAACGAAACTAAAAACACCATCGAAGAAAAACGTGCCGCCTTAATTTCTTTAAAAAAGAGCACAGAGCAACTTGAAGAAGATAAAATAAAACAACAATCATTATTACAGCAGCAGTTAGTCAGTGCTTATATGACAGGTCAAAATGACCTCATCAAACTCATGCTAAATCAAGAAGACCTAAGCAAGATCGTCCGCGCTAAAAGCTATTATCAATACCTTAATGAAGCACGTGTAGACAGTATAGAATCCTTACACTCCACACAGCAAAAACTAATCAATAATGAAAAAGAGCAAAAAGCCACACTCATTACATTAGAAAAAATGTACCAAACTCAGAAAGAAAGACAAGAAACAGTGAGTACTCAAAAAAATAAACGAGACAAAGCACTGAAGTCATTAAGAAATGATATTAATTATCAAAATAAAAAACTAGCAGAGCTCGGAGATTCAGAAAAAGCATTACGCGAACGTCTCAAAAAAGCAGCTGAAGAACGTAAAATGCAAGCATTAGCAGCTGCTAAAGCACAAGCAGCTAAAGAGCTTGAAGATCAGAAGAAAGCAAAAACACAGTTTCTCTCACAAACAAAACAGAAGACTATCTCTAAGTTAGCTAACCAAAAAGGCAAATTACAATGGCCTATCCGTGGTAGTGTTTTACACCGTTTTGGCAGCTCACGCAGTCGCAGCAGCCAAGTAAAATGGAAAGGGATAGCAATAGCCGCGAATGAAGGTGAAAAAGTCAGAGCAGTGGCGACGGGGCGAGTGTTATTTGCAGGTTACTTTAAAGGTTACGGAATGGTCATCGCACTTGACCATAGTGATAATTACATCACTCTATACGGTTACAACCAAACAGTATTACAAAAAGCCGGAGATGTAGTATTACAAGGTGATGCTATTGCATTAGCAGGACACAGTGGTGGGCAAGACAGAACAAGCTTATATTTCGAGTTAAGCCATAAAGGCAAAGCAGAAGATCCTTTACGCTGGTTAACGAGAAACAAATAAGTGCTAACATTTTTTAATATAATGAAGAAAATACTATTCTGCTTTTACTTATTGAGTTGCACAGCTAATACAGCAGCGGCAGCAACAATAGGTAAAATTGCGATTATTATCGATGACATGGGCTACAACCGTCATAACCAAGCATTTGCTAAACTCCCTAATCCGGTCACTTTTGCGATTTTACCTTTCACACCTTACTCTCAAAAAATAGCTAACGCGGCTCATCAGCAAAAAAGAGAAGTCATATTACATATTCCTATGCAGGCACAATCCCACAATCATTTGTTAGGAAAAGGTGCATTAATGGTACAGATGACTAAGCAAAATTTTCAACATGTATTAAGTCATGGCTTAGCCGATATTCCCTATGCGATTGGCGTTAATAATCACATGGGCAGTAAACTGACCGAAGAAATCATTCCGATGCAATGGACAATGGAGTTGCTGTCTAAACGTGGTTTATTCTTTGTTGATAGTCTCACCACTGCACACAGTGTGGCAGAAAGTAGTGCCGTATCCGCTGGATTACCATCATTAAGAAGACATATATTTTTAGATAACATTCGCACGTCTGCAGCAATGGATAAACAGTTTCAACAAGCCATTGCTCATAGCTTAAAAGCGCCCTACACCATTCTTATTGGCCACCCTTACCCTGAAACGTTACAGTACTTGTCTCGACGTTTAGGTGCACCTAATAAAGATTTTCAGCTGGTCAAGTTAAGTCAATTAATCCCAGAAAAGCAACGTGTCATGTTAGAAAATAAAAAAGAACAATATCAACAAACAAAACAATTTAACCCGCTTTACCCAATAACAAACATCGAAAAAATCCAATAATATAATAGTGAGTTCTCCATGCGATTATCCGTTTTTATTGCCAACACCGTATCAACCCAACTGGTTATAGATTTACAAAAGATCTATGCAAATTACCTCCCTGAAGCATCATTAACAGAGCAAGCACTTGCTCAGCTTGTAACACAAACAACCTCTCGACTTTATATGACGATGTTTAACGAACGTCATATTGGTGCCGTTAAAGTGCAAATAAACGCAACTCAAGCAACCTTGTCGCAATTAACCATTAGAGATCTAACTCGTCGTCGTGGCGTCGGTAAAAACCTGTTAAAACAGCTAGAAAAGTCTTTAACGACAGAAGGAATTACTGATATTGAATATAACTTGGAAGAAGTAGCAGAAGTTGAATTGTTAGCAACCCAAGCATTTTTATCAGATAGCGGATATCAACTGAATAACCATATCGCAACTAAAAAATTGTAATAAAAACGCTAAACACGATCCATAAAAAAACCACACAATTGTGTGGTTTTTATTAACAGTATGATTGAATAAGCTTTAATGACTTATTGACCCGCTTCAGGAAAATCTTTCAGCATCATATTTAAAATCCCCTGCATCCGAGTTGAACCAGACTCCACTCTATCTTTCTCTAAATCCACAAATCCTTGAACGGCTGATCGCCAATAAATAGTCTTTTGCTGATTATCTAACACCGTTAATAATAAAGAACCTTTTTCATAACGAGGGTCGCTCGCTTTAGCACGTCTCAAACCAGGCAACAAACCAAAACGCTGTTGAATAGTTTGGTCAGCAATCGCATCCTCTAACGCAAACAAAAAACCAACAACAACGTCAGCTTGTTGAGGATCTGCTTTATATTCGTAGCCTTTAGTACTTAAATAAGCTTGTATTTGTTCGCGAATATAAGCCTTAAACTCTTGTTTATTTTGCCCTGGAACACTCGATAAAACCTGATTGTATTCTTCACTCCAACTGTAAGTCGTAAATGCAGGTAATACCTTAGAAGGTTTACCACTACTTACAATCATTAAACGTTGTGTCTCAACTTTTTCTTGTACTTCTTTTACTGGTGTTGACGCTGTTTGCGTACTACAACCAACAAGGGTAAGTTGCATACCAACTAGTACGAATAAAAAATATAATTTCTTCATATTATGACCTTATTCTTCGTTAACAAATGACGCCGCTTTTTGCATTACTTCAATACCTGAACCTGGTATATGGCCATTTTCACTTAGATGGCGTCGCCACGCGCGTGCGCCAGGTAAACCTTGAAACAATCCTAACATATGTCGAGCAACTCGGTTTAAATGTACACCATCAGTCAATTGAGATTCAATATAAGGGTACATTTTTTCTAATACTTCAAAACGAGTTAATGGCACTTTATCACAACCAAATAACTGTTGATCGACTTGGCTTAGAATATAAGGATTAGCATAAACCTCTCGCCCCAACATCACTCCATCAAGGTGTTGCAGATGTGTTTGACAATCATCTAA
Organism: uncultured Psychromonas sp.; assembly: GCF_947489755.1. Lineage (GTDB taxonomy): Bacteria > Pseudomonadota > Gammaproteobacteria > Enterobacterales > Psychromonadaceae > Psychromonas. Next base: position 26,430 of record NZ_CANLFB010000019.1, read on the forward strand.
GGTTTTAATTCCACCGTTAATAGCAATTGTTAACTCAGGGAAGTCACGTTTCAGTTGATAAACACGTTCATAATCTAACGGTGGCACATCACGATTTTGCTTCGGGCTTAAGCCGCTTAACCACGCTTTACGGGCATGAACGATAAACGTATCACAACCTTGCGCTTTTACTTTTTCAACAAAATCACATAAAAACTCATAAGAATCTAGATCATCAATACCAATACGAGTCTTCACTGTAACGGGTAAACCACTGGCGTCTTTCATTGCTTTAACGGCTTCGCCAACTAGCGCGCCTTCCGCCATTAAACAAGCACCGAAACGCCCATTTTGAACGCGATCTGATGGGCAACCTACGTTTAAATTAATCTCATCAAAACCACGGTCAGCCCCTGCTTTAGCAGCTTGCGCTAAATCTAAGGCTGCAAAACCACCTAACTGTAATGACACTGGATGTTCAGCTTCATCTCGTTGTAAATAATCGCCTTTGCCATATAAAATCGCGCCAGTCGTCACCATTTCAGTATACAAGAGTGTATTTTTACTCATTAAACGATGGAAATAACGACAATATTGATCAGTCCAATCAAGCATAGGAGCAATAGAGAAACGGTTTGTAGGGAAATTTTGCATAAAACACCAGATTAAAATAAAAGACGATCAATAAGCCAAATCAGAGTGTTATATCGTCCACATTAAAAATGTGATTACGACTAACCTTCAACTGGCATTTTAAAAGCCGAATTATAACAGAAAATCATGACTTAAAAATGCCATTTAATAACTGTTTAAAGCCATAAAAAATGCCCCGTACCATCATCAATAAATAAGGAGCAAGCAGCAGAAGCCCTTTTTCAATAATCACTGACCACATAGTGAATAAACTAAATGGTTAAACTAAATGAATGAAAACAGTTAAAAACACAGCCTTTCAAAGATATAAAAAACACTTTAACGCGCTAATAAATGCCAAATGTTACACTTTTATGCGCATTAAAGTGCGACAACTTGCTTTTTTATGCGCATTAAAGTGTAATAGCACAAATAATTGGGGTAAGGTGTCGATATGAAAAGATCACGCATAAATAGATTAATTGAGTGGAAAGAAAAGGAAACACGTAAACCTTTATTAATCGATGGCGCTCGTCAAACAGGTAAAACTTATCTTCTACAACGTTTATTCGGTAAGTACTTTGATAATGTACTGCGCATCGACTTTCTTGAATCACCAGAAATGGCAGATGCTTTTGCAGACTCATTAACACCTGAAGATATTATTTCCAATATTGAACTGCTTACCAATAAAGTATTTAACCCTAGCACTGACTTATTGATACTAGATGAAATTGGCGAATGCCAAAGAGCCGTTACCTCGCTGAAGTACTTTGCAGAAAAAGCACCAACCATGTATGTCGCGGCCAGTGGTTCTAACATCGGGCTATTAAACTCATTCCCAGTAGGAAAAGTTGAACAATACAACTTACGCCCTTTAACATTTTACGAGTTTTTACTCGCTTCGGGAGAAACGCCGTTAATTAAAGCATTTGAAAAAGCCACAAACTCATTGCCTGTACATAATAAGTTATTCGACAAATTAACAGACTATTACTTCACTGGCGGCATGCCAGAAGCAGTTGATACTTGGTTTGCATTAAAAGACCAAAGTATTTTAGACCGCGTCCAAGCAGTAGAAAATATCCATAAAAATCTTATTACAGGCTATACCCGAGACTTTGGTAAGTACTCAGGTAAAGTCGATGCTGGACTCATTGAATCCGTCTTTAACAACGTCCCTTCACAACTCGCCGCAGTGATAGATGAGTCCGTAAAACGCTTCAAATTTAAAGAAGTACATGAACGAAAGTCTCGTTATGGCGACTTTGAAAGTGCCATCACTTGGCTAGATAAATGTCGCTTAATTTTAAAGAATTACCCAACAGAAGGCACACCTCGTAGCCCTTTAGCAGCCTATCAAAAAGACAATAGAATAAAACTGTTCTTATTTGATGTAGGGTTATTGAACAACATGTTAGGAATAAGCTACAAGGAAGTTAAGCAACAAGGCTTTGAGTATAAAGGTTATATTGCAGAAAACTTTGTACAACAAGAGTTTGCCGCCCAAGAAATAGATCCTACATTTTCATGGGGAGATGCACGAGCGGAGATAGAATTTATAGCAACCGATCAACAAGGGCGCATTATCCCAATCGAAGTTAAAAGTGGTAAACGTACACGAGCCAAGTCTTTGCAGTCCTATATCAACAAATGCCAACCACATAAAACAATCAAACTAACGGGTACGCAAGGCTCTTCTGCATTAGAAAAAGAGCACATAGTTTTACCGCTTTATTATGCGCAGTATGTCGTCAGTCAGCATTTAAAATCGACCTAATAAGTGATTCAAATATGCTGGATATACTGTTCCAGCATATTAATAGTTCAAAATTAAGCGACACAATGGAAGTTAACTTTTCATTGGATAATGTTTTATATATCTAATCACTAAGTCGCTTTCGCACCCTTTGCGAGTTATGAAGCTAAGGCACTATCGCCTCCATAGCGACTTAGTGAACTACAAATTTGTGGCCAATATTTCTTAGCTGCAACAATACAATACTATTGAAACACGAACTTTATTTATCATTTATTAACCACAGCAGTATAGCGACTAAAATTATCACTCCACCTGAAATACCATAAGATACGATAGGCGCAACAACTTTACCTAATAGTGGCCATGTATGTTCCACGAAAGGGTGAACCGCAAACTGGGCGAGGCTTGCTACCCCCACCAAGCCAAAAACAAAAGTAAGCCATCTATCACTTCGGCTTTTCACTTTATCAGCATTATACCTTAACTCATCAAGGTGATACCTTGCTGATTCTTTACCTGAGTTAATTAATCCTGTGGTTCCAAAGTTTTTCATAAAGTATGATAGGGAGTCAACAATTTCCCCTGAGCTACTACTTTGATGAATCATATTATCTGAGCTTGCAAGAACTTCATAAGCATAGAGTAAGTGATCTTGACTACGAGGTTTCTGAGCCCAAGTACACGCCCTAGCAACCTTTAAGTTGTAGTACTCTATGAGCTCTGTTCTTGCTTGGTTTCCAAAGAGTGTTGAGGCGGTGTTAGGGTTATCCCAAACATTTTCATAACTATTTTTAGCTCTCAACCATGTCCATAAAAGTATAGAACGATTGCCATGTAAGCAAAAATCATCAAAGACTCTTAAGTCGGGAGGCAGGTCTGCTCGCTTAGTAATGTTATCTGCCCTGAGAAGGATTTTTGAAATAGAATGAGAAAACATTTTATACAGCTCATCTTTGTTTTCTGGCTGATCTTCAAAGCGAAGTAATGTGATCGATGGACGTCCCTGCCACATAAATTGCCCAAATGATGTCTTTCTCTCTTTTTTCTCACTTACTAAGAGACTACTTACAGCATTGCAATATATAGACCGACATAGCTCTATAGTAAGTTCCTCTAATTCACTATTCTCTGCCCCTGCTATTTGATGTAGTTCCCAACTACCGCCCCCCTCACCAAAGTCAAAGTATTGCCCTTCAACATTTAGAGTTTCATCTAAATGCTCCTGAGCTTTTCGTTTGCTTTTTTTTATAAATTTGTTGATTTCCCAGCTAGTTAGAGCCTTGCCTCCAATTGAAAACATACCTTCATATGCATTATTTAAGACAACTTTAGCATCAAGCTTTTGTAGCCTAGAATCTACCCATATTGATTTAAAATAGTAATTATACATGTTTACAATATCGGATAAGAAGCGTCCCTCTTCTAGTCCATTCCATGTAGCATCAAGTTGGAAGCTAAGTATTGCAATACCGTCAGAATAAATTTTTACAGATACAAAAAGAGGAAGTTGGCATTCCTCATTATCCAAGAGTATTGGAGGTAAACAAACGCGTAGATATGGCATTCCTTCGTTTTGAATTCGATTTTCATGAAATGCAATCTCGCAAGACTGCAACAGTTCGGAAGCAACAGATTTCGGCATGTCATCACTAAATTCTAATTTCCAATTTGGATCAAAGTTACGTCCTGTTCGTGAAATCACCTCAATCTTTTTACTACCTGATTTATCAATATACATACACTTAAAGTCAGAGAAAAATACTGAATTAGATATTCCCTCTTTAAGAAACTTTGCTCCCGTTTTTAGTAAATCAATGCCTGCTGAATCAAAACCAAGAACGTAGTTATAAAAAGCATTAGCTTGTTTAACCTTAAGGAGATTACTTGTCACTTTGTCATTGATTGAGTTAGGCATCACTTGGGCTCATAAGATGGTTTAATTAAATATATGTAGTTGTTCAAATACTATAATTTTTATATACAAATCAGAATGATAACTATCTCACACCCGAAGTATTGGAGAAAGTCAGAACAATGGGGAGGCAAGTTTTGCCTTTTACCATTATTTAGCTGAAAGCGATTAGTTATCCAGATAAATAAGCTAAAATTTCTAATTCGCTATGTGCCCCGAAGTGCCTCTGAAACCTATAGAAGAGTGTCGAATATTACTTAGCCACAAAAAGCAATAACAGTAATTGGTATTTTAACAAGTTACGATGATTTATTTTAAATAGTAATATTGAATATGCTTTTTAAATCAGATTTAAAATTAGCCGGGCAATCGCTTATGGCTTGCCAGTATTTAGCAATACTCTTAACTTTAGCTATATCAATGTGCGAACTATCTAGCATTAATTTCATCAAGTTAAGAGTTAATATGGCTTCAACATCTTGATCTACTGCTAACTTGATCATGTTCTGATCATCTGTTACCACTGGAATTTCCAACTCAATTCCATGAGCAATATAGCTAGTGTCTACTTTTGATGGATAAAGCTCATTCGCTTTTACATATGCCCACAAAAAATCAAACGTTTCCGTTAGAGATTTTTTTTGTTTCCTACTCATATTGGGAAAAACACTACGATTTTCAAAGTAATTAGGTTGTTGAGTCCATGAGAAGCTTGATTTGAGCTTGCGATTAGATAGCTCATCATTTAATTCAGGCAATGCATATAAACAATATTGTTCTACACCAAACTCTTGTAATAGCAACGGATCAATCGATTGAGCTAACCTTAAATATGAATTTGTATCTACTATAATTTTAGCTTGGGCCATTTAGTTCAACTCTGAATATATTTCTCGTGCATCAAGTAGAGGCATGTCAGTTATCATTTGAATGTATCCAATACCTTTATCATCTTTTTTCAAGCATTGTCTTACTGCATCAAAGAATGGGGTTTCGAAGTTGCTTTCAGTTTTTTCTATAAACTCTTTAGCATCAACATTGTCTAGGTCTTTAAAAAACATTTCACTGACGTTTTTATAACCTCTATTGAAGTTGGTAATCCATGCATACAATTGACGACTAAAATCAATTTCAGAATATCCATGATGTCTCGCATAATTATTAATCTGAAGTTGAATAGTTGCAGGTGAGACCACTTCTTTTTTCGCTAATTCCATTAAATAACTAAGCTTAGATTTGATGGTTGTTTTAATTGATAATTCATCATAAGCATTTTTTGCTTTTTCATAAGGAAATAATAATACTCCTGCAAACGCATCAGCAAAATTTTCAGCTTCATCACCAGATAAAGATGGAGATAAGCAATGGCCTAACTCATGTGCCATCCAAAATTTAAAGTCATGAATATTTACATCGAGGTTTAAATATATCCAAGTCGTATTTGAATCTGGTAAATGTATGTGGACTGCATTTTCATGCCTTTTTTTAGCTCCCCATAACACAGGAACTATTACTGCTTGTAAGTTTTTAAAGCGAGTTATTAAATGATTAAAGCCAACAATTTCATTTTCTTCTAGACCAATATCATTACGAACTTTATCTGTGGCTTTATGCAAGTAATCATATTCACAATTTGGAGCTTGAAAAACAGTAGGGGTCTCAAGGCAATCAAAAGGTAAGAATTCTACTAGTGGGCGTAAATAACGGCCCATATCTTTAGCTTTTTCTATATGTTCAGGCTTAGTCTTATAGTTACCTGCTTTTCTAAAAGCAATTCTTGGCTCATCAATTTCTTCTATAATAGTTAGCTCACTAAATGACAATTTTAGTAATTTAGCTAACTTCAGCAGTTTATTTGGACGAGGAAATGCCTTAGCATTTAGCCACTGAGAGACAGCTTCTCTTGTAACATCAAGATGCTCTGATATTGCTGTTTGTGTTAATCCAGCTAATGCCATTGAGCTTTTGATTTGTTCAATATTTAATAATGTTTTCATTTTTTTATTATAATCGCGTGTCAAGTTTAGTCAAGTTACTTACCGCTAATCTTTAATATCCCGCGGGTAGATCTTTCTTTTGCCATTTTAAATATTTATCATAGGAGAATATGTTTACTGCGTAATTGGTCGGACACTTACGTTCATATTCTCGATTCCCTTTCCTTCTTATCAAACATCACGAAATTTCATTCAAGAGAACAATGTAAAAATAGACTTCGTTGAGGAAACTTTTAGCAGCAGGGCTGAGTCGATAACAATCAATAACCTATAAAAAAGACCGTTATCAAGCTTATTACTTAAATGGCACCTAGGCATTTTCATTCGTTCTTAAATATAATCAGCTATAAATGAAAAAACTCCCTTATACCGAGTACAAGAGAGTTTCATTATACAACCCCAATATCAGCCAAGTGTTTGCTTTTGGGTTTACTTATGACGTTACTTTTCTTTTTATTTAATCGTAGCTTTCGGTTTATCTAACTCTGTTAGTAACCCTTTAATTAAGCTAACGCAACCAAGCAGTAAAATGAGAGTAAACGGCAGCGCTGCAATAATAGTAATTGATTGCAGTGCTTGAATAGACTCAGTTCCGCCAATCCATAACATCACCATCGCTATCAGGCCTGAAATAATAGCCCAAACTACTTTTTGTTTCATGGGTACATCCATCTTGCCACCAGCAGTCATGCTGTCTACAACAATTGAGCCTGAGTCTAATGTAGTAACAAAGAAAACAATGATTAAGACGATAGCGATAACAGAAAGAATATCGCCCATCGGGTAAGCATCTAACATATAGAAGAGGCTTAAAGATACGTCTGTAATACCTTGTTCCGCACCTAATATTCCGACTTTATCAATGATTTGTTCAATGGCAACACCACCAAAAATAGACATCCAAGCAGTGGTCACTAAAGTAGGCATAAGCAGTACGTAAAGGAGGAACTCACGAATAGTACGTCCTTTAGAAATACGCGCTACAAACATACCAAAGAATGGTGCATATGCTACCCACCAAGCCCAATAGAACACAGTCCAGCCATGCAACCATGTTGTGTCATCACGGCCAGAGGTTTGACTTAAAGGGATAATATTTTTCACATAACTAATAATGGCAGTAGCAAATGAATCAAGTACTGTTGTGAAGTTTAATACCGCAATTAATCCTAGAAAGATAAAAGCAATGACCATATTCAAGTTACTTAACAGCTTAACACCGCCATCCATACCACGCGTAACAGATAGAATAGCGAGGCCCATAATCAATACAATCACAAACTGTTGAAGGTAAATACTATTTTCAAAACCGAAAACATGACTAATACCACTAGCGGCTTGTGTACCACCTAAACCAAGTGATGTTGCTAAACCAAATAGGGTCACTAATACAGTCATGATATCAATGATATCACCGGTTATTCCCCACACTCTGTCACCTAAAATAGGATAAAAAACAGAACGCATTGAGAGTGGAAGTCCTTTGTTATAAGCAAAGTAAGCTAAACACAAAGCAGTCATGCCATAGATAGCCCAAGCATGTAATCCCCAATGAAAAGCCGTCGCACCTAATGCCAATTCACGACCTTCTGGTGTAAACGCTTCTGCATTTAAAGGTGTACCGTACCAATCCGTATAGAAAGCGGTAGGCTCTGCGACTCCCCAAAAAATTAACCCAATCCCCATACCGGCTGCAAATAACATTGCGATCCATGACACGGTTGAATAATCTGTCTTCGCGTTATCGCCACCTAAACGAATTTTACCGAACGGTGAAAAAATTAAAGCGACTGCAAATAATAATAAGATATTTGCACCCCACATAAATAGGAAGTCAAAGTTAGAAAGAACAGCGCCTTTAATTGAATCAATACCCGCTTTTGCAACGGCAGGATCTAGCACCAGTAAGGTAACAATAAAAAGGAGTGATAAACCTGCGGAGAAAGTGAAAACGGTGTTGTGGACATCAAAGCCCCATTTATTAATATTGTCTTGACCGATTTGATAATCAGTAGAATCTATACTGTATTTTTTAGATTTAAATTTCATAGCTTCTGATACTTAACTACCCGCCATCGCAAATAGAAATATCAGCTCCATATTTAATTAATATTTGATTAACTAGTCCATACCATAAAAAACGATGGTCAAACTGTTCCTATTAAAATGAGTTTAGGCATCATGCTAAGCTCAGTGGCGCACTCTACCATAAAAGTCTGTATTCACAGGTGCTAACTACCTCCCAGAGCCAAATAGATAGATAAATTAAAAGAAGAAAAATTTAAGAAGATAATTACAAGAAGTACATAAAGAGAAGGGATAATTAATCACGTTTTAAGCTCATATTTATTACGTTAGCTTTACACGTAAAATGACATTAAGAATAATGTGTAACTGATCATCGTCTGTCGGGGGAGTTAATCAAAAGAGGTGAGTTAGTGTGATGGATATAAAGAGCATAATCAATATAACCACTCGTCATCGAAAGATTGATGACGAGTGGTTATATTAACCTAATGCTTTATGCGCTAACGGTTTGGCCAGTGCCTTTATCTGTATTACCTAATGCAGGGCCATCCTTGTCACGACGTCGACGTTGTAGAGTAATAATTAATCCCAGCAATAATAATGCAGGAATAAAGAACCATTGTTTAGCAGGTCGTACAACAGGTACACCGACATCAACAATAATTTGGTCGAAATCAAAACCAACCTTTTCAGCTGGACTATCGAAACCAATTCCATCAACCATGATTGAACCATCACTCTGAGGAAGCAACTCTAAGCCATAGTTTTCTAACCGTTCTTCACCGGTTGCGCCTTCACCGACTTCCATCAACATCGTTAATGTCACTGGGTCACCAACGTCATTTTGACCATTTACTAGAATACGGAGCTCTGTGCCAGGTTCAACTTCTGACATGACGTTTACTAACTCAGTGCCTGCTTTCTCATCATAAGGCGGAATGACATAATCCAACCAAAATCCAGGACGGAATAGCGTGAATGCGATAATTAATAACGCAAAAGATTCCCATAATTTTGACTTAGCAATAAAGTAACCTTGGGTGCCTGCAGTAAATATCAGCATTGCCACGGTGGCGATAATAAATATCGCAATTCCTTGCATAAAGGTGACATCCATTAGCAATAAATCAGTGTTAAAGATGAATAAGAAAGGCAATAAGGCGGTCCGTAACGAGTAAAAGAAGGCGATAAATCCGGTCTTCATCGGGTCACCTCCGGATACTGCCGCTGCGGCAAAGGATGCTAAACCAACAGGAGGCGTCACATCGGCCATAATACCAAAGTAGAACACAAACATATGCACAGCGATAAGCGGTACAATCAAGCCATTTTGTTGCGCTAAACTAACAATAACTGGTGCTAGTAAAGAAGAGACAACAATATAGTTAGCCGTCGTTGGGAGCCCCATTCCAAGTATTAAACTAAGAATACCCGTCCACAATAGCATCAACATAATGTGGCCCATCGATAGGAACTCAACCAATGCAGCCAGTTTTAGACCAATACCTGTTTGCGACACAGCACCCACGATAATACCAGCAGCAGCGGTCGCAATCGCGATACCAATCATATTTCTAGCACCCGTAATTAAACCATCAACCAACTCATTAAAGCCTTGTTTGACCATGCCTGACGTTGCTTGTTTACGGAAAAATGCAAATAAGTGACGCTGTGTTAATAGAATAAAAATCATCAAAGACGTAGCATAAAATGCAGAAAGTCCCGGCGAGTTTCGTTCAATCATTAAACACCAGATCAATACAACAACAGGTAGCAGGAAGTGCAAACCAGATTTCACGGTCGGCCCTGTTTCTGGAATACTTAACACGGGTGAATTGGGATCATCCATCACTAAATCAGGATAAGCAGAACTAATTTTAGCAAGTACAACGTAAGCAATCAGTACGAGTACCGCGACAGCCCAAAACATAAAATCAGGCGCTACAAAAGATTTTAAGATGCTAATTAAGAAGAACAAACCAAAGGCACCAATCACCATGTTACCTAATACAATTGCGCCCGTTGAAATGGTTTTAGCTAACTTATCTTTACTTGCTTTGGTCTTCAATTTTTTCAAAATAAGGTATTGAATGGCGATCACGGCTAATACAATGCCAAGTCTTGCTTCAGCTGTTGCTAACGCTTGATAAAGCTCTGAGAGATAAAAAGCACCACCAGCAAGCGCAATAATAGGTAATAACGTCATTGCCCATGAAAGTAATACATCTTTAGCACTTTTAACATGGCCTTCGCGTGTCAGACCTTGCATGTTCAGTTTAACCGCTTCTAAATGTACGATATAAACCAACGCGATATAAGAAATAATGGCTGGTAAAAAGGCATGTTTAACAACATCAAAATAAGGAATATTAACGTATTCCACCATTAAGAAAGCAGCAGCTCCCATCACTGGCGGCATAATTTGGCCATTTACTGATGAAGCGACTTCAACGGCACCGGCTTTTTCTGCAGAGAAACCAACACGTTTCATCATTGGAATAGTAAAAGTACCCGTTGTGACTACGTTAGCAATAGACGAACCTGAAATAAGCCCTGTCATACCAGATGCGACAACCGCAGCTTTTGCAGGGCCACCACGTAGATGCCCCATCAATGAGAAAGCAACTTTAATGAAGTAATTACCGGCGCCCGCGCGATCTAATAACGCACCAAATAATACAAACAGGAATACGAGATCCGTTGAAACACCTAACGCAATACCAAAGACACCTTCAGAAAATAACCATTGGTGATCCATTACGCCACCAAACGATGACCCTTTCCAAGCAATCAACTCAGGTGCATAAGGCCCTAAGAATGTATAACCAAGGAAAATCATCGCAACAATCATTAAGGGTAAACCTAATGCACGTCTTGTTGCTTCTAATAGCGTTAACATACCAATAATGGCGACACCAATATCAAATGTATTTGGTGCACTTGGGCGATCACTCAAACGCATGCCAAATAAATTATCAACTATCGCTAAGTCAGCGATAAGCGGATAAAGCGCACAAAGGCTGGCAATAATAGCTAACGCCCAATCAACTTTCGGTATCTGATTTCGCGATGAGGCTTTAAAGGCAGGGTAAGAAAGAAAAGCTAAGAAAATAGCAAATCCTAAGTGAATCGATCTCGCTTCACCGCTTGAAAAAACACCCCAACCAAATGTAAATGGTAAAGGGGAAGCAATCCAAATTTGAAATAGCGACCAGGCGAGAGCAACCCCAGCCATCAGTTTTACGATTGAGTTGCTCGTTGGGTTTCGCCCACCGGTATCGGTAGAAGCGACAAGATCTTGCAATTCCTCGTCGTTCATTAACGTTTTTTCAGTCATCAGAAATTTCCTATTGATACGCATATTTCTGCGATTTTTTAAATTAAATCACTCTACATAATGCGTGTTTGATGCTTTTAGATTATCTATATGTATACCTAAGCCACTTCGAATACGACTTCAAATAAAGTAGCTTGGGTATATTTTCATTTAAAGTATGTTTGAAAATGTTGTTCTTAAAATACTCTTTTTTAAAAATGTTACTTTTAATATTTTTACCTGAATATTTTTATCTTAAAACTTATCGACGTTAAACCTATCGCCTTAAAACCTATCACTTTAAAGTCTATCACCTTAAAACCTATTACCTTAAAACAACACAGCGGAAGTATCGCTACTTCCGCTGTTATTAATTTAAGGTTGGATTACATCCAGCCTTTTTCTTTGTAGTAACGAATTGCGCCATCATGAAGAGGTGCTGATAGATTTTTTGTGATCATATCGCTCTCTTTCAAGTTTGCAAATGCAGGGTGCATTTTTTTGAAACGCTTAAAGTTTTCAAATACAGCTTTAACCATTTGGTAAACCGTTTCATCATCAGTTTTAGTTGAGCTAACAAACGTTGCAGCAACACCAAAAGTCGCAGTATCTGTATCTGTACCATTGTACATACCAGCTGGAATGCTAGTCATTGCATAATATGCATTATCAGAAGCTAATTTTTTAACCGCATCATTATCAACAGGGACTAAAACAGCATCACAAGAAGTTGTTGCTTCTTTAATTGATCCATTCGGGTGACCTGCAACAAATACAATCGCATCAACTTTTCCATCACATAAAGCAGCGGCTTGCTCAGATGATTTAAGCTCTGAAGCAACAGCAAAATCATCTACTGTCCAGCCCATTTTTGCCATTAATATTTCCATTGTGCCACGTTGGCCAGACCCTGGATTACCAATATTTACTTTTTTACCTTTTAAATCATCAAAGGTTTTAATACCAGAATCACTACGAGCAACAACGGTAAACGGTTCTGCATAAACAGAGAACACTGAACGTAATTCTTTAAAAGCACCTTCTGGGAATTGATCAGGTGCAGTACCGTTGTATGCATGGAATTGCCAATCTGATTGAGCAACACCCATATCTAGATCGCCAGATTTAAGACCATTGATGTTAGTCACTGAACCACCTGTTTTATGTGTACAGTTGATTTCATGTTCAGCTGTGCCTCTATTCACTAGACGACAAATAGCACCACCAACCTGATAATAAACACCAGTTTGACCGCCAGTTCCAATAACAACGTGCTTAGTTTCTGCAAAAGCAGATGTTGTCATTAACGTTGCGCCAACAGCAGCAGCCATCGCCAATTTTTTAATAAACATAGTTAACTTCCTTTTAGGGTTTTATTTCAGTGCTACTTTCCTATATAGGCAAGCAAGAATCAAGCCTGCGAGCTAAAATATGTGGTCTCTCAAACACTTAGTTTTCACACTGATTTAAAATTAAACATACTGACCATTAATCAACCACTTGAAGTGTCTTTTTTTGGTGCATTTTTTATTCTTTTGCTACAAAATAGCGCACTATTTTTTAACTATTAATGTTATTTTTGAGAGCTGAGTATTTTATTTTTCGAGAATAAAAAAGTTCGAACAATATTATCTTAAATTAAACGCCCTAACTTACCCTAATAAAATGTTTAATCTCTTCATTATTTTCCAGAAATACAACTTGCTTAAGTCACTGTTAAAAGATTAACTATGCTCGATTAACTATGCACGATTAAATATGAAAAACTCAGGAGAAAACTCAGTGCTGAACAACACTAATTTACCATCAATAAAAGCCTTACGAACTTTTGTTGCCGTGGCAGACAATATGAGTTTCTCTAAAGCCGCACAGGAGTTATTTGTTAGCCAAGGTGCCGTTAGTAAAAATATTTCAGCACTAGAAAAGCAATTAGGTCAGCCACTTTTTAATAGGCGCTTAAATGGAATAGAGTTAACCAGTGCCGGCGAGCAATACTTACCTAAAATAATTGAAGCACTGGAGATTATTCAATACACAACAGAGAGTTTAGTATTGATAGATCAAGTTGAAGAAGTGCTGTCGCTAAATGTGACTCCTTCATTTGCAAGCTTATGGCTCATTCCTAAAATAGAACAGTTTTATGAGTTAAATAAGAACATTCGGGTCAGAATAAAAACCGGCGATGGCATTATAAAAAAAACCAATGGTGAAAGTGATATCGCAGTACGTTGCCTTGCTATATCGACACATTATGAAAACGCGACATTGCTAAGAAAAGAAAAACTCGTTTTAGTCGCCTCTCCTAAACTACTCGAAAAGAATCCGATAACTACCATTGAAGATATTCAACATCATGCTTCTATTTTTCATATTACTCGTCCGCAGCTTTGGGAACAGTTTAAAAAACAACAAGGTTTGGTCTATAACAGTACTTACAGCTGTACTGGATTTGAACATTTTTATATGTCATTAGAAGCGGCTAAGGGCGGCTTAGGTTTAGCCCTATTACCCGATTTTATGGTGAGTAAATTAATAGAAAATAATGAGTTGGTAAACCCACTTAATATTTCGATGGAAACACATTACGCTTATTATGTTTTTGTACCGAGTTATCGATTATCTTCAAGGAAAATTTATGAGTTTAAGAAATGGGTAACAGAAAGTTTAGGCGATAATAGCCCCCAATAAATCCATTATTCATTAGAAAAAAGAGCAGGTTATAAACCAGCCCTCATTCACTAACTAACTAACTAAGCAAAGCCTCTCGGAAACTTTTGGCATTATGTAAGTTGATATTCAATAGCCCTGTTACCGCTTTTATGTCTAAGACTTGTTGAGCATTACTTTTGGCCATCAGTCCTTGGCTATCAAAGTGATTATTCTCAAAGCCTACTCGAACATCTCCTCCCATTAACATCGCACTGATTAAGCACTTTTGCTCTTCAGGGCCAAAAGCACAGGTCGCCCAACGTGTATTTCCGGTTAATAATTGATCGCTGAGAAATGGTGCTAAATCAGTTGGCGTGGACTTCAATTGTTTATGATAACGGCCTAACACTAATAAAATATGATGATTTTTATTAGGTAATATTCCTTGCTTAATCAATGAAAAGTAACGCTGAACATCTTCCACTGAATACAAAATATATTGCGCAATAATCCCACTGTCAGCGACCCAATGGAAAAATGTTTCTGCGACTGATAAATATGAATCATCAGGCACCAATTCTTTTAATGCAAAAGAAGCCGCTTCAGGCACTGTTTCGCGAATTAATTGCATCTGATGTGGCGGTTGATATTGCCCCACTGCTTCAGTTGTTAATTGAACAATAATACTGTCACCAACGGCAGATTTAACGGCTTCGAAGGTTGATAAATTGTCATCAATGTCGAGAGAGTGTAAGCCATTTTTATCTCGTGCGTGTAGATGAACCATTGCTGCACCAGCATCTCTACAAGCAATCACATCATTCACGATCTCTTCAATCGTGATAGGCAAAGCAGGGTGATCTAATTGTGTTTTTCTTGCGCCATTCGGAGCAACTATGATCGCAGACTTCTGATTTTGTTCATGCAGATCTACATTTAGTGTTGCATCTAATTTCTGTGGTTCAGTCATTATTTTGTCCAATCAGCTGCAGCTTCAATTAAAGCTATTTTTAATTTACTCACTAACTCATCTAATTGTTCATCATTAATAATAAAGGGTGGCGCAAGCAATATATGATGTCCAGCTCGGCCATTAATAGTACCCGCCATTGGATAACACATTAATCCATGTTTCATGGCTAGTTGCTTAACCATTTTATTGGCTTCAGTGGTGGCTGGTAAGGGAGTTTTTGTTAATTTATCTGCCACTAATTCAACACCAATAAAGAGCCCTCTTCCTCTGATATCACCGACATAATCTAAAGGTAATAAAGCGTCTTTTAATTTACGTTGTAATTTTTCACCTTGGCTAACCACTTTCTCTAATAGATTTTCTGACAAAATAGTTTTAATAGTCGCTAAAGCAGAAGCACAGGCGATTGGATGCGCCATAAAAGTATGCCCGTGCTGGAAGAAACCACTGCCATTGGCCATTGCATCGTAAATTTTATTGCTCACAACAACGGCACCGATCGGTTGATAGCCTGCGCCTAATCCTTTAGCAATCGTCACTAGATCGGGCACAATTTCATCTTGTTCAAAGGCGTAAAAAGTCCCCGTACGGCCAATTCCACACATCACTTCGTCAAGAATTAATAACACATCATATTTATCACAGATCTCGCGGATACGTTTAAAGTAACCAGTTGTAGCAGGAACTGCACCAGTCGTTGCGCCAACAACTGGCTCAGCAACAAATGCCATGACATTTTCAGCCCCCATCGCTAATATTTTACTTTCTAGCTCATCGGCAACACGATGTGAATACGCTAATTCAGTTTCATTTTCTCGTTGGTCACGATAAGCATAACAAGGTGAGATATGCTCAACTTCTGCCAATAAAGGCCTAAAGTTCTCTTTTCGCCATTCGTTACCGCCCACTGCAAGCGCACCTAACGTATTACCATGGTAACTTTGACGTCTCGCAATGAATTGTGTTTTATTAGGTTTACCTATTTCAACAAAATACTGGCGCGCCATCTTTAAAGCAGATTCCACCGCTTCAGAACCGCCACTCACGAAATAAACATGATCAAGGCTATCAGGTGCTAAATCAGTTAATAACTTAGCGAGCTCTTCACTTGGCTGATTCGTAAAAAATCCAGTATGAGCGAAAGGAATAGCTTCAACTTGATCAATAATGGCTTGTTTAACTGCGGCATGACTATGGCCTAAATTAGACACTGCAGCTCCACCGCAACCATCCAAATATTTTTTACCTTGTGTATCAAATAAATAAACTCCCTCACCTGATGAAACAGTCGGTAAGTCAGCATGACAGTGGCGATGTAAGATGTGCGTCATTTTATAAACCTTGTGTGGTACCAAACCGATTGATTAATTCACTAATAAATAACGCGTTAGTAATCAATAGAGGTAGTATGATGGTCGAATGAATAAGCATAGATATTCATCCTTTTTTATTCATTTTACAAAGGAATTAAAATTGAGGGGTATGAGCAAGCGGAATAGCCTGACTCATATTAAATAAAAGCGATAAAGCTTTTCTTATAAAGCAGATTTTGCAAGATACGACGCCATCTCTTTTTGCGGCACCATACCACCGCCAGTAGCCCACACAAGATGAGTCGCATTGTTCATTTTTGCGTCGTCAAAACCAAGGCGTTCTTTATATTCTTTATTTTGTGTAACGATAATCGGTCCAATTACGCCAGCTAATGCTGACGGTTCTAATTGAATATTCTCTAATTGATTCATATCGCCTAAGTAGCGATACATACGCTGATCTGAAAGCGTGTAATAACCATCTAATAATCGTTGCATTGCTCTCCCAACAAAACCAGAAGCGCGCCCTACCGCCAGCCCATCGGCAGCAGTAATATTATCTATTCCAATGTCTTGCACTGAAATCGCATCTTGTAATCCTGTATGTACACCTAACAACATACAAGGTGAATGTGTCGGTTCAGCAAAAATACAATGTACGTTATCGCCAAAAGCCATTTTCAACCCAAAGGCAACACCGCCAGGCCCTCCACCAACACCACAAGGAAGATAAACGAATAACGGATGTTGTTGATCAACCTTAATATCCATATCATCAAACTGTTGCTTTAAACGTTCGCCTGCGACAGCGTAACCCAGGAAAAGTGTTTGTGAATTTTCATCGTCGATAAAGAAACAATTAGCATCGCTTTCAGCCTCTTTGCGGCCTTGTTCCACTGCCACACCATAATCTTGTTGATACTCAACGACGTTAACACCATGTGAACGAAGCTTATCTTTCTTCCATTGGCGTGCATCCGCTGACATATGCACAGAAACGGAGAAGCCTAATTGAGCACTCATGATACCGATAGATAGTCCCAGGTTACCTGTCGACCCGACTGCAATGCTATAACCATTGAAAAAACGCCTAAATTCATCGGTATCAAGTTTACTGTAATCGTCTGATTCTTGCAGTAAACCGGCTTTTATTGCTAACTTTTCAGCGTGAGTAAGTACTTCATAAATGCCACCACGTGCTTTAATAGAACCGGATATAGGTAAATGACTATCTTTTTTCAACATCAATTGACCTTGAATAATGGTGTCATATTCTTGTTCTAATTTGGCTTTCATTTTGGGGATACTAACAACATCAGATTCAATAATGCCATTAGTCGCAGCGGTTTCTGGAAATACTTTTGCTAGATAAGGAGCGAATCTTTTAAGCCTATCGCTTGCGGCTTTAATGTCATGATCATCTAACCCAACATAGGGCAAACCATCTTTTAAACTAGTGATATTTGGGTTAAACCAACTGATTTCTTGCAGTTTTATCAATTTTTTAAGTAAAGGGAATTCATTAATAAGCTTTGGAAGATTGAGAGTCATTATTTTTGAGACCTTAGATTCAACATTATTGTGCAATAGCTATCTATCGCAGCTTTAAAAGGTGGTAACCTTTAATCAAATCAGGATATGAAGAATAAATTTAGACTACAGATTTATACCAATTCCATCAAGTATGTGAGTTAAATTTCACGCAGTTAACACAACTAAATTCAAGGCATAAGTTAATGTAGATGGTTGTGCCCTTTACGAAACCTACATCACTAAAGTGAGTTATTTTAACCAGTAAAATAGATCCACTATTTAATGGAATGGGTATTATCATGCGAAAAATAAGGTGCTAAGTCACATTACTTTTTGTTATACATCGATTGGCCTATTTTATCTTGATCTGACCAAAAATTAATATTGAACTGTGCATCTTCACTTAACTCTACTCGATGCCAATATTGTGGAGGACTCGTTGCAAATTGTCCGGCTTCGATAACCACCGTGACTTCTGGCTCAGTCGCCTCGCTATCTGCAAAACCAAAATAAGTGACAACGCCTTCCATGACACATAATTGTCCGAACACATCTGCCGCTGTATTATGATGAGTTAATAATGCTTTTGGCACAGTATCAACAGTGAAAAAAGGAGTTGAACGCTGAATTGTCCAGTTTGCTGGGATTCGTAGATGACTCATAATATTCTCCTAATGTTATTTGGATTACGCTATTTGGATTCAAATAATAAGTGAGGTTTTATCTGACAAAACCAAACCTAGGTTTTCATTGTATAAAGCTCAAAGTACCGCAGGTAATTCTCTCAATAATGGAAAAGCTTTTTTCATGTGCCCTTCTGTTACGATAAACCCAATCATTTTTTTATCTTGGTTATACGCCTTTACTGAGCAGCCCTCGGTATCGATATCCGCTTGCCAAGCAGTGACACCGTTTACCATATTGCCACCTAACTGCATTGGCATTTTCGGTGTTTTTACTTTAACTAACATTGCCGGCAAGGTGACTTCTGTCGCTTGTCCTAATAATGTTTTAGCTAACGCATTCGCACTTAACATGATGGGTTGTAAGTACGACATCACCTTGCCATTTATCTCAGCACAATCTCCCAAGGCATAAATATTGTTAGCAGATGTTTGTAACTGCACATTAACAACCACCCCCTTGTTGACGTTGATACCTGATTTTCGTGCTAAGCCTGTGTTTGCTTTTAAACCTGCCGCAGAAATAACACAATCAACAATCTGTGTTTCACCTGAGCTAAGCGTGACACAAATACCTGTTTCGCTTGTATCTAATGCGTTTTTTTCTGATAAACAGTTATTCAATGAATGGACGGTTTTTCCCAATTCAAACACTACACCTGCGTCAGTCATTTTATTGCGAAGTTGATTCGCGACTAAGTCTGGTAGCATATTTGCCATCAAACCTTTACTAGGGTCAACCACCAGCACCTTTTTACCGCTACTCGACAGGTCCATCGCAATCTCAGTGCCGATTAACCCGGCACCAATAACTAAAACACGTTGAGCTTGCTGCAACTGTTGTTGTGCACTTTCAAACTCACGTAAACTATTAAGCGTGATCACTTTGTCCGTTGCATCGCCTAGCATGGTCGGAATAAAGGCCCGCGCTCCCGTAGCTAAAACCAGTTTTGAATAAGGATACGCGACACCTGCAACCAAAATGTCTTGGTGTTCGCAATTGATCTGTTCAACTTCAGTAAATGCATGTAAATCAACATTAAATTCAGTGGCAAAGGCTTCTCCAGTTAGTCGGATAAGGTCTACGCTACTCTGTTTATTAGTAAATACATGACTTAGATCTGGTTTGTTGTAATCATCGCCTGTATCAAGGGTAAAAACTGAGATCGCTATTGTTTGATCCGTGCGTCTAATGGTTTTGATTAACTGGTAAGCGGCAAAGCCGCTACCAATAATAATGATCGGCGCACTCATGATGCTTTACTCTGTGCAACCGCAACAAACACATCTTTACCTAATCCACATTCAGGACAAAGGAAGAAGTCCGGCACATCGTTCCAAGCGGTACCCGCTGCAACATCTTGATTTGGCTCACCAATAGCAGGTTCATAAACCCAGTTACAAACTGTACATAACATGTTTTGAGCATCATCAACTTGAACAACTTCAGTTTTAGAAGACGCTACTTGAATTGTGGAAGGCGTTACTTGAGGTGCTGGATCGCTCTGGACACTGGCCTGTACATTAGCCTTTACAATAGTTTCTGTAATAGGTTCTGCAATAGGCTCTGCAATAATAGGTTTGACAGTCATAGGTTGGTTAGCAGTGATAGACTGAATATTACTGATATCATGTAATGCCCAGCTTTTTGCAATACCACGGCCGTATTCACGACATGTATTCATTGCTTTACCATCAGGTCGCCATTTTGTTTTTAAGCTGTCAGCAGTTTCAAAACCAGCATCCATTAAACGTATATTAATACGGTCAACGGCACCGCCATTCCAACCATAACTACCAAATGCAGCGGCTTTTTTATCTTTAAAACGTAATCCTGTTATTTCTTCTAACATCGCAGCGATTTGCGGCATCATCACGTTGTTCATACTTGGTGATCCCACTAATACACCCTTAGAGCGGAACACATTAGATAATATTTCGTTTTTATCTTGGCGTGAAACATTGAATACTTTAACCGCAACACCTGGGTCAACGTCATGAATTCCCTGAGCCATAGCGTCAGCCATCATGCGTGTATTGTTAGACATAGAGTCGTAAAAAATAGTAATGCGGTCTTCTTGATAGTTATCTGCCCACTCTAAGTATTGATGAATAATTTGCGTAGGGTCATCGCGCCAAATAACACCGTGAGCGGTTGCAATCATATCAACAGGTAGGTTGAAGCTAAGTACCTCTTTAATCTTGGCAGTCACTAGCGAGCTAAAAGGCGTTAAAATATTTGCGTAATAACGTAAACATTGTTCTTTTAATTCATTTTGATCAACTTCGTCATTAAACAAATGTTCATCACAATAATGTTGACCAAATGCATCGTTACTAAACAGCACGGCATCATCGGTCAGGTAAGTCATCATGCTATCTGGCCAGTGCAACATAGGCGTTTCTACAAATATCAATTGTTTGCCGTTACCAATATCCAATGCGTCACCGGTTTTTACGATATTAAAATTCCATTCAGGATGATGATGCTGACCTGTAATTGAATCAATTGCATTTTCTGTACAGTAAATAGGGGTATTAGGGATTTTTGCCATTAGCGCGGGCAATGCACCTGAGTGATCTTCTTCTGCATGATTAATGACAATGAAATCAATCTCATTTAGATCAATTTCCATCTCTAGATTTTGCACAAACTGTAAGCTAAAACGATGATCAACCGTATCAATCAATACATTTTTTTGTTCACGAATCAAATAGCTGTTATAGCTGGTACCTTTTGTTAATTTGAATTCCATACCATGGAAGTTTTCTACTTCCCAATCACGTTGTCCAACCCAATGAATGTTATTTTTAATGTGAATAGTCATATTGTTACCTGCATAATTTATAAAAGATTTAAAAAGTTATCTTCTATTTTGCAGATTACATGCCAAAACATAAGCACTTGATTTAATGAAACTTATAATTTTAAACTGTCATTATGACACTATTTAAACAATGTCATTTAAACAATTAAAATGTCATAATGACAATAGAGAATCACTTTGATAGTAGGTTTAATATGAGCAATAAATATCAAGCATTAACGCAATTAGCGATTGATTTAACGGTCAGTGTTTCTAGTCAGGATAGATTTGATCGTCTGCTGTCAGTTATCCGTAAACTATTTAATTGTAATGCTTCAGCATTATTAGCTTTTCAGCACCAACAATTTTCCCCGCTAGCGATTAATGGTCTTTATGATGAAGTATTAGGACGACGCTTTAATATTCAAGAACACCCTAGATTAGAAGCAATTGCTAGAGCGGGCGATGTTGTTCGCTTTCCTGCTGACAGCACATTACCCGATCCTTATGATGGGCTTATTCCGAATCATCAGGGGGAATTAAATGTTCACTCTTGTATTGGGCTGCCATTACTTGCCAATGATCGTTTAATTGGCGCATTAACCATCGATGCTTTCGACCCTCACCAATTTGATCAATTTAGTGATGATGACCTACGTATTATCAGTGCCCTAGCCGCCGCAAGCTTGCATACTTCACTGTTAATGGAGAGGCTAGAAAACCAAGCTGGCGTGTTCAGCAATAGCGATCCTCTTGACTCTTTTACATCACAGACAAGCGGTATGATTGGTCAATCACAAGGGATCTTAGATCTTAAATCACAGATTAAAGCGGTAGCTGATACTGAACTGTCGGTTTTAATTACTGGCGAAACAGGTGTGGGCAAAGAGTTAGTCGCCTCTTCCATACATCAGCAGTCAACGCGTTGCGATAATAACCTGATTTATTTAAACTGCGCAGCATTGCCAGAGTCGGTCGCAGAGAGTGAATTATTTGGGCATGTAAAGGGCGCGTTTACTGGGGCGATAAGTGATCGTAAAGGTAAATTTGAACTTGCTAATAACAGCACACTTTTTCTAGATGAAGTGGGTGAGTTGCCGCTATCACTACAAGCAAAGTTGCTTCGTGCTTTACAGTACGGCGATATCCAACGTGTTGGCGATGAAAAAAGTTTAAAAGTTAATACACGAATTGTTGCAGCAACTAATCGTACACTTCATGAGGAAGTCAAAGCAGGACGCTTTCGTGCTGACCTTTACCATCGTTTGAATGTATTCCCTGTACACGTTCCCCCACTACGAGAGCGAGATAATGATGTCGTATTATTATCAGGATTCTTTGCTGAACGATGCCGTGCAAAATTAGGTTTTAAACGTTTAACCATTGATCCCGCTGCTATCAATATTTTACAACAGTATTCGTGGCCGGGTAATGTGCGAGAGTTAGAGCATGCCATCAATCGTGCGGCGGTGATTGCAAAATCACAAGCAGCAGATTCATACCTACAATTAAAAGCAAACCACTTTCAACTCAATGCAGAAAACCTTGCCACACAGAACCAAACTTCAATAAATATAACATCAGCTAAAAATAATAAATCATTTTCCACTGAACATGATCAAGGATTACGTGAAGCAACCAATAGTTTTCAAGCCGCAGTCATTAAGCAGACATACCAAGAAAATGATAATAATTGGGTCTCAACAGCAAAGCAGCTTAAGCTCGATACCGGTAATCTCCATCGCTTAGCTAAACGACTTAATTTGAAATAATGTGACATATTCTATTAGGCCCAAAGGTTTTAAATTATTTGGTTTTATACATAATATTCGGTACAGGCCATCAATGCTTTTTATAACGCGGTCCAATCCGTTCCCCCAGCAACAGTGCCTTTAATAAAAGGATCATAAAAGTGTTCAAGCGAGAGGAAATTCGACATAAAATAGTTAGCTAACTATTACAGCATTCCGCTATATAAGCCTAACCATAAAGGACTAAAATAAATAAAAATAAAAATAAATGATGCAAATTCAAACAACTGAAGGTAGTTTATTTAAGTAGTTGACTGCTCGGTCAGCTTAAACGTCGCTAATAACATTAAATTTATCTTTAATGTTAGGTTTTAACTAATCTGTCATCTTGCATGTGTAAATTGCGCTAGCGAGATAACACTATCTAATTTCATAACATCGAAATAAATAAGAATTAGTAACTATAAAATAATAAAAGCATATTAAAAATCTAAGGGAATACAATGTTAAACAAAAAAGTAAACGGTATTACTTGTGCCTTGCTAGCAGCAGGCATTTTATCTGGATGTAATAGTGATAGCACTGACAATACGGACATAGAAGTCCAAGAAAAAGTTACATTTACTATTTTACACACCAATGATAACCACGGTCGCTTTTGGCAAAATGACGATGGCGAATACGGCATGGCCGCGCGTAAAACATTAATCGATACGATACGTGCTGAAGTAGAAGCAGAAGGCGGTGTTGCACTAGTATTCTCAGGCGGTGATGTTAACACTGGTGTGCCAGAATCTGACTTACAAGATGCAATACCTGACTTTGTGGGTATGAATGCAATTGCATATGATGCAATGGCTGTGGGTAACCATGAATTTGATAACCCACTAGAAACATTAGAAACACAAAGAGACTTAGCAGAGTTTCCAATGCTTTCAGCTAATATTTATAACGCAGACGGCAGTCGCTACTTTGATGCCTACAAAACGTTTGATATCAATGGTGTGAGTTTAGCCTTAATTGGTTTTACAACCGATGATACTGCTAAATTGTCTAACCCTGAATATATTGGCGATTTAACGTTTACTGATCCTCAAGATGAAGCACCGACATTAATCAATGAACTTAGAACTGATGGTGCTGATATTGTAATGGCCGTAACACACATGGGTCACTATGCTGATGCTGCAAGTGGTAGTAATGCACCGGGTGATGTTGCACTAGCGCGTTCATTAACTGAAGGTCAACTTGATGCGATTATCGGTGGTCACTCTCAAAATCCAGTATGTATGGAGCCAGGTGATAATACTGTTTATGCTGACTTTAATCCAGGTGATGATTGTGTACCTGATCAACAAAATGGTACTTACATTGTACAAGCACATGAATGGGGTAAATACGTTGGTCGTGCTGACTTCACCTACGACAATGGCGTATTAACACTAGATAGCTATGCGTTGATTCCCGTTAATTTAAAAGAAGAAGTAGCGGTACTTGATGAGAATGGAGACCCTGTACTTGATGAAGAGGGTGAAGCAACAACTGAACTTGTATTTATTCAAGATGAAATCACAAAAGACGCAGACTTATTAGCAACATTACAAGTATACCAAGATGCAGGTGAAGCGGGCTTAGATGAAACATTAGCAACGCTAAGCGGCGATCTAAACGGTGAACGAGCGGATGTCCGTAGCATGCAAACTAACATGGGCCGTTTAATTGCTATCGCACAAAGTGAGCGTGTTAATGCTGACTTTGGTGTAATGAACTCTGGTGGTGTACGTGCTTCTATTGCCGAAGGTGATATTACTTACCGTGACGTATTAACTGTTCAGCCTTTTGGTAATACAGTGACATTAGCAACGATGACCGGTGCAGAAGTTAAAGAGTACTTAGGTACTGTCGCAACGTTCACACAAGGTGCAGGCGCTTACGCGCAAATTACCGATGTAAAAATGGAAGTTAACTGTACTGCTGGGTCAGTAGATATCACCAGTATTGGTGGTGAAGTATTCTCTGAAACAAATGAATACACTTTCTCTATCCCAAGCTTTAATGCAGCAGGTGGTGACGGTTACCCTGAACTAGAAGTGATCGACGAAGGCACGGTTGATGCTGATGCTTTACAAGCCTTCTTTGTAGAGCAAGGTAATGTAGTCGCAATTGACTATGATCCGATTGGTGATATTGTTTACACTAACTCTACCAGTACTGAAGGTTGTGCAGCTGAATAAGCTATTTAATGTATAAAGTTATTATCGAGTTAAATCGATAATAAACAAAAAGCCTCAATTTTAATAAAATTGAGGCTTTTTTAACTTCTAAAGCCTTTCAAATACCATCACAAGTTACAATAACAACCTGATGCATCATTTAAAATTAAGTCCGAACGATAACCTTTAGCATAGTTATTCATCACCGTTTCAACATATCCATTAGATTCAGTACAAGCTAAACCAATTGAATAAGGCCCCAAATACAATAATGTTTGTGTGTCACTCACAATCATTATGGAAGGTGTTGATGGGATGATTGTTGATAGGTTTGCAGGTAAATTGACATTAATAACCTTAAACCCCGTTAATCCTGCTTGTTCATTAATATCTTTTTTATGCGCTTCAGAATATTGTGTGCAAGAACAATGATCACTAGTGAAATGAATAATAGTGTCGCTTAGATCTACATTTTTAAGTTGAGCTATTTTCCTCAACTCCTGCATTACAAAAATACTATTTTGACCTGTTAGCTTTTCTTCTGGATCGTAACTGATTAAACGGCCACTAATAAAATAGATAGCCGTCAAGACAGTAAAAACAAGCCACAAAATGAAAACAGCATAATGGACACGCGTTATTTTTTTATTTGAATCTTGCAATGCTTGATTCTAATAAAGTAACAGAATGAGAGATGTTATCGGCTTCTTGCGCTAACATATCTACTTTTTTAGTATCATCCTTACTTAATGAACTCACCTTCTCTGTGCTTTGTGCAATATCATTGGTCGCTACTGACTGTTCTTCCACAGCAGATGCAACTGAATGCGCTATATCACTAGATAATGACACTAACGCTGAAGCATTAATGATTTCTTTATTCGCTTGGCCTGCCACAGAAATTACAATATCAACGGCATCAATACATTGCACCATTGATTGAGTAGATGATTGTGAATGATTTACAAGTTGTACTAATGTTTCATTAACTTGTTTTGTGCTGTCTTTGGTTCGATTAGCAAGCGCTCTTACTTCATCTGCTACCACCGCAAACCCACGCCCTTGTTCGCCCGCTCTAGCGGCTTCTATCGCAGCATTAAGTGCTAGTAAGTTAGTCTGATCTGCAATACTGGTTATTTCAGATAAAACCTTGGCAATAACGTCACTCGCATTAGCTAACGCGGTTATTTCAACACTGGTTTTATTCAATGCACCAGTCAATTGGGCATTTTTAAGATTTATTTCTTCAATGTAGTCATTGGCTTTTTGGGTTGAAGACGTGGCATCTCTCATTTGTAAACTTAACTCATTGGTATCTTTAGCTATTGAAGCGACGGTTACCGCCATTTCTTCAACGGAAGAAGCAATATTCTCAGTTTCTGCTTGTCTGTCATTTGCAGATATTTCAAGTTCAGTCTTTGCTGAAACCAAATTATTAGCGTTAACAATAAAATCAGTCGTTTGATTCTTAACACCTGTCACAACATTGTCGAGTACAATTAAAAGTTCATTAAAACCAACCAACACAAGATTACCATCAGCATTAGCACGTACCTTTAAATCCAGTGAATCTTCATTCTCTGTTAATATTTTTGTGACTCGTGCTAACTCTTTACCAACTTGGCTATCGTCGTATAATATTTTTGCAATATAACCAGCAATAATGGCTTCTACCACAGCGTAAACAGCGTGAATAATAACCGTGGAGAAGTATAGTCTGTCTAGATCAAATATATAGACACCAGACCCACTCACTTGTAGAAAATAGAAAGAGAGATGGTGTACTGCAATTAACAAAGCAGCTGAAATAAAGACTTTCCAATCGCTAAAAATGATCAGAATTGCCATTAAGATGAATATTTCAAAATGGGCTTCTATCAAGCCATTCATTTGATGTATATGTAAACAAGCAAAGATCATGGCTGATAGTGCAGAAGCATGCTTGGTTAGTGTTGCATTAGGTGCAGTTTGCATTAACCATAGCGGCATTAGCATCGCTGGCAAACCTATTAATATTGCTTCAATAAAAGTCCCGTAGATGAATGCAAGTCCTATTGACTCAACAAACAGTAATACGAGAACACTGGAAAACGCTTTATTTACTTTATTCATTACTTACCTTTGCATATTTTCAATAAAATATGCATTTCACTAATATGTTCAAAAAGGAAGCAGATGATACGGCATTAACTATGTTCTAGATCATTAAATCGCCAAAAAATACCTAAATATGATTAAATTAATATAGAGGTGATAATTATTTAGGAATAATTTATTGATTAATAATATGAATTTTGAAGAGTGTGATGATGAAAGTATTCATAAAGTTCAATAGAAACAAGTAAGTAAAGGTATTTAGAGATGACTAATATGAAAAAACCTATCTTATTAGATAGGTTTTAATTAATTGAGATTGAACGCCTTAATATTTAATTAGTTACAAGCTCATCTTCAGCACGAGACAACATCGCAAACTCTTCTTCAGCAGAAGAAGCTACTAAATTGTTTCTACCGACTAAAGCGTAATACGCCATACCGATAACAAAGAGTACGAATGTAAAGTAGAACGCTCTTACATCGTAAGCATAAACACCCGTTAATGCGATTAAAGACAATACGAATGAAATACCAGAAGTCACCACACCACCCGGTGTTTTGTATGGGCGATTAAGATTTGGTTGTTTTATACGTAATAGGATGTGGCTACCAGACATCATTGCGTATGATACTGTTGCACCGACAACGGCCATTGATAACATTAAGTCACCTTCTCCCGTTAACGATAATAGAAAACCTAATATGCCAGGTACAATAAGTGCACCTACAGGTACTTTACGTTTGCTAGTTAATGACAGTTTCTGTGGTAAGTAACCTGCACGAGATAATGCAAAGACTAAACGGCTATAACCATAAATAATAGAGAAGAATGACGCAACCAAACCCGCTAAACCTAATACATTCACCATAGTCGCAATATTTGGGTTACCCGTCATTTTTAATGCATCAACTAATGGTACAGCACTACCTGCAGTCACTTGTGCACCAGCGGCACCTGCCACTAAAACAACCACTAAAATGGCAGTAAATAGTAAGAAAATCATCGCAGCAATAATACCTTTAGGCACATCTTTAGCGGGATCTTTTGCTTCTTCTGCTGCAAGCGGTACACCTTCTACGGCAAGGAATAACCACATTGCAAAAGGTAAAGCAGCCCAAACACCGTAATACCCCATTGGCAAGAACTCTGTACCGCCCTCTGATGGGATAATATCGAATAGGTTATCAACATTAAACTCAGGTAATAACACAACGCCTGTTGCTATGATTGCTAATACCGCTAATGCACTGATCACCATCATCACTTTTAATGCTTCACCTGCACCAAAGATATGGATACCAACAAAAACAAGATAGAAAGCAGCATAAACAAGCGGCCCATCAAGCCCTAATAGTTCATTAACCGAAGAACCAATGAAAATAACAATCGCAGCAGGCGCAAGTGTATATTCAATCAATACCGCTAAACCTGTGAGATAACCTCCAGCCGGCCCCATTGCTTGGCGAGCAAAACTATAACCACCACCTGCTGCAGGAATAGCTGCTGACATTTCAGCAAGTGATAACACCAGTGTTAAGTACATCACGCCCATTAATACAGCAGCAATGACAAAGCCACCCCAACCTGCTTGAGCAATACCAAAGTTCCATCCAGCAAAATCGCCTGAAATAACATATGAGATCCCCAAACCGGCAAGCAAGATCCAACCTGCCGCTCCTTTTTTTAATTGTCTTTGAGCAAGATACTCTTCGTTATTAGACATAATAGTTCCTTTTTTATTTTGGTTAGATAGTTAAAATTAATTGTTGTTTATTGAAGCAATAGCGGATTAAACCGTTAAGCAAAATTGTTGTGTATCATCGGTATCAAGTAATGAATCTTCAGAACGATCTTTTAAATTTACTCCCGTTAGCTCAAGGCGATGAGATTCAGTGAGTAAATAATGTCCCTTGTGAACTGCAGCTTGGTACTTCAAACCTTCAGGACGAATATTTGAAATACAATTACGTAATGAATCTTCAATACCGCGCTTAGCATTCCATGTTAGATACATTCCCATACTGTCAGGGGAACTTAATCCCGGACGTTCGCCAATCAGAAGTACGACTTGTTTCGCATTTAAGGCTTCACAAACATCGTCTCCCACGGCAACACGGCCTTGTTGAACGACACAGATAGGGGCGATATTTAATTTTTTATTGGGTTCTTCATTGAGGCGGCTAATGAAAAGCTCAACAAAGTGTTTAGCATGGTGACTAATCGCGTAAGAAGATAAACCGTCAGCAAGCACAAACACTAAATCGTAGCGTTCACCTGCCGCAGGCTGTAAAGAAGAAATAGACTGTTCGTCCAATTGACGACCTAAATCTGGACGTTGCAGATATTCCATGCGATCACGTGCTTTGCTATGTAACTTTTGTATTGGTAAGTAAGGTTTTAATATTTCAGATTCTGCAAATTGTTCACATAATTTATCGACATCCAGTGGTACATGAACCGCATCAATAGCTTGCGCATGAGAAAGCTGAAAACGCAGTAGTTCAGATGTTGGCAGACTTGTACCCACACGCCCTAAACCAATACGCGCATCAGTAAATTGACGTAATTTTTCCCACGGGTCTTTATGGACTATTGTTGAGTCATTGGGTTTAATGTCACTCATGAAAGCTCCTTGATCATATTTAATGGATGAGCAAAGCAATCAGGTAATGTGTTACTTAATTGGGTTAGGTTATCCGCAGGAGCCAATTGCATTTTTTTAAACCATTGATCGAACTCTGGTGCAGGACGCAGTCCTAATACCTGACGCGCATAAAGAGCATCATGAAATGAGGTTGTTTGATAGTTAAGCATGATGTCATCAGAACCGGGAATGCCCATGATAAATGAACACTCTGCAACTCCTAATAGCGTTAGTAAGTTATCCATATCATTTTGATCGGCGTAGGCGTGGTTGGTATAACAGATATCACACCCCATCGGTAAACCCAGTAACTTCCCACAGAAATGGTCTTCTAAACCTGCTCGAATAATTTGCTTCCCATCAAAAAGGTATTCAGGGCCTATAAAGCCAACCACAGTATTCACTAATAAAGGTTTAAACTTACGTGCGACTGCGTAAGCACGTGTTTCACAGGTTTGTTGATCCACACCGTGATGGCCGTTAGCAGAAAGCGCACTACCTTGACCTGTTTCAAAATACATGACGTTATTGCCGACAGTTCCGCGCTTCAACTCTAATGCGGCTTGATGTGCTTCATTTAATACGTTGAGATTTACACCAAAACCTTGATTGGTTGCTTCAGTACCGCCAATAGACTGGAAAACCAGATCCACAGGCGCGCCAAGTTCTATTGCTTCGATGGTGTTAGTAACATGCGTTAATACACAAGACTGTGTTGGTATTTCATAATGCTGAATAACGTCATCCATTAACTTCATTAATTTCACTGCTTGTGAAACGCTATCAGTGGCAGGGTTAATCCCTAAGACAGCATCGCCACTGCCATACATCAAACCATCAAAAATAGTTGCTGCAATACCGTTTACATCATCTGTTGGATGGTTTGGTTGTAAGCGTGTAGATAAATGCCCGGGTAAGCCAATAGTGTTGCGGAATTGAGTAATAATATTGCATTTTTTAGCGACTAAAATAAGGTCTTGGTTACGCATTATTTTACTGACCGCAGCCACCATTTCAGGTGTAATACCTGCGCGTATACGTTTGAAATCAACTTCAGTCGTTGTCTCTTGTAATAACCAATTGCGAAAATCGCCCACGGTTAAATGTGAAATTTCTGAAAATGCTGCGGCATCATGATCGTCAATAATAAGACGTGTTATTTCATCTTTTTCATAAGGAATCAGTGTTTCTTCAAGAAAGGTCTTTAACGGTAATTCAGCCAATAACATTTGTGCGACAGCACGTTGCTCTGATGACATCGCAGCAACACCAGCCAATTGGTCGCCCGATCTCATTGGTGATGCTTTAGCCATCAAATCAGCAAGATTATCAAATCGATAAACATGACTACCTAGCTGATAGCGATAATTGGACATGGTAAATACCTCAAAACATTAAATTCGGCGCAAACTTTGCAAACTAATAACAACATAGATTGCGAGGATCGTTCCAACTGAATAACGCTATTACGCAAAAACAAAATTACTTTTAAAACAGCATGTTAAGTAAATAACGCCTCAAATTGAGGCATAAATAAGAAAAGGCGGAAAAATGGGGTTTATAAAGCAGCACCAAGGCAGTACCGTCTCTGCACTAGAAAGGTGCAAATCATTTACTTTTGATGTCAATCAACAAGCAGAAAGCCTAATACAATGGGAGCAACGCTATAATCAACACAGTAGTGGCACATTCAGCGGTTATTTAGATGAATTGAAGTTAGGAGGCATTCATTTCTTTGAAGAATTCACTAACCGCACATTACAACAACAGTGCTGTGTGAAACACGACAATCTATGGCTTGGTTTTTCATTGCAACCGCAAAGACCGAAAATTAATAACAGTGGGATAGTCGAAGGGCAATTAATGACGCGTCCTTCTGGTATTGAATTTGAATTAATAACACCACCAGATTTTCATATTTATGGCCTTGTGATTAATAAAAAGAGTATTAGTGAGGAGATGATTGGAGGAGATTACGATCTATGGCAAAACCAAAGCCATACCATGCAGGCTTCACGACCTAATCATTATGTGAGTTATGAGTTAGCCAAGTTGATTAGTTTATTGTTGAATAATAATAACTCACCGATGGGAAGTCATAGTGTTTTCGGCGATGAAAACCCTGCTCGATTAGCCAGATTAACGCCACTTATTACGTCTAAAGTAGCGGATTTATTGGCACAAACAGAATATGGCTTTGATGAAGTGAAAGTAACACAACAAACCACTCAAAGAGTGATTGCTGATATTACTCATTACATTAAAGAAACCAATAACTACCCTCTCACTATCACCGAATTGTGCCAAATAACCAAGGTCAGTCGACGCGCACTGCAATATTGTTTTGAACAAGGCTTTGGCATGTCACCCATTCAATACATAAGAGATTGTCGTCTCAATGAAATCAGACGTCTTTTATTAAATGCAGATAATGAACTTGGTATTGCAGACCTTGCGCTGGATTTTGGTTTTTTTCATATAGGCACATTCAATGCACAATATAAAAATTTATTCGGAGAAACACCGACACAAACTATTAAACGTTCAGAGACTTACCAAAATATAATTATTCACCAAGATAATGCTAAAAAATAAGACTCAAGTAATAATGAAAAATATTAGATCTGTCACTTGTTACAATAATTGCATTCTTTAATCTGACTTGCTTATGATATTATGACTGTTCTTTTACCGATTATAAGTTGTCACTATGCCCCATCCATTACTCGCGCGAGCAATCGATATTTGTGAGTCTAACAATGTACGCTTTACAGCCGTTCGCCAGCAGGTATTTACTTTGATGGCAGAGCATAAAGGCGCGATTACAGCTTATGAATTATTAGAGCAATTACAAAAATCCGATAGCAAAGCAAAGCCTCCAACTATTTATCGTGCTCTTGATTTTTTATTAGATAATCATTTCATTCATCGTATAGAGTCATTGAACTCTTATCTGATGTGTTGCCACCTAGGTTGTGAACACCCGATGCAATTATTGATTTGTGATAAATGTAAGCGAGTGATTGAACTCAGTGATCCTATTATCGATGAAGCATTCTCAACAAAAGCTTCTCAATTTGGCTTTAAGATAACAAACAAAGTATTAGAAGCACATGGTGTTTGCGACAGATGTATTGCGTAATAAATGAAAAAGTAATCCTCACTTAATAAAAAGTCAGTAATAGATAATGAAGGTTGTATCGTTCAACATTTTTCACCTTCATTTTTATTCTTTCACATAACCTTCTCAAACTCACTTTTCAAAAAAGTATTGAAAAAGCAGATTAAAATCATTTCAAACAGTAACCATTGCTCTCATTACTAATTCAAGATTCAATCGAAACATCTTATTTCTGAACATATGACCAACAAGCATATCAAAGATAGTGCTCAATACGGTTATGAAAGGTGCTGGTAGGAAATGATTAAAAAATAGTAGTAGAAAAATGAAGTCAGTATAAATAAAAGAAGTTATCAACTTATATAACGCTATTATCGGTTATACCGTTGTGATTTTAGACACCTTTATAAAAGATTAAAGTAGTACACCAGCTCTCGCTCAATCAACACAAACTAAGCATAACGTTCCTATTACTCGATGTAGTAACGCTATACATTGCGCCCCATTGTCTCAAAATACAGGCAAAAAAAGCCCCCAATATACGGAAATATATTGAGGGAAACAGGGAAGAGATCATGAAATATCTTCAACTGGTTAGTCATTTGATATTTCATTTAGTTCATAAATTATATAACAAATAATTTATAAACTTAATGCGCTTCATCCCAATTATTACCAACATCTGCGTCAGCAATTAATGGCACATCTAGATCAGCTGCATTCGCCATAATGGCTTGAATCTCTTTTGTATACTCTTCGACACATTCTTCTTTAATGGCAAAGACTAATTCATCGTGTACTTGCATGAGTATTTGAACGCTACCTTGTGGCTGTTGTTTCACCCAAGCTGCCATATCGATCATCGCTTTTTTAATGATATCCGCAGCAGTACCTTGCATTGGTGCATTGATCGCTGCGCGTTCTGCCGCTTTCTTCAGCATACCGTTTTTAGCATTGATATTAGGTAACTGTAAGCGACGTCCAAAGATAGTCTCTACATAGGCTTTTTCATTCGCTAACAAACGCGTATCTTCCATGTATGTTAATACTGCTGGGTAGCGACTAAAGTAACGATCCATGTAAGTTTGTGCTTCTTGACGACCAATATTTAACTGTTTTGCTAAGCCGAATGCGCTCATACCGTAAATCAAACCAAAGTTAATCGCTTTAGCACTACGACGCTGATCAACTGTCACTTCATCAAGTGATACAGAGAATACTTCAGCAGCAGTTGCCTTATGGATATCTTTACCTGTTGAGAAAGCCGTTAATAGACCGTCATCTTGAGACAAATGCGCCATAATACGTAATTCAATTTGGCTGTAATCGGCAGCGACAATTTTATATCCTGGTTGTGCAATAAACGCTTGGCGAATACGACGACCTTCTGCACTACGGATTGGAATATTTTGTAAATTTGGATCGCTTGATGATAGACGACCAGTCACAGTGACCGCTTGATGGTATGAAGTATGTAGACGACCAGTATCTGCATTAACCATTAACGGTAATTTATCAGTATAAGTCGATTTTAATTTACTTAAACCACGGTGCTCAATAATCAACTTAGGTAACGGGTAAGTTAACGCTAACTCTTGAAGTACTTCTTCTGCTGTAGAAGGGGCACCTTTAGGTGTTTTCTTAATGACAGGAATATTGAGTTCTTCAAATAAAATAGTCTGTAATTGCTTCGGTGAACTCAAATTAAAAGGTTTACCAGCTTCTTCATAAGCTAATTCTTCTAACTCTAATAAGCGTTTTGCAATTTCAACACTTTGAACACCCAGTAATTTACTATCAATTTCTACACCACCTCTTTCTATGTCAGATAAGACAGTTAATAACGGTATTTCTATTTCATCTAATACCTTCAATAACTCAGGTATTTCTTTTAAGCGCGCTTGTAACTCAAGATGTAAACGCAACGTAATATCTGCATCTTCAGCTGCATAAGGAGCCGCTTCTTTAATCGCTATTTGATTAAAAGTCAGTTGCTTCTTACCTTTACCGGCAATATCTTCAAAGCTGATACATTTATGGCCTAGATATTTTAACGCTAAGGTATCCATATCATGCTTACCGGTACTATCTAATACATACGATTCCAGCATAGTGTCAAAAGCGATACCGCCTAATGTAATACCATGGTTAAGTAAAACACTGCGATCGTATTTAAGATTTTGACCTACTTTTTTATGTTCATCTGACGTCAACAAAGGCGTTAGTAGCTCAAGTGTCTCAGTAAAATCTAATTGTGTAGGTGCATCAATGTAATCATGCATTAACGGTAAGTAAGCGGCTTCAATAACAGGCGCGGCTTCTTCACCTACATTAGTCTGAATAGCAAAAGATAAACCAACGATTTTAGCTTGCATGTAATCTAAGCTGGTTGTTTCAGTATCAAAAGCGAATACGTCTGCTTGCTTTAATTTTTTAATCCACTGTAATAATTGGCCTTTTGTATAAATCGTTTTATAACTATCACGATCTACCATTGATTTAGCGGCTTCTATAGGCGCAACAAACTGCCCTTCTTGAGATGAAGAAGCTTTAGCGACTAAATTATCACCTGCTAATAATGATGCTAACCAACGTTTAAACTCTAATTTTCCAAATAGTTTAATTAGCTCATCAGTATCTTGCGCAGAAGGTTTAAAATCTTCATAACCTTGGTCTAATTCAACATCTAATTTAATGGTAGCCAATAAGTAAGACAAACGTGCCATTGCTTCATTATCTGCCATCTTTTTAGCCATGGTTTTACTACCACGGAAACCTAAATCAGCTAATTTATCTAAGTTTTCATAGATGCTATCCATGTTACCTAAACCTTGTAACATAGCTAATGCGGTCTTTTCACCGACACCTGGTACACCAGGAATATTATCGACCTTATCACCCATTAATGCTAAATAATCGATGATCATTTCAGGTGGAATACCAAATTTTTCTTTAACGCCTTCAACATCTAAAGTGGTATTAGTCATGGTGTTAATTAAGAAGGTATGTTCATCAACTAATTGCGCCATATCTTTATCACCAGTACTGATCAGGGTCTTAACCCCCATCTTACTCGCCTGTAACGCTAAGGTACCGATCACGTCATCCGCTTCAACACCCGGAATAGTTAAAATAGGTAAGCCCATTGCTTTGATAACGGCATGTAATGGTTCTATTTGGCTACGTAAATCATCAGGCATACTCGGACGATTCGCTTTGTATTCACCGTACATATCATCACGGAAGGTTTTTCCTTTTGCATCAAACACAACCACAATATGCGTTGGACTAAATTGCTTTAACAGGCTTTGTAGCATATTCACTACGCCGTACACAGCCCCTGTTGCTTCACCCGCAGAGTTGGTTAAATGTGGAGGAGAAAAAAAAGCACGGTACAAATACGAGGAACCGTCAACAAGCACAAAAGGATTTTCAGGAACTACAGCCATAGATTAACTACCAATCAGATAAAATTGGTACATAGTATACCTACACGCCATAAAATTGTGATCACGTTTTATTATATTGTCGAAGTGAAGTAAAAATTAGAGGTTAATAGTGCGGATTGATAGCGAGGGTATCAATCTCATTAGAACTTAAAAATTAAGCAATTAATCTCCCCTAAATAAAGAGACAAAAGGTAAGTGGCCATTCACTTTCAATGTATAACTCTCTGTGGATAACTCTGTTAATGAATTTACTTAAAATTTGAGGCAGAACAATAAACAATAAATACCTTTTATTTTTCAAAAAGATACAATCAAAAATAAAACGCAAAAAGCACATTCAATACATTATTGAATGTGCATAACAAATATAAAAATTACCTAGTTTAGTTTATATTAGCTCGTGTAATGGCCAACAGGGTTCGCATACATTTTTAATACTGTATCCTGTAATTCTGGCTTAATCGCTTGAATACGGGCTTTAAATGCTTCGATATCTTGTACTGGAATATTATCGACATCTTGCTCAGCCGCGATGAGGTTAGAAGGATGTAAAAAGTAATTTTGATAAATTTGGCTATCAATTTCTTCAGCAACTTGATCCGCATTTTCAAATGCGCCGCTTAGAGGTTTACCAAAGGCAACATGGACATGACCTTTTTTACCGATAATACCACTGACAATACTTTCAATATCTTCGAATTCAGATTTTTTATATTCACCAAATTCTGCTTTCTCATATAATTCACGTGCTTTTTGTTGATCACATGGGTCAAGCTCATAAGAAACGGCAACAGGCACAATATTTAATGATTTAATATATTCAGCAAATGGAATTTTTTTCTTTTTACCATTCACATAAAACATTTTGATAATCGCAGGATCGGTTTTGTCGAAACCATCTTTTGCACGGCCTTCTTTTTGCGCAATCCAGATACTACTGTCTTCTTTCAATGAACTACAAATATAATCTGATAAGTGCGATAACGATTTCATCATCTCACGAACACCAGTGACGGAACGTTTAACAATAAAACTTTTATTCATGCGCATTAAATCTGAAACAAAAGGTTTACTCAGTAAGTTATCACCAATTGCAATACGTACTGTTTTAAAATCCTCTGAATACAAAGCCCAATTAACAAAAGAAGGATCCATCGCGATATCACGATGATTAGATACAAACAGGTAGTTTTTAGTCGCGTCTAAATTTTCTAAACCAGAATAAGTGAAATTTGTCGTAGTAGAATCAATCATGCGTTGTACATAACGTCCCATGATTTTTTGCATTTGATCAATACAGTTAATTTTTCGCCATTTAAATAGTAAATATTGTCTCACTAAGGGTTTAAGCGCAAAACCTAAATACTTTGATAGTTTAGGGAAACGAAAGCCTAATATCGCATCGATAAACTCTTCGCTATTAATGACGCGTTTGATAGCAGGCTGTATCTCTTCATCATTATAAGGGCGAATATCGCTAAATTTATCAATGTTACTTGGCATGTTTTAATTCTCTATAAAATGGAAGACGCATTTTACATGCTTTTAGCTATGACAGCGAGGAGATTTGACTGAATTTGCTACCTGAGCCAATTAGATTGATGCTTCAGAAGGTAGTTTTTAAAATGCATTGACGTCAACTTTGATTGATTTTCAGTAAGGTGCTAACTGACTAGTTGAATATTATTAAAACAGAAAGTAAGTCGATCAGTGTCTGTAGGAGACTTTACGCTTCCTAAAAAAGCTTATTTAGCGTAAATCTACGCTAAATAAGATACCCCTATCGCATGCGATGAGAGGATTATTCAGTACGATTAACTTAGCGGGAATTAACTTAACTGGAATCCATTGAACTAATATCAATTGAACGGTAACCAGTTAAATTAGTAGCAACCTAACCGAGGTTAGATGAATGCAAATGCATCGCCGTATATATTATCGATTAAAGCACCTTGTTTAATGAAATCTTCACGTGCGATTTTTGCCATTTCAAAGCGGCCTACGATATAAATATCAAATGCAGACAAGTCACTAAATTCATCTAATACTGCTTGATGAACATAACCTTTTTTACCTTGCCAAAATGCTTCAGGTAGCTCTACAACAGGGTGAAAATGGATATTTTGATACTCTGTAGACCAGTTAATCGCTTGTTCTTCAAAGTAAAAGTGTGAATATTCCTTAACTCCCCAGTATAGGTAAACAGGGTTCTCTAATTCAGACTCAACAATTTGCTCTAGAATCGATTTGACATAAGAGAAGCCAGTTCCACCTGCCATTAAGATAATAGGACGAGTTGAAGATTCACGTAAATAAGCGGCACCGTTAGCAATTTCGACTTCTAATGGCTCACCTGATTGCATTTTTTCAACGACTTGCATCGCATATTTGTTATCTTCAGTGGCACCGATATGTAATTCAATTAAATCGCTTGAAGGTGTATTGGCAATAGAAAAATGACGTTTATCCCCTTCCCCCATGATCACTGATACATATTGTCCAGCTTTAAAAGAAACAGCACTGGTTGGGGCTAAAAATATACGGTATAAAAACGCATTTAACTTTTCAATTGACGCTACATTACAAGTAATTTGTGACATTCTTTTCTCTTTATTTTTTGGCGAAAAATATGACTAACATAAGGTTAAAAAGTTAATGATAACTAGTTCAACCTTTTTATATTATGGCAAAATATCTAACTCATTCCAAAGATCATCTATTTTTTCTTTTACTTTTTCATCCATGACAATAGGTGTCCCCCATTCACGGGTTGTTTCACCAGGCCATTTATTGGTTGCATCTAGGCCCATTTTTGAACCTAAACCTGAGACAGGTGAAGCAAAATCTAGATAATCGATAGGTGTATTATCAATTAAGGTGGTATCACGGCTTGGATCCATACGCGTGGTGACTGCCCACATCACATCATTCCAATCTCGGACATTAACGTCGTCATCACACACAATAATAAATTTAGTGTACATAAACTGGCGTAAGAAAGACCAAATACCTAACATCACCCTCTTCGCATGCCCCGGATAACTTTTCTTCATCGAGACGACAGCCATACGGTATGAACAACCTTCAGGCGGTAAATAAAAATCAACGATTTCAGGGAATTGCTTTTTAATAATTGGAACAAATACTTCGTTAAGTGCCACACCCAGTATTGCTGGTTCATCGGGTGGACGTCCAGTGTAAGTACTATGGTAAATGGGATCTTTTCTTGTCGTAACATGGGTTACTGTCATTACTTGAAAATCGTCGACTTCATTATAATAACCAGTATGATCACCGTAAGGTCCTTCTGGCGCTTCTTCACCAGGCATCAAGTAACCTTCTAAAATCATTTCCGCTGTTGCAGGGACATCTAAATCATTACTTAAACAAGTTGCGACTTTAGTCCGTGAGCCACGTAATAGCCCTGCAAAGGCATATTCAGATAAGGTATCTGGCACAGGTGTCACTGCACCCAAAATAGTCGCTGGGTCGGCCCCTAAAGCAACACTCACGGGAAAAGGTTTACCCGGATTAGCTTCTTGCCACTCACGAAAATCGATCGCACCACCTCGATGTGATAGCCAACGCATGATAATTTTATTTTTAGAGATCAACTGTTGACGGTAAATACCGAGGTTTTGGCGTTTTTTATAAGGACCTCTCGTAATAGTTAGCCCCCACGTAATTAACGGCGCTACATCACCAGGCCAACATTTCATAATAGGTAATTTAGTTAAATCGACATCGTCACCTTCCATCACAACTTCTTGGCAAGCAGGTGAACTTACCTTTTTGGTTGGCATATTTAACACTTGCTTGAAAATAGGCAACTTTTCCCACATCGCCTTTAGGCCTTTAGGTGGTTCAGGCTCTTTTAAATAAGCAAGCCATTCACCGACTTCACGCAATTCACTGACTTTCTTTTTGCCCATTGCTAATGCAACACGTTCAGTGGTGCCGAAAAGATTAGTTAAAACAGGCGTGTCGTAACCTTTAGGATTTTCAAATAACAAGGCAGGTCCGCCAGCACGTAGCGTACGATCGGATATTTCAGTCATTTCTAAGTTCGGGTCTATTTCTTGGCTAATACGCTTTAATAGCCCTTTTTCTTCTAGCTGATTTAAAAAATCACGCAAATCATCAAACTTCATATTCACCTGCTTATTATATTGAACGGTTACAACTTATTAATCTCGATTAACTATCTAAATCAATACGAAAGAGAGCCAATAACTGATCAAGTTTACTGATTAAAATTAATTATGTCTTAATTGAATGAAAGAATAATAGTAATTCTACTTAATAGCTTATCAAGTGTTATGTCACTAACGATCAGACAAAATTTAAAGTAAAAAAAACGCTACCTAAGTAGCGTTATTTTCCAATAAATCAAAATTAATTATTTTGATTTTTGGTTTTTCATTGCGTCGAAGAAGCTATCGTTAGTTTTGCTTAAACCTAACTTATCGATCATGAATTCTGTTGCGCCGATTTCACCCATTGGATGGACGATCTTACGTAGAATCCACATACGTTGTAATTCATCAGCTTTAGTCAGCAATTCTTCACGACGCGTACCTGAACGAGTGATATCAATCGCAGGATAAACACGTTTTTCAGCTAATTTACGATTTAGATGAATTTCAGAGTTACCTGTACCTTTAAATTCTTCATAGATAACTTCATCCATTTTAGAACCCGTATCGATAAGCGCAGTAGCAAGGATAGTTAAACTACCACCTTCTTCTACATTACGTGCAGCACCAAAGAAACGTTTAGGACGATGTAATGCATTAGCATCAACACCACCTGTTAGTACTTTACCTGAGCTTGGGATAACGGTGTTGTAGGCACGCGCTAAACGAGTGATCGAATCAAGTAAAATAACCACGTCTTTTTTATGCTCTACAAGACGTTTTGCTTTTTCGATAACCATTTCAGCGACTTGTACATGTCGGCTAGCAGGCTCATCAAAGGTTGACGCCACTACTTCACCACGTACTAAGCGACGCATTTCTGTTACTTCTTCCGGACGCTCATCGATTAATAAAACAATCAGTTCGGCATCAGGGTAATTAATTGAAATACTTTGTGCGATATTCTGCAATAGCATAGTTTTACCGGCTTTTGGCGGTGCAACTATCAATCCACGTTGGCCTTTACCAATCGGAGAAACTAAATCTAAGATACGTGCAGTAATGTCTTCTGTGCTACCACTACCATTTTCTAAACGGAAACGCTCATCAGGATGGATAGGCGTTAAGTTTTCAAATAAGATTTTATTGCGGGAGCTTTCTGGTTTGTCGAAATTGACTTGCATAATTTTCAGCAATGCAAAATAACGTTCGCCTTCTTTAGGCGGTCTTATTTTACCTTCAACACTGTCACCAGTTCGTAAATTGAAACGACGAATTTGACTAGGGGAAATGTAGATATCATCTGGACCAGCTAAATAAGAGCTGTCAGAGCTACGTAAGAAGCCAAAACCATCTTGTAAGATTTCTAAAACACCAGCACCGAAAATATCAGCACCACTTTTAGCATGGGCTTTTAATATTGCGAAGATAATATCTTGTTTTCTAAGGCGGGCTAAATTTTCA
Source organism: uncultured Psychromonas sp. (assembly GCF_947489755.1). Taxonomy (GTDB): domain Bacteria; phylum Pseudomonadota; class Gammaproteobacteria; order Enterobacterales; family Psychromonadaceae; genus Psychromonas. The sequence goes on from NZ_CANLFB010000019.1 coordinate 68,891, forward strand.
AGCCCCATAGAACTTCCAAGCTCAACAAGCTCAGGAACGGGAGTATTTTTTAATTCGGTTAGATTCATAATTCTTTTGATGTTTTAATATGGATTAAATGGGTAGATAACGTGTGTTTGAATAGCTTAAATATGAATTGCTCATAATTTGAGCGTAAAGGTAGCATTAATAATTGGAACTGTCCAGAATGAAGATTAAGCTAGATTAACTTAACCTCATTCTGAGTAGAATATTTAAACGTTAGCGTCTAAAAACTCTGTAAGTTGTGATTTAGAAAGTGCGCCAACCTTAGTTGCAGCGACTTTTCCATCTTTAAATAATAATAAAGTTGGAATACCACGAATACCAAATTTTGGTGGTGTTTCACTGTTTTGATCGATGTTTAATTTACCAACAGTTACTTTCCCTGCATATTCAACAGCGACTTCACTTAAAATTGGTGCAATCATTTTACAAGGACCACACCATTCAGCCCAAAAGTCCACTAAAACAGGACCAGCTGCATTTACAACGTCAGTGTCAAAACTTGCATCACTTAAAGTTACGATATTTTCGCTCATTTTTATCTCCAGAAAAGATTTACTAGTAGAAAGTTATTATAACATGCTCACTGGTAAAATATATTTTTTGATATTTGAATCGATCTCAATATTTATTGCAAGTATAAACTGCTATGCTCTGCAAATGAATAAAACACACCTAACTCAAACAAAATTTTCAGACTTGCCTCTAGAGCCAAGTCTACTTTCAGGTTTAACTGCTATAGGTTTTGAATACTGTACGCCGATTCAAGCTTTGTCACTGCCAATTACCTTACAAGGTAAAGATATTGCAGGCCAAGCTCAGACGGGTACAGGCAAAACGTTGGCATTTCTACCTGCCGTTTTCCATCACCTATTAACTAACGATGTACCTGAAAATCGCCGTAAGAATCAACCTAGAGCTATTATTTTAGCACCTACGCGTGAACTTGCGATTCAAATACATAAAGATGCAATCACTCTTTCAGAGTCAACCTCTTTACGCCTTGGTTTAGCATATGGGGGCGAGAAAGTTGAAATTCAACAAAATAAACTAGAAAAAGGTGTTGATATCTTAATTGGTACCACGGGTCGTATTATCGACTTCGTTAAACAAGGTGTCATTAACTTAGATTCAATACAAAGTGTTGTCTTAGATGAAGCGGATCGTATGTTCGATTTGGGTTTCATTAAAGATATTCGTTATTTATTCCGTCGTATGCCGGCTGCTGATAAACGTTTAAACTTATTGTTCTCTGCAACTCTGTCGCATAAAGTACAAGAACTTGCATTTGAACATATGAATAGCCCTGAGCATGTGCAAATTGAACCTGAAGTAATGACTTCAGCTAATATTACAGAAGAACTTTTTTATCCTTCGAACGAAGATAAAATGTTGTTATTACTGAGCTTGATGGAAGATGAATGGCCAGAGAAAGCGATTGTATTTGCTAACACTAAACATGCTTGTGAAAAAGTATGGGGTTACTTAGCAGGTGACGGTCATCGTGCAGGCTTGTTAACCGGTGATGTACCACAGAAAAAACGTGAGCAAATATTAAAACAATTTACCGAAGGTGAAATTGATATTTTAATTGCAACTGATGTCGCAGCACGTGGTTTACACATACCGAAAGTATCACATGTATTCAACTTTGATTTACCTGATGATTGTGAAGATTATGTACATCGTATTGGCCGAACAGGTCGTGCTGGTGAAACCGGTTTAGCAATTAGTTTGGCTTGTGAAAAATATGTGTTTAATTTACCTGGCATAGAAGAGTATATTAAACATAACATTCCTGTCAGTGAATACGATAAAGCCTCTTTATTAGACTCATTACCAGTAATGAAAGTCACTAAATATAAAGTGCATTCAAACAACAATCGTAAAGATAATTACCATAGGTCACATAAAAGATAATATGACAGCAGCACGTTATACCATTATTGATTTAGGCTCTAATAGCTTCCATATGCTGACAGTCGTTAAGCAAGGGAATGGTTTTAACGTTGCCTCAAAGCATAAGCAGAAAGTACGCTTAGCCGCTGGCTTAAATGGTGATAAACAACTCGATCAAGCAACAATGGAAAAAGGCTGGGCTTGCTTAGAAAGCTTTAGATTGTTGCTAGACGAAATCCAACCCGTTTGTATCCTGATCACAGCGACGGCGGCATTACGAATCGCCGTTAACAATCAGCAATTTTTGAATAAAGCTGAAAAAATACTACAATATCCAATCAATCTTATTTCAGGTATTCAAGAAGCAGAGACTATTTTTAAAGGCGTTTCTTTTACCGAAAATACAGATAAAGAATTATTAGTATTAGACATTGGAGGGGCAAGTACTGAGTTGGTTTTAGGACAAGGTAACAAAGTCCATGTAGCGAATAGTTTAAACATAGGTTGTGTGACTTGGCTAAGTCATTATTTTGCCGATGACCTGCTTAATGAATATAACTTTAATAATGCGGTCAATGCCGCAAGACAAGTCATTTCAACGGTTAAAGCGCAATATGTTAGCCTTGAATGGGAACTAACGTTGGGTGCGTCAGGTACGATTCAAGCGGTCAATGAAATCAATCAAGCACAACAATTAAGTCATCATTTATCCATTGAATTATTACAACAAATTAAACAACAATGCATACAATGCCAGTCAATTAAAACACTCAACGTTGTTGGGTTAGAAGCATCTCGAGTGCCTGTTTTTGCCAGTGGTTTAGCTATTTTAATTGCCATTTTCGAATCGTTAAATATTCATTCAATGCAACGCTCTAATGGTGCTCTACGAGAAGGCTTAATAAGCATGATGTTTAATGGGCAAACTCATTTCAACTCATCACGCTTAAATTCAAATAGTCAGTGATCACTTCCATTTTATAGAGCGCCTATTTCTCGCTAGTACTTTATGTTATAAGTACAAAAGAGTCTGATTTAATATCGCTTGTTCATATTTCAAACCAATAACATTAATCATTACATAAGTAACCTCAATGCTAGTTAATGAAAGCGTCATTTAATTTAAAATGCATTCGTTATATTTTTTAATAATCAGCGCAGTTAGTTCTGTGTAATTCAAAGCAAATCATTGAAGCAATAACCGATGACTGGAAAATAATTTAACGCAGAAGTCGAATGAAATAGCGGTACTGTACCGCTTTATTACCAGGCACTGAGCTTAAATAACAGAGGACAACATAGAGCTGATTATGGGTAATTCAAAATAACTTAACACGCTAAATACCATCACTACTTATTCAAATTTGTATCAATTTAACTTAACGGCACAATAAGGATTTAACATGAAACATTTAAAATTAAGCATTCTTCTTTTATTTGTTACGTTTATTACCGCTTGTAGCATGATTAAAATCAATACCTCCACCACTGCTTTTTATACACCAGAATTTACAAGTACTGGTAGTATCGCCGTTATCCCTGCCGATATTGAAAACAATAATTCATTAGAGTTTTCTCACTACAAGCAAAAAATAGAAGATAAATTACGTTTAGCAGGTTACTCCATTGCAGCAAACTCTGACACGGCGGAATATATTGCTATTGTTGCTTATGGAATCGATGATGGTGAAACCTCTCTTATTTCTACGCCTATATTTAGTTCTCCAAATGCACTCCGTGGTGGCCGATTAGCCAAGTCTAAACACCGTTACTCAATGCCTCGCTATCATCGTAGAGTTATAGGTACTTCAACGAGTTCAATCACCACCTATAACCGTGCGCTTGCACTTGATATCGTAGAAGCATCATCATTAAAAAATGGGCCAGAGGATGATGCTAAAAAAGTATATGAATCTCGAGTAAAAAGCGTTGGTGAGTGTGGTGTTGTTGCTGGGGTATTTAATGAGTTACTTGAAGCCATGTTCACAAATTTCCCTGGTGAAAGTGGTCAAACTATTAATGCAAAAATTCCTTACGATGGTCAATGCTAGGCGTTTTAACATGATCCACATGACTTGATTCTAATTCAATGCTGAATAACATAATCTTTATTTTTGTTAATTTAAAGACATAATAAGCGTATATGAACATTTATTTCATCGATAAATGTTCATCGCTCCATACCAAAATTTAATTTAATGAATAAATACATTTTATCCTTCCTTCATATCCGACCATTCTTTTTCATACCTTATTTAGATAACATTTTTAACAAATAACAGAGTAAAAATCAGATCTTTTAGCACATAATAAATATTTTTTCTTTACATTTAACAAAACTCTCGAAATAGAACTAAAAACACTACAAATGCTCGATTAAACACAAACCATGACCGAACGCTCAAATTAAAACCTTTTATGTAGCTAAATTGTTAATGATAAGTATCTTTGTGCACATCAAATCGAACTTAAATATTTATACAGTAAAAGGGAATAGAGATGAATAAACAACATTCGTTACTCGGTAAATGCATCGCAGAATTTATAGGTACAGCCCTATTAATATTTTTCGGTGTTGGGTGTGTAGCTGCATTAGTGTTAGCAGGTGCAAGTTTTGGACAATGGGAAATCAGTATCATGTGGGGTATGGGTGTAGCGATTGCTATTTACTGTACGGCAGGTGTTTCTGGCGCACATATTAATCCAGCAGTAACGATTGCATTAGCTTTATTTCATGGGTTCGGAAAAGAAAAAGTACTGCCATATATCCTATCTCAACTACTAGGTGCATTCTGTTCAGCCGCTTTGATTTATGCACTTTACAGTAATTTATTCACAGATTACGAAATAGCACATGGCTTTTTACGTAGTAGTGAAGCGGCTTTATCAACTGCAGGTATATTCTCGACGTATCCTCACCCATCAATATCAATGTTTGGTGCATTCTCAGTAGAGTTTGTTATTACTGCGGTACTCATGTTTGTTATTTTAGCGCTTGGTGATGAAAATAATGGCGCGCCACGTGGGGCATTAAACCCTGTTTTGATTGGTGTCTTAATCGCAGTAATCGGCGGTTCATTAGGCCCACTAACAGGCTTTGCAATGAATCCAGCACGTGACTTTGGTCCAAAATTATTTGCTTACCTAGCGGGATGGGACTTTGCCTTAACAGGTGCAAAAGAAATTCCTTACTTTATTGTTCCAATCTTAGCGCCTATCTTCGGTGCATGTTTTGGCGCATGGATATACCCGAAAGTGATTTCTCCATACCTACCTGAAACAGGCCATGGTTGTACTATTCCAAATGAATGTGATTAAGAATATTTAGATATCAATTAAACCAAACATTATAAAAGAGCAGAGTTATCTGCTCAACATTAAACAAAGAGGAAAATGTAATGACAGATAAAAAATATATTGTGGCACTAGACTCAGGCACAACAAGCTCTCGCGCAGTGATCCTTGATCATGATGCAAATATTGTCAGTGTTTCTCAACGTGAATTTACACAAATTTATCCACATTCAGGCTGGGTAGAACATGATCCAATGGAAATTTATGCGACACAAAGTGGCGTACTAACTGAAGCATTAGCAAAAGCAAGTATTAGCAGTGATCAAGTCGAAGCTATTGGTATCACTAACCAACGTGAAACTGCCATTGTATGGAACAAAGAAACAGGTAAGCCAGTTTATAATGCGATTGTATGGCAGTGTCGTCGTACGGCAAGCATCTGTGAAGAACTAAAAGCACAGGGTTTAGAAGAATACATACGTGAAAATACAGGCTTAATGCTTGACCCATATTTCTCAGGCACCAAAATTAAATGGATACTCGATAATGTAGAAGGCGCACGTGAAGATGCAGAAGCGGGGAAATTACTATTTGGTACTGTTGATACGTGGTTAATTTGGAAAATGACACAAGGAAAAGTACACGTAACTGACTACACCAACGCATCACGTACTATGTTATTCAACATCAACACATTAGAGTGGGATGACAAACTATTAAAAGATTTCGGTATTCCAAGATCAATGATGGCCGAAGTGAAAAGCTCTTCAGAAGTTTACGGTAAAACGAATATTGGTGGTAAAGGTGGAACGCGTATCCCTATTGCCGGTATTGCTGGTGACCAACAGGCTGCATTGTACGGGCACATGTGTGTAGAAAAAGGCCAAGCAAAAAACACTTACGGTACAGGTTGTTTCTTGTTAATGAATACAGGTAAAGAAAAAATAACATCGACACACGGCCTATTAACGACAATAGCTTGTGGTCCTAGAGGTGAAGCAGCTTACGCTCTTGAAGGTGCAGTATTCATGGGTGGCGCTTCAATCCAATGGCTTCGCGATGAAATGAAATTGATCTCAGATGCTAAAGATTCAGAGTACTTTGCAACTAAAGTTGATTCATCAAATGGTGTTTATGTTGTACCTGCCTTTACTGGTTTAGGTGCACCTTATTGGGACCCGTATGCCCGTGGAACCATTGTAGGCCTAACACGTGGTACTAATTCTAATCATATTATTCGTGCGACATTGGAAAGTATTGCTTACCAAACACGTGATGTACTTGATGCAATGCAAGCAGATTCAAATATTCAATTAGCGTCATTACGTGTTGATGGTGGTGCGGTTGCGAATAACTTTTTAATGCAGTTCCAGTCTGACGTACTAAATACCGCTGTTCATCGACCAGCAGTGACTGAAATGACAGCATTAGGCGCTGCTTACCTTGCCGGTATTGCCGTTGGATACTGGGACGGTTTAGAAGAGTTATCTAATAAAGCAACAATTGAACGCTCTTTCGAACCTAAAGCAGTACAAGAAAAACGTCAACAACGTTACAACGGTTGGAAGCGTGCCGTTAAGTGTGCGATGGTCTGGGCAGATCTTCATAATGAAAATAACGAAGATACGCCATAAACAGCGAGTAATAAGTTAACGCTTTCAGTCCATTCGCCTATTAGGTGACCCAAAGCAATACAAAAGAGCATCCCTAGGATGCTCTTTTTCGATACTATCCCCTTCCTTATGCCCAAAAAACATTGAAAAATGTAGATAAATGATACAACTTGTTGATAACCGAAACTAAAATACTACTTACCACTCAAAAAAATTGTAATTTCTTGCTATTCGCTTTAGTCGCAGTAAACTTAATTTATTACATTTCGGCAGAGATACAAGGAGTAATATTTAGTGAAGCAGACAACCAGGCACCAAGAAATTGTCAACCTAGTACAAAAAAATGGATATGTTAGTACAGATAGTCTTGTTGACCACTTTAAGGTCAGCCCTCAGACTATTCGCCGAGATCTTAATGAACTTGCAGGTGAAAACAAAATTCGCCGTCACCACGGTGGTGCAACGACACAACAAAGCTCTGTAAATACCTCTTATAGCGCTCGTAAAGTAATGCAACTGAACGAGAAAGACTCTATTGCAGAAGCCTTAGTAAAATATATTCCAAACGGCGCTACTTTGTTTATTGATATTGGTACCACGCCAGAGTCAATTGCTAAAGAACTCGTTAAAAACCACAAAGGCCTTCGCGTTGTGACTAACAACATTAACGTGGCTGGAATTTTAATGGGTAACAAAGACTTTAAAGTTATCCTTGCCGGTGGTGAAGTGCGTAATAGAGATGGCGGTATCGTTGGAGAAGCAACCCTAGACTTTATTAAACAATTCCGTTTAGATTTTGGCATTTTAGGCATTAGTGGTATTGATTACGATGGTTCATTATTAGACTTTGATTATCATGAAGTGCGCGTTAAACAAGCGATTATAGAAAATAGCCGCAGTATTTATCTTGCTGTTGACCATACTAAATTTGGTCGTAATGCGATGGTTAATTTAGGTAATATTAGCGAAATAGATATGTTGATAACCGATCTTCCGCCACCAGATGAGATTGTAACCATCTTAAAAGAACACGAAATTCCGCTTGAAGTGACTTCAGTAAAAAAAGCAATATAAGTTTATTTTAGAGAGGCTGATTTAACTCATTAGCTTATTAAAAAAATAAGCACTTAGTTCAATATCTAAGTGCTTATCCTTTTGAGTCCAAGTTATTTTTATATTGAATTAACTATCAACATCAATATGTTATTTGTTTGCTTTTAAAAACTTAACGGCACGATCTGGGAAGTCAGTAAACACACCATCAACATTCGCTTTATTGTAGAAAATATCTAATAAGTCTTCGAAGTCATCAGCATAAGAAGGAATTCTTCCTTCGTCTAATCTAAATGTATACGGATGAACCTGCATACCAGCATCATGTGCATCTTTAACTAGAGAAGTAAACACAAGCTTATCTTTAGTTGATTCAGGTGCGACTACCATTGGTTTCCATGGGCCAACGCCATCAGCATAAGTTGCAATTTCTTTCATTGCGCCAGGCTTAAACATCCAATCATAATTATAATCGACCGCTTTACCATCTACATATTCCTTGGTTTCGCCCCAGCTCGTTTCAGCCATTAACTGTACTAGCTTTATATCCATCGCTAATTTAGGCATTAAGTCAGTTTTAATGCGCTTCAATTCATTAGTATCAAAAGACTGAAGATAGACGCGAGAAGACTTATCTGTATAACCATATTCTTTAAGTACTTTTAATACCGCAGTACTAATATCTTTACCTTCATGGCGATGGAACCAAGGCGCTTTTATTTCAAGGTAAAGACCAATATCATTGCCAGTACTGGTGTTTAATCCTTGAATTAATTCTATTTCATTCTCTAAAGTATGTACTTGAAAGTGAGACTGACCAAGCGGGAAACGTGTTGGATAATCAGCTGATTTTTTACCCTCTTTAACATTAAATGCTTCAGTCATTTCCAGTGTTTCAATTTCTGCAAACGTAAAATCAATCGCATAATATCGACCATCTTCACGCTTACGGTCAGGGTAAACATCTGCCACATTTGTTACGCGATCTAAATAGTGATCATGTAATACCACTAACTTATCATCTTTAGTCATAACCACATCTTGCTCGATGTAATCAACACCCATTGCATAGGCCATGGATTTAGCAGCCATAGAATGTTCTGGTAAGTAACCACTTGCACCACGGTGTGCAACAACGATTTTATCTGCGTATGTATAGCTAGCGATAGGTAATGAAATAACAATACCTAACAACAGTTTTTTTAGACTTGGTAATTGAGTAAACATAGTTTGAATAATCCTTATAATTTAATAGCTTATTTAATAAATTCTATGATTCATTTTCCTGATTTTAAACATATTGAGATAGCTAAAAATAAAGCCTGTATTAAGTATAAATAACTCAATACAGGCTTTGTTCAATCAAGATATTAATGTATCAGTTTGCCCTTAGGCTTCTTTTGCATTCTCTTGATCTATTTTGCGTTGTTTATGGATTTTATTCTCGCCAAACATCGCTAAGATAAGAAACAGTATAGATAAAACACATGAAAGAATAATGACAAGGAAGCCACCATCCCATCCAAAGTGGTCAACAGTGTAACCTAATAAGGCATTGGCTGCGACGGCACCACCAAGGTACCCGAATAGACCCGTTAATCCCGCTGCAGTACCCGCTGCTTTTTTAGGTGCAAGCTCAAGTGCGTATAAACCGATTAACATTACAGGGCCATAAATTAAGAAGCCAATAGAGATTAGAGCCAGCATATCAACAGTAGGGTTACCCGCTGGATTGAACCAGTAAACAAGTACTGCAATCGTCACTAATACCATAAATAAGATACCGGCAGGTGCTCTACGTCCTTTGAATAACTTATCTGAGATTAAACCACATAATAATGTGCCTGGAATACCTGCCCATTCATATAGGAAGTATGCCCATGACGATTTATCAACAGAGAATTCTTTCACTTCACTTAAGTAAACAGGTGCCCAATCCAATACACCGTAACGGATTAAGTAAACAAACGCGTTTGCAATGGCAATAAACCATAGTAATTTGTTGTTAAAGACATACTTAAAGAAAATTTCTTTTGCAGACATTTCTTTTTCAAAAGATTCATCATAATTATCAGGATAATCATCTTTATATTCTTCAATCGCAGGTAGACCACAAGATTGCGGTGTATCTTTCATTGTTAAGAATGTAAAAGCAGCAACTAATAATGCAAAGAAAGCAGGCACATAGAATGCAGCACGCCAGTCATCGTTAAATGCCCACAAACCTAATAGGAATAATGGACCGATTAAACCGCCACCAACGTTATGCGCGACATTCCAAATAGAAACGATTCCGCCACGTTCTTTATGTGACCACCAATGTACCATCGTACGTCCACAGGCAGGCCATCCCATTCCTTGAAACCAACCGTTAAGGAATAAAAGAATAAACATGGCAGTAATGCTACCGGTTGCCCATGGCATAAAACCAAAACACAACATCACTAATGCTGACATCACCAAACCTGTCACCATAAAGTAACGTGGATTAGAGCGGTCAGATATATTACCCATAATAAACTTAGATAAACCATAAGCGATAGAAACAGAAGCTAATACAACTCCCAGATCACCACGGCTATAACCGTATTCTTCAATTAAGAAAGGCATTGCTAAACTAAAGTTTTTACGTACTAAATAATAACCAGCGTAGCCGATAAAAATACTTAAAAATAATTGCCAGCGAAGACGTTTATAAAGAGGATCAATTTGATTTTCAGGCAGACGGTCAATATGCGCCACAGGCCTAAATAAATTTAACATAGGTGATTCCTTGGGATAAATGTTGCTTGTATTAAAATAATTTTTCAATTTCCCCATGATATTAATAACTTTAATCTCATGGCTATTTTTACAGGCGCGATTATCACGCGAACGAACAAAAAATAATGATAAACAGATCACATTCGAGCACTAAATGATTTAAATCAATAAAAATATTTAACATTATGATAAACAAACCAACTTAATTTGTTCAACAATCAAACATATTAAACAAAACCAAACAAAAAAGTTCGATAAGAAACAAAAAGGAAAATTATATTTAAGCGAGCCGCAAGGAAGAGGTGCTTAAAATTCGTTCAAGATTAAATACAATAGATCAAATGATGCGTTGATAAAAAGGGGTCTTAGCCACTGGATATTTATTGGGAATTGAGCATTAATGATGAAGGTTGATGATTAGTCATTCATCAAAAATTTGAAGTAAGCATAAGAAAAGGCATTAGCGTTATTAGTTATATATGAATGACATTACGGCTACCCTAGACTTCATTGTTATTAAGCTTAAAGTGACAAAGAAATATAGGGTAATTACTATTATTTATAAGATCTATATTGAGCAATAGTCATTTTATTTTAGCGCGATTGCTTCATTAAAATCACGTCGATAATGCAACGTTGGCAAGTCACTTTGGAGGCCCTGTTGGCGCTTCGTCGGCAGTAAGGTAACCATCACCATTTTTATCGAGTGATTTAAAACGCTTCACCCTTCCTTTGAACTCTTCAACTGACACTTTATTATCAAGGTCTTTATCAAACCTCTCAATGAATTTCATATTACGGCGGTTTACATTATTGTTAGGTTTATCATTATTTATTGAATGGTCCTTTATCGCTGCGTTCTTAGCTGAATTGCTACCAGCAGAAGCGTTACTCTTAGAATAACGATGAACTGTTTTTTTAGGTACTTGGACAGAAGTATCAACAACACCTCCCCTTACGCTACGTACATAATTATTCACTCGAATCATATCGCCTTGCGGCCCTCTAGACATTGCTTCACCCGTTTTAGGATCACTTCTCTGAGCACCTGCACCATGAACATCCATGATATTGCCTCGCATTTTTCCTAACGATTTTCCAAAAGCAATATAAACTGCATTTTTCTCAGGAACCGGTCCATCAAGGTGAGTCGTTGAACTCCAATAATAAGGGTAATCTTTTTCTCCGGCTTCATTCTTAATAGTAGATGTTTTAAATACTGGATCGATAGCAGCAGAGTTAGAGGTTGCAGGTGAACGACTATAATCAACAATGCTCTGCAACTCTTTGGCATTAGGTAACCGCCAATCGTCATATCCACCTAATGTTAGGTTATTAGAATAAGTTAAAGCATCTTGCCAATTCATGCCCTTATCGCTATCTACTGTTTGCCACATTAATCCCGTTGCTGTGTCTGTAATGGTGCCATCATTGTTATTAACAAAGTGGTTTTTACCATAACCTTGATTACCTCTCACAAACCTAAAGTACATTTTATTAGGCTCTTTAGTACGAGGATCAAACTTCGGATAGCCTTTAATACGACCATCAACAAAGTTAACACCAAACACTGTTTTATCATCTTTCATTGTTGTTGATACATATTCAGTGCTACTCCACACTTGAGCATCAATTTCTCGCTCCCCTTGGTTTACATCGCCTAATGGTTGTTGAAAGTAATCAGTATCAATAAACGGTGTAATAGCTGACTGACCTTTAACTGAACCTGTAAATTGAATTAAAGAATAAAGCTCTTTAATATTAGCGATCCTCCAATCGTTATACCCACCAAAATTGAAAGACTTAACCGCTTCTAATGCCTCCTGATAAGATAGTTTTTTAGTGAGTCCTTGTTGCCACATTAATTGCGTGACATTATCTGTAATCGTGCCGTTATTATTGTTCGTGTAAGAAGGACTATTAATGATAAAACTTGCATCTTGCCCAAAGAAACTATCTATTTTATTAGGATCTTGAATCACACTATCATTGCTATAATATGGAGTCTGACCTGTATCAACCACCTGATACATATAAGTTTCTTTATTGTTAGCTGATGGAACAATGCTACTTTTAGTTGCACTATTTTGGTTATTAATGATCATCAAGTCTTCACCGAAAATGACATGACCAGAGTAATTTTTTCGAATGACTTTCAAGCTCGCTTCTTCATTTACATTGCCAGTATTAAAATGGGTATAAACGAGATTTTTTACATTTGCTTTTTTAGCCATTTTACTTGAATCAGCTAAGTCTAAATGTGCACGTTGACGTGTGTTTTTGCCTTTTTTACTGTGATTATTGCCTTGTCTTTGTTTGGCATTGTTTTGTTTACCATTGCGATTTTGGATCACCATGCCACCAGAATCGATTATCATAAAATCAGCATTTTTAGCTAACGTTGGTAATTTATCTGAATAGGTAAGGTCACCTGTAATGACAATAGACTGCCCTTTGTAATCAAAACGATAAGCAATAGTATGAATAGTATGTGGCACCTCTACTGTGCTCACTTTGATATCACCGACTTTAAATGATTCTCCGCCTTGTATATCTTTGACATCGAATGCTTTTTTACGATCAGCAAGTGTGCGTTGCGTTTTACCTAATCGATATTCAATGTCTTCTTGGTAAAGTTCTACATTTGTTTCAGTCAATTTAATCGTATTAGGTGGGCCAACAATAGTGAAGTTATTACGCCCCATTAAAGCGTTAATTAAAATAGGAACAAATTCTTCATTGTGATCAAGGTGATGATGCGTAAAAAAGAGACTTGATAGATCATGAATTTTAATCCCTAAACGATGCAAGTTAGCTTGAGTACCATTCCCCATATCAACAAGAATCTTAGTTTCTCCTGCGCTAACTAATACACTCGCACTTGCCCTATTTTCATTATATTGAGGTGAGCCCGACCCAATAATAGTCGCTGTCAGTAAATCTTCAGCATTAACGGTGTTGACTAGCATAGTGTTCAGTATAAAAAGCCCCACTATCACTTTAATTTTTCTCATCATCGCCTCAATTTTATTAAACGTATTTGTATACATTCTATTTTCAGTTAAAAAGACTATAAAACTAAAATGAGCAAGAATTATGGAGAAAAGAAGAAAACTTTCTTCATGATATGTTTCAAGATCTCTATTTGAGCACATATATTAAAAACTCTATTTCTTTGTTCATTTTGAATAAAATATAATCAAAAAACAAAGTAATATGGTTATATTTTATCTTTTTAGATTTAATAATAGTTACGACTAAAACTATTATTAAATAGATTAATCGACTAAACAGCACGCCATAAAACCACTGTAAGGCCCCTCCACAAGCGGATTCAATCAACAAACCAATCAAAATGTAATCAGTTAGTTAACGTAATGAATAAACTTATAACATCAACACTCTTTAAATTAACACTTGATAGTTAGTGCACTAATCATTAGGATCGTTATTAATTGAACGTTCAATTAATAACGTTTTATGAAGAATAAAAATAATAAGGAAGTTATTTATGGCGAGGCCAGCGGTCAAAGAAGTTAGACAACAACAACTGATCGATGCGACATTAATGTCAGTAGAACGCCATGGTTTACAACACACCACTATCAACACAATCAGTGCAATGGCAGGTATGTCATCTGGCATCATTAGCCATTATTTTGGTGGTAAACAAGGTTTAATCGAAGCCGCCCTTAAGTATCTTCTCGACCAATTAAAACAAGCATTATTGAGCAGAATTTCAGATAAAAATCTGTCCCCAATAGATCGGTTATCAATGATTGTTGAAGCAAACTTCACTGAGTTACAACGATCTAGTGCTGCGACTAAAACATGGTTAAGCTTTTGGTCTCAAGCAATGCATGAACCAGGTCTAGCAAGACTACAAAATATCAATAGTAAGCGTTTATATAGCAATCTTCTTTTTTGCTTTAAACAGCTATTATCTAATACAGCTGCGACTAATGCAGCCAAACAAACAGCCGCTGTGATTGACGGTTTCTGGCTACGAAGCGCCTTAAGTGCAACGCCAGAAGAAGAATTCAAACAAGCTCAAATATTATCTAAAGCCTTTATTAATACTGTTATTACACAGTATGGAGAAAATCAATGTCATCATTAATCGTTTATCAAAATTATGTCCATGGTCAATATATTGCTAATGGCACTGGCGAAACATTTGAAGTCATTAACCCAGCAACGGGACAAGTTAGTTACTTAGTAGAAACAGCCACTGAAGCAGTTCAACAAGCAGCTATTGCGAGTTCAAAAGCAGGATTTGCAACGTGGTCAAAAATGACTGCGATCGAACGTAGCCGCATCTTACTTAAAGCCGTTGCGTTATTGCGTGAACATAATGACGAGCTTGCTGCAGGTGAAGTTTTAGACACAGGTAAGCCATTACAAGAAGCAATTGAAGTCGATATCGTTACAGGTGCAGACTCAATTGAATTTTTTGCAGGGTTAGCGCCAAGTATTGAAGGTAATCAACAAACTATTGGTGATGACTTTTACTACACACGCCGTGAACCATTAGGTATTTGTGCGGGTATTGGTGCTTGGAACTATCCATTACAGATTGCTTGTTGGAAAGCCGCACCCGCTTTAGCTTGCGGTAACGTAATGATTTTTAAACCTTCAGAAGAAACACCTCGCGGTGCAATGCGTTTAGCAGAAATTTTCACTGAAGCCGGTATCCCAGATGGTGTATTCAATGTGGTTCAAGGTGATGGACGTGTTGGTGCATGGCTAACTGGTAATGAAGATATTGCCAAAGTCTCTTTCACTGGTGAAGTGGGTACAGGTAAAAAAGTAATGGCGGCAGCTGCCAGCTCATTAAAAGAAGTCACCATGGAATTAGGCGGTAAATCACCATTAATTATTTTTGATGATGCCGATGTTGAAAATGCTGTTTCTGCAGCGATGTTAGCTAACTTCTACACTCAAGGTGAAGTTTGCACTAACGGTACGCGTGTTTTTGTTCAAAAAGAACTCTACCCTCAATTCATTAAACGTTTAGTTGAACGCACAGAGCAAAACATTATCTGTGGCGATCCAATGAATCCAGAGACAAACTTTGGTGCATTAATTTCAAAAGACCACCAGCAAAAAGTGTTGGAGTACATTGAAATCGGTAAAAAAGAAGGTGCAACGTTATTAACAGGTGGTAAAGCATTACAACCTGAAAGCGCACCAAACGGCTTCTTTGTAGCTCCTACCATTTTCACTGATTGCACAGATGAAATGACACTCACTAAAGAAGAAATCTTCGGTCCTGTTATGTCTGTACTGACTTTTACCGACGAAGAAGAAGTTGTTAAGCGTGCAAATGATACACGCCTAGGTTTAGCAGCAGCAGTATTTACACAAGACATCACGCGCGCACACCGTGTAATACACCAAATTCAAGCAGGTATTTGTTGGATCAATGCTTATGGTGCATCACCAGCTGAAATGCCTGTAGGCGGCTACAAAATGTCAGGTATTGGCCGTGAAAATGGTAGCGAAACATTAAAAGCTTATACCCAAATTAAAGCGGTATATGTTGGTATGCAAAATCTTGAAAGCCCATTTTAAGGATGACTATGACTACAACAAACTATGATTATATTATTGTGGGTGCAGGTAGTGCAGGTTGTGTACTTGCAAACCGTTTATCAGAAAATCCAAACAATAAAGTTCTACTACTAGAAACGGGTGGCAGTGATAAGAGCATTTTTATTCAAATGCCAACGGCCCTCTCAATTCCAATGAATACCAAAAAGTATGCATGGCAGTTTGAAACGGAAGCAGAACCGTTTTTGAATAATCGTCGTATGCATTGCCCTCGCGGTAAAGTACTGGGCGGTTCTTCATCAATCAACGGGATGGTCTATGTACGTGGCCATGCTCGTGATTTTGACGAATGGCAACATGCTGGCGCTGAAAACTGGGATTATGCACATTGCTTACCTTATTTTAAGAAAGCAGAGACTTGGTCATTTGGCGGTAATGATTACCGCGGTGACTCAGGTCCACTTGCCACCAACAATGGCAACAACATGAAAAATCCACTATACCAAGCATTTGTTGATGCCGGTGTAGACGCAGGTTATTTAGCCACTGCTGATTATAATGCGGAGCAACAAGAGGGTTTTGGCCCAATGCACATGACGGTTAAAAATGGCGTGCGCTGGTCTACGGCTAATGCTTATTTAAGACCTGCGATGAAACGCAGTAACTTAACCGTTGTGACACATGCTCTAGTACACAAAGTATTGCTTGAAGGTAAAAAAGCAGTCGGTGTTCGCTATGAAGTAAAAGGTCAATTAACTGATCAGCTTTGTAGTAAAGAAGTCCTACTGAGTGCTGGATCTATCGGGTCACCTCATATCCTTCAGTTATCAGGTATTGGTAAAGCAGAAACATTAAAAGAAGCGGGTATTGAACAACACCATGAATTACCTGGTGTAGGTGAAAATTTACAAGACCACCTTGAATTTTACTTTCAGTTTAAATGTTTAAAACCAATTTCATTAAACGGAAAAATTGATCCGCTAAATAAACTATTAATCGGTATGCGTTGGATCTTAAATAAATCAGGTCTAGGTGCAACTAATCACTTTGAATCATGTGGATTCATCCGCTCAAAAGCGAGCTTAGAGTGGCCAGATCTTCAGTATCATTTCTTACCTGCAGCAATGCGTTATGACGGTAAAGAAGCGTTTGCTGGGCATGGTTTCCAAGTACATATTGGTCACAACAAGCCGAAAAGTCGCGGCTCTGTGAAAGTCGTATCAAGTGATGTAAATGTTGCTCCACAAATTCAATTTAATTACTTAGCACATCAAGATGATATTGAAGGCTTTAGAGCTTGTGTTCGTTTAACACGTGAGATTATTAATCAACCGGGTTTAGATGAATATCGTGGTGAAGAAATCCAACCTGGATTGGCAATACAAACAAACGAAGAAATTGATGAGTTTGTCAGAAGCTCTGTTGAAAGTGCTTACCACCCTTCTTGTTCATGCAAAATGGGTGAAGATGAGATGGCAGTCGTTAACTCAGAAACGAAGGTGCATGGCATCGACGGACTTCGTGTAGTTGATTCCTCTATTTTCCCAACTATTCCTAACGGTAACCTTAACTCGCCAACGATCATGGTCGCAGAGCGTGCCGCAGATATTATCTTAGGCAACAAAATGCTAGCACCAAGCACTGCTAAAGTAACAGTGGCGGAAGATTGGCAGCAAAAGCAACGATTAACAGAGCCAAAACGAAAAACGAGTTAATCGAAAATGAGTTTCACTTTTAGTGATTCGTTGATTGCAAGATCAATGAATGACTAAAATGAGGTGTAAGGTCAACCTATGCAAGTATTGCAAATGGCCTATCAAACTGCGTTATTTTTCAGGGTTTAACTATCGTCATCTAACTATGTCATTTATTGGCATTATCACTACGATACTTAAGGTTTGAGGGCAAGATTGTCTTAAAAATAATGGCGTAGCGTTTTAAAACATAAAACAAGGAATTATCTATGTTTATCAACACTATCCACTGGGAGGCCAAATAATGACTCTTTGGCTCTCGATCGGCATCTTATTCGTTTTTGCTGCCATCGCATTTATCTTATTCCGTTGGGGTAATATGCAATGTATTGGTGTAACACCAGTACGTAAATTTACCTTTATCGCGATTCTATTTACATCTGGTTTAGATGTAGGTTTAATCATGTTCCCATTGACTGAATTTGCAGGTTATGCCGATTTAGCCACTAGCCCTGAATATGGTTTTACTAATCCCCTCTCTATAGAGTTTGGATTTTGGGCATTTTTAATTTGGGCTTTCTACTTTGTTACTTGTTTCTATTTTTGTGTCATTGAACCAAGAGTTAAGTTTTTTGAAGTGCCACTGATCAAGTTTATCAACAATGTCGTTATTATAGGTACGTGTGCCTTTACGGCCTATTTGTTACTCACCAACTTACCTTGGTATTTACCAGGCCTAGGTGACGGCGAGAGCATTGTTGGCAGTTTCTACTTAATCGTATTCTTAGCGATCGCAGCGGCTGTATATTCAAGTACAAGCATTCGTTACGTACGTATTTTAAGTTTAGGTAGTAGCTGGTTATTTTTCGCATTGATCATCATTATGTGGTCTGGCGCTTTCTTATCTGATAATTCAAGTGTTGGTGAGTTCTTTACTACCTTTGGTTTAATCGGCGATTACTTTGCTAATATTAATCACTTTGTATTACCGTTGAATGATTACCATGAATTTTACCTTTACTGGTGGTTTGCTTGGAGCATCATGATTGGTCAATTTACCTCTCGTTTTGTTAGTGGCATGAAAACGTATCAAGTATTAGGTGCAATGATGATATTCCCATCTATCCCAATTGCAATTTGGTTTACTGTGCTTTATTACTACAGCGTCAATGCTATCTCTACGGCAGGATTTTATAACTTAGCGATGGTTATTGTGGGCATTACCTTTGTAATCAACTCACTAGATTCGCTGGTTCGTTTATATACTGATAACTTAAACTTAACAGTAAAACGTTTTGGTAAAATACCTTACATCATTGGTAACATTGTTTTATTGAGTGGTTTAACATTATTGTTCAAACTAAACTTTTTACAAATCCAATGGGTTGGTGCGTTAGCAATCGGTTTAATCTTAGGATGCTTTGGTTATATGCTATTAGCTCACTACCGTAAAGTAGCCGATATTGAACGTTCTCCAAAAGAGAATAAAATCGACTTTACTAAAATTGAATTGATGGATTAACCAACGATTACAACCTGATATTAAGTGTGTTTACTACTTAATATCAAAGGCAGTAATACACTAATAAAAAGCAGAATAGCGAGTTTCGTTATTCTGCTTTTTTTATGATTTTACACATGAGTCTTATGAATATTTTTGTTATGCTACACAAAAAATAGAGTGAGCATTATGGAAAAGCAAGAGCAGTTATTAATTTCATTACGACGAGTGATCAGAGCGATTAGCATTCACTCTCGTCAATTGAATAAAGAGTCTGGATTAACTGGCCCACAGTTACTAGTAATGAGAAAAATTGACCAGCTTGAAGCGCCACTTGCTAAGCAAATAGCCCAAGAAATTACATTAAGTGCTGCGACAGTAACAACCATTATAGATCGATTAGAAGCGCGCGACTTTGTTATCAGAACGCGTAGTAAAACAGATAAACGTAAAGTACATCTTTCATTAAGTGAAGCAGGGCAAGCGGTTTTAAGCTCATCACCACAACCATTACAAGAACATTTTATTAAACGCTATCAGCGCCTTGAAGAATGGGAGCAAAGTCAGTTACTGTCTGCCGTAGAGCGCATTGCTTCAATGATGGATGCCACTGAACTTGATGCAGCGCCAGTATTATTAGTCGGTACCATCCAAGACGCAGAGTCTTAGTAAGCAGTAAACACATCTATTGTTCTGCTATTACTTATACTATTCTATCAGTTAAACTCTTCCATCAGTAAAATTCTATCGGGTAGCGATTCGCTCAATCGTTACCAGTACCAATACCTACATTCGTAGCTCGACGACATTTTACGATGACTTTGATGATGACTGATACTTAGGTTAAATATGGAGACCTAATATTAAACCTAAATAATGTGTTGGATTTGTTCTATTTGATGATTAAATATCGAATCTAGTGCTTTAATACTATCGGTCGCTAACGCAAAATACTCATCTTGATTAATACTGATTTTATCTGCGCTAATTAACTCCCTTTCAATAGTACTACTTAAAAACTCCATTTTTAATTTAGCGACTTTTAATAACGCCTTATGTTCACCTGTAAAACGTTCAAGTGAAGATAGTTTAGGTAATGTGCTATTAATGGTTTTCTGCATATTTTGTTGTAAAAATGATAAACGTATTTTATGAACACTCGAACATGTTTTGCTCGTTGCAACACCCGTCCCTATTGCGCGCGATTGCCCTATTATTTCAGTCGTGACAACCAACTCCCTCCATACGAATCCAATATTTGGTAATGTAGGAAAAGATCCTGCATTTAAATACCCTCGCTCAGCTTCATCTTCTAGTAGATACAGTAAATTCGCTATTAACTGTGTATGTTGTTTAAAACTATTATCTGCATCTCGCGCTTTATCATGTTGTTTAAGGCGTTCCCAATGATCTATAAACGAACCCCAACGCCCCTTTTCATCAAGGGTACGCTGTGCTTCAAGATACTTAATTTCATTATTAACTTGTTGCTCAATCGTGGTTAACATGGCTTGTTTACTTTGATCACCATTTAAGAATGCAGAACTTAACCCGCGATGAGTTTGTATAGCGCTGATCAGCAATTTAATATGCGAGATGTTATCCAGCCCTTGTACGCATAATGCTTTTTGTTGTTTAGTTTTATAATGATGTAGCCACACTGAAAATAAAATGATCAGTAATAAAATAATGATATAGATTCCCATATCCGTTCCTTATTCAATAATTTTAGCCAGTGATTTGTGTTAGTGATTTAAGGTGAGTTGCAACGGTTTCAGCCTGCTTGGCTACTTCAGCATTGGCTCTAGCCCCTTGTACCACCAGCTCAACATGTTCAGCAATTTCATTGGTAGCGAGTGTTTGTTGCTCAACATTATCTGCAACAGTTTTTATCTTCTCCCGCACATCGAAAGTCGCTTCTTCAATTTGTTGTAATGATTGATCGACGACATCTGCTCCTTGCTTGCATTGCGTAGATTGCTCAACAACATTAGACATACTGTGGCTAATTTTATTGCCTTGATTTATCACCGAACTCACATTTTTTACAATGCTGTCCGCCGCTGTATGTGAACGATGTGATAACGCGCGAACCTCATCTGCAACAACAGCAAAACCTCGCCCAAACTCACCTGCTCTTGCCGCTTCAATAGATGCGTTTAATGCCAATAAATTAGTTTGATCTGCAATACCTTGAATAGATTCAGAAATCTCTGCAACCGTGTGAGCCAGAGTCATTAATAACTCAATATCGTTTGCTGTTGTGTCGGCTTCAAAAGACACTTTTTCTAAAGATATTTTTAATTCCGCAATAGAAACTCGACCTTGTTCAGCAGTATTAAATGCATGTTCCGATGAATGATGAACGTCACTGATACGTGTATTCACTTCATTCAATGAGACACTCATTTCAGTAATTGCTGCAGCCGTAGCATTCGTCGCATCCGATTGTTTTTGTACGTTTTCAGTGACTGAATGTGCGGTATTAATAACTTGTATCGCAGAGTAAGAAACCTCACTCAATTTATCTTTGTTTTTATCATTAACCCGTCCAAGCTCACGATAGGAAGAGGTTAATTGTTCAAGTAAATGAGCCGGTAGTAAGTCACTTTTTTTAAGTTCTCGATAGTCGAATGCATCGGCATTTAATGAACTCAACATCTGTTTAAAAGAATGTAACTCAGCATTTATGATCATTATTAATGCCACTGATAAATAGAAAAAAATAGCTAACTCTATTGAGAGTGCATGAATTGATATTTTTTCAGGGAAATGAACGATGGTTAGTTGTGTAGCGATAATGGCTAATAACACACAAAGATAAAAGCTAAGCATGGCTTTAAAGCCAACAAAATGGATAATCTTTTGTACAGGCAACGAGAATAATTGATACATTTTTTACTCATAACAGACAATTTATCACTTATTAGGTACAAGAAGTATACCAACTCATAAGCATCTGATAACTAACAAAAAAATTGATTAAGTTTATATATTAATGTGATAATTTGGTGCAACTTAAATATAAAGTGTCACATTAGTGCATGATGAGATGATAGTGAGAAGAATTATTCAGCACCATCAAGGTTAATCATGAGCTAAGCTTAATAGTGCCTGAATAATTTAATGAATGGTTTAATAACTTGAGTTGAATAAAAACTTAATCTAATCAATGGGCCTAGTTATTCTCTGGCGCGAAATTAATATAAGCCCATTTTCCGATTTCAAAAGTTGTTTTTACTCTCCGAGTAAATCCTTTTTAATAATATAAAGGCGATTAGCATCGACGGTATTTTTATCTAAGTACTTTTGTTCCAATTTTCCATCCGTTGACCAAGTCGCAAAATCATCATCATTTAATACACCTAAATGTTGATCATCAATAATCCATAAACCTTCCATTTTATCATGTGCATAAGCCACTTCTTTGACCATATCGATAACTAATTTTTTAGACACAGGTTTAATGCCTTTATCAGCTAAGGCATCCCAACCATTTTTCTGAACATATTGTTCTAATGTTAATCCATCAATCAATAAGCCATGGCTTTCATCTTTAGTAATAGATGAGGATAAAGGGACACTAGAGAGTGAAGTACCAGTACTCAAATCGATACGATATACTTGTTTTTGGGCATTAGAATTGACTTCTTTAGGCCCACCGAGAAGGAAGCTGCCATCTCGTTCAATCACTAAAAATTTACGTGCGGTTAACGCAGCAATCTCAGAATTAGCATTTTCAAGTTTCTCTTGGCGATATAAATATTGCTCAGTTTCTCCATTACTTAAGTTAATACTAACAATGCGGGTAAGATCGCCCTTCTGTGCGGCTTTATCAGGGTTCTTTAAGGTAGATTGCATGATACCCACCAGCGTATTTTCATCAGGTGTAATGGCGAGTCCTTCCATACCACGATTGGCTCGACGATGCTGATAGACGGCAGGTAAATGTAATGAGGTACGACTGTCATCTTTAAAGGCATTGATACGATCTATTTCGACGCCATTAGCATCAAAGTGAACAATATGTGGACCGTATTCATCACTTACCCAAAATGAACCATCATTTAAAGCGACTAAGCCTTCCCCATCTAAACCATAATCATCTAATTTAATGGGGTTTGTTGTCGCATTATACGGTAACTGATCATTGACTAATACCGGCTTTCCATCAGCATGGTAAGGCGTTTCACCTGTTCCTCCCAATGCAGAGCTATTCGGCAAACCTGAAATAAGGCTGCCATCGGGACGTTTTAATAGGATATCTTTTAGCTGAACAATCTTGCCACCAGCTTTTACTTCAAATAAACCAATACGAGGTGTGTAATCAGCAACAGGAAAACTCTTACCTTTACCGTATTGTCCTTGATGATTAGCATTAGGACCGCGGTCTGTTAGTGCATAAAATTGATTAGTCTGTGTAGGATGACCCGTCATCGCTGAACCATAACCACCATTACGAATATCAAAAGGTAATTGTGTTTTTGCATCTTTTAAATCAGCACGTAATACCGAATAGGGTAATTCACTACCCTGCTTAGGAAAGGTCGCTAAGATCGAATCCATCTCTGTTGCAATGACATTATTGACAGAGCTAAATAGAGCAACTATCGAAAGAACACCCACTAAACCATTTTTCTTGTTGAACATTTTAAACCTTAAAATGAGTTATTTTATTATCTCAAAGTACAAAATGAATATGACAGTTTAATGAATGTCGATAATTATTGAACCAATTTATCATCCCAAGTCATCATCCCAAGTCATCATCCCAAGTCATCATCCCAAGTCATCATCCCAAGTCATCATCCCAAGTCATCATCATTAGAATAAATCGATAAACCAAACTAAAACCGATTTATTAATATTTCAGAGGACTAATAAAGCGTATTAAAACCAACCTAAATATAGCAATAAAGTCATGCTTAATTGGTTATAAAGTAATTATCTGACTGCCTAATCACAAGCGTTGCTTCGTGCCAATTTTTGACCTCGAATTGCTTATCTTCGACTTTATTTAACATTAATTTAGACATCCCTTCACCAACCGCATCAATATCATATTGAACGGTGGTAATAGAGGGATTGGTATAACGACTATGTTCATAATCCCCATAACCTGCAACAGCAACATCAATACCCACTTGATAACCTAGCGTTTCACAAGCTGCGATAGCACCTAAAGCCATCGTATCATCTGCACACAGAATACAAGTAGGACGGTGAAGTAATGACATGATTGTCTGAGTCATTTGCATCGCATCATGTTCATTAAGCTCACCATTTAATAACCAATGTGGTTCAATTGATATATGCGCTTCATGCATGGCTTGTAAATACCCTTGCTTTCTCGCTTGTGAAACCGTTAATTCATTTGGTGCATCTAAGAAAGCGATACGTGAATGCCCCTGCTTTATTTGACGTTGTGTAAGGTCATAAAATGCTTGTGCGTTATCCACATCAACAAAGCTGTCATTCTTAAAGTCAGTATCAAAGCCAAAGCAAACATAGGGAAATTGATGCTTTTTCAACATTGAGATCCGTGGATCAAGCTGGCGAGTACGTACAATAAAAATACCATCAACTAACCCGCTAGTAATGAAATCAAAATAGACTTGTTGCTCATCTTGCCAATCAAAAATAGTCGTCACAATTAACTGATAATCATGTTTTGCTAAAAACTCAGCAGCCGCGGCTAATACCTTCGAGAAGGCCGATGAGACAAACATTCTTGAATGAGCAGGCAGAATAATACCGATATTGCGAGACTTACCAGAAGCTAACCTTTTAGCCGTAGGATTCGCTTTATAACCGATATCCTGAGCAGCCTTTAGTACTTTTTCACGTGTTTGCTCATTCACATCGGTGTAGCCGTTCAACGCTCTGGATACGGTAGATTTTGATAACCCTAAATATGCGGCCAGTTTTTTAATCGACATAAATCACCTCATCTGAGACTTTAAAAATCAACCTACCACTTAGAGACGCTGCTCTGTTTCAGGGTCGAAAATTAATACACGAGAAAGATCCACCAGCAAATCAATTTTTACGCCCAATGTAATATCAGAGCGTAAATCTAATCGAGCTTTTACCGAGCCACCCGCTAAGTTGAACAAGACTTCTTTATCAAAACCCATTGGTTCAATCAGATCAATAACGACATTGTTAAAGTTAAAAGTTAAATCTGTTTCAGAAAAGAACGCTTTATCGTTAAAAAAATCAGGACGAATGCCTACTTTTACCTTAAGTCCAGAATCTGAAATTGTTTCTTGATAAGCAACATTTGATAATTTTTCTCTTGGTAAATGATGACCATCAATATCTAAATAATCATTAAATAAAGTGCCTTCTATAATATTCATAGAAGGTGAACCAATAAACTGTGCAACGAATATATTGGTCGGGTTAAGGTAGATCTCCATCGGTGTACCGTATTGTGCAATATAGCCATCGTGTAAGACCACAACCTTATCTGCTAAAGTCATAGCTTCAACTTGATCATGCGTAACGTACACACTGGTGCGCCCGAATTTGTTGTGGATTTTACCTATTTCTGTGCGCATATGACTGCGTAATTTAGAGTCTAAATTTGATAAAGGCTCATCAAACAAAAATACATCCGCTTCTCGTATAATAGCTCTCCCCATAGCAACACGCTGGCGCTGACCACCGGATAAATCTGCAGGTTTTCTATCTAATAGCTCCTCAAGTTGTAACATTTCACTGATTTCACTCAAGCGACGTTCAATTTCATCGTTATCAACCTTTAAACGACGTAGTGCAAAAACAATATTTTCCTTAACTGACTTATGAGGGTAAAGCGCATAATTTTGAAAGACCATCGCAATATTGCGGTTCTGAGGTTCAATATCATTCACCACGCGGTCACCAATAATAATGTCACCAGAGGTCGGTTGCTCTAAGCCAGCAATCATTCTTAGTGTTGTTGATTTACCACAACCAGAAGGGCCAACCAATACTACGAATTCGCCATCTTCAATCGCTAAATCGATACCTTTTACAACCTGTGTTTTATCGTAACTTTTGATGATGTTTTTTAATGTAATAGCCGCCATAATTATCCTTTAACCCCGCCGTCTGTTTTTCCGCCTTTCATAAAGCGAGATGCAAATAAGAAACAAATTACAATTGGTGCCAAGGTCAACATTGATGCTGCCATGATCCGATCCCAAATTGCATTTTTGGATACAAACAACTCCTGTAACGCTAGTGGTAATGTGTGGAATTCTGGGTATTGTTTAAGAAACACTGATGCAAATAAATACTCGTTCCAGCCAATAATAAAACAATAAATAAAGACGGTGGCTAACATAGGTAAAGAAAGTGGTAACACGACTTTTATGATGGCTTCTTTACGAGAACAGCCATCCATCATTGCCGCCTCTTCTAATGCGAAGGGAATGCCTCGAAAGTAATTCCCTAACATATACATACCGACCGGTAAGGTTTGCACAATGTAAATCAAGAACAAACAGAAAGCACTTCCCCACAATGAAGAAGCTAAGCCAATATTCA
Source organism: uncultured Psychromonas sp. (assembly GCF_947489755.1). Lineage (GTDB taxonomy): Bacteria > Pseudomonadota > Gammaproteobacteria > Enterobacterales > Psychromonadaceae > Psychromonas. The sequence goes on from NZ_CANLFB010000019.1 coordinate 95,821, forward strand.
TCGCCATTTGATATAAAGGCACCATCAATAACACGCCGCCGACCATATACACAAACAACACTGATCGCTGTATAACGACTTGCCCTTTAAAACGTAATCGACTGATTGAATACGCGCCCATTACAGAAAAAATAAGGGAGAACGTTGCCGCACCAACAGAAAATATAACGCTATTAAGCATGTATTTACCAAAGGGAAATAAGTTCTCGTTAGACGTATATTTAGCGGCAATCGCCTCTTTTTTATCTTTAGGTAACTTTGGGTTATTGAGTATCTTTTGAATGGCAGCTGGTATTTCAACTTTTTTAGCTTCTGTTAATCCTAATAGCTCTTTGTATGCGTCTAGATTAATAGTTTGCGGAATCAATGAAGGGTTTCCCCAGTCATACTGATGTTTAAGCGACGTTGAAAGAATTTGAGCAAAAGGTAATAAGCTAAAGCTCACCAATAATAAGATGGCTAAAGCAAATCCAATACGTCCTGTTAATGTACGTTTTCCCAACATATTAAATCACCACTTCATTATTTTTTTGATGTAAAACCAAATGAATACCGACAATACCGCTAACTGAATAACAGAAGTTGCCGCTGCTAAACCTTGATCGATAACCCCAGTAAAGGCTTGGTAATAAGTAAAAATAGGCAAGGTTTGTACATTAGGCGCAAGAAGATACACATCTTCAAAACGGTTAAGGTTCCATATAAGACGAAGTAATACGACTGTCGCCAGTACAAAGTACAACTCCGGTAAAGTCACATGAAAGAAACGGCCGATCGGCCCATATCCATCTATTGCTGCGGCTTCATATTGGTCTCGTGATACTGACACTAATTTCGATAATATAAGTAAATAAGCGATAGGAGCATGCTTCCAAATATCAAACAACACAACCACCCATAATGCAGAGTCAGGATTACCAATTAAATTAGTGCGTTCACTCCAGATGCCCAATACATCCACAAACAGATAATTTACAACACCCGAAATAGGGTCAAACAAAAACTGCCAACCAAACACCACTGAAATAACAGGTGCAACATAGGGCAACATAATAGCGGCATTCACTAATCCTCGACCTTTAAAAGGGTCTTTCAATAGCAACGCCATGGCCAAACCTAATAGCGTTGTTCCTACAACAGTGCCCAATAAATACAAACTGGTTGTGCCGATTGCAGAATAGTAATCAGTATTTGTCAGTAATTTTATATAGTTTTCAAGGCCAACGAATGTTTTATAACCGTTTAACTGAACATCAAAAAAGCTCAGATAAACGTTATACATCAGTGGATAAAGAATCAGTAAGCCAAGAATGAGAATAGTCGGTGCGACCAACTTCCAACCAAACTTAGCTTCTGCTCGTTCTAGTGGAGTCATAGTGTTCCCTTATCCATATGAGGAATAGCAGCCTCATATGGATCATTGATATCTGTATAACAGAGTAATAAATACGAATTAAAAATCAGTTATTCAGAAACAACCTGTTTCATCTGTTTTTCCGCCCAATCTAACGATACTTGTGTGTTCTCATTTTCAATAGTGGCGCGGTAAATCATGCGAGGAATAATCTGCTTGGCAAAAATCTCACCTGATTTAGGAAAGGTTTTTCCTTCCACTACAGAGAAATTCTTAATATTGTCAAAACCTGCAACGATTTCCTTAATAGACTCTTTGCCGTATTGCGCAAAAATACCTTTAGGATCATTTAAAAACTCATCCGTTTCAGCAATATCTCGTAACATTGGTAAATGTCCGCCAACCGCCATATGTGAATACGCAACCACTTGGTCTTTTTCATTCATATATTCAATAAACGCCTTAGTGGCTTCAACTTCTTCTTTATTGTCATTTTTCATTACACTCAGACCAACCAAAGTGCCGAATGATGAAGGAGAAGTTTTAGTGATGGTGGTAGCTAAACGCGTATTCTTTGCTAAATCAGGATCAAAAGCGGCACCTTTAAGGTCAGTAAAGTTTTCAGCACTTAATGAACTAGCAGCCGCTTCAGCAAGCGCGATATCATCTAAAATATAAGACGAATAAAAGAACATCGCTAACTTACCTTGTAAGTAATAATCTCGTGCTCTCCAACTTTGTGGACCAGGAGGATTGTATTGCGATAGGTTTTTATAAAAGTCTAAGACTTCTTTTTGTGCTGTCGAGTTAAAAACAAGCTCACCGTCTTTGTTAAACTGCCCAGCATCATTAGATAATGCAAATTGTGTATAGCATTGCTCAGCATAATTATCCGCTTTAGTGCCAATCAAAATACCGTATTGATTTTCTGTGGGTTTATAGAAATACTTTGCAGCAGCTTCTATTGTTTCCCATGTTGTCGGTGGCGCTAACCCAGCTTCTTTAAACCAATCGGCACGATACCAAATACCTTGCACCCAGCCACTATAAGGAACAGAAACGTATTCATTAAGCGTGGTACTTTCTACTAACTTCAGTGCACCAGAATAAAAACGTTGTTTACCAATTCGTTTAACTAAATCTGTATTAGAAGCAACGTCTATAATGCCCTCTTCAGCAAACGCTAATGAAAGGTCTGACCCAACTTCAATCATATCCGGTAATGTATTGGCCGCTGCCGCAGCGGCTATTTGTTTTGGCATATCGTTTTCGTCAACTGCAATTATTTTCACATCAATACCTGAATTCAGCGCTTCAAACACATCAGCCATCACTTCAATAGTTTGAAGTCTGTCCGATTGTGTTTGTGTCGTCCAATATTCAACAGTTGTTGCATTCGCTAAACTAGTAAATGGCAAGCTAGCCGCTAACCCGAGAGTTAAGGTATTAATTTTCATCGTTATTTCCTTATTTTAAAATAGACTTAAAAGTAATCTGAGAATCAACTTAGAAAAAATTCAGTAAGATTAAATACAACTTTTTAATGATGAATAAAAAATTAGTAAGCAATCGAACAAATTATTTAATGAATTATTTGTCAACATATATGATCATTTATTAGTCTACCCTGAATAATAGCGATTATTATTTGAACTAAGTCTCTTTATTAACGAATAACAAAACCGGTTTTGATCCATGCGATCATGGTCACTATTTATACTAATTAGTCTTTATGTGTGATTATTTATAAGAGATATAAAAGGCTATTTTGGAGCGAAGAGATATTTAAAATTCAAAAATTAGGAATATAGAAAACGTTGATGAAAAAACAGGCTTAAATAGATATGAGGATGTCGTAGGCTATTAGATAAGAGCAAGATATTTAGTAAGCTAAATTTTATTAATCCTTAGCTATTTTAAAAATGAAAAGCATTACAGTTTACATCGTGTATAAATAACAAAGAGTTTGCTAGGGTCTTCTTTCGCGGGTATATCATAAGTTTTTGCATCATCAGTAATATCACAAACTAAATCGCTTAATAATTCAGTTAATGTTTCACTGTCTTCAGCTTGAATGATGTTCCCATACCAGACGACTAATTCATCATCGTTAGCTGTTTTTGCATAAATATGTTGATGTAAATTACTATTAAAAAACATTTGTGATGGTTTTGAAGTACGGATAATTTTCTCTGGAAAATAGAAATGACCATTTTCATCTGTGATGACCTGATCTAAATATTCTTCTCCATAAGTTAACACCCTAAATACTTTAATGTTAGAGAGTGGTTGGCCATTATCAAGTAAAAGTCCTTGAACTTCTCTTGATAAAACAACGTCCTGCTTTTTTAAGAAACCCAACATATCCACAAATACCAATGTTGAAACGAGTAAAAAAAACGCAATAGAAACAACCGCTATGAATCGTCTTCTTAACTTAGGTGATGACAAGGTAATAGACTCCTCTTAAAGCATATTTATTAATAAAGCACATTCAAACATACTAATAGCTAAGTTTAAAAAGCTTCTCTATAACAAACGACACGGCAGTTAATAAAACAAACATTAACTTACCGTATCATTTTTAGATTATAGAATTTTCCATATAACAAATGCTGCAGCAAAACCGATTAAATAAAGTAACCCTAACCAAGTTAAGCTTCGCAATAATGCACTGTGTTGAATGCTCTTCTCTGAACGAACCAACTTAAAGTTAAGCCATGCAAATATTGGCGTCGTAACAAAGGCAAGTGTCATCGCAAACATTAACATTGGCGCAAGAACCGATTTGAAGAACAATATAACCGCCATACCCGAAAAAGATTGCAGTAATAACCAAATATTCAAACTGTGTTTAGATTGCTTAAAGCCTAATAGTTTATGCGATTCATTAAGCGTACGTGCATAACCGTCAAGCACTGTTAAAGTTGTTCCAAATAAACATAAAAAAGCAATAATGGACACTAAAGGACGTGACCATTCACCAATCGTCATGGCATACATGTCAGACAGTTGTTTGGCAAAAGCAACGCCACCTAATACAGCAGTACTACTTTGACCGTATTGTATCAACACACCTAAGCCAAAGAAAACCAAGGCTAAGATCGCTGTTAACCAGTAGCCAACATTAAAATCAAGCAGGCCCTGTTTTCTGGTAATGGTTTGCTGTGATTGTTTTTCTTTTAACCATAATGAACTAAGTGCAGAGACCTCAATAGGTGCGGGCATCCAGCCCATTAGCGCAACCATAAAGCCAATCATCGCTAATTCATAAGGCGATGGTCCAATATAATCAGCAGGTGCCATAGGGCCGTTATTAAAGGCAACCATAAATGCAATCACAGTGGTGATCGTTAATATCAACATAATCACTTTAGCGACATTATCGAGCGCTTTAAAGTGGCCAAGCAATAAGATAACTAAACAGACAGCCAAGATTAACCAACACAATACCGTAACAGGCACGATGATAGGCAAAGCATAATGCAATAAGCTAGCCGTTAACAAAATAACACCTGCAGTATTCACTACAGCGGCAATGATATTTAAAACAATAAACGAATAAAAAAACCAAGGCCCCTTACTTTGGTAACCTTCGATCAGGCTTTTACCTGTGGCTAATGTGTACTCAACACCAAAACGGAAGAAAGGATATTTAAGTATATTAACGGCAATAATTAACCAAAGCAGTTGCCAACCAAAAATAGATCCCGCTTGCGTTGATGCGACTAAATGAGAACCACCTATAGAAGCTGTCGCCATGAGTATTCCAGGGCCAAAAGCATTAAGACGTGATTTGAATGTTGAAACTGATTGATTCATTTATAACCTTAAACATATATTTCTCGGGGCAGTTAACATACAGAAATTAAAGGCAATAAAAAAGAATAAGTTTTTCTAATAAGTCACAGAATTAAGTTTTTTACTTAACACTTGTTATACCATTCCGCCTAATTATGTGATCTAATGTATTCAATTATTAACTAATTATATTTTCTTGGTGACGTATGAAAAAACATGACTTTTCTGAATTGGCCAAAACACATAAAAGTGTGCGTATGAGACTGCGTTA
>NZ_CANLFB010000020.1 GCF_947489755.1 uncultured Psychromonas sp.
AAGTGATAGTCAAAGAGTAATAAAAATGTGCACTAGGGATTGGATGAATCTGATCAGCTAATTAGGCGGAATGGTATAAATCGTTTTATTGTTTAATTTAGTTAAAGTTTTTTATGTCTATTTATTTAATGTAGGTAGTAACAATTATATATTTCCAAGCCATATTTTGATGAAAGATAGTTTGATTTCAATGAAAAGTATAAGTTAATAGGTGTCCTTATCGGGTACTGTTATGAGAAGTGCTTATGCTATCTCGATGTTGAACTTAAACTAGGCTTCTAATACGTTAAAATATTATGCTTTTATGTATTAAATTTATACATTAATGTCAACTTTGACACTTTATATGATATTTGTATGGATCATTAGTTTGTTTTTGATAGCATTAATTACCCCTTTGTAAGAGAGAATATAATGTCTAAAAAAATAATCCGTATTGCAACTCGTCATAGCCCTTTAGCGATGTGGCAAGCTCATTTTGTTAAAGCTGAGTTAATGAAGCACCATAAAGATTTAACTGTTGAATTATTACCAATGAAAACAAAAGGCGATATTCTTTTAGATACTCCTTTAGCAAAGGTGGGTGGTAAAGGTTTATTTGTTAAAGAACTAGAAGTTGCTATCTTAGAAAAGCGTGCTGATATAGCTGTTCATTCGATGAAAGATGTACCGGTAGAATTTCCTGAAGGTTTAGGGTTAAGTATTATTTGTGAACGTGAAGATCCCCGTGATGCCTTTGTTTCTAATCACTTTAAACAATTAGCTGATCTACCTGAAGGTGCAGTTGTTGGTACTTGTAGTTTAAGACGTCAATGTCAAATCAGTGAATTACGACCAGATATAAAAATTAAAGACTTACGTGGAAATGTTAATACACGTTTACGTAAATTAGATGATGGTGAATATGATGCGATTATTCTTGCTGCCGCAGGTTTAATTCGTCTAGAGATGGAATCTCGTATTGCTAGTTTTATTGAACCAGAAGTAAGTTTACCTGCAGTAGGTCAAGGTGCTGTCGGTATTGAGTGTCGACTAGATGATGCTGAAACTATTGCTTTACTTGCTCCTTTAGAACATCGTGAAACACGTGTTCGAGTAACAGCTGAGCGCGCTATGAATTTAGCACTTGAAGGTGGTTGCCAAGTCCCTATCGGTAGTTTTGCTTTAATGAATGGCGATCAACTATTTCTGCGTGGGTTAGTGGGTAGTGTTGATGGTACTAATATCATTAGAAAAGAATTAACGGGTCATGTTGATCAAGCTCATGAGCTAGGTGAAACATTAGCACAGCAGTTATTAGATGCTGGAGCGAAAGAAATTTTAAGTGAAGTTTATAAGTGATAATTGAACCACGTTTATTAGTGACTCGTTTTGCCCCTCATGCAGAGCGACTTGCTAATAGTTTAAATGATATTGGTTTTTTTTCTCTTGCGCAGCCACTATTAACGGTGACCGCATTAGATGATGCTAAAACACTTAATACATTTTTATCTGGTTATTATGACTATGTTATCGCAGTAAGTGGTAATGCAGTTAAGTATGCTCAACAGCAGATAAATATTAATTGGCCTGAAGCTTGTTATTTTGCAGTAGGTCAATCTACGCAAAATATACTTAGCGAAGTCACTGGTCAGCGTGTTTTGTGCCCTTTTACTCGATTTGATAGTGAGGGGTTGCTTGAACTTGATGAGCTTAAATCAATTAAAACTAAACGTATTTTAATTTTACGTGGTGAAGGGGGGCGAGATTTACTCGAAACGACATTAATTGAGCGTGGTGCAAAAGTTGATTTCTTTCAAACATATAAACGTATTAAGATTGATCTTAACGGTCACGAATTAGTTAATAATTGGCAACAAGCGTCTATAAATGGTGCTATTATCAGCAGTGTGGAAATTTTAAATCAACTCTTTAGTCTTGTACCAAAGGATTATACAAGCTGGATATGCGACTTAATATTTTATGTCCCAAGTGAACGTGTAGCCAATCAGGCTTCACTGTTAGGTGCTCAGCATATTGTGTTGTTACCAAGCTTACATACAGATCAAATTGTGGAATTTTTTAAAGTAAATAATGGCACCTGTATATAGCCCATTAGTTTAAATAGGAATGTTATGACTGATACTAATACTGAAACTCAAAATACATCAACATCTGAATCTGAAGATGTTGTTAATAAGAAACGCAAAAAATCTTCTCGGCTATTAGCCATTATTGCTCTGATTTTTATTATTTTACTGTTATGTATTATAGGGTATGGCTTTTATTTCTATAAAAATAATGTGACGACTAATACTGCTTATCAGCAAAAAATTGAAACTTTAGCGAACAAGTTAGAATCTCAAGTTGCACAACAAAATAACCAATTTCAACAAAGTAAATCATTGAACGATAAGTTCAAAACACAAATTGAACAACTTAACATTCAGTTATTAGATGCTCAAAATAAAAGCAAATTATACAGTTCTGATATGCAAGCTCTCCAGCGTAGTGTTGCAGAAACTAATATTCGCCATCCAAGTGACTGGATTTTATCTGAAGTTGAATATTTAATTAATTTGTCAGGTCGAAAGCTATGGTTAGAGCATGATTTAAAATCAACGATTGATTTATTAAGTACTGCTGATAAACGTATTGTTGAAATGGGCGACCCTAGTTTAAATCCTTTACGTCGCGCATTACTTGAAGATATTAATATGCTTGAAGCATTGCCTCAACGTGATGTTGATGGTGTTATTTTGGCATTATCTAGTTTAGAACGTAATATTGATAAGCTAGTGGTAGCGGGATTAGAAGTGCCTGAAATTAAACAGGCTAAAGATAAAAAAGTTTCTGGGGATGTTGCTGATTGGGAAGCGAATGTCGATAAATCTTGGAATTCATTTATTGAAAGCTTTATCGTTATTTCTCATCGAGATAAACCTGTTGAAGCTTTATTATCACCTGAACAATCTTGGTACTTAAAAGAAAACTTAAGAAATGCATTATCGAAAGCTGAATTTGCCGTGTATAGAGAACAGCAAGATATTTATGATCTTGCATTACAGAATGCATTGAAATTGGTAGCTCTTTATTACGATATGGAAGATAAAAGAACTCAGCAATTTTATACCTCAGTAAAAAGATTAAGTAAGCAAAATGTATCAATTGATTACCCTGATCAATTCAAAAGTGCGCCTTTACTTTCTAGCATTCTTAAACAACGCATTAGCAAGTCATTTACTATTGAAAATGCGGAGTAACGATTATGATTGGACTTTTAATTATTGTTATATTTTTACTTACAGGATTGATTTTTGCACCGGAGTTAAGTGCGCATAAAGGTTATATTCTAGTTTCATTTGATAGTTATACTACTTATGAAACAACGATTATTAATGCTGCTTTTATCGCAATCTTATTCTATTTTCTATTATTAGTTGTAGAATGGATATTACGTAAACTGCTATCTATGAGTAGCGTCACTCGTGGTTGGTTTGGACAGCGTAAAACCCGTAAAGCACAAAAGAATAGTTTATTAGGTATGCTTGCCCTATTAGAGGGAAATACTAAACAAGCACAAAAATTATTATCTAAATCAGCTGATCGTAGTGAGTCTCCTGCATTAACTTATATTGCGGCTGCACGTGCCTCACATAAAAATGGTGAATTTAATAAACGTGATGATTACTTGCAATTAGCAAATGAAAATCCAGGTTGTAAATTAGCTGTTGGATTAGTATGGGCTGAACTGCAAATTGATGCTAAACAGTATGAAAATGCATTAGCGACCATGACTGAATTAGATCAACGATTCCCTAAAAACAAGCAAATATTACAACACTATTTAACGCTTTATCCTGCAATTAATGAATGGCGTAAACTAATTTCTCTACTTAATACGCAACGTAAATTGACTGGTTTAAATGAACAGGAGTTTGCAGATCTAGAGCTTTACGCTCACCAACAACTATTCCAAAAGTTAGCATCTGAAAGCGGACAATTACTCAATGACTATTGGTATAAAGATGTTGCTCGTTGGATGCGTAAAGAATTGTCTTATCAGCAAGCGGTGTTGGAAGCTTTTGTTGATAACGGCCATGGTAAGTTAGCTCAAGAATTTTTACTGGATAAGTTACAGCGCCAATTTTCATTACCATTGCTACCTTATCTTCAAAAAATAAAAGTAACGGATTATTATCCTATTATTACTTTTCTGGAAAAGCAGTTAAAAAAATCAACACATGCGGATTATATTAATCAAGCATTGGCACATTTAAAGCTAAAAGAGGGCAATCAAGATGCTGCTATTAAGCACCTTACCGAAAGCCTTAAAACATTACCTAATGTTGCTGACTACCAGTTATTGGCTTCTCTATTAGAGCAGCAAGATAAGCTTGAAGAAGCGAACTTATATTACCGTGAAGGTTTGGCATTTGCGGCAAAATAAGTCTGCTGCTTAAAATGGTTTAATTTAAAAGGTAAGTTTCGACTTACCTTTTTTGTATTTGATATATAGTCAGTAATCTACAGTTCATATTGTCTAGGCTAATGAGCCAATTAAACTCTCACTAATACTCTTCTAAATAATTTTATAATGAGACTAATTACAATCAATAGTCGAGCTATCGTTCTGTTTAAAAGTCCTTTTCTTGGTGATAAGTTTTACAAAGGGAACAATCTCTTTTCTTAATTTATGCCTTAAATTAAATTGTTTCTTCTGTGCAAAACTTAAACCACATACTTAATTGAATTACTATTATTTCTGATAGCCCATTAATTTAAGATGTTATACTGTAACATCTTTAAATTAATTGGTTTTTTTATGTTACTTATTTTAAGCATTTTAGCCTTATTCTTAGGCCCTGTTACTTACCGACTATTACAACGACAACCTGGTTGGTTAGATCTATTAGATGCTTTTATATTTGTTAGCATATCTGGCCTTGTACTTTTCCATATTCTCCCTGAATTATTGTACGAAGGTGGCTTATTTGTGCTGGTCTTAACAGGCTTAGGTCTACTAACACCTTCTCTGATAGAAAAATACTTCCATAAAGCCGCTAATAAAGCCCATAACACAACCTTGTTTCTTGGTGTATTAGGCTTAGTACTACATGCTAGCCTTGATGGCACTGTGTTATTAACAAATCAAGCTGACCATACCGGATGGTTATTGGCGCTAGGTGTTCTATTACATCGTTTCCCCGTTGGTTTGACTATCTGGTGGTTGTTACGCCCGCAATATGGTGTTGTTTTACCCTTTATTGTTTTAATTAGTATGGCAGCAGCGACTTTACTTGGCGCGTCTTATGCGGAGCTTTCTATGGCTCAATTAGATGGACAGCTACTTGCTTGGTTCCAAGCTTTTGTTATGGGATCTATTATGCATGTTGTCTTGCATCGACCTTATTTACAGCATCATAAAAAGCATCAGCAAGGTAATACAAAAGAGCATAAATATGCTGCAGGTATTGGTAGCTTCTTCGGTTTAGTAGTTTTAGGGTTTGTATTGTTACCACATTGGCTTGGCTATGTAGAACATAACCATGATCATGCCGCATCCAATGAACATGAAGCTCATCTTCTTGTTCAAGAGGTCGAACATGATGGTTCGCAGTTAGAACACTTTATTCATGATGCTGAAGAACATGCGCAAACAAATGAGTCTCAGCATATAGAAGAAGAGACAGGACATCATGAAGAGCTGCATACTGATGCAGTCCATGACGAACATGAGCATGAAGATGTACATCATAATCAAAGTATCGAAGAAAGCGAGGCGCTACATCAACAGCACAATACCGCATTAACGCTAGTTAACTTTGGCAAATTAGCCTTATACAGTGCACCTATGCTGTTATTTGCTTACCTGTTAAGTGGTTTAATGCATTACTTTAAACCAGTATTAAATGTGTTGCCTGCTCAAGGAAATAAAAGTCATTTTAAAGATGCCATCAAAGGTGTTTTATATGGACTTCCTTTACCTATTTGTTCACCTGTCGCGAGTAAAATGCATCAGCAATTATTAAACCTAGGAGCAAATCAAACTTTTGCGACCGCGTTCTTAATTGCCACTCCAATCATTGGTTTTGACGCTATTCTAATTTCTATCCCGTTATTAGGTGAGCAATTAGTTTTATTGCGCATTGTATTTGCCGTTTTATTTGCTGTAATAATCGCATGGTTATTAGGGCGACACTTTAAGAATCCCATCTCTGCTGTTGTCGCACAAACTTGTCAGAGTGGACATACAACGTCACGTTTTATAACAGCGATAAAACAAGGTTATCAACATCAGTTAGATCATACTGCACCTTGGGTTATTTTTGGTTGGGCATTAGCGGCTACTTTATCCGCTACACCTGCTTGGGCTTTCTTTGAACAAGCCTTATGGCTACAAGTGTTAGTGATGGTGCTTATCGCTTTCCCATTTGCATTATGCGCAACGGGAATGACACCTGTGATTGCAGTGATGTTAATAGCTGGTTTATCGCCAGGGGCGGCCATTGCTTGTTTGTTAATTGGGCCGAGTATTAGTTTAGATTTATTAAAACAATTAAAGCTTCAACAAGGTTACTTTGCCGCTTTTGCCTTTGCGATGGTGATGTTGGTGGCGGCTTTCTTAATTGGGCTGTCGTTTAATGAGTATATCGATGCTTTCCCATTACCATGGTTAGGTGAGTTAGAAGCTGACTTTTCTTGGTGGCATTTTGTTAGTTTGGCCGTTATTCTTGTTTTATATTTTGCTTCATTATTACGAAGAGGGGCGCGTGCGTTTATTGCGGAGTTATTACCTAAAAGTTTATTAGCACATCGTCACCATCATCACTAAAAAAGATTAAAAGTCCGCTAATCATATTGTTATGGCTAGCGTACAGGCATTATTAAGCAAATCTTTTATCTAGATAGCTAACAATGTCTGATGACTCATACATCCAAGTAACCGTGTTATTTTCTTCTATACGTAAACAAGGGACTTTTACGTGACCGCCTTGCTCAGCTAGCACTTTTTTATGTTCTGGTTGTTTTGCATCGACTAATTCAATATTTAGTGCGTTACGGCGTATAGCACGTCGAACCTTGACGCAAAAAGGACAAGCAGCAAATTGGTATAATTGTAGGTTCTTTGTTTCTTGGTCAACTTGTTGTTGTAAATCGTCTTTGCGTTTTGCTTTCTTAGGTGCAAAAATAAAGTTTAACACTAAAATTAAACGGCCTAATAGCCAGCGAATTATTTTCATTTTTTTCTCTTTGTAATTGACTGTGAGAGTAAAATTGTAACCGATCCAAGAGGTTCATAAAAGATGATTACCCCTCGAATACTAATTAAGGAAGATAAATGAGTACTCCTGCTTCTCCATGCGTTTCAAGTTGTTGTTTAAATGAAGAAGATATTTGTTTAGGCTGTTTTCGTAGTTTGACTGAAATCACCGGTTGGTCACAAGCATCAGACTCAGGTAAACAAGATATTATTGCTAATACAAAAATACGGCGTGAGAAGATTAAAGCCTCTCACTCATGTCCATCATAGTTAACATTTAAATAGGTTATGAGTATGAATCAGAATGATACGGTCAGTATATTAGGCAGTGGTTGGCTAGGTTTACCATTAGCGAGTAGTTTACAGCTTGCTGGGAAAACAGTGCATTTATCAACTCGAACGGCAAGCAAAGCGAAACAGTTAACAGATTTGAATTTTAAATCCTATATTGTTGATATAGAAAGAGGCTTAGACAGTTTAAATAACGTCGAAGACTTTTTACAAGCGAATACGCTTGTTATCAATATTACGAGTAAGTCATTATCCGCATTCCAAGACCTTGTAACTGTCATTGAAAAAAGTCCTATTGCACACGTTTTATTTATTAGTTCTACTTCGGTTTATAGTAATCACCAAGGAATATGTAAAGAAAGTGACACCTTAGAAACTGAAACTAATTTACGTAAAATAGAAAAGTTATTTACAGAGAATACACACTTTGACTGTTCAGTTATTCGCTTCGCTGGCTTAATCGGACGTAAACGTCATCCCGGTAGATTTTTTGCCGGAGGCAAGCGTATTAAAGATGGTCATGCTAAGGTGAACCTAATTCATCAACTTGACTGCATTAAATTAATTGAAGCTATTTTACAACAACAAGCATGGGGTGATGTGTTTAATGGTTGTGCTGATAATCATCCCACTAAACAGTCATATTATACCAAAATGGCATTATCATTAGGATATCCAGAACCTGAATGCCTTATTACAGAGCCAAGTGCCTCTAAAATAGTGTGTAATGAAAAAATAAAAACGCAGTTAGGTTATCAATTTATTTATCCTGATATATGTAATATCGTCTGTTAACTTCATTTCTTTTGATTCGCAAATAACCCCTTCTTATGCACGCTGTATTAACAATGCAATTAATACAGCTAACCACCTATATGACTTATCCCATACCACAAAAAGACCATAGTTAAAGTAAGGGCTATAACATTTATTAAAATAAATGCACTTATTTTAAGCGTTATGTGATTTCTATTGATATCTATCAAGTTCTGTTTACAAGGGTAGGTTATCTTTCACCTGAATTTAGTTTTAGCTGGTGGAAGAGGAAATTATGAGCAAACAAAAGTTAGTCATTATTGGTAATGGCATGGTCGGGCACCGTTTTATTGAAGAGTTTGTTGATAAAGGTGGTTTGGATCATTTTGATATCGTTACTTTCTGTGAAGAACCACGTGTAGCGTACGATCGCGTACATCTTTCTTCATATTTTTCTCATCATACCGCTGACGAATTGTCATTAGTAAAAGAAGGTTATTACCAAAAACATAATATTGAAGTCTTTGTTGGTGAACGAGCTTTAACTATTAATCGTGCTGAAAAAATTATTCATTCACAAACCGGTCGTGCCATTGTTTACGATAAGCTAATCATGGCGACAGGCTCTTATCCGTGGGTACCGACCATTAAAGGTAACGAAAGCAAAGATTGTTTTGTCTACCGTACTATTGAAGACTTGAATGCTATCGAAACTACTGCTCGACGAAGTAAAAGTGGTGCAGTTATCGGTGGTGGTTTATTAGGGCTAGAAGCGGCGGGTGCATTAAAAGCATTGGGCGTAGAAACACATGTTATTGAATTTGCCCCTGTATTAATGGCTGAACAATTAGATCAGCAAGGTGGCCAAATATTACGCAGTAAAATTGAAAGTATTGGTGTAAATGTTCATACCGGTAAAAACACCAAAGAGATTATTGCTTCAGGAGAGACTGCACGTAATACCATGCAGTTTGCCGATGGTAGTGAATTAGAAGTTGATTTTATCGTCTTCTCTACGGGTGTTCGCCCACAAGATAAATTAGCAAAACAATGTGGCCTAGCAACAGCACCGCGTGGTGGTATTCAGATTAACGATCAATGTATTACATCTGATCCCAATATCTTTGCCATTGGTGAGTGTGCTTCTTGGAATGAAAAGTTCTTTGGTTTAGTTGCGCCAGGTTACAACATGGCAAAAGTAGCCGTTGATACATTATTAGGCAATGAGAACGCATTTACTGGCGCAGACATGAGCGCAAAATTAAAACTGTTAGGGGTTGATGTTGGTAGTATCGGTGATGCAAATGGCCGTACACCAAACTGTCAAAGCTATGTGTATTTAGATGGCAGTAAATCAATTTATAAACGTCTTATTGTTTCTGAAGACGGTAAAAAATTATTAGGGGCAGTATTAGTTGGTGATAGCAGTAGCTACAGTGATTTATTGCAATATAAGCTAAATGATATCGAATTACCAAAACACCCCGATGCACTTATTTTACCTAGTCATTCTGGTGCTGAAAAAGTGGGTTTAGGCGTAGATGCTTTACCTGAAACAGCTCAAGTTTGTTCATGTTTTGATGTCAAAAAATCAGACATCTCTGAAGCCGTTGCCGCTGGTCATACAACGATTGGTGCAATCAAAATGGAAACAAAAGCTGGCACAGGTTGTGGTGGTTGTGTTCCGCTTATTACGCAAGTATTGAACGCCGAACTGAAAAAACAAGGTGTGGAAGTTAAAAACCATATCTGTGAACATTTTGAGTACTCTCGCCAAGAGCTATTCCATTTGATTCGTGTTGGCGGGATTAAAACCTTTAAAGCGTTATTAGAGAAATACGGTCAAGGTTACGGTTGTGAAGTCTGCAAACCTACGGTGGGATCTATTTTAGCGTCTTGCTGGAATGATTTTGTATTAACTCAAGATCATAATGGTTTACAAGATACCAATGATATCTTCTTAGGTAATATGCAAAAAGATGGGACTTATTCTGTTATTCCTCGTATGGCGGGTGGTGAAGTGACGCCAAAAGCATTAGGTGTCGTCGCTAAGGTGGCTGAACAATATGCGCTTTATACCAAAATAACAGGTGCACAACGCATCGGTTTATTTGGTGCTCACAAAAGTGACTTACCCGATATTTGGCAACAACTAATCGATGCTGGTTTTGAGACGGGTCAAGCTTATGCGAAAGCGTTACGCATGGTTAAAACCTGTGTAGGAAGTACGTGGTGTCGTTTTGGTGTTCAAGATAGTGTAGGTCTTGGTGTTGAGCTTGAAAATCGTTACAAAGGCTTACGTACACCGCACAAGATAAAATTTGGTGTGTCAGGTTGTACTCGTGAATGTGCTGAAGCACAGGGTAAAGATGTCGGCATTATTGCAACAGACTCTGGTTGGAATCTTTACGTATGTGGTAATGGCGGGATGAAACCACAACATGCATCGCTATTAGCTTCTGATTTAGATAAAGAAACGTTAGTTAAGTACTTAGATCGTTTCATGATGTTTTATGTACGTACAGCCGATAAATTAACGCGTACGTCAGTATGGTTACAGAATCTTGAAGGTGGGATTGAATACTTACAAGAGGTGATCATGAATGACAAGTTAGGCATTAATGATCAGCTTGAAAGAGAGATGGCTGACGCCATTAATAGCTTCCAATGTGAATGGAAAACGGCGTTATCAGATCAACAACAGTTATCGCGTTTCTCACACTTCATTAATAGTGATCAACAGGATGACAATGTTGTATTCACTCCTGAGCGTGGTCAAAAACGCCCAGCATTTATTGAAGAAAAAGCCCCAACTTACACTATTAACTTGGAGGAAATATAATGAGAAAATGGAACCAAGTTTGTGCATTAGACAGTATTTACCCAGCAACAGGTGTTTGTGCTTTAATTGATGGTAAGCAAGTTGCTATCTTCCGTCCTCGTGATGATCAACAAGTCTTTGCCATGGATAATATGGACCCATTCGCCCGATCAAATGTTTTGTCTCGCGGTATTCTTTGTGAGCATAAAGATCAGTTATGGGTTGCTTCACCATTGAAAAAACAACGTTTTAATTTAATTGATGGTTCATGTTTAGAAAATGATCAAGTCTCAGTTTCTACCTATAAAACACGTGTTAAAGAAGGCAATATCGAGGTCCAGTTATAAAAGGCTTAGCTGTAAAGATTAAATAGCTTAAATGCTTCTTGCTTATGATGATACGCATGTTGTTCATAAAGTAAGTAAGGAGCCTTTCACTATTCAATTTTAACTTCAAACTTAACAATAGGGACTTAACTATGTCTTACATTAAACCAGCTGAATTTGTTCAAACCATGATCGATGCAGGCGAAAATAAAGTGTTCATGTCAACGCGAGATACCGTTCTTCGAGGCATCATGGCTGGTGCTATTTTAGCGGTTGCCGTTGTTGTTGCGATTACTGCAGCTGTTCAAACGGGATTGCCAATTGTTGGCGCTTTAGTCTTTCCTGTCGGATTTGTTGTATTAAATCTCATGGGATTTGACTTACTAACCGCTGTTTTTGCGCTCGCACCATTGGCATTATTTGATAAACGAAAAGGGGTGACTAAAGCCGGCGTATTACGTAACTGGTTATTAGTTGGCTTAGGTAATTTGATTGGAGCAGTGAGTGTCGCCTTCTTAATAACCTTAACGTTTACTATGAACTTTAGTGTTGAGCCTGGTGCAGTAGGGCAAGCTTTTATTAAAGCATCAACAGCTCGCTCACTTGGTTTTGCTGAGCATGGTATGGATGGTTGGATCACCGCTTTTGTAAAAGGTATTTTATGTAACTGGTTTGTTTGTTTAGGTGTGGTTGGCGCAATGGTTTCAAAATCAGTGAGTGGTAAAACACTAGCAATGTGGTTCCCTATCTTTATCTTCTTTGCGTTAGTGTTTGAGCATGCGGTTGTTAATATGTTCTTGTTTCCAATTGGTATGATGTTAGGCGCAGAATTTACTATTATGGACTGGTTAACATGGAATCAATTACCAGTTACTTTAGGTAATATCATTGGTGGTTTAGTGTTTACTGGGATGGCACTGTACGTTACACATGCTAAAACAAAACCTGCACGTAACTTAGTATAATTTTTAAAGTCTGATCTTGAGCCTCTCATCGTTTTTTAAGTACATACGATGAAGGGCTACAGCGTATGATGACTGTTTTGATCTGTTATCAAAAAATAAGGCCGTAAACTAACGATAGTTTACGGCCTTATTTTTTATTATGTGTTTAAAAGTAATTAACGCAATGACTATTCTTAATACATAAGTCGTTAGAGAGTGGTTGCTATTGTATCTTTATACAGCCAAAACATATAAGCAATATAAGCGATTAACAATAAAGCGCCTTCAACACGTCCTAAAATTCCTACTTTTCCTTTCTTCCAAGCGATAGAGAACAGCAGTAATGCTAAGCTCAGTCCAAACATAACTGGGTAGTCACGTGTTAATACTGAAGCCTCAAAGCTACTTGCGTGGATTAAACCAGGTAAAGACATGACGGCAAGAATATTAAATATATTAGAACCCACGATATTACCTACCGCCAAATCAAATTCTTTCTTACGGGCTGCTGCAATTGTTGTTGCTAATTCAGGTAAGCTCGTCCCGATTGCGACAACGGTTAATCCAATAACTAAATCACTGACTTTAAAGTATTCCGCTACTTCTACTGCTCCCCAGACTAAAAGACGAGAAGAGGCGATTAAAACAATAATACCAATGATCAACCATTTTAATGCCGCGCCTTTACTTATTTCTTCTGGTAGCTCATCTAAAATTTCTTGTGGTAATGTGTCACCACCATTATTTTTGGCTTCCCAAATAGTAAAACCAAGCATAGCAAACATCATTAACAATAATATCAAACCATCAATGAAGCTAAGGTACTGATCTAACAAAAGGAAATAACTGATTGCCATAATCACTAAAAGGGCAGGCATTTCTCGTTTAAGCAGTTTTGAATGAATATGTAATGGGTAGAATAAAGCTGTTAAACCTAACATTAAACCTACATTGGTAATATTAGAGCCAATTGCATTACCAATTGATAGTCCAGTATTCCCGTCTAATGCGGCCATAGATGATACTAACATTTCCGGTGCAGATGTGCCCAAACCAACAATGACAACACCGACAATTAAAGGTGAGATAGAAAAGCTACGGGCTGTATTCGATGCGCCTAATACAAACTTATCAGCACTCCATATAAGCAGTGCAAAGCCAATTAAGATAGCTAATGTTGGATATAATAAAGTGATCAAAACTTCCTCCTGAGTATTTTGAATTACCTATAAAAAAACGCTGATCATTTTCATGATCAGCGCTTCTTCAAATTTATAAAGTCTGTTGGTATTTAGCCACGACCTTCTGCAATCGCAGCAACAGCAGCTAACTCAGCTGCTTGCTTTTCATGTCTTTCTTGGCGATCTTGAATATCCATTAATTCATTAGTAATTAAGTTTTCTTCAATTTCACGTAAAGCAATTACGGTTGGTTTGTCATTCTCTGGATCAACTAAAGGTGTTTTACCTCCAGTAGCAAGCTGGCGAGCTCGGCGAGAAGCCATTAAGATTAGATCAAAACGGTTGCCTACTACATTTACTGCATCTTCAACGGTTACTCGTGCCATTGCTGAACTCCAAAAATTAATTACATAAAAAAGGGCGGTTATTATATGTGCTAAATACGAATTGATCCAGCATCTTAGTATAGAGATTATACTTCTAATAACTCTCTGATTGTTTCGCGGTGTTTAATCGCTTGTTTTTCTTGCTCATTACGCAATGCGCGTACAATAGCAGAAAACTCTTGTGTAGCTGTATCAAAATCGTCATTGACGATTAAATAATCGTATTCATTGTAGTGCGACATCTCTGATTGTGCTTTTTCCATGCGTTTAGCGATAACTTCTGCACTATCTTGTCCACGTTTGTTTAAACGTGCTTCTAATTCTGCTCGGCTGGGTGGCAAAATAAAAATGCCTTTGGCATTTGGCATGACACTATGTACTTGACGAGCACCTTGCCAATCAATATCCAGCATAATATCAATACCTTGTGCTAGAGATTGTTCAATAGTAATACGTGAAGTACCATAATAGTTACCAAAAACTTCAGCCCATTCAAAAAAAGCATTTTCTGCAATTAACTTTTTAAAATCAGCTTCATTTACAAAGTAATAGTGCTCACCATCCACTTCTCCTGGACGTGGTGAACGTGTTGTATGTGAAATTGAGACTTGAGCAGGGTGGTCACTTTTTTCGGCTAATAGTGCCTTAATTAAGCTAGATTTTCCTGCGCCACTCGGGGCAGATACAATAAAAAGAGTGCCGACTTGGGACATAGTTAAATTTCCTGAAACAGTTTTTGTAAATTAAGTGCCTGGCTGGTGGAATTTTAAGCACTTGAATTTTTGTAAGCGCGGATTATCGCTTATTTTATGAATGAAGTCTTTTTAATGATCAACTAATTTTATAATAATCCAATGGATGCTAATCTTTCCAACGGTTTTTTATTTCGATAATTTTATCTAGCTGTGATTCAAATAAATCAACCAATTCTGGGTCAAAGTGTTTATTTTTTTGAGAGCGAATCAATTCTAATGCTTTTTGAACGGGCCATGCTTCTTTGTAAGGGCGTACGCTGGTTAATGCATCAAATACATCTGCAAGCGCGACTATGCGCCCTTCAATTGGTATATCAGTCCCTTTTAGTTGACTAGGGTAACCTGTTCCATCCCATTTCTCATGGTGTGTCATTGCGACTGTTTTAGCTAATTCAATTAAATCTGAGTCTGATTCACCTAATATCTCTGCACCTATTTCAGGATGCTTCTTCATTATTGTAAATTCTTCATCGGTTAGTTTTCCTGGTTTAAGCATGATGCTATCAGGAATACCAATTTTACCAATGTCGTGCATCGGTGCGGCTAAAAATAATGCGTCAGCTTCTTTTGCTGAATGGCCATACGCTAAAGCAATGACTTTAGAGTAATGACTCATGCGCATCACGTGCATACCCGTTTCATTATCTTTGTATTCAGCTGCGCGGCCTAATCGTTGAATTACTTGTAATCTGGTGCGCTTCAATTCATCTATATCGACTAAAGACAAATGTGTTTTTACGCGTGCTTTTACGACGGCAGGGGTTACAGGTTTAGAAATATAATCGACCGCACCTACATTAAGGCCTTTCGCTTCATCCACTGCATCGTTTAAAGCAGTGACGAATATAATTGGAATTGTTTTATATAAAGGATTTTTTTTGAGGCGCTCGCACACTTCATACCCGGTCATTTCTGGCATCATGACATCGAGTAAAATTAAATCTGGCTTTTCTTTTTCAATTAAACGCAATGCCTCAGCGCCGCTTTTAGCAAAAATGAGTTTATAAATGTCTTTTAAAATATTGTTTAAGACCTTTAAATTAATAGGTTCATCATCAACAATCAATATTTTTTGTTTACTATTTGGCATTTAAATTACTCATTTACACTTATTTGAATAGAAGGTTTTAGCGATTGAATAAGCACTTTAATATGATTTAAGGCTAATTCAAAATCAAAGTCATTACATGCGGTAATGATCGATTCAATATCTTTATTATAATTAGAGTGAACAGCATGTAATATATCTAATTGCTCATCATCAAATTCATTATTCTCCACAGAAACTTTAAGCTTTAATAGTGTTTCCAGTAATGCTTCATGCGAAGTATTCTCTAATTTCACTTCTTGATATGTTCTGGTACTCATTTTTTTAGTACATTCGGTGATTGAATTAATTTCAAATTCAATGCGTTCAAGTGATGCTAATGCTTCTTTTTCTTTATGTTTACGACTTGCATCCTCTAACGAGGTTAATGCCAACATTAATCGGTTCAATGCTAAGTTTCCAGCGGCACCTTTATATTTATGAGCTGTACTTTCTATTAATTCCCATTCTGCATTTTTTATGAGCTGCGGTAGTGCTAAAATATTCGTTTTAGATTGACTTAAAAACTGTACTATCTCGCTAAATAACGTTGTTTTTGAACCCCATAAATCAATCCCTTTCTCAATATCAATCGATACTTGTTGTGTTGGTTTATTTTCATTTATATCAACTATTGCTTTGTTTAAGGTTAATACTCTGGCTATTTCATTTAATAATTGGCGAAGATCGATTGGCTTGTTAGCAAATCCATCCATACCTGATTCTTCAGCTGATTTTCTATCTTGAGGCAATACGCTGGCCGTTAAAGCGATAATGGGTAGTCTAGGGAGTCCATTTTCTACTTCATATTCACGTCTTTTCTTTGATGCAGTCAATCCATCCATCACAGGCATTTGGATATCCATTAATACAATATCAAAACGTTCATTTTCCATTTTATGCAGTGCTTGTTCTCCGTTTCTTGCCACAGCAAAAGAGTGGTCATTACGTTTTAATATCAAACTCATCAAATCAATATTTTGTTCAATATCATCAACGATTAATATGCTGAGTTGTGGTAATTCAGTATAAATCTCTTTCAATTTTGATTTAGCAGGGACCTTGGCTAATTTAAGTGGAATGCTAAATTCAAAAGTTGAGCCTTTATCTTTCTCACTCGTTGCTGAAATCGTTCCCCCCATTAGTTCAATTAACTGTTTACTAATGGTTGTGCCTAAACCTGTTCCACCAAAGCGGCGGCTCATTGACTCATCTGCTTGTGCAAAAGGCTCAAACACAGAGTCCAATTGAGCTTGCGTCATACCAATACCAGTATCAGAAATAGCAAAGTGCAAAAAGCCTAGTTGAGTATTTTTTATGTCAATGGTGACACTACCTGCCTCTGTAAACTTGACTGAGTTACCTATGATATTTGTTAGTACTTGTCTTAACCTATCAGGCACGCCGTTATAGAAACATTGTGCATCTTTGTCTATATTAAGGTTAATTTGTAAACCTTTATGTTGTGCTTGTAACCACAAAGTAGATACCACTGAATCGACTTCTTCCACTAAATAAAAGTCACGGTATTCTAATTGGAATTTACCTTTGTCTAATTTTGCACTATCAAGTACATCGTTAAGAATATGCAGCAGTGATTTTGCAGACTGGTTAATCGTATTAAGTTGTTTTCTTTGATTATTATTTAGTTCTTCATCTAATAAAATATCACTAAAGCCGATAATTGCATTCATTGGGGTGCGAATTTCATGGCTCATGTTCGCTAAAAAGGCTGCGCGTGTTGTCGCCGCTTGTTCTGCTTTTTCTTTTGCTGAAATTAATGCAGATTCCATTTTTTTACGATCGCTAATATCCATAATAAAACCGTCAAAATACCTTTCATCAGGCTTGTCTCCTTGTACTGCTCTACCGTAGCCGAGTATCCATTTTATATTTTTATAACGGTCAATAATTCTTAGTTCAAGTTGATAACCATCTGGATGATATAAGTCAGTATCAAGGATAATTTGCATATCCTCAGGATGCACAAAGTCGGCAATAGTCCGTTTAGCATTAGGTAATAAAAAGTCTTCAGCAGGATAACCCAGCATTTTCTCTACTTCGTCATTAATAAAAACACTTGGCCAACCAGGAGTATCTAAGTGGCGATAGGCAATACCAGGAATATTAGCCACTAAAGAGCGTATTTTAGCTTCTTTGTTGCGCAATGAGCTTTCCATTGCTTTTCGCTCACGTAGGTCTGAAATAAAGGCAATGAACATGTGTTGGTTATTTAATTCTATATGTCCAATACCTAGGCGAACGGGAATCTTTTCATGGTCTTTAGCAAGCGCTTCTACTTCCCTATCTTCGCCTATTATTTTAGCTTCTCGAGTTTGTAAGTAATTATCAATGAATTGATCATGACCATTTTGATAAGGAACTGGCACAATCATTTTAACGTTATTGCCAACAAGCTCTTCTGATTGCCAACCTAATAATGTAGATACAGCCTTATTCACACTAATAATAATACCTTTTGAATCAATGGTTATGATGCCATCTATCGCAGTATTCATTGTCGCAATTAAACGACGTTCATTATTCATCGCTTTTGTTGAAATATCTTTATGGCGAAAAATAATATTTGCACCTAAAACAATAAAGATAACGACAACAGTAATCCCAGTCACAATTAACGCTAATATCGTCGATATTTCACCTGTTTGCTCAGAAAGTTCCATGCCTGGCGGCAATACAAAGCGGGCAGCAATCATACCTATATAATGCATACCCGCTATCGCTGCACCCATGACGCAGCTTGAGATGGCTATTTTTATATTTTTGTTGAAGCGAGGTGTATTATGCTTATCTAAACCAAAGCTGATCCATAACGCTAATATAGCAAGAACAATAGCCACTAAAATAGAAGTGATAAACATGAATGGGTCATATCGTAGTAACGGGGCCATTTCCATGGCTGCCATTCCAATATAATGCATTGCACCGATCCCTGAACCCACTAGTATTCCTCCAAACACTAATTGACGACTCTTTATTTCTTTACGAGTTATTAAATTCAGTGTCACCCAAGATGCTGCGATAGAAGGGAGAACAGAGATAAGAGTCGTATCTATTTGATAAGTTATATTGGTACAAAGGTCGAGTGCTAACATGCCAAGGAAATGCATTGACCAAACACCGCCACCTAAAACGAGACTACCAATCATAAGAGAGATCTTTTTACGCAGAGGTGCTGCATCTTGTGCTTGATGTGCAACTTGAAACCCCATAAAAGAAGCAAGGATAGCAATAGATATTGATAATAAGATAAGCCATGGATTGTACTTTGAGAGTACAAATAAGCTTGATTCATTATAATTAAAAATATCTAGGATCTGTTCTAACATATATTAAGTACCGCTATTAAATTAAAAGACATTTTGTTTTTTATAAAAAGGATAAGTTATTTATGCAAATGTCATTAAATAGCAGATCGATATTATTGATGAAAATAAGTGTTTATTATAAATACGTAAAAAGAGGTATTGTTGGCTCATATTTTTTACTAAGAACTTGTTTTTTATTATTTGAATTGAGTTCCATTTTATTACTATCGGCGATTTTTCAATAAAGTTGAACTTTATCGAACAATTTTGATATATTTTTATGGTTTATGATGAAATTATTACCTATGTTTGTTGTCGTTGTTTTTTTAAAAAAAATAATCCCATGACGAGAGGACTGTAGTAGTGGTTTGCTTATTAAGCAAAAATTCAAAATAGGAATTGGCAGTATTTAATGCTGGTATGAGTTATTGGCGCTAGGCTGGTAGTGTTGCCGTATTACAGTGATGATACAAAGGAAATGTCTAAACATAGGAAGGTGAAATAAGCAGGAAGCCACCAACAGCTAAGGTTAACTGTTGGTCTTAATTGACAGGCTATACTTTTTCGCGTTGTTGTTCTTTTTGAGCTTGTTTTTTGGCTTTATTTTGTTCTAGTTGCGTTACCGCTTCCGAACCAATATGCGCTTGTCCGCGTTCAAGTGATAAACGGATTTGTTTTTCACGTTCTAAGAAACGCTGTTTTTGCTCTTCAGAGATGCTGTCGTGACATTGATGGCAACTAACACCTTGCATGTACTTTTCTGACTTCTTATCTTCTTCCGTAATAGGTAAACGACAGCCATGGCATTGGTCGTATTGACCTTTTTCTAATTGGTGATTAACGGATACGCGATTATCAAAAACAAAACACTCGCCTTTCCACATCGTTTCTTCTTCAGGTACTTCTTCAAGGTACTTAAGCACGCCACCTTCAAGATGATAAACTTCATCAAAACCTTGTTCTTTTAAGTAAGCGGTTGATTTTTCACAACGAATACCTCCGGTACAAAACATAGCCACTTTTTTATGCTTTGCAGGGTCAAGATTTTCTTTTACGTAGGCTGGAAATTCACGAAAATTAGTTGTTTTTGGATCAACTGCATTTTCAAAAGTACCAATACTTATTTCGTAATCGTTACGTGTATCCACTAATAAAACCTCAGGGTCGCTGATTAAAGCATTCCAATCTTTTGGTTTTACATAAGTACCTACAACACGATTTGGGTCTATACCTTCGACACCCATCGTTACGATTTCTTTTTTCAGTTTTACCTTAGTACGGTAAAAAGGGTTTTCAGTATCAAACGAAAACTTTGCAGTTAGATCAGCTAAACGAGGATCAAACTTCAGCCAGTTGAGCACATTATCGATACCTTCTTGATCGCCAGCAATCGTACCGTTGATACCTTCACTTGCTAACAACAAAGTGCCTTTAACTTGGTTTGCATTTAATATATTAAGTAGTGGGGTTTGGATCTCTTCGTAATTTGCTAGATCAACAAACCTATATAAAGCACAAACAACAGTATTTGACATGTTTTTTTCCTCGTTCTACGATCTGAAACGTAAATTTAGCAAGGCATTATACGAATAGAAATGCTATAAGCAATTTTTATCTTGTTTTTATCCTATCAATCAACGTGTCTAGAAGCCTTGAGATTACTAGCTTCTTTGGATTAACGTTTGAAACGTAACATGTTTTAAGATAACTCCTTACCGTACTAACCCCTTTTTTTGTGATGATATATTTTCAAGTATTTCATGTTATTTCTTCTTATTTAAGTGAATCAATCGACGCACTGTTGATTCTTTTAAACAGTCACTCGTGCGTTATTAGTCTAACGATAAGTTTTTGGCGATATTAATTAAAAAGATAAGTGCTTCTATTTTGTAGCCACTCTTTAATGATCAAGCTAAATAACACTTTTCTATTATTGTCTAATACCTTGTTTTTATTTGATATTAATAACTATTTTCAACTGCAGGTATTTTAAACGATCAAGATGACAAAAATGAAAGTTAATGGTCAACTTTAAATAAAATTACCCTTTTTGAGGTATTAATCGATAGAGGATTAACAATTAATGTTTATACTGCTTTAGCGCTTAATACGCTTTTGACTTAAAAGTAAATTCTGATTCATCAACATGGAGGGGTAAAATGCCAACACGATTACATTTGATTAGAGCAAGTCACCTAAGCCCTGTTATTCAGTATATGCAAACTTTATCGATGCCAGTAGAGTCTTTGCTTGAGCAAGCAGAGTTAAGTATGGATTTATTAAGAAAGCCTAACCAGTTAATTCTAGAAAATAAAGTTTGGCATTTTTTAGAACTTGCCGCTGAGTTCAATAATACGCCGCACTTAGCGACCTCTTTAACAGAGCAGAGCCATTTTTCACAATATGGTGAATTTACCGAGCAACTGTTACAAGCAGACAATCTTTATCAGGCTTTACAGTTTTTAATTAAAGAAATTAGCTTACACCATAATAATAACTATTTTTGGCTCAAAGAAAGTGAACAGTGCATTTGGATTTGTCGTCCTCAACATCCTTATGTTAAAGATAATCAATGGCAAGTTGAACAGCATGTAATGATTTTGCTTTGCATGTTAATTGAACATTATGCTGGTCCCGGCTGGAGCCCTAAGCAAGTAAAGCTACAAGATAATCAAGCAATGGGAATAGAACAATCCCGTTTTTTTAAAAACGCTGAGATTACATTAGGGCAACCCTATTCTGCTATTGCAATTGATCATAGCCTCTTAAAGGAACGCTCATTAGAAACCACGCTTTCTAAGCCGTCTGATCTTGAATATATTCCAGACTCTTTTGTACAAGGTTTTAAGCTGCTCCTAAGACAAAATTATTTTGGGCAAGGGTGGTTAGCTGAAAATATAGCGTCTATTTTAAATACGAGTGTCCGTACTCTAAAAAGAAAACTACATGCTCAAGGCACTTCATTACGAAAGGTGTTCGATGAAGTACGTTTTCAGCAAGCATGTGATTTAATTGAACAAGATATACATGATTATGAAGTATTAGCTGAAAAGCTTTCTTATACCCATGCCAATAATTTTGTACGTGCTTTTAAACGCTGGAGTGGGATCACGCCAAGAGAATATATACGCTTGCGAAATATAGAGTTATTGAAAAAGAATAATGTGGAATGGTGAGCTTTATCTGGGGTTAATACGTACTAAGCTATATAAATCTATGATGGCTTAATTATTAGAGGCAAAAAATGAAATTCTTATTATTAATAGCAGCAATTTTATTACAAACAGCTTGTACAGGCGTTCCCGATGGTATGACAGCCGTTAAGAATTTTGACAGTGAACGTTATTTAGGGACTTGGTTTGAAATAGCACGTTTGGACCACTCTTTTGAGCGTGGGCTAGATCAAGTCTCTGCAACTTATTCTATGCGCGATGATGGCGGTATTAAAGTAGTCAACAAAGGCTACTCTGCTGAAGATAAGGAGTGGCAAGAGGCCGTTGGTAAAGCTTATTTTGTAGATGATGAAAATACAGGACATTTAAAAGTGTCTTTCTTTGGCCCATTTTATGGCTCGTATATTGTTTTTAAATTGGACCAAGTTGATTACCAATATGCATTTATTAGTAGTTATAACCACGAATATCTATGGTTGTTATCTCGTACGCCACAGGTAAGTGATGAAGTGAAGCAAGACTTTATTGATACAGCAGCTAAATATGGCTTTGAAACTGAGCAGCTTATTTTTGTCGATCAAACTCTTAACAAAGAATCAGTTGCCCAATAAGTTTCTAATCGTTAACCGATGTTTAGTTTCTGTTGTTTAAGTTGCGTTAAAACGGCATTAAGCGATGGTTCAATATGATGGCCTAAGGCAATAACCTCCTGATCTGGTATGACTAGGTCAGGGACTTGGTAAACTTGCATTTTTGCTGCTAGCGCGGATAAAACACCATTACTTGAGTCTTCAAAAGCTAAGCATTGCTCTGCTGGAATATTTAAACGTTTTGCTGCTAACAAAAAAATCTCAGGGTGTGGTTTGCCATGAGTGACTTCGCAACCACTACTAATATGTTCAAAATAATGGTCTATTTTCGCCAACCTGAGCTTAGTCGCTGCTAATTTATTGTGTGTTGAAGTTGCAACAGCTACCGGAATATTGTGTGCTTTAAACCATTCTAATAAATCAATGACGCCAGATTTTACAGGGATAGCTTGATTCTCTACGATGGGCCAATAACCATCCATCCAAGCTTTACGTAAAGGGGCATACTCAATGTACTGTGCATAATGAGACATAATTGCTTCTTCAATCCCTTTGGCATTACGACCAATGATTTTCAAATAAGCACTTTTAACAAAAGGCAGTGATAGTTTTACACAAGCTTGTTCGAAAGCTTGCATACAAACACGTTCGGTATCTAGTAGTAGGCCATCCATATCAAAAATAGCAGCTTGGTAGGACATAAAACTCTCAATCAATAATTAACATTGCTCGCTAGTGTACCTACATTTTATGATCTATAAAGTGAGTGTTAATAATGACATTTACTTTTAAGCTGTCTTGCGTTTTTTAAGGTTAATAAAGCCAATTAAAATGCCACTGATCACACATACGCTGGCAATGAACTTAATCATTCCAACTTCTTCTTGGTAGAACAATACCCCACCTAATAAACCAAAAATAGGCACGAGCAAGGTCAAAGGCGCAACAGTCGTTAATGGATAACTGACTAATAGTCGATTCCAAATCCAATAACCTAATAACGTCACTGGATAAGCTTGGAATAACACCGAGAAAATAACGCGTTCATTAAGCTGTGTTGATAATTGTATGAAAGCATCACTCCCTGATTGCAAGTAGACGATTAAGAAAAGAGGAATAGGCGCAAAAGCCATGGCCCATAAACTAAATGCAAAGACCTGTTTTGTGCCTGCTTTTTTGATGGTAATACTCGCTAAACTCCACGATATAGCTGCGAATAAAATTAGCATGAGTCCTAATTGCGTTACTGAACCATCTGTTACGGTTAAACTTAATAATAAACCTGCTAAAGCAATACCACTGCCAATCACTTTATTGAGAGGAAGCGGCTCTTTTAATAAAAAATACCCTAAGAATAAACCAAATACCACATTCATTTGTAATAGAACGGAAGCCATACCTGCACTTAACCCTGCTTGGATAGACCAGGTTGCCATACCCCAAATACCAATCGCAAATAACCAGCCATAAATGATCAGGTAGTACCATGAGACCTCTGGTTTTTTGACAAAAAATATAGCGGGGAGTGTTGCTAAAGTGAACCTGAGTGCCGTTAATAACAAAGGATCAATTTCGTTTACACCTAATTTGATCACTGAGAAATTTAATCCCCAGACAATCATGACTAAAATACCGAGTATCAAATCGTTCTTTTTCATTATTGATCCTTTAATTTACATAATGTGTGCTTGCGCTTATCAGTATTATCAAACAAACTAAAAAAGATAACAGATACAAAAAATATAAAATTAAGCGGTACAATTTATGCGTTATAAACAATTAGCTAAACAATGTGTGCAACAGATTGAATCTGGGCAACTCGCTGTAAACAGTAAAATGCCTTCGTTGCGTAATTTTAAACAATTACATAATGTCAGCATGACAACGGCTTTAAATTGCTATCAATATTTAGAGGCTTTGGGGTGGTTACTCGCAAAGCCACAGTCAGGCTATTACGTCGCTAAAAAATCATTGTTAGTGGAAAAACCGCAAACCCCCACTTTTATTCGCTTTCAAAGTGCTATTACACAGCCGCAATTACCTGCTTTGTATAATCCGTTTATTGACCCCTGTCCATTTGGTATTGCACGTTATGATCCTGATTTAATGCCTGTGGATAAACTACAACAAAGCTTTCGGCGAGCAATGAAACAACAAGGCAATCAACTTAGTCATTACCCCGCGCCTCAAGGAGAAATGATATTACGCGATAACTTGAGTGAGCATTTTAAGACGGTTGATTTTCACTTCTCTGCTGCCGACTGTGTGATCACTCATGGTTGTTTAGATGCCATTAGAACAGCCATAGAAATCACAACTGAAGTCGGTGATGCTATCGCTATTAGTTCGCCGTGTTTTTCTGGTTTATTAGAGTTATTAGGTGTGATGGGGCGACGTGTGGTTGAGATCCCGTCGGTTGTAGAGGGGATTGACCTTGAACAATTACAAAAACAGATGCAATTAGGGACGATAAAAGCAGGTTTATTTTGTACTTCACACATGAACCCACAAGGTACTTCAATGAGTTCGCTGCAAAAGCAAAAGCTTGTTGAGTTAGCGACTCAGTATAAAATTCCTATTATCGAAGACGATGTTTATCTTGAGTTAGGCTATGAGAAGGTCATACCATTACCGGCAAAACATTGGGATCGAGAAGGTTACATCTTATGGTGTGGTTCTATTTCTAAAACCATTGCGGCAGGTTATCGTTTAGGTTGGTGTTTACCTGGTCGTTATTTACAAGCTTATTTACAACAACGTTTATTTGCGAATCAAGGTGTAACATCACCATTACAGCTTGCTATTGCTGATTTTATCCAACGTGGTGATTATATCAATCACCTTAAAAAAGTACGCTTACATTTATATCAACAAACATTACAATTCATTGATTATTTACAACAACATTTACCCATTAACAGTAAAATTAGCCAACCTGCTGGTGGTTTTGTTTTATGGGTTGAGGTGGCTGATCTTAATACGGTTAAATTAAGAGATCTTGGTATACAAAAGAAACTAGATATACGCGTGGGTGATAGCTTTAGTACGTTAGGCTTGTATCCACATTGTTTTAGATTGAATATTGGTTTTAGTATAACTGCTGCAGAGGTTAAATTACAATTAAGCCATTTAATGAAATTAGTTAAAATTTGTTCAGAGGATACAATATGTTAGACAACCCTAAAGCCCTTAGTGATGCGATTAACCAAACGATGCCATTTGGCAAATACGCAGGTCGAAAGCTGATCCATTTACCTGAACCTTATTTAGTCTGGTTTCATGGTAAAGGTTTTCCTGAAGGTAAGCTAGGCGAGCAGTTAGCATTGATGTATGAAGTTAAATTAAATGGGTTGGAGACAATGCTTGCACCATTAATTAAACCGTTTTAAGTGGGCAAAATAAAAATAATAAAAAATGATTAAAGGGAAAATGAAAGATTAGATGGTTTACTAGGTGTCGAACACTTGTTTATAGCACTAAGGATTAGGCTTACTTTAATATTGATTTTCTTTATGAATAAGGTGTTTCTTATGAATAAAATCTTCTTTATAAATAATAGATGAACTTTAAAAAATTCATTACGTACTAATATCATAATGATAAGACATTACATCGTTTTATTCTGCCATAGCTACATTACATTCTATTAATGACATTATTTAACACTGAAATAGTGACCCAAAATAATAGTGACCAAAAAACAATAGGGATAAAAGATCATGTTAAAAGGAATAAGTTGTTTCACTGCAGGTGTTTTCATGAGCTGCTCTATTGTTGCTCAACCGTTAAGTAAAGAAGCGGGTTGGGAGTTCTCACTTAGTGTTAATGTTGGTTACAGCGGTGGAGAATCTCAATTTGATACGGACAGCGATAACGAGACCATTAATGATTTAAATAATAGTGGTCAATCTGAATATTCTGCATTGGCTTTTCCATTAGGACGAGTGCAGTACACATTAGATAGCCTTAAAACACAGTTCTTCTTAGGCAACAGCCGCGAACAAGTTTCAACGGCACAATTTCAATATGAACTTGGTGTTGTTCATCAATTTAATAATGACAGTAAACTAACTTTTGCTGTTTTTCCTAAGTTATCAATATTAAATGAAACTTGGGAAGACCCTTTTTTAGTGGGCAGCGATCGACAAACTACCGATGAAAAAGTAGGCGGGGGGCGAATTGCTGTAGAGCGAATTTTTGGCAGTCCATTGACGTTAAAATATGCGATTGCCAGCAGCTGTATTGACGACGAACGCAGCGGACAAAGTCAATTAACCGATGCTGCTGAAATTGCCTCACTACAACGCGATAGTCTTTATCAAAGAGTCGATATTGAGACCTTATTTCCAGTAGCAAAAGGCATATTGTTAAAACCTAACTTTCAATATACTCATCGAAATGCTGAAGGTAATGCAAATAGCTATGATCAATATACTGCACAGTTATCTGTTTTGATTTTCCGTGATCGACATAGTTTGATTACCACTATTAATGTAGGGAGTCGTCAATATCAGGAAATTAATCCTATTTTCAATGATAAACAAGATTTAAAGTCAGCGGGCATTTTTTCTATTTATAGTTACAAAAGCCCTTTTGACTGGGCGCGTTGGACTTGGACTCTGATGGGTGGATATAGCGAAGAGAAGTCAGATATTAACTTTTACGATAGCAAAAGCTTTATTGTTTCTACAGGTTTGTTATATAAATTTTAAATATTGTGTTTGTGATTGATTAATGAACGATTTTGTTTGTAAATCAGCAATTTTACAAATTATTTTGTTCTTTTTATGTGTAAATCATCATTGCAGTGTCATTTTTTATCTTGAAATTAAATGTGATTCAGATCACATAAAGGCCGTTAAAAGCAACCTAATCAAATTTAATCCTCTGTGAAATATCAATCGACTGGATTAGTCGCTGCTGATTTTGTTAGGGTATTGTGAGGAACTGTGATTAAGGAATGATTGTGTTCTTATTAATACTAATTATCACAAGGCTGTGTTTAGGAGTTTAATTTTTATGATAGAACAAAATTTTGCGGTTATTGGGACTTTTATCCTTTATCTAGCAATGATGATGGGTATTGGTTATTGGGCTTTCAGAAAGACCGTTAATTCTTCGGATTATTTTTTAGGTGGACGTCAATTAGGACCTTGGCCAACGGCTATATCTGCAGGAGCATCAGATATGAGTGGGTGGCTATTACTGGGTTTACCTGGTTATGCATTGGTTGCTGGTTATGGATCGTTCTGGCTTGCTGGTGGTTTATTAGTCGGTAGCTGGTTAAATTGGATAATATGTTCGAAACGTTTACGCACTTATACCATTATTACTAATGACTCATTAACGTTACCAGATTATTTTGCACGCCGCTTTGAAGATAAAAGCAAACTATTACAAACTATTTCTGCTTTCTTCATCCTGCTATTTTTCCTCTTTTATACTAGTGCAGGTTTAG
Source organism: uncultured Psychromonas sp. (assembly GCF_947489755.1). Lineage (GTDB taxonomy): Bacteria > Pseudomonadota > Gammaproteobacteria > Enterobacterales > Psychromonadaceae > Psychromonas. Next base: position 28,341 of record NZ_CANLFB010000020.1, read on the forward strand.
TGGCTGGTGGTAAATTATTCCAAACTGTATTTGATCTTAACTATCAGTTAGCTGTGATTATCGGTACTGTTTGTGTTGTGTCTTACACCTTATTTGGTGGTTTTTTAGCAGTATCTTGGACTGATTTAGTACAAGGGTTGTTGATGGCTGCTGCATTAATGTTAGTGCCTATTCTTGCATTAGACGGTTCTATAAGTGATTTAACTGCGTCATTAGCAGCTAAAAATCCAGAGCTGTTGGATGCTTTTACTAATAATGACGGTACGCCAATGAGTGTTATCGCAATTATTTCATTACTTGCATGGGGCTTAGGTTATTTTGGACAACCACATATCTTGGCGCGTTTTCAAGCTGCAAGTAGTAATAAATCATTAACAACAGCTCGTCGTATTTCGGTGATCTGGACAATGCTCTCAATCATTGGTGCTATTTTTGTTGGGTTAATCGGTATCACTTACGTAGATTCTCACTTAGGTGGTGTTTTAGAAGATAGCGAAACTATCTTTATGATCTTAGTGAATGGCATGTTCCACCCTGTGATCGCGGGTATCTTATTAGCGGCTATCCTTGCTGCAATAATGAGTACCGCTGATTCACAATTGCTTGTTTCATCTTCAGCATTAGCAGAGGACTTCTACAAGCAACATATCAATCCTGAAGCAAGCTCTGAAAAAGTCGTACTAGTCGGACGTTTAGGCGTAGTTGGTTTATCACTGATTGCATTAGCATTAGCGTTTAACCCAGAGAGTTCAGTGCTCGGCTTAGTATCGTATGCTTGGGCTGGTTTTGGTGCTGCATTTGGACCAGTTATTATCTTAAGCTTGTACTGGTCGCGTATGACTCGTTATGGCGCTTTAGCAGGAATCATTGTTGGTGGTGTGACTATTGTAGTTTGGAAGCAATTAACAGGCGGCTGGTTTGATGTTTATGAAATTGTACCAGGCATTATATTCGCATCAATTGCGATTGTTGTGGTCAGTTTATTAACCAAAACACCAAGTCAAAGCATCTTAGCAAAACACCAAGAAATGAAAGATAAACTTTCAGTGTTATAAACTAACTTTTCGTTTATTCCTAAAACCTCACTTAAGTCATTAAGTGAGGTTTTTTTATACCTATAAAAAGGTAATGTTAATAATCTTCTATTTCGATTTTTTATCCTATACTTCCATTCAATAGACTAATTTTAATAAATATTTTTTATTAATTAGCTAAAGTAAGCAATAAAAAAGCATCTTTAGTGGTCTGTTAGATATATTAATTCAAAAAAGGTGGGACTAAACATGAAAAAGATATTTTCTCTTTTCCAAGTGATAGCATTAATGAGCTTTGCTTTGTTTCAAAGTGCGAATGCTGCTGATGCTGTGTATACCAGCTACTTTAGTGATAAAGCGGCTGGTGGTTATGATGTTGTTGCTTACTTTACTGAAAATAAACCAGTAGAAGGTAGCAGTAAGTATCAATTAGAATATAACGGAGCAGATTGGTATTTTTCGAGTGAAGCACATTTGACTTTATTTAAAAATAACCCTGAAAAATATGCGCCACAATACGGTGGTTACTGTGCATGGGCGATGGCTAGCAATGAAACTGCTCCAGGTAAACCTGCCTTTTGGACAGTTTATAATGATAAACTATACTTAAATTATGATCAGTCTGTTCAAGATACATGGGTTGCTGATAAAGATGGTTTTATTAAAAAAGCTGACCTTAATTGGTCTACATTAGACAAGGAATAAAAATGAGAGTATTACCTATTTTTAGTTGGGTTGTTGTGTTGTGGGTAGCAAAGGTTTTTGTATTATCGCTACCTTATAAGTTTACGTTACATCCAGACACACAACATATTTTTGGTACGATTGGCGTATGGATGCAAGGTTTATTTGGTAATCCTATTGGAACCTTATTTGCAAATTATGGTTCTTATGCAGTAGGGACAGTGGAATTAATTACTTCAATCGTTTTATTAATACCTGCTTTATTTTGGGGATTGAAAAAAATTGGACTTTTACGATGCACACCAAGCCGTAGTTTGATGCATGCAATTGGTGGCTTAATGGCTTTTGGCGTGATGACGGGTGCGGCTTTCTTTCATCTATTTACACCATTAGGTATTGAAGTTATCCATGAAGGCCAAAGTGACGGCGGTAGTTTATTTTATGCTGCAGTGTCTATCGTAATATTAGGATTTATCCTGTTTGTTACTAATTACCGTGACTATAAAAGTAAATAAAATCAATAAGGTACAATTTTGCTAATACGTATACTGCTAGTGCTTTCTTATATTCTATGGTGTTGTCGATTTCTGATTGCACCTTGGAAGTACTTTCAATTAAATGCCAATTATTTTAATCAGCATCGACATATTTTTTCTAAGCTAGATATGGATCTGCTCATACCTGAAAAATGGCGTTTAATGCAGTTCGTTGACCAAGGTGATGATCAAAATAATAAACAACCTGATGATTACCCTGTGTTTCTAAAACCTGAGTGGGGACAGAACTCACAGGGTGTTTGTCGTGTTGATAGTTTTGCAGACCTACAAGAGCATCGCCAACATCGTGCAGAAAAAAGCCCTCGTTATTTGATACAAGCGGCAGCAAAAGGGAAGCGAGAATTTGAAATATTCTATATTCCAGGAGCGACCACTAATAAATCTTCTGCAATTATTTCAGTGACTGAAACCTGTAATAATAGTGATGACTTAATGCCAGTGAATGGTATTTATAATAGCGATACTTATTACCAATCTTGTATGCCGCATTTAAATGCAGAGCAACTACAAAAAATTGAATCATTATTCTCTAAAATTGGTAATTTCAAAATCGCCCGTTTTTGTGCGAGAGCAGACTCGTTACAAGCTTTGCTTGACGAACAGTTTTCTATTGTAGAAATTAATGTTTATGTACCGATGCCACTCATACTCTTAACGAAAGAGATGAGCTTAAAATCCAAACTTAAGTTTGTATTTTCAGGTATGAAACAATTATCGTTAGTAACAAAAGATATTCCCGCTTCACAACCGGTTAAGTCTATCTTCTTTCAAAAATTACAATCAGCTCGGTTATTAAAATCGAATATAAAAAATGAGCTCTCTTAATGAACATAAAAAAAATAATATATGCATGGATCAGTAAAAAATTTATGGGTGGTTGTAGTAACTACAATAGCTTAGAAGTTCGTAGAAGTTGTCGTAGTAAAGAACAAGCTCGCGACAAGTTTAAGTCTGGTGGTATTCCTCACGCTCAAGGTTTAATTTTCTTAAACCCTTTTGCTGCTATTCGTTTTGCTAAACAGCATGGTTTTCCTTTAGTGATTAAACCTAATGTGAGTGGTTTTTCTCGTGGTAGCCATTTCCCGATTCGAGATTATAAAGAATTATGGAAAGCGATTTTCTTAGCGAAACTTTGGTGGCCATTTACGGTTGTTGAGCAATTCCTAGAAGGTAATAACTACCGCGTCGTTGTGGCAAATGGAGAAATAGTGTCTGTATTACAACGCTATGCTCCTGCTGTAAAAGGCGATGGTACTTCAACAATTCGTGAATTGATGTTGAAAGAAAATACGATTCGTGAAGAAATGAAGTTATATCCGGTCATTTATCCATTAAAAGAAAGTGCACAAACGAAAGCATTCTTAGCGAAACAAGGTTTAAATTTTGAGTCTGTGCTTAAAGCAGAGCAACGTGTGACCTTATTTTACCGTATCTCTTTAGCGCCCGGTGGTGTGGTTGAAGTGATTAATAAACAGTTGTTACCAGAAGTTAACAATGCACTATTTAAAAATGTACTGAATTTATTTGATGCGAATATTCTAGGCATTGATGTTATTTTGGAAAAAGGCATCGAGTTCGATTATCGCGATCAAAAGTGTATTTTCCTTGAAGTTAATTCTCGCCCGTATTTAAAAATGCATGCGTATCCTCGTTATGGTGAAGCTGAAGATTTAAGTGATGATTTTAACCAATTAGATGCGTTAGATATCAAACAGTCAGATACCTTCTAAGTGTCAGGTTTAACTCGTACCTTTTATCTATTTACAGGTTTTCATTCTTTCCTATTAGGGTTATTGCCTTTATTTATTGCCGTTATTTTATGGGATAAAGGCTTAACCATTAGTCATATCTCTTATGTTATTGCGCTGACTGCAGCAGGGTTTGTTGCTGCATTATATTATTGGGATCGCCTTCGAGCGACTCATAGTTGGCGTAAGTTAATAAGCTTATCGTTTATTTTTCAAAGTGTCTTTGTGTTGTTATTAGTCTGGGATAATCAACTCGCTCTAGTGACCATTGGCGCCTTAATTAACGGTGCTGCAGGTTGTTTTTATTGGTCAACACAACGTCTCTTATTTCAAGCCATCACTGAAGATAAAAATACAGGTAATACTTTCGGAAACTTCCAGATATTAGTCGTCTTTGCGTTAAAAATAGGGGTATTAGTCGGTAGTTACCTTTTAGGCATAGAATATTTTATTAGCTTACTTGCTCTATCTTTATTGCTGTCTTTGTTAGGGTTTAGTCTGGTTAATAAAAGCTTACAAGGAAAAAGTGAGTTATACGATTTAAAGCAAGTACCAGCCTTTAGTTTAAAGCAAATTATTGGGTTTAAGGATTCACATCATTCAGTGATGATTTTTACTGTTGATGGTTTATTTTTGTTTTTAGAAAGTTATTTTTGGATGCTAACAATCTACATGCTGACACAGGAAAACGTGATGCAATTAGGGTTGATTTTAATTGCACTTAGTATTTTATTAGCGTTGATTTTCTTTTTTATAAAGAAACAAATTGATCGCATTAATGCGCAGATTATTTATAGCATAGCAGTGATTGGGTATGCTTGTTCATGGTTGTTCCGCGCCCAGTTAAATGAGGAGTCGAGTACGGTTATGTTATACAGTGGTTTGTTATTGATTGCTTTTTTGAGTAATTTTTTTAGATTGGCTTTCAATAAACGCTTTTATGATATTGCTCGTCGTGAACAACCGACACGTTACATTATTTGTAAAAGTTATTACTCACAATTTATGTTGATTCTATTGTTTAGTGTTATTGGATTTTTTACTGTATCAACAGGGCAAGCATTACAGCAATTACAGGTCTTATATTACTTATGTATTCCGCTTGTTTTCATCTATTTTGTTTATGGTAATAAATACTCTCATCAATCATCACATGCGTAACAAATACCTATAGCTAAAGATCACTAACAAAAACGCCAGCAAGAAGCTGGCGTTTTACTAGCTAGAATTACTAACAATGTATTGTTAATAATCTATTAACTCATTAATCCATCAAATATTCTAAACCGTAAACTAACTCAGTACGTTTGACGACTTCTTTACAGGCTAAACAAATACCTGGCATAAATGATTCGCGATGTTGCGAGTTATGCTCAATTTTTAGGGTTTCACTTAACCCACCAAAGAACACAGTTTGCTGAGCTACAACACCCGGTAAACGGATTGAATGTAATTTAACACCATTTAATTCTGCACCACGAGCACCTTCAATTAACTCTTTGTCATTACAAGGTGTGGCCGCTTTAGTACGTGCTGCTGCAATTAACTCAGCGGTACGAATACCAGTACCTGAAGGGCTTTCTTCTTTCTGTGGGCTATGTGCTTCAATGACTTCTACATCAGGTAAGTATTTTGCAGCTTGTACTGCAAATTTCATCATTAATACGGCACCCACTGAGAAGTTAGGGGCAATTAACCCGCCTAGCTTTTTCTCTTTAGCAAGTGCTTGTAATTCTTCTACTTGTTGCTCTAAAAAACCACTGGTACCAATAACAGGGCAAGCACCTGCATTAAGGATAGTTTGTGTGTTATTAAACCCAGCAGAGGCAGCGGTTAAATCAACAACAACCTGTGCGCCTGTTTGTTTAATTAAGGCCGCTAAATCATCACCAAAATCACAAGCACCGACTAACTCTAACTCACCGTCATTATTAACGGCTTTAACGGCTTCTCCGCCCATACGACCTTTTGCGCCGTTTACAATTACTTTAACCATGTTTATTCCTTTACTTCATTTATAAATTTAAAAAATGGTAGCCAATAAATCCAATCCAGCTCAACACAAGTAGTGTCCAAGGTAGGAAGTGGCTGTTAGATTTATTGTTGCTAATACTTATTTCTGGGTCTGTCTCAATGACAGGTGCTTTCTTCTTTTTAGCTTTATCTGCTTCACGTTGTTTGCTCTTTGCGAGTTTTTTATGTTCAGCGATGCCTTTTTGAATACCTAATGCAATCAATCGAGTTTGTTCTTTGGTTTGCCCTGGCTTTTGCACTTTTTTTGCCATGGCGAGTGCTTCATCTTGAGTTTCTTGCGATACGATAGATTTGTGATGTTTAGCCATTTGATATCTTCTGTATTGAGAACGTGAATGATCTTTTTAGCTGAGTTCTCTCTTTTAAACGCTTAATTGCTTTCTTGCGCTTTACTCGAGCGTTTAATTGCTTTTTTGCCGACATTGTCTAAAAATTTTTCAGGGTCATCATATTGATATTTCACTAAATGCTCTACTAGTTGCTTGGTGATTAATTGAGTTTCAGTAATTTCTTCTCTACTTCTACCGCAGCCGCCACAACGATCTTCATTACTTGTACAGTCGCCTGTGCATGGACTAAATTTCATTTAATGTATCCTATTTCTTTCATACTAAATTATTTGATTATTATACTAATTCTTTACATCCATATATTTTTTAGCATCTATAATGGTTTCTTTACTTATCTAAATACATCAAACTGTATAGTTATTTAGATAATTATTAATATTCGCATTAACAAACTAGATATATATTCTAGCAATTTTAGAGAGCCGCTTCATGACTTTTAAAGCATTAATTATATTACTGTGCAGTGTACTTATTAGTGCTTGTTCCGATACTGAAGATCAACTCACCGAAGATTATGGTAAAGACCAAGCTCGGCCTAGACAATTATCAATAGATGACTTGTTGGCAAAGGAGTATCGAGATCAAGTTATGCCGATTCTTGAGAAGCGTTGTGTAGTTTGCCATGGTTGTTACGATGCGCCTTGCCAGTTAAAGTTATCTTCGCCTGAAGGCATTGATCGTGGTGCGAGTAAAGCGCAAGTTTATAATGGCCAACGATTATTAGGTGCAACACCTTCTCGTTTATTTATTGATGCTCACGATACGACGAAATGGCGTGAAAAAGGGTTCTCATCCGTATTGAACGAGCGAGACCAAACCATGCTCGCTAATTTACAAGGCAGCATAATGTATAAATTGCTGTTACAAAAAGAAAATAATCCTGAATTGCAAGGTATTTTACCGGAAGAGTTTAATTACTCCTTAGATCGTCAAGATCAATGCCCAGATATTAATGAATTAGATGATTATCAAGAAGATTTTCCATTAGGCGGCATGCCATACGGGTTACCTAATTTAAGTAACCATGAATTTAAAACATTAGAAGCATGGATTGCTAAAGGTGCGCCGATGTCGGAGCCATTACCTTTGTCAGAGGAAACATCAAAACTAGTTGCCCATTGGGAACAAAAATTAAATGGAGATTCGCTTAAAGAACAGCTAGTGAATCGTTATATTTATGAGCACCTTTTTATTGGCCATATTTATTTTGATGCATTGCCTATCAGCACAGATACACCTCCTCGATTCTTTAAATTAGTCCGTTCATCAACGCCACCAGGTGAACCACTAAAAATAATCCCAACACGCCGTCCTTACGATGATCCTAAAGTCGAGCGTGTTTATTATCGTTTAATGCTAGATCGTGCAACAACATTAGCAAAAACGAACTTACCTTATGTGTTTAATGAGCAGCGTGAACAATTATGGGATAAATTATTTTATAACGCAGACTTTACGATCGGGACGTTACCTGATTATAAAGACTTTAATCCTTTCATCGTGTTTAAAGACATCCCAACCAGCGCGCGCTATCAATTTATGTTGAAAGAGGCTTACTTCACGATCAGCGGCTTTATCAAAGGGCCTGTTTGTCGTGGGCAAGTCGCCGTAAATGTTATTAACGATAAATTTTGGGTGTTTTTTGTGGAGCCAGATTCTACAAGTAATGCAGATGTGGATCGTTTTGTTTACGAGCAAGCTAATAATTTAAGACTACCAGCAGAATCAAGTAGTAATAATCTATCTGTTATCGAATGGCTTTCTTATGCCAAAGGCAGTCGTCAGTATGTGAAAGCAAAAAGTGATTATATTAAGCGCTTTATGAATCATGACACAGGTTTAAACCTGACTAATATTTGGTCTGGTAATGAAAATGCGGCGTTAACGGTTTTTAGGCATATCGATAGTGCTACGGTTGTAAAAGGTGCCTTAGGTAAACAACCGAAAACCGCTTGGTTAATTGATTATCCAATTCTAGAGCGAATTCATTATCTATTGGTGGCGGGGTTCGATGTTTATGGCAATGTCGGACATCAAGTAACGACTCGTTTATACATGGACTTTTTGCGTATTGAGTCAGAAACTAACTTTATCTCTTTTATACCCAATGAATTTAGAAAGCCCGTATTAGCGAGTTGGTACTTAGGGGCAACTAAAGAATTAAGTACATACTTGAATGATAAGAACCTGATGCATGCTCGCCCATCAGGTATTAAATATCAAACCGACTCACCAAAAGAAGAATTATTAAATCGTTTAAAACATTATGTTTATACACAACCGATGTTGAAGGTAAAAAACAATCAATATCGAGTACCTGAACAAGATCTTGAGCTAAAGCGATTGAATAACTTAGATAATCCTGTCGTTGTTGCATTGCCTCAAGTTTCTTTTATCATTATTGAAGATAAAAAGAGCGATGATAGGGCGTATACATTGATACGACATAATGCGCACAAAAATGTTTCTAGTTTGCTCAATGAAGAAGCGAACCGTGCGATTACTGAAGATACAGCGGAAGTCTTTAAAGGCTTTTTAGGCACTTATCCTGGGCTTATTTTTAAAGTGTCTGCTGTTGATAAAAGGGATTTTGTTAGCCTCTTTTTACAAGCGAATGATCCACAAAAATTCCAAGATTTAATCACTCGATATGGCGTAAGACGTAGTGATAATAAGTTTTGGGAAGTCAGTGACCATTTGCATGATTTATACTTGCAACAAGATCCAATCGAATATGGATTATTTGATTATAATCGATTAATTAATCGTTAATTTATGAATCGAAAGTGAAGTTTCAGAATGAATAGGTAGGCTTTCTTTAATAAGCTATAAATCAGTTTCTTATTATCTAAACTGTATTTCGAACAACGATAAATGAGTAAATAAAACAAGTTCAAATATTTAATAAGTAACATTAGCATTAGTAATGGCATGCTCTTTGATTTTTAACTCTATATGAGTATTAAATGAGACAGTATGCTGTTTAAACTTTGTAATTTAAGTAGACTGTCAATATCAATGGACTGACGACTTAAGTAACAAATATGACAATCAAAAAAAGTAACTTTAGCGACAAACGGCTAGCTTTTGTTAGCTCTTATTTTGGCTCTGCCATCATTATTAACACAATAGTTTCTTGTTTTGTTGTATTCAGTGGAATCAATCATACCGGTGGCAAAGAGAAGCTATATTGGTTTGCCCTTTTAACGTTTATCTCACTCCTTCGTCTCATTAATCACTTCTATGTAAGCGATTGTAATAAAAACAAATACAATTTTTATTTCATTGGTGTTTTCTTAACTGCTTTGACATGGGGACTTTTCCCTATTTTGTTTTTTGAACAAATGTTAATGCATGAAAAGTTTGTTTCCTTGGTAGTGTTTAGTTCACTCGCTTGTGGTGGTGTTAATGTTTTAGCCTCAGATATTCGTTCCTCTATTGCTTACATCACTTGCTTGCTCGTTCCCTTTAGTCTTTTATTATTACAGCAGCCCATTAGTGATCACAGAATGCTAGGGGTATTAGGGCTTACATTATGGTTTATTCTTTGTTTTGTAACTGCTATACGCACTGCTAAAGATGTTAAGTTATCGATAATGAATGAATTAAAGTTAGATCTTTTCATCGAAAACCTAGAAAAAGAAGTGCAATTACGAACCGATAAAATCATCCTACTAGAGCAAAGAGATAACTTAACGCAGCTATTTAACCGAGAAAGCTTTGTCTCTAATGTTGAATTAGATTTAGCTGACAATAATAATGATATTAAAGCGATTCTATTTTTAGACATGGATTACTTTAAAGTTATCAATGATAAATATGGTCATGACTTTGGGGATTTTGTATTAGCAGAAACAGGTCGTCGATTAGTGGGCTCAGAAAAAGATAATGGTTTTATTGCTTGTCGCTGGGGCGGTGATGAATTCATTTTCTACACACGACAGGACTCTAAAGAACATTTGTTTGATTGCGTTCATCGATTGGTTGATGAATTGACCAAACCTGTTAATAACAAGCACTATCAGGTAAAACCCTCTTTTAAAATTGGACTGTATTTCACACATGATGCATTCGATCTTACTCAAGCAATAAAATATGCCGACGTTGCTATGTATGAAGGTAAAAAAAGTCGTAATGGTATTTCTGTATTTGATGAACGTATGTACGCGTCTCTAAAAAGAGAGGAAACATTACGTAGTTCAATTAAAGAATGTGTTGAAAAAGGTAATTTCCATCTTTGTTATCAACCTATTGTCGACATAGTCACGAATAAAATAACCTCATTTGAAGTGTTATTAAGATGGCAATTTAATGATGAATTTATTCCACCATCTGAATTTATTGATATCGCTGAAAGGTACGGGAAAATTAACTTCTTAGGTGAGTTTGTTCTAGATCAAGCCATTCAAAGCTTGAGTCAGTTAAATGAATTAGATCGCACACTCGCACTCTCAATTAACGTCTCTGTACTGCAATTAGAAAACCATCATTTTTTAACCCTCTTAACTGGTTTAATAGAAAAATATGCCATTGAGGCAAGTAACGTACATTTAGAAATAACCGAAACGGTGATGATTAAAAACTTAGAGTATTTATCTAAAGTTATTACGCAAATAAAAAATATAGGTGTGCATATATCGATTGATGATTTTGGTACAGGCTTCTCTTCAATTGCCGTTTTAAAAGAATTATCTGTTGACTATATTAAAATTGATAAATCTTATATTGATAATATTTGTGATCGCTCAAAAGATGAAAGTATTGTTTCCGCAGTAACAAAAATGTCCCATATGATCGGCTGTAAAGTAATAGCAGAAGGTGTGGAAAAGAAAGAGCAATTGGCGATATTAGAAAGTTTAAGTGTTGATAAATATCAGGGTTTTTTATTTAGCAAACCAATTCGTTTCTCAGAGGCGATTAAATTAATCAATTAACTTATACAGTATGTTTATAGGTTCTCTAATGAATTACGTTATTGTCTAAGATTAGCAATTAATACCCATTAAGGGTTAATGTTTGATTTTATATGTATTTTGGCCTATTTTGTTTGATTAATTATTAAATAGGCAATATATCCACATGGAGTTAACGACACGACTTTTTAAAGATGTAAAAAAACTACCCGTTTTACCTTATATCTTACTTGAACTTATGGACTCTTTTTCAGATGAAGAGGCACGAGTAGAAGACATCGCAAAAAAGGTCGCTCAAGATCAATCAATTAGTGCAAAAGTAATTCGAATGGCAAACTCAACGGCTTATCGTCGTGGTAAAGAAGTTGAATCTATCGAAGAAGCCGTGATCCGTTTAGGTTTTAATCAAGTCAGAAGTCTTGTTGTTGCAGCAACATTTTCTAATGTTTTTCCTGAGATTACAGGATTCGATAAAGATAAGTTTTGGAAAGAAACATTTATAACGGCCTGTATTGCAAAAAATTTAGCGAAACATACTACTGTAAATAATGAAACAGCTTTTACTTGTGCCATGATGCATAATATTGGTGAATTATTATTACAAATAAGCAAACCTGAAGAGTGTGCGTTAGTAAAAACCGCAATTGAAGCTGGTCAACCTCGTTTATATGCACAACGTGAATTTTTTGGTTTCGATTACACAGAAGTAGGCGTCGAATTAGCTAAGCACTGGAACTTTTCATCTACCTTTTGTGATGCTATTGAGCAGCAACTTGATCCCTTATCTTATGAGACTCCCTCACAAGCCGCTATTCTGATCCGTTTGTCAGTCTTTATGCGTTTTGCATGGGCAGCAGGTTTACCTCCTGAAGTGATTGTACAACGCTTTCCTGAGCCGCTGACCAATGCCATTAAATTAGATAAAGATGGGATTCTAGATACCTTTTCTAGCATGATAGAGGAAGGTGAGGATTTAGCGCGAATGATCAAAGAATAATGGATAACGATTAACTGTTTTAAGTAAATGTTATCCAGCCTTATTTAATGTTTCGCATTCAATAGACGGGGTGCTTGTTTATCTTTTGTAAAGACAGTTCATGGTTTAGCAAAGCGCTTAGCCATTATTTTTGCTTGTTTAACGCCTTCATCTAAATAAATTAACAATACATTAGATTATTGAATTACTTGCAGATAGTTCTAATGCATGGTCAATGTAGCCTCATTTAAATGACCTGTTCTAACTGGCTCAACAAAAATCAGATCGGGTTTGTTATTCGTTATCATTCCATTCAAGGTGACGGGAAAGGGTAAGCCTGTAAGGCAACATAAACACCCACTTAATACTGTTTTAAACGCTATGCTTTACTTTCTGTTGATAGGTGGAATAATTTTGTTGTCCCACTTCATTAACTAACCTCAGTTCTGCATAAGCAAAGCCATACAGTACGGCTATTTCCGCGGATTTCTGCGTTAAATTATCTCTCAATAACCCGTTATTGAGAGATAATTGACGTTGAACTCCTCAAAACGAACGACACTGGATAGTCAAAAAATATAACCTTATGATGTTAAATATAATTCCGCTTCCATTAAACAGAATTGAGATTAACTAAAATGATCCAATATTTATTAATTCCTAGGTGCATATAAGTAAGTGCAATTTATTGGATTGGTTTATTAGCGGTTAATTGTTCAATAAAGTGTATTTTTCTTACCTCTAAAAATCCAGTGATTAGATAGTCTCTTATTTTTTGTTGCATTAAATCAACTCCAAAAATGCAGCACATCGTAGCATCTTGAGTGGTTAGTCAGTTATACTCTTAATTCAAATTTAAAGGGGAAAATATGATTTACAGCATGACGGCGTTTGCACGCAAACAATTAAAGGGTGATTGGGGTACAGCAGTATGGGAAATTCGCTCTGTTAACCAACGTTATCTTGAAACATATTTTCGCTTGCCTGAGCAATTTCGTGGGTTAGAAACTAAATTAAAAGAAACATTCCGTCAACGTTTAGAGCGTGGAAAAATCGAATGTAGCTTACGTTTTGAAGCTAACTCAACAAGCAGTACGTCACTCAGCATGAACCAAGAACTAGCAACTCAATTGATGCAAAATGCACAATGGGTGGTAGAGCAAATGGGTTCTGGCGAAGTTAACCCTGTAGATATTTTAAAATGGCCTGGCGTCATGCAAGCACCAGAACAAGACGTTGATGCAGTCAGTGCTGAATTAATGGCTGGATTCCAAACAACATTAAATGAATTCGTCGATTCTCGTGCTGCAGAAGGCGCTAACTTAGCAGTATTTATCGACCAACGTTTAGTCGGTATTAGCGAACAAGCAGCTAAAGTGCGAGAGTTTATGCCAGCGGTACATGCATGGCAAAAAGCACGTATTTTGAAAAAATTCGAAGATGCTAAAGTCGATTTAGACAGCACACGCGTAGAACAAGAGTTGGTATTGTTAGCACAAAAATCAGACGTAGCAGAAGAACTAGACCGATTAGACTCGCATATTTCAGAAGCACGTAACGTCCTCAAAAAAGGCGGAGCAGTCGGCCGTCGTTTAGACTTTATGATGCAAGAGTTTAACCGCGAAGCGAACACATTAGGTTCAAAAGCCATTAACACAGATATCACAGCCGCAGCCGTTGAATGTAAGGTGTTAATTGAGCAGATGCGCGAACAGGTACAGAATATTGAATAATATTTAAAATTATATTTATTCATTTTATCTAGATATTAAAGTCATCAATTATAAGGTGACTTTAATATCTTTTTAAGACCGATTTTAATGACAAATTATTATTTAATCGATAGTTTAACTTGTTTTTTAAGAGTGCTCGGTTCACGACAAGTAAGTATATTTTCAGCTCTCACTGACCATAAAACCTCACCTTGTCGTTGGATGACATTTACATCATCATAACCTTCAAGAATAATAAAACTAGCAGGCTTTCCTATTTCAATACCATAGCGTTCTGTGACGTTTAGCGTTTTTGCTCCATTGTCAGTAATTAGGTCTAATGCTGTTGATAAATCTTCGTAGCCCATCATATGACAGGCGTGAATACCCGAGTCTAATACACGTAATAGTTTGCCATTACCTAAGGTATACCAGGGATCTTGTATTGAATCTTCCGCAAAGCAAATATTCATCCCCGCATCTCGAATCTCTTTGACACGTGTAATCCCCCGTACTTTAGGGTAAGAGTCGAAACGACCATTGAGATGTAGGCTTTCAGTAGGGCAGGAAACGAAGTTAATGTTAGATTTTTTGAGTAAACGAAACAACTTACTGCAGTAAGCGTTATTGTAAGAATGCATCGCAGTTGTATGGCTTGCTGTAATTCTTGAGCCCATGCCTTTTTCTAAAGCTACTGTTGCTAGTACTTCTAAGAACCTTGACGCGCCATCATCAATCTCATCACAATGTACATCAACCAGTTTATTGTGTTTTTCAGCGAGTTCTACTACCCACTTCATCGACTCCACTCCGTATTCTCGAGTGTATTCAAAATGTGGGATTCCACCAATAACATCAGCATATTGTAATGACTCTTCCATTAATGCTTTACCGTTAGGGAAAGATAAAATACCTTCTTGTGGAAAAGCGACAATTTGTAATTCTAAGTAAGGTGACAAGGTCTCTCTTAAAGCGTGAATTGCTTTTAAGGCGACTAAATCGGGATCTGTCACATCGACATGTGTTCTAATATATTGAACACCATTGGCGAGTAATAACTCTACTGCTTTTAGTACCCGCTCTTGTACATCTTCATGATTTAACATCGATTTGCGTTCGCCCCAGCGCTCAATGCCTTCAAATAAAGTACCACTCATATTCCAGTTTGGTTGCCCTGCGGTTAATACTGCATCTAAGTGAATATGAGGCTCGACAAAGGGGGCACATAATAGGTTGCCTTTAGCATCGATGTCGACATTTTTGTCATCGATTGCATCGTTTTGTAATATAATTTCTTTGAATAAACCTTCTTCACAAAGTAGTGTGTATAAATCTGCTTTCCCACGTAAGCGAGCGTTAACTATTTTCATTATATTTTCCTAATTACTCTATATTTATTTAATAATAAATTTCATTTTGATTCGATAGGTTTAGTTAAGATGAGTCGCTCCATTGCTAATGCATTTTGTAAACATAGGCGCTGTTGTGCGTCGTTTAAACTGTTACCTGTGAGCGTTTCTATTTTACTTAATCGGTTGGTGAGTGTGTTTCGGTGAATATTAAGCACGGTGGACGTTTGTCTTACAGAGCCTAAATTTTTAAAATAACAATTTAATGTACTTTTTAATAGTTCGGCTTGTTTATCAAAACGATTGTATAATTCACCTAAATTTTTCTGACAAAAAACAGCTAATTGAGCATAGTCTTCGATGCCTGAGAATAATTGATATATCCCTAAGTCTCGATAATCAAATACTGTATTTGTTGCTTGGTATAGAGAGAAGTCAACTGCCTGTATTGCTTCTAAAGCGACTCGCCGAAGTTGATCTAAGCTTTGTCCCTCACTAATACCGATGTGACAACGAAAATCTTGTTTATTGAGTGTTTTGTATAAAATATTCCATTTGTTAGACTCGTTATTTTTATCGCTTTGCTCAATGGGTAAAGTTAATAACCACCCTTGGTGATATTCGAGTAATGGAAAAGCGCTACCGTTGTCTGATAAGAATTGATTTAAAAGAAATTGGCACCGACTAAGATCGCCTGTTTGTAATTTATTAGGGACGACCATTGCTGCGGAAAATGCACAGGTAGTATCTATTCCAAATTCTACTGCTTTGATGAGAGTCATTTCTACAGGGCTCGTGCTTGCTAATAAATGTTCCATTAAATAACGGATTGATTGATGAGCTAGGTCTGATTTAATAATTGAGTTGGAGAGTAGCTCTGTTACTTTTACCATAGGTAAAGCGTAGGGTTGCTCGAACAACGGAAAGCCTTCTTTATCGGCAAAAGCGATGACTTCATCAGCTATTGATGTAATGTAAGGTGATTGAGTTAAAATAACTAATCCACTTACATCTTTGTTTTTTGCTAAACGAATTAACTGAATAAAGTCTTTCGTTTCCCAATGCCAATTTAAACCTGTCACAAATATCAGTTCACCACCATAAACCCAGTTTTCAATATCGTTATTTTCGGCAATGTAAGGCCATCGAATAATATTCTCAGAGCCTTGTTTGCCTGCCTTTAATGTAATCTCCTCGAGTCCAGATATAAGTGGAAGTGAATGAACTTTTATCATCAATTAAGCGCCTTGTACTGCGTTTGATTTAGTTGATTCTACATATATCAAAATACTATAAGTGATTGACGCAACAACAATTCCGACCAGTGGTGCAATCCAAGGAGAAAAATAGGCAACTGCTGAACCAATCACATAAGCAGACAATCCTTGCATATTATATTTAGGCAGGTTGATATCAGATAATGCAGGCATATTACCGCGGTAGCGTACCCAAAAATCAGTCATAATAATTGCACCAATAGGAGGAATAAAAGTACCGAGTAAAATTAGGAAAGGAATGAGCACATTATACATACCCATAATTGCCATAGCGGTGCCCAGCGCAGCACCAATAACAGTAATTAGTTTACGTTTCTCTGTACGTAATAAGTTACAACCTGCAGCAGCAAAGTTATAGATTGTATTATCTTGAGTTGTCCAAATGTTAGTAAATAACATGATAATTGCCGCTAACATAAAACCTTGAGATACGAGTACATCGACGATATCTGATTGTTGATAAACAAGCGCACCAAATGCCCCCACAAATACCATTAATCCATTACCTATAAAGAATGCAGCTAATGTTGCAACAACGGCTATTTTTCCTGATTTAGCAAATCGGCTCCAATTAGTCGCTTGTGTACCACCACTCACAAAGGTACCAAATACCATTGTGATAGCAGCACCAATGGTCATACTTTCTATTGGTTGCTTAGCAATTAACTCACCAACCCCACCCACATCAATAATGCCTTTATAAAAGCAAAGGCCGATAAAAAATAACATTAAAGGTACGGATATTTTAGAAAGTAATGCCATTGCTTTATATCCTATTGAAGCGCTAATACAAAAGCCAAACCCAAACAACAGCATTAAAGGCGTTGACCAGTCAGCAGATAGGTCTAATAATTTCACTAAAATAATAGCAATTGTTGCTGTACCCCACGCGTACCAACCTATTTGAGTAAAACCTAATATAAAGTCCGATAACTTGCTACCTTGTAAACCAAAGCTATAGCGGCCGAGTAACACGGTATTTAAGCCTGTTTTGTAGGCTATGTAAGCAAGGCTTGCTGCATAACTTCCTAAAAGTAGATTACCAATAAAAATAATACCTAAGATCTCATAGAAACTAAATGCTGTGCCTAAACTACCCCCAGCCCACATTGTTGCAGTAAAAAAGGTAAAACCAAGTAAGACAGACATCATTGACCATAAACCTTTACGTTGGTCAATTGGCACGGCACTAAGTGGAAAATCATTTTTACTATCCATAGTATTATTCCTTTATTAAGTTGATATTAACCTTATGGTTACAACATTTATGCCAGTTTAAGAAAGGAACGGTTTAAATTAGATAGCTGTGCAATAAGCGTGCATATCTCATTGTTTTTTGTACCACTTGAACATAATGGTGTTTGTGTAATGAAGGCTGAATTGATTTCATGAAGTTATTGCACGTTTAATGGGCAGTTTGTGCCTTATTATTGTGCATTTTTACTATTTATATGTGAATGAGATACATAGCTAAATAATGAGTAAATGATCGACGTGTAAATTAATAATATGGAGAAGGTTTATATGAAGAATAATATAAGAAGCGCAATATAAAGTGATGTGAGATAAGGAAAGCCTCATGGTGAGGCTTTAAATAATAGCGTCATATAAATTGAAGTTAACGCAACCAGTTAGTTTTGCTTAACTCAACAATCTCATTACCTTTACCGTTAATGAGCGCTTTCATCATGTATAAACTAAACCCTTTTGCTTGTTCAAGTTTAATTTGTGGTGGCATGACCAATTCTTCTTTTGCTGTGTCTACTTCAAGTACAACAGGGCCATTATGTGCGACCATTTCTGCCATAGCATCAGGTAGTGCTTCGGGATCACTAACATGAATACCTTTTAATCCACAGGCTTCTGCAATTTTTGCAAAGCTTGGGTTATCTAAGTCCGTATCATCAGATAAATAGCCGCTAGCTTTCATTTCCATCGCAACAAAGCCTAATGAACGGTTGTTATAAACAATGATTTTAATGGGTAAGTTAAGTTGTTTCAGAGAGAGTAAATCGCCCATTAACATTGAAAAACCACCATCGCCGCACATTGCAATAACTTGTCGATCGCGGTTCAATGATTGTGCTCCCATTGCTTGGGATAGGGCATTTGCCATTGAGCCATGATTAAACGAGCCAATTAATCGACGTTTACCATTCATTGTTAAATAGCGTGCTGCCCAGACGGTCGGAGTACCAACATCACAGGTAAAGATAGTATCTTCTGCCGCTTGTTCATCTAGTAGACGGGTTAGGTATTGTGGATGTATTAAATTATGAGAAGTTTTACCATTGGCTAATAAATCTAAATCTTGACGTGAGGACTTATAGTTTTTAATACATTGCTTTAAATGACTGTCATTACGACCACCTTTAATATGATTCAGTAATCCACCAACCGTATTTTTTGCATCACCTAACACACTAAAATCAACTTGTACGTGTCGTCCAAGTGAAGCGGGTTGATGGTCAATCTGTAGAATAGTGCTCTTCTCAGGATAAAATGCTTTATAGGGAAAGCTTGTACCAATCATTAATAAAGTATCTGCTTGTTGCATCGCATGATAACCCGATGAAAAACCGATTAGCCCAGTCATACCAACATCATATGGATTGTCATATTCAAGGTATTCTTTACCGCGCATCGCATGCACAATAGGCGCTTGTAGTTTTTCAGCTAGTGCAACGATCTCATCATGTGCATCTTTACAACCAGCGCCACATAGTAATGTCACTTTTTTACTTTGATTCAGTCTATCTGCCATTTCATTGATATCTGCAATATTTGGCATGTAGGTGGCGGATTTAGGATGATTCCATTTCGCCGATGTCCCTTCAGGCATTGCTTTAAGTGCTACATCACCAGGCAAAACAAGTACGCTCACATCATTATGTAAAATCGCTTGGCGCATCGCCGTTTCTAACATGTAGGGCATTTGCTCTGGATTAGAGACTAGCTCACAAAATACGCTACATTCTTTGAATAATTCTTGTGGATGAGTCTCTTGGAAATAACTCGAGCCAATTTCTGAAGAAGGTATGTGTGCTGCGATCGCGAGTACGGGTACTTTATTACGATGACAATCGAATAAACCATTGATTAAATGTAAATTACCAGGTCCACATGATCCTGCACAGACGGCTAGTTCTCCTGAAATGTGTGCTTCTGCCCCTGCGGCAAAAGCGGCTGCTTCTTCATGGCGTGTTCCTAACCATTCTATTGTGCCCATTTTTCGTAAACTATCACTTATTCCGTTGAGTGAATCGCCAGTTACTCCCCAAATTCGCTTTACACCAGCTTGTTCAAGGGTTTGAGTAATAAAACTTGCGATACTTTGACTCATATTAAGATGCTCCTCAGTATTATATTTATATAAAAAAATATATTGTGGGTAATAGAGCCAATGATAAACATAAGATCTATACAATTATCATCCTCTTGAGAGGCGTTTTTCACAATGGTAGTGGCGATATCCTTTGTAATACTTTGTTATAAGAGGAGATTTTAATATTCGCTGAGAGAATAAAGAGGGCTGAAAAGTGAGACCTAAAACATAAAACCCTTATTTTAAAACGGATTAGATTGGTTATTGCTGTTTTTTTAAATGCTTCAATATAAAAATATTTACGTTATTGGAAAGAATTTTTATCAGTTCAAATGATGTTTTTTTAGTTGGAAAATTCAAATGGTGTTATAAAGCACTAATATAATGCTGGTGGACTAATCTTTGTCTTTTTTGTTGTCTATTTTTCCTTTATATTTAACTTTCTTGTCGATTGTTTGAACAATCGGATACCTATTTCCTTTCTTCTGAAAAGTGCCGTTCGTTAGTATCTGTTTAGGAGCAATAAAGCCGCTAAAAAATAAGAGAATTGCCCCGTGATAATGACGATTAAACCTTTCTTTCTTCTGCTAATAAGCTGTTTTTTATTAATGACAGGTTATGGCTTGAGCAATATTTTATTACCTGTGCGTATGCAGAATGACGGTATTAGTGTTGATAATATTGGTCTGGTGTTATCGATGTTGTCGGTGGGGTTCTTAGCCGGTTCATATTACAGCCGTAAGTTGTTGCAACGAGTAGGGCACATTAGAATTTTTGCGATGTGCGGTAGTTTAACCTCAGTGGCCATTTTAATTTCAGGTCTTTTCCCTGACCCTTATGTACTTGGCCTGATGCGAGTATTGACTGGTTTTTGTATTGCTTGTACCAATGCAACGCTTGATAGTTGGTTAAGCTTTAGCGCGACGGAAAAAAATAGAGGACGAATACTCTCTATTAACCAGATGGTATTAATGAGTGCATTGTTTTCAGGGCAGTTTTTACTCAGTGTTGCGCCTATTGATGGCATGGTTTTATTTGTTATTTCAGGTGTTTTATTCAGCTTAGCGATTACGCCTATTGTGATCAGCAAACAACAAGGGCCGATTATTGAAGACAGTGAGTCGATGTCTTTAATTACCATTGCAAAATTATCGCCTCTAGGTGTAGTAAGTTGTTTTTACTGTGGTTTACTCTACGCAGGTTTACTGAATATGTTACCTATTTTTGCTAATGACCACGGTATTCAGAATCTTAATTTATCGATTTTTATGGGCTCTGCGATTTTAGGGGCCATCATATTCCAATATCCTATCGCTTACCTTTCTGATCATTTTGACCGTCGAAAAATCATGCTGGGCATGGTTTCAACGATTATCTTAGCTTCCCTAAGCATTCCGTTTTTAATGGCATTAGATATGTTTAATTTAACGCTATTCGCGATCGCTGTGATTACTGGTGTTGCGGCTTGTTTGTATCCGATGAGTATGTCGGAAACCTTTGATAAAGTCTTAAAAACACAAATTCTATCTGCGATGTCTTCACTATTAGTTATTTATGCTTGTGGCAGTATTTTGGGGCCATACCTTGCCTCGTTAACGATGAAATGGTTTGGCAGCGAAGCGTTATTTTCTTTTATGATTATTGGCGCGAGTACTTTGCTTATTTTCATTATGATACGCATGAAACAACGTTCTGCGTTACCGCAAGAAGATCAAGATAACTTCGTGATGCAGACGCCTTCTGGTGCAGTTTCAGTGCTCGACCCTCGTACAGATTATATTGAGCCAGTGTTTAAACAAAGTGCAGAAGTGGATGTGGCGATTAGCCTTGCGACTAAGAACCCAGCTATTGCGGTCAATATGGCTAAAGCGTTGGCATTAAAAGATCCTCAAAATGCATCACATTTAGCGGCGGCTTTGAGTACTATTGATGAAATCAATATTGGTAAACTATATGCGGCGATCACCACTGCAGCCCCTGAAATGGCTGTACATATTGCCGAAGCATTAACCACCGCTTCTCCTGAACAAGCTGAAGAATTAGTTGACTGGATAACCAATGATCATCCTGAACAATTAACCAGTATTATTGTTGCGATTGCAAACTCAATGCCAGACAACGGTATTGGTGTCATGGAGTATGCTGCTGAAAATATGTCTGATGAAGATCCTGAGCAATTATTACAAATGACAGAACAATACATGACTGAATTTTCTGACTCTTTAGATGAAATGCGTCCGGTCGATAGAAGTGCTGCAGAGTCTGAACAAACGGCGACTGAGTTGTATAATCGTTTAAGTGATGTGTCGCCTGAGCATTCTGCTGAAATTGCATTAACAGTCTCTGAAGCGTTACCTGAATCTTCTAATATGGTTGCAGAAGCCTATGTGAGTAACTTGATTGAAGGTGAAAATGAGCAGAAAGATAATACGGATTCAGCTGAAAATATCGAAGACGCGGTTAACGATTATTTATCTCAAGTAGTAGAGAATATGCCTGAATATGCGGTAGACGTTGCTAGTACCTTTATTGATTCCGTGCCTGAAGTGGCTTCCGAAATGGTTGAGTTGTTGCAAGACGCCGACGCGGTTGATAGCGGTGATTTAAGTGCATCAATTGACGATAAACCAGAAGAGAATTCGATAGAAGAACAATTATCAGATGCGGTGGAAACGCAGAAACTTGATAGTTAATGGTTTTATTTTTTCAGGCTTATTAACTTGGATTGCTCTTGTTAATAAGCCAAGGTAATAAACCATTGAGATTTTTTAGTTAACTACTTTCCTAAAGGATAAGAATCAAATAAGTAACCATCGAAATTTTCATCTTCTACATCAGATAATGACAGTAAGGTGGTTTTTACATTCTCTAAATGACCCCACATTGCTTTTTTAGCGGTTACTGCATCTTTCTTTTGCAACGCGGCTAAGATTAACGCGTGATCATTTAACCAGGTTTGTCGGTAATCTTTAGTATCAATATGGGCATGTAATTGTGCCCACATTAAACTCTCTTCTCGTATTCTCCACATCAGTTTGACCATATCCACTAGAAAAGTATTCTTTGTGGCTTCTGCAATCAAGATATGAAAATCACGATCGTATTCTTCGTTACTATTACCATTTGCTAATGCTTCCTTTTCTTTTTCAAGGACTTTGCGCATTGCGCTGATTTCAGATTTAGTAATTTGATGCGCCGCAAACTCTACGATATTACTTTCTATGAGTTGGCGTGCCTGTAATAGCTCAAAAGGGCCGATATCGGTACCTGTTAAACCTGAAAAGGCAGATAACATTGTTGCATCAATTGAATTGTTCGTGTCACTTTGAGGCGCATTATCAGGCTGTGGTAAGTTGATGACATAAACGCCAGAGCCTTTACGTACTTCTACTAAACCTTCAATTTCTAACATGATAATAGCTTCACGAATTACCGTGCGGCTAACACCATAGGATTCAGCAATATCACGTTCTGTTGGTAAGCGATCGCCAACTTTATAAATATTCTGAGATAACTGGTCTCTTAATTCAGTACCAATGACCACGTAACGTCGAGTGTTAGGTGATTGTGATTGAGCATGATTAATAGACATCTTAATAGTTTCTCAGTTAATTAAATTTAAGGAGGAATAGTGTATAGAAAAACCAAAATAACTCTATCTATTTCAATATTGAAGGAAAGAAATGAGAACTTAGTTTTCCAGATTATCTTTCTATCAATTAAGCTAATGAGTTTAAAATATTAGTAACAATAAAACACTGAAAAGGCTTTTAAGCTAAGCCTTTTCAGTGTTTTACGTTTTTTAATTTAACCGCTTTTTTTATAGCGTTGAAACAGCGTAACAAGCACCTTTAGTATTAACAAGCATATAAGCTTTGGTTAAGGTGTTTACAAATGCTGTGTTCAATAATAAAGAAGGGTCAAAAATACTTTCAATGGAAAGAAAGGCTTTAACGCGTTCTGTTGGGTCAATATGATTAGCATTAATGGTACAAAACTTTTTTGCTAATGGATCTTTAACATCAATGGCATTGCCCCGTTCGTCGATGCCTTTTACATAGCGCATCCAACCAGCGATGGCGATTGCTATCCATTTATAGTCACTACCGTTGTCTAAATGAAACTTGAGTGAAGCACCGAATCGTTGTGGTATTTTTTGACTACCATCCATCGCTATTTGCCATGTTTGGTGCTTTAGCGATGGATTGGCAAAGCGTTGAATAAGGGATGAAGCATAGTCTTCTAAGTCGGTTCCTTCTGGCATAGTTAACGTAACAGCTTGAGCTTTTAACATCATATCAAAGGCTGCATTTCGATATGCTTGATTGGTCATGGTATCTGAAATATGGGTATAACCACCGAGATAGCCTAAATAAGCAAGAAATGAATGGGTGCCGTTAAGCATTCTTAATTTCATTTCTTCAAATGGGACAACATCCTTAACAAATTCAGCGCCCGCAACATTCCAATCTGGTCTGCCTTGAATAAAGTTATCTTCAATAACCCACTGGCGGAAAGGTTCACAAGCAACGGCACAAGGGTCGTTGGTACCAGATAACTTTGCTATTTCAATAAGTGTTTCGGGTGTTACTGCAGGAACGATGCGATCGACCATAGTACAAGGGAAGCTTGTGTTATCTTCTATCCATTGAGCAAGTTGTGTATCTAATAATGTTGCAAAACCTAATACAGCGGCTTTCGCTACGTGACCATTTTCTTGTACATTGTCACATGACATAACAGAAAAACCTTTTAGCCCTCGTTGTTTACGTAAACGCAGTGCCTCAACAATATAACCAATCGCTGAGTTAGGTTCACTTGGATTTTCTAAGTCATGAATAATAAGTGAGTTAGTTGGGTCTAGTTGACCTGTTGAATGGTCAACACAATAGCCTTTTTCTGTAATCGTCATAGAGACAATGGAGACTTGTTCTTCGGCCATTTTTTCAATAATCGCCTGTTGACTATCTAATTTAGGATGGAGCGATTCTTTGATCGAACCTACCATTTTAATTATATTTTCGTTAGCGCCTTTTTCAGCGACTAAATAGCGATGATTTTGTAAACGGAGTTTTTTAATGATGTCACTGCCAGTGAATAAATTAACTTCGCAAATACCCCAGTCAGATTGTGTTTTTTCAAGCATTTCATTGGTATATAACGCTTGATGCGCTCGGTGAAATGCCCCAAACCCAATATGTACAATACGTGTTTTCAACGTCGCTTGGTCAACTTGGCTAGCGATAACGGTTGTTTTTAAAGGTGGCTTTGTGATTGACATAATTTCTCCGGACTCATCAACATCAGTAACAAATCATCTATTTTACTAAGTTGAAGTTGTTGTTAATTTTTAATTATTGGACGATCAAATTTAAGCTTGAATTCAAGTAATAGGCTCTGTGGTTACATTAAAACACTTTAAGATTAAATTATAAGTGGTAGAGCAATATCGCATTATTGGTATGCAATCTATATTATTTTTTATATTTGGTAAACCAGTGCTTGTTTTTATATTGCGAAATTCACTGCTATCCCTTATATTTAATGGGTAAATGGTCTTTTAATTGGAATTCCAATTTTTGTTTTTATTAATTATTAGCAATAAATATAAGCGAATATTAACGTAGAAATGAATATGGAAATGAGTGTAGAGAGGTAAATAATGGAACAGACTTGGCGTTGGTATGGACCAAACGATCCCGTTTCTTTGGATGATATTAAACAAGCTGGCGCGACGGGTATTGTGAATGCTTTGCATCATATTAAAAACGGTGAAGTCTGGACCGTTGAAGAGATTCTAAAGCGTAAAGCAATAATCGAAGAGAAAGGCTTAACTTGGTCTGTTGTTGAGAGTGTTCCTGTCCATGAAGAAATTAAAACCCAAACAGGTAACTTTCAGCAATGGATAGATAATTATAAGCAAACCATTGAAAACCTTGCTAAAAGTGGTATTGATACCGTTTGTTATAACTTTATGCCTGTATTAGATTGGACGCGTACCGATCTTGCTTTTGAGATGGAAGATGGTTCTCGCGCCTTACGTTTTGATCAAATTGCTTTTGCTGCATTTGAACTCCATATATTAAAAAGACCTGGTGCAGAGTCCGCTTACACGCCAGAAGAGATTGCACAGGCACAAGTTTACTTTAATAACATGACTCAAGCTGATATTGATAAGTTAACCTCCAATATCATCGCAGGTTTACCCGGCGCAGAAGAAGGTTATACGTTAGTTGAATTTCAGGCTCAACTAGACCGTTATAATGGCATCAGTAAAGATAAATTACGTGAACATTTAGCGTACTTTTTGAAATCTTTAATGCCTGTTTGTGATGCCACTGGTTTAAAGATGGCAGTACATCCTGACGATCCACCACGTCCTATTCTTGGCTTGCCACGTATTGTTTCAACCATTGAAGATATTGAATGGCTAACGACTGAGATTCCAAGCCAACAAAATGGATTAACTATGTGTACGGGTTCTTACGGTGTGCGTGGTGATAATGATTTAGTTAATATGATTAAACAGTATGGAAGTCGTATTTACTTCACGCATTTGCGTTCGACAATGCGAGAAGATAACCCAATGAGCTTCCATGAAGCGGCACACCTTAATGGTGATGTTGATATGTACAATGTTGTCATGGCGATCCTTGAAGAAGAGCATCGTAGAGAGAATAACGGGGAAGGTCGTGCGATCCCTATGCGTCCTGATCATGGCCATCAAATGTTGGATGATTTACGAAAAGAAACGAATCCTGGATATTCTGCAATTGGTAGATTAAAAGGGTTAGCGGAGATTAGAGGTTTAGAAATGGGGTTAAAACGTAGCTTTTTTAAGACGTAGCTTTTTAATAGTATTACATACGTTATTTTCTATTGTAACTTGACCGAGCATTTAAAAGCTCGGTTTTTTTATGTCTTGATATTTATCTAACACTATCTTTTATTTTAATTAAAGTATTGATAATAAATGTTTTTTTTGCTTTATTGTTAAATGCTTTTATAGAGGTTTCTCCCCCACTCGAGATGGGAGAGAAATAAATTATTTATTGATCGCTTAAAGGTGGGTAACACTCGATAATTTCTACACCATCACTTGAAGTAATAGTAAATTCCTCAAGGCCGTAAGGGCAGAAGAAAGTATCATATTGCGATAGCGTCAAAGACTCAGTCCCGGTTTTTATAGTACATGAGCCTTTAGTGATCACACCGATAAAGAACTCGTCTTCTATTTTCTGAACACTTCCTTTAATTGTCGATTTACAAATTCTAAATCGATCAGTGGCTTGGCTACCCACTAAAGACTCTTTGTAAGAATGATCATTATATTGCGTTACTTTCTGTGCTTTTTGTTGAAAATGCTCTTTGATATATTCAGGCGTATATTGAGTATAATCAAATACATCTAAACAAAAATCTAAGCCTCTTTTCATAAATCGCGCCTCTTCAGGCAAAGTATAACCAGACTTCTCAAACTCAAACCTTACAGCCCAATCAGAAGGTTCCATCACTTCAATCATTAAAATACCTTCGCCAATGGCATGAGGCATGCCGCCTGGGATATAAAAGCAATCATTTGGTTTGACGGGGATTTTCTTAAAGCACGCTTCTATTTTCTCCATGTCTTGATTTTCAATCATGTCTTTAAAATCTTCACGACTAGGTGGATTTTGGAAGCCTAAGTAAATATAAGGGTCTGAGACATCTTCTCTAATATCAAGTATGTAATAAGCTTCTGCTTTGCCCGAGTTTGAGTTTAAATGTAGTTTTGCAAACTCAGCCGTTGGGTGTGCTTGAAAGTGTAATCTTACAGAAGAGTCTAAATACTTTACCAGTACCATTGGGTTCTTCGTGTATTTCTTAGCATGCTTTGGGCCTAAAAAATAATCCGGATCTGACTGAATTAATGCTCCAAAGTCAGTGCCTTGAGATGATATTAACGCTGTTGATATGCCTTCTACATGTGATTCTCTGCCGGGGTTTACTGCTCGAGTCGTAGAGGCTATCCACTCTTCAGGGAAGTGGGCATCAGTTGGCTCTTCCACATTTTGTAGGCCATCAAGTGTTTTTCCACCAACATAAGAGCGCCATACTCTGTTAGGTGCGAAAGTGATTAATTGTCCTTTGTAATGCATAAGATGCTCTCCTGATTAAAGCCTTATATTTATGTCAGTGCTTTTTGTATTAAGTGTTCTTAATTGTTTAATTAAAAGGTTGTTTGTTCTGACCGATATTAATGGAAGTGTTAAGAATGGCATTATTATACTGCAATTGGTTTACCAAATGTTGTTTTTTAAAAAATGCTATGTAACAGTTGTGAACTAGGCTTGTTTTGTTTTTATTGGTATGCCAGTTATGAGTGTGTGTGGAATAGTAAAAGCCTATTTCATTGAAATAGGCTTTTATGTATAGGTAAAATTATTATTTAATAAGGCTATGTAAAATAGCTAGTTACTCGATTATTTACCGTTTAATTTAAGTGCAGAGAAGCTTACGCTATTGTAATCGCCGTTCTTTTTATCAACAGCGAAGTCACCTGTACCTGCACAACCAGGACCCCAAACAGGATGTGTATCATTTACACTACACTGTCCGTACGCACCCGCTTTGAAGTAGAAAGCGTCTTGTGCGTAACCTGTTGGAGAGTCTTTTTCGTCAACACCTTTACTTAGGTCAATATTGTAAGTCACTGTTTTATGACGTGCCGTTTCAAAGGTAAGGTGCATAATATCGCCCTTAACATCTACAACGTAGCTAAATTCTTCACCTAAGGCGATTCCTGCTTCACCTGGTGCAGCAAGGTTATCCCATGTGTTACCCCATACTGGATAAGCAATATCTGCACGGTTTGGATCTTTTTTCGCTAGGTTACGTTCGTAGTTCCAGAAAACTGAACCATATTTTTGATCTGGGAATTTTTTAAAGAATATTTTTAGTGGTTCGTTACCGTGTCCGAATCCTGTTTTTGCTTTGATTTGGTCATTGTATTTTTTAGCATGAATTTGGCCTACAACAACAGAGTGTGCAGCTGGTCGTTCTGGAAATTTTGCATTAACAGATACGTGATTAACTTTTAATGTTGCAGATAATGTTCCACCAACTTGACTGTAATCAGCAGCTTTAAGGTTGCTTGCAAGTGCAAAGTTATTTTTTGGTGCAGCTGTGTCAATATCAAACTTAGCGCCACGAGGCATTTGACGTAACTCTGAACGTGCATTTTTAGAGTTTTTAGTCGTCACTGCTTCATTTTGTACTTCAAAGACCATGTTACCGTCTTTATCTAAAAAGAAAAAATCTTCATGTGAGTAACTCAACATAGCAACGCCTTCGATTTCGTCGACTTTGCCATCTTTATTGATATCTGAAGGAATAGTGATTTTCCAATTTGTCATATCAAATTTGTCTGCAGGTACAGGATACGATACGCCATTGTTAGCAATATCTGCTAAAGCAATAGTAGGTAAAGTCAGTAATAGTGAACCAGCAATAACAAGTGTTTTTTTCATTTTACAATCCCCTTTATGTATTATTGTCACACATAATAATCAGGCGGAATTTGAAAGAAAGTTAAGTTAATGGGATGTGTTTGATTGATCACATACTAAAAATCAGATCTTGTGGTTAGATCAAATATTTGAGATATCTGTGTCAGAATTTTGAGATGTTGATCGGCTTATTTTTTGTTCGTTACGCGATTAATTCGTTTATGGACTACTCAATCATATTTTGATTAATCGAGGTTAAAATAAAGCCGTTTTACCAAGTAAATAATGACTGATTATGCCAATGAAAAGTAAGCTTCGGTTGTGCATAGTCTAATTAAAATCGTGCGTTAAGGTTAGTCATACATTAATTTTTGTGCTTTTTCTAAATCAAATTCTTTTAATGACTTTCTTGCTAACTGTCTGAATGGAATAGCTTTTACGACTTCTTCAAAAGGCTGTATTGCAAAAGCCCAGAAAATTGAAGCGTCTAATCCTAAAACAATAAAGGCACATAATGGGATAGAAATAATCCACTGTCCTGTGAAATTAATTTTAAAGACTGCTGTTGTTTTACCCACTGCGCGTAAGATATTACCATGAACAGTATTGTAGCCGCGCACAATAGGTAAGAAGATATAAAGTGGGGCGATCACTGCTAAAGCTTGATAGGTGGTGTCATCCAGTTCAGGGTAAATATCGGCCATAAAGAAGCTCATGATAGCAAAAAGTACGGCACATATAACTGAAATGATGACGGCAATATCAATACTGGTATCTACATTTTTTGTTAAATCATCCATCTTTTTAGAGCCAATCGCTTGGCTAATAGTGATCGCTGATGAATGAGACCAGGCTGCTATAAACTGTGTACCTGCTCGAATCCACGGCATGACTAAGGTGATTGCTACATAAGCATTAATGGCTAATTGCGAATATAGTAATTGATAGACGGTAGCTCCAATTAATAAAATGGTAACGTTGGCTGCAATAGGGAAAATTTCTACAAAATGTGAGCGTATATTACGCAACATCGAGATGTCTCGGCGTGGCGTAGTTAGCCTTAAATCTGGGTCTATATAGACGTATAAACCAAGGTAAATCATGCGCACTGTTATCGCTATTATGCTACCTATTGCTGCGCCTTGAACGCCTAAGCCTGTTAATGTTATTCCCTCTGAAAAAGAGTAACCGTGTATTAACACATAAGAGAACAAAGCATTGATTGGCAACTCAATAAGGTAACCTTTAAAAGGAATTTTCGTTTTCCCTAAGCCATTGAATAAAGCAATCATGACTTGTGTAATGGCAGTAAACAGTATGATGTATTTCGATATATTTAAGTAATCTGAAATCTCTTGATGTAGGGATACATTGTCAGTTAACGCCGCTATTAAGGGAAGATCGAAGAAGGTTAATAGGATCCAAAAAAGCAAAGCAACAGAACCATTAATGAACATCCCTGACCAAAGCCCTTTAGATAATGACGCTTGATTTCCGGCTCCTACAGCACGACTTAATACCAATTGTGTGCCATTAGCCAATGCCATTTGAATACCCAGAATTGCAGCGACAATCGCAGTGGATATACCCATTGCAGCTAAAGGGATTTCACCTAAAGGAGAGACTAATAAAGTATCTATCATTAACATCGACTGCATTAATAAGCCGTTTAGCGCTAATGGCCAAGCGAGTGATAGGTTCTTTTTAACATAGGATTGGGAAGACACAGATAAACCTTAACTTAATAGCAATAAAGAAAGCACAGCTCAATTTTGTTAATGATATTCAATTGTTAGCTATGTTTAATTGTCAGTGATAATTATTTTTAGTTTATATGAATAATAAGTGCTTTTTATATCCGTATATTTTCACTGTCATTATTATAATAATAACTGGTTGAAACTATGTTTAATAGTATTATAATAACTTTAATTTATTGGTGCTTTGACTACTGTCATTATTTAACAGGGCGGTACCTAATTTTAACTTATTTAATACTTAACCTTAATGCTAGTTAACGTATTATTCATTGTCGTTTTTTGTTGGAAGGTTAATAAATTGGTTTGTTCTAGATAAGTAAGGGCACTCTGCTGATCATAGCTATACCAACTTTTAATCACTCTTTGTTGTGTTTCACTTTGTAGTGTAGCTGTTTTAATAAAAGGTAACCATTGCAAAGCAATATCTATGGATTCGTTTGATGAAGCTGCAATAGTCGCTATTTTAACTGCAGCGAGTTCTACGTCATCCCATTGGCTTTGTTGATTAAGCCATTCATTTGCTATTCGAATGTCCCTTATCGCCCACTCTTTTATTACTGAAGCCATGGCTATTTTACGTTGTTGATCTGGCTTTATTGTTTCACTGTATTGTATTGCTACTTCTGGTGCTGTTTTTGCCCATTTAGCAACCAGTCGGCTTTGTTGTATTGGGTATGCTTTAGCTGAATAAACGGCTTGTAATAGTTGATCTATATTGTCAATTTTGCCACTTTTTATTAATCGCGGTAACGCTATATGTGCCATAAACTCACGTAAATCTTTATTTTGCATCATCTCTATTGCAACTATCAAAGAGTCATCGATTTTATTAACAGGTAACGATAAACCAATCTGCATTAAGATATTTTTTTGTAGTTGTATTTTTTCCATATCTATTTCATTAAATAACTGTAAAGCCTGAGTCGGAGAATGATGGTTAATACTGTTGTATATCGTATTTAAATAACGCTTATTTTGTTCGTTATATAAAGCCCAGCGGATTAGTTTTAAACCTTGGTAAGGTGCATGTTTTGTTATTACTTGTTGAATTGTTGTATTACGCAAGTTTGTTGATTGAATATGATTTACCCAAAGTAATGCACTTGATATATCGATTTTGGATAACGGCAATACTGATATTGCGGCATAAGCTTGATCTGTGCTGTCATCTTTAATAATCAAAGGCTCCCATTGTTTGAATCCTGTTAAGTCAGTTTCAACCCAAATGGTAAGTGCTGCATAATAGGCTACTTCTCTTTCTCTGTTATTATCTAAATTGGCTAAAAATGTAATTAAGTTAGTAGGGCTTTTTTGAATTTGTTGTTGGAATAACAATTGCAGCCAGAGTTGTTGCACAGATGTGTCGCTTATCTGCAAAATATCTAAAAATTCGATATAAAGAGCATTTTTTTGTCTATCTATTGCAGTGTTTATTTCTATAGTATTTTGTTTGTGAGTTGTCGATTTTTCTTCATTAATAGACACTTTATTTTTTTGCGCTACGTTGCTTTGTTCTTTTCTAGGTAATAATTTTCCTTCTTCAGTAAAAGTGTTTGCAGAAGAAACGAAATAAAATAATGTTATTAACGCTACTATAGAAATGATAAAAAGAAAGGGTTTTAATAATGTCATATCACTGATTATCTACGTTGATTCAGGTGAATGGTTTTATGTACTTAATCATCATAATAAGGGCCTATTAGACCCTTATTATTATAATCAAATTTAGTCGTAATATTTTAAACTAGAGAACTGAACTTCAACATCAGGCGATGTATCTGATTGAATATAAGCACCTGCTTTAAAGTAACTCGGTAGGCCGTCCCAGTAACTTACATCAAAATTATTAAACTCTTCATGAGCGACACCGTTAACCTTAATTGTTAACTGATTGTTTGCCACTTTAATTTCAAACTTAACGGCTTCTGTTGCTGAATAATCAGCTAATTTATATTTTACATAATCACTACAGCTTGATGCACAAGTCCCTGTTTTTACGATTGCAAAATATGAATCGTAGGTTTTTGATGATGCACCCGTTTCTTTTTGTTCTTCAAGCCAAGCAATGCGTACTAGTGGCTTGTTAATTTTATCTTCACCTTCGTCCACCGCGGCATTAGCATCATCGTGGATCTGCATTAATGTTACTTCATCTGCAGTGCCTTTTTCGAGCAACAATACTTCGCCAATCATTTTGTTGTAGCTTGTATCACTCGTGTACCAATTCTCCATTTGGCGTAATTCAGAACGCATCTTTTCATCTGGACCAATTTGAAATGTTAACCATTTATTGCCACTGCTAGGAATATAAAAATACTCATTGTAAGTACCTTCAAAGTCTCCCTGTGCAATCGCTACTGTTGAACTATCAGGCGCTTGAAGTTTAGAATCATTCAATACTGATTGATATTTAGTGCCATAATCATAAGGCGCAGAATCTGCTATTGCTTGCATCGGTAATAAAAAAACTGATGTTGCAACGGCTGCAACTGAGAGAGAAATTCTTTTGTTAAACGGCATCATTGGTGAATCCTTTTTTATTCGTATCAGTGAAATTAATGTGGTCGTTAATTATTTTTATTTTTTGCTAATGGCCTTTAGCAAGTGGGAAATAGCTTATCTTTGGTTTATTTTTGTACAAATCAGGTTTTTATAAAGTTGGATATTAATCATAAAATAATACAATTATGGTGTTGTTTATGAGCTTTGTATCACTTTTATTCGTAATATCAGTGTGTTGTCGCTACGGATCTTGGTCACTCTTTGGGCGGTATTTTGAGTTTGAATAAATTATATTGATCTTCATTTTTATTATTTTTCTTCTCATTTAATTTTAAACTTGAAAATAAACTTTGTTTTAACAAAATGTTGAACGATCGTTCTTATATGGTTATATTAGCTGTTAATCATGCTAATACCGCTATTCGAGTGCTAGAATATTTTGGGATTATATTGGCAAAATACATTATGTGAGGTTGTGATGAGTAATAAAATTCAGTTAGATGTGGTTTCTGATGTCGTTTGCCCTTGGTGCATCATTGGCTATAAAAACCTGCAAACTGCGATCGATGAGCTAGGTATTGCCGATAAGATTGAGTTGCAATGGCAGCCTTTTGAACTTAATCCAAACATGCCTCCTGAAGGCCAAGATTTACGTGAACATGTTGCTGAGAAGTATGGTTCATCAAGAGAAGACAGCGATAAGTCTCGTATTAATATTAGCCAACGAGGCGCTGAAGTTGGTTTTACTTTTAACTTTTTTGAAGAAATGAAAATAGTGAATACACGTGATGCTCATATTTTATTAGAATATGCTTATGAGCATGGGAAGCAAACTGAGTTGAAACTTGCCTTTTTTACGGCCGCGTTTACCGATCAAAAAGATGTATCTAATCGTGAAATACTACTCAGTATCGTGGCCAAAATAGGGCTAGATGTAGAGGAAGCTGAAGTGAGATTAGAAGAAGCTAAGTATCGTGATCAAGTCATAGAACACGAAAGGTTTTGGCAAGGTTTAGGTATTTCAGCAGTACCAGCGGTGGTATTTAACCGTAGTAGTGCATTATCTGGTGCACAACCCGTTGAAGCTTATAAGCAAGTATTGACCGAGTTGTTAGCAGAACTTTAATAATTGAAATTAGCGAGCTGGGTTAAATGTCCTCGCTCGTAATAATAAAGTTCACTTAATTGTTTAAGCTTTAATACTGAATATATTAAAGCTTGATACTGTATTCATTTTATATCGAGTGAGTGCTTATATAGTGTATTGGATTAACGCACTGTCTGAATCTGCTTGTTCGCGTAACAATGCTTCAAATTTATCTGCTGTCACAGGTCGGCTAAATAAATAGCCTTGTCCATATTCACAATTAATATCACTGAGGAATTGTTTTTGAGCGTCTTCTTCAATTCCTTCTGCAACCACTTTTAAATTAAGTGCTTTAGCCATTGCAATGATAGCGGTAACCAGTGATTGATCTGCTTTATTATTAATTAAGTTCATAATGAAAGCGCGATCAATTTTTAGCTTAGTGAAAGAAAACTTTTGTAAGTAGCTTAGCGCAGAATAGCCAGTACCAAAATCATCAATACTTAACTCAACCCCCATGTCACGTAGAGATTTCAACATATCAAATAACTCGCCTTCTTGATTAATCAACAAGCTTTCTGTTACTTCTACATCTAACTTATTTGCTGGCAGACCAGTTTCTAATAATACTTGTTGAATTTCTGCTAATAATTTTTCACAATTTCTAAATTGTACGCTAGAAAAGTTAACGGCCATTTGTAAAGGGGTGATCGTCTGCCATTTGGCTGCTTGCTCAGCCGCAGTATGTAAAGCAAAACTACCTAATTGCTCTATGAGATTGTTTTGCTCTGCAATGGCGATAAATTCATCTGGTGGAACAAAACCAAGCTCACTATCTGTCCAGCGCATTAATGCCTCAGCGCCTATAATTTTCTGCGTACTCAGGTCGATTAAAGGTTGGTAATACATTTCTAGTGTTTTTTCTTTAATTGCCTTATGTAGACGAATATTAATCGTTACTTTACGGTTTACCTCATCATTCATTTTAGATTCATAGAAATTAAAGTTATTACGCCCATTACCTTTTACTTTATACAATGCCATATCAGCATTTTTTAATAATGCTTCAGCAGTATTAGCATCATTTGGATAGATGGCTAAGCCAATGCTAGTTGATGTATGTAAAAGATGTTTATCCATTTGAAAGGGTTTATTAAATAAATGAAGCACTTTATAGGCTAATTGAGATGCTTTTTCTAAGTCTTCTAATTCATGGATAACCACCATGAATTCATCGCCACTTAAACGTGCAACAGTATCTGTTTTTCGGAAGATATTAAGCAGTCGTTTACTTGTTTCTTGTAGTATTTTGTCACCTGCAGCATGACCTAATGTATCGTTGATTTGTTTAAAATTATCTAAATCTATATACATTAGTAATACTTTTTTATTACTGCGTTCACAGCAATCTATCGCAAAGTTTAATTTTTGTAAGCTATAACTTCGGTTAGGTAAACCTGTTAAGGAGTCATGTGTTGCTTGGTAGGCTAATTTTTCTTCCGACAGTTTACGTTTTTTTATCTCTTCTTCTAATAACTCATTATGTATCGATAGTTCTTTTCGGCGTTTAGTTGAATTGGCTATTTTTGTATTAAGAAGTGTATTTTTTCGGTCGATATAAAATAAATAATATAGCGTTAAAAAGACTGGAATAGCCAATAAAGAAATAACTAAAACAAACCATTTAGAGGTAAATAATTCTGTGCTATTAATGCTTTCAAACCAAGCTTCTAATACAAAAGGTGTATCTATAATCTCAGCCTTTAAATTAAAAATATGTTGATAATCATTGCTAGTATATTCATGATTATGTTTCTTAGAATGCGTTAAAGAGTCCCAAATAAATAAGTCTCCATACTGACTTCTTAAGGCTATATGGCTACCACTCCCTTCATATTCTTGAGCTGTTACGAGGGAAATAATAAGTGCTTTATTAAACTCTGCGATGAGTATGGCAATCGGTTGATAATTGAAATAAACAATGGTGGATAAACGAATACTTATTTCTTCTTTGCTATCGTTGATGAGCAGTTTTTGATCTACCGTTTTTAAATCTAATATATTGATATTGGAGTTATCGAATGTTGATTCATTTTTATACTGTTCACTATCGGCAATGATTGAGCCATCTAATGCTAATAGTGAAATACGAGAAAAAATAGGATTTAATTTTTTCTCTCCTGACTCAACTTGCTGTTGGATGAGTTCCTCTACGTTAAATAAGCTGGCGCGTAGTCCGTAGGTCATCGACATACCGGAGTGCTTATTTGCAAAAAAGGTCGTTATTGTTTTATCTGTGGAGACGATATTTAAGTTACGCTTTGCAAGTTCAAAATAATTGCTTAATAATTCTGCATAATGATTTACTTTTAAATGTAATTCATTGTATCTAGATTCTTCTAACTTCTTTTGTCCGATATTAGTAACCGTTAATATTAACAGCAAATACCCTGCAAGCATTATACTAGCAATAACAATGGCATTTTTACTGGTAAACCAAGGTCGCATAATCATCCTTATTTATTCTCAATCTTGAAGAAGTCGGGATAGAAATTAAAGACAGAGGGATAATACTTTTTCACTAGTACATTGTATTGGCCGCTTTGCTGCATACCTTTTAGGTATTGATTGAAAGCTTTACGTAATTCTGGCGAATCTTTACGGAAACCAACGCCCATCTTTTGATCTTCTGAAATTGGGCCGATAACTTTTGTCTCACCTGGCCATTTTTGTAACCCAATTAAAATATCTGGTACATCAAGTAATGTACTCTCTGCATCGTTATTCAATATGGCGGGTATCATTTCACTTAATTTTAACTCTGTGACAGGTAGTATTATCTTTGCATCCGTATCGTATAAATTATATAAATCTGGGTCAATACAGGTTTGTTTCATCGCTAACACACTATGGCCTTCAAGTGCTTTTTTTACAGCAATAATGTCTTGAATGACAGATCCTGAAGGGGTTATTGGCTTGAGTGATGAGTCTGTTCTTGCCATTAACCAAACAGCAGATGGGAAATAATCATTTGAAAAATCAACAACCTCAGTGCGCCATGGCAATATTGTTGTGCCGCTCGCAAGGAGATCGCCTTTAATGTCATGAGTGACATGTCCTCTGATGAGACCGGTATTAGAATAATGAGCATTACGTCCAGTTAATAGGGTAAATGCATTAGACCAACTTGCTCTGACATATTCATATTTGACGCCCAAATGCTTGGCAAAGCCTTTCATTAACTCAATGTCAAAACCATTGACTACGGTTTTATTGTCCTCTTCGTAAATCATAACAAAGTTAGCGTAAGGGATCCCTATGTGACGCAATACACCATCTGCTTTAACATCGGCTAAATCTCGGGCATGACTGAGGTTACTAAAAAAGCAAAGTAAAAGTAATAGGATGGTGTTTGTTAGATGTCTGTATTTTGGCATGACCATAATAAAGACTCCTTATCATAAGGTGGTTATTATTAAGGGTGCCACGATTATACCTATAATTGATTAAAACTAAAGGCCACTTATTGTTAAGTGGCCGAGGTATTGAATTTATATTAGGTGGTTTTATACCATGTCATTATAAATATTAAGCATTGCTTCGACTAAACCATTGACGTTATTTTCATCATGGAATAAGTGAGTTGAAATTCTTAATGCATGCGTATCTTCGGTATCACTTTGCAGTATTTTAAAGTCCGTAGTACGAATAATAAATCCAGTTTCTTCGCGTAATCGATCTCTAAACTCTGTTAATGTGTCTAAGTCATTAACATCACTAAATGGGTTGAAACTAGTAATAGCACTGGCTAGCTCATCAATATCTGGTGAATATATTGCTGCCTTTGGAAAGCTTGCTTTTATTTGTTGTTTACATAGTTTACTGAGTGATAAAACGCGCGCTTCAATGACATCTCGTCCAATCTCATCCCACATCGCGCATGCATCTGTTAATGCTTGTTTCGCAGGATAGTTATCGTTACCAATATATTGAAATTGTAATTGTGTACCTAAATAATCAGCATGGCCTAACGATGAATTAATAAACCATAGTGGGTTTTCTCGATCAGACCAATATTCGTCTAATCGTTGTGCACTGTTTAATACAAATAATATTCCTGTTGCACCTGGACCACATTGCCACTTATGTCCTGCTCCAGTATAAAAGTCACAACCGATATCATGGAAGTCTAGATCTAACATGCCGATGCCATGTGCACCGTCAATAAGCGTGGGTATTTGATTCGGAATCGCGACTTCTTGGCAAATACGTTTAGCAGGTAAGCGCGTCCCTGTTTTGTAAGTAATATGAGAAAAGGTAATTAAACGTACTCTGCCGGCATATTCATTGGCAGCTTCAGTAAATAAGTCTACAAATTGTTGTTCGGTAATGCTGTTATCACCGGTATCCACTGGGATATCTAAATAAACAACTTCTACACCATAACGAGCCGCGACAATATATAAAGGTGAATTAGCAGCGACATGCTCATGATGTGTTGTGAGTATCACATCACCAGATTCAAAGTGTAGTCCGTTAATGATGCTACACATACCATCGGTTGTATTACGGTTTAATATAATTTCGTCAGCATTTGCACCAAACCCTTCAGCGATACTCGTGGTCATCTCTGTTACATAAGGCCATTCACCAAACTTGTTTTGCATATCCCATGGATTTTCTGCAACACTTTGGTTGTTCTCTTTGTAATTTTTTAAGATATCTTTAGGCATAGAACCCGTCGTACCAATGTTCATGTAAGTTGTTTTTTTATCTAACACAAACTCTTTCTGTACTTTATTCCATAACTTTTTTTCTTTATTTTGGTGTTTGTTATGTTTTGATTTAGCACTTGCTTGTGTTGGTAATAAACTTGCAGTTAATCCAGCAGCTGCGATCCCTGTTGATACTTTTAAAAAATGTCTACGATCCGGTGAAATACCTTTTTCTTCAATCATGTTAAGTCCTTTATGTTAGATGAAAGACAAGAATAGAGGATCTTTGATAAAAATCCTTAACTTTTTTCAGATATATTTGAAGTTAAGGATTTTAATTGTTTGTTTTATATGGTTTAAATTTAAGTGGGTTGTATAAAGTAGGGGAGTTCAAATTTATTATTCGGTGTAGAACTTACTAATGACTAACGCTAAAACGATTAAATGATAAGCGCTATATCTCTATAATAAGCGCCATTAGTTAAATGATTTGTAGGATCTCAAAGTGTTGTTTTTTGTTATTGATAGTAATACTAACTTGATCATCGGTTTGTTGATTTAATAAAGCCGCTCCAATAGGTGACTCAGGAGTAATGACTAGAACAGTGTGTTGTTCCCATTTTAATTTTACGCCACCTGCAACGGGGCAAATTAATAGATATTTTGCTTCATCAAGTTCGTTTACTAATACCACTAACGCACCAAGCCCCCCTGTTGTTGATTTATTAAGAGGTAGACTGATACAAGCATCAATATCTGCCTGACATTGTGTCACTCGTTGCGATTGACCTTGTGCTAAATAAGCCGCTTCTAAAGCTAATGTGTCGTATTTATTTTCAGCTACATTTTCTTCGCTTGTTGCTGTTTCATGGGCACGTTTAGCCGCTGCTTTTGCATTATTTAAAAGAGACTGTAAATGGGTCATTAGTTGTTGGTGTAGCTGAATTTTATTCATATTACTTATTCACAGTTTCAGTTCTAATGTTAGTGGGCGTGCATTATCAGTAACTCTCTACTTTGAATCAAGCTTAATGACTTTATTTAATAGCTTAGCTTAATTAACCTCAATTATGTTGTAGTCCGCCATATAAGGTTTGATATAGGCCATCTTGAGCGAGTAAATCTTGGTGGGTTCCTGATTGGCTTACTTTTCCCTCTTCTAATACATAGATATTATCAGCTTGTTTAACAGCAGATAGTCGATGGGCGATAATTAAAGTGGTGCGATCTGCAAGGAAACTGGTGAGTGCAGTATGTAATGTACTTTCTGTTTGTGTATCTAATGCAGAAGTGGCTTCGTCTAAAATAACTAATTGTGGATCGGTCAGTACCATTCTCGCGATGGCGACGCGTTGTCGTTGTCCGCCAGATAAACGTAAACCCTGGCGTCCTAACGGTGTATCTAATCCGTCTGTGAGTTTTTTGCTCACATCGTTAAGTTGCGCGACGTCTAGGGCATGCCATAACTGTTGATCTGTATAGTCTAATCCAAGTGATAAATTCTGACGTAATGTGTCGTTAAATAACACGGGTTGTTGCAATACCACAGAAATATGATCTCGTATGACATCGAAACCAATATCATTGCTGTTCTCACCATTAAATAAAATACTGCCACTATTGGCTTTATAAACACCAATTAATAATTGAATGAGTGTTGATTTACCACTGCCGCTAGCCCCGACTAAAGCAATTTTTTTACCCGCAGGAATCGTTAAACTTAAATCGTTAAGGACTTGTGTTTCATCATCATAAGCAAAGTTAATATTGTCGATACGTACTTCAATAGCTTGTTTTTGTAAGAAAGGATTTACTTTATTAACTGATCGCTCATCTTCTTCAAGGTGCATCAGCGTGTTGATGCGTTTTAAGGCTGCCGAAGCGCTATACCAAGAGAACTGAATATTCAGCAACTCTTGCATTGGAGACAACATAAACCATAGGTAACCAAATACAGCAAAAATTTGCCCAATACTCAGGTCACTAAAAAGTACCATTAACATGGCAACAGCTCTGAATAATTCAAAGCCTAATAAAAAGAGTAAAAATGAAAACCGACCTGCAGCTTCACTTTGCCATGCATATTTATCTGCGCTGCTACGAATTTCATCTGCTTGGCCTTTAAGATCATTTAAAAAGGCTTTTTCTCGATTTGAAGCCCGTAATTGATAGATCCCGTCAAGCGTTTCAATTAAACGATTCTGAAATGATTCAAAGGCTTGGTTTTCATTTTTTTTAAGGTGTTTAACACGGCTTCCTAATTTACGTGAACAATAAACAACGAGGGGATTGACCAATAAGATAAATAAGCCTAATCGCCAGTCAATCCATAATAAAATGAAAGCCGTGCCTAATACCGTGAAAAAGCTAACGATGAAGCGACTTAAGGTGCTGCCAATAAAGCCATCGATAGTTTCAATATCAGTAATGAGATGAGAGTTAATACCGCCACTACCGCGCGTTTCATATTGGCGAATGCTAATACGTCCAATTTTATCAAGCAGTTGCTTACGAATATTACAGGTAATGGTTTTCGATACTAAGGTGAATTGACGACTTTGGAGAATGCCAAGCAATTGGCTTGCTATGCGCATGACAAGTACGGTTATGAATATAAAGATAATGTAATTAGCGGGTTGTTGCCATTGTTCGGAAATAAACTGATTAATAAATGCAACGCCTGAAGCTGGTTGCTTTAATAGAATTTCATCGACCATCAACGGCATTAATAATGGAATAGGCACACTGACTAGCGTGGCCAATATCGCGATAAAATTGGCTGTAATAAGGCGCTTCTTATGCTGCTTTGCTTGTGTAATTAACCAAGACCAATTTATCGTAGGTGTATCGCTCAATATGAAAACCATGCTTATTTGATAGTAAGCGAATTGTACTTAATCTTGGTTAATATTCTATTTTTATCAACTAATTTAAATATTTACTGATATCAACATCATCGAACTGAATCTCATATAAAAACTTATTTGCATATTTTATATAAATTTTACTGCTTAGAAATAATTTAAATAGGTTCATGTCAATCACTTGATCTATGGCTAATTGATGTAAAACGTCAATCGCAGTACTCAATGATTCGACCTTTTGTTGAGGTGTTTTAACCGACGTTAAGGTTTCAAAAATATCTGTCATAAGCAAAATTTTTGAGGTTATAGAAAAGTCTGGATTACTTGAATCAGAAGGGCAGCTTACCTGTTTTAATACAGGATGATAAGCGGATAGATCTCGGACTTTAATGACTTGTTTATGAGTTGTCGGTAATGCTTTTAACAAGTTGATTGTACTAAGAGTACTTTGGTTTATTTCAAATTTATCTTCTATTGTTAATGTCCCTTTAGGGATCGATAAATTATATAATTCACCAAAATTATAAAGGTGATCTGCGACTTCTATTTTTATACCTGAATCGACTTGAGTGATATTGTTGCGTTTAATAATATGTTCTTTTTTATCGCTTAATAGTGTTTCTTGTGCGGGTAGCTTTTGTTTTTTATCTGTTAATCTAAGTTTTTCAATAGATGATAAACCCAATCTATCATCAAAATAACGTAACCAAGTTTGTGCACCAATTTTATGTAATCGGAGCGTATCTTGTTCAGACATCGTGGTATCACCTAGGTTAGCTTTAGCAACAAATCCAAAGTCTCGCATTAGCTGTAATTGTTGTTTAATTAATGTTTCTTTAAGTGGTTTATTTTGTTCTGGATTACTTCTACTTTCTTTAAAATAAGTAATTTCAGCATCTCGCCATAGTATTTCAAAACGCATTCTAATTTCATGGATACGGTTATAATTGGCTTCTAATTTAGTGCTTTTACTTGTCACTTGTTGAGCTGTTGTGAGTTTTCCGTAATGGTATGACCATGCATTACTAGTGAATTCGCTTAGCATCACTTCATTGGCTTGTTCAAAAGCAGGTAAATCAGATTTTAAACTTGCTTTGGCTAGCATCATTCCTAATTCTGGAGCTCTGTTAGCGTGCCCGAAGGTATAAGGCGACTTCTCGTCAATTGCTTGTGCAATTTGTTTAATAAAGAGTTCTGTCATCTGTTTTTGTTGGATTTGATAATCTTCAATTGATTGGCTCATTTCAATCATTGAGTTATTTAACTCTTTCAGTTCAGTGACTCTACTTACAACCTGTTGTAATTGTTTATAGTCTTTCCCTTTTACTCTTTTGACTTCATTTAATAATCCTTTAATTGCTTTGGTTAAAGGCGAAGAAAAACACCATGAGAGAATGAGTAACAAGGCTAAGCTGAACGCTGTAATTTGTATCGATGTTTTGATACTTGGAAGGAGCAGTGTTTCTTTCGCGACTAAAATAGCTAAATAGCTATTGGTAGTGGTTTTATCATCCACTTCAGCAATATAAACATAGTAAGGTTTATCGTTAATGGTCACACTATTCAGTTTGTTCATGCTTGTGTGATGCTGAGCCATCTCGCTTAATACAGGATAAGGAATGTGAGATAACTTATTGGTATGAGTCGTGCGTTCTATTGGTTGGTTTGAACCTAATAACTGACCCGCACCGTTATATAAGTAGATTTCATCGAGTAATGAGTTTTGGTTCTTGTCATTAATTATTTGTAGGTTATTTGAAAGTGAGTTTAACGTGACATCGATGGCTAATACGGTTTGCGTATTCGGTACTTTGATCGAGTATGTTTGTTTTAATGAACTTGAATTCGTTAAAGAAAAAACATTAGATTTATTACTGGTTAATATCTTTGCATCTTTATACCAAGGGAGGTTGACAATATTTTCATTATTCTCTTCTTCACGCTGGCTAATAACATTAAATGTATCGTCAAAATAAGTGTATTGACGTATTTTTTGGTTTCCTTGTTCTGAAACCGAGACAAGCAACCATTTAGCGGATTCAGCGTCGGCTAAGCTCTGAGCATTTTTTGCATTATTTAAATGTCTTAACTGTTGTAAGTTGCCGTTTTCAAAACCAAGAGAAATTGAGTCGTATGATGGATTTTCTACC
Organism: uncultured Psychromonas sp.; assembly: GCF_947489755.1. GTDB lineage: Bacteria > Pseudomonadota > Gammaproteobacteria > Enterobacterales > Psychromonadaceae > Psychromonas. The sequence continues at coordinate 72,866 of NZ_CANLFB010000020.1, forward strand.
ATTACATTAGCAAATAATTGTAATGCGTCAGGATGGATCTTTTGATTAACGAGTAGCTTATTAAATTTAGAAAGCAGTATGCTGTAATGGTTAGCTATTTGATCGGCCTGCTTTATCTTATTACTAATAACATTAGCTTTCGTATCATAAAGCGCTAAAGCCGATTTTTGGGCTGTCGATTGGCTAACATAATATTGTAGAGCGACGGTTATTGTTGTCATCAGAAGGCAAATAAAGATAAAAGCTCTGATTAAGGTAAAACGGATTGAGCGCGTTGTTTTTTTTGTCTTTGTAGACATGATTCATCCTGAAAATTTATGATGTTATTTATTATGTAATATTTTCAAATTAGTGTTTGTAGTTAGTCATTTTAGTCATGGTACCGCACTAAAAATAACGTCTTTCTTTATCTATTTGAGCTAACTTAAACGTTTATATTGTCGTATCTAATATTGAAAGTGATGATTGCTAATACATTGCTTCTTATTCGACCAACAATATCTGTTTTTGTTCGTATTAATTTCATATCTTGTGTGTTTAATTTAGATACTTTGGAGTGCAGAATTGAGTGTAAATTTAAGTGTTGTTGATATTGCTTGAAAGGTGGTTTTTTCTATTCAACAATGAATATTGAACGGTAATAAGGAGGCTTTACTGTTTTTGAAAGTTTGAAAAGAAAAAATGACAATTGATAAACTGAGAGTATTAATCCTTTTAGTTACTTTTTTGAATTTAATGGCAGGAATAAATACCAGGCTATTTTTAATAAAATAACCTGGGTATTAACGAGTAATCAATTATTATCAATTATTCGTTTTTATTTTGCCAATCTTTCGCTTTATTGATTAATGGCACGATACTAGAACCTTGGACAAGTATTGAAAATAATACAACGCCATAAGTCATGACTAAGATGATTTCTCGAACATCAATATTTTTTTCAGGTAACACCCATACGCCGGCAGGGACTGCCATTGCCATTGCTAAAGCAAGTCCGCCACGTAAGCCACCCCAAGTTAAAATTCGCACTGAATATGGGTTATAGCTACGGAATCGGTTAAAACCAACATAAGCTAAACGAACACTTAAATAACGCGCTAACAACACTAAAGGAATGGCAATAAGCATGATAATCCAATCCTCTTTATAAAAACTGAATTGCAACATACTTAAGCCAATTAATAGGAACAATATACCATTTAAGAATTCATCAACTAATTCCCAAAAGTGGTCTAACTGCGCTTTACTTTCTTTAGAGAATCCATTTTTTCTGGTCCAATTACCAATCATAATACCAGCAACAACCATAGCAAGAGGCGCAGATACGCCAATCATTTCACCAAATACGTATCCAGCCGTAGGCACGCCAATAGTAAGTAATAGCTCCATTGCATGATCATTTGTTGCGCTTATTAGGTAATGGAACAATAGCCCAAGTGCAAAGCCATAAACAATACCGCCAATAGCTTCATGTAGAAACAACATCGAAACACTTTCTACCGTTAATGGTTGCCCAGAAAATGCGATATTAAATAAAGTAACAAAAATAACTAATCCAAAACCATCATTGAATAAAGACTCGCCTTCAATTTGAGTCGATATTCGTTTGGGAGCATCTAGCTTTTTAACAATTGCTAATACAGCAATAGGGTCGGTAGGAGATATTAATGAGCCAAATAATAAACAATAAATGAGATCGAGAGGTAGGTTGATAAGTTGGCAAATATAATACAACACAAAGCCGACAAAGAAGGTGGAGAAAAGTGTGGCTGCTAAAGCAAGTACAGTAATTTCCCATTTTTGGTCTTTTAAGCTTTCTAGCTTAATGCCTAAACCACCTGCAAATAATAAGAAACCTAATAAACCATTTAATAAGAAGTGTTCAAAGTCTATTTCAGTAAGTTGAGTAACGGCGATTTCTCGTAATTGAGTAAAACCATTTTTACCTGCAATAACAATAATCAGTGATAATAATAACGATCCTGCGGTGATAGCAATGGTATTTTGCCATTTACCTAATTTACTATTAACGAATGTAATTAACATTGCTGCTGCAGCGAGGAAACAAAAGGTGGCATAAACTGTCATAGTAATAACCTGAGGTATAAAGAAAGTGTGAATATAATGCGAAATTGTATCAAATACCATGCTTAGTTCATTCTTTTATAAGCTTTCTGTTTGTTTTTTGAGCATTATTGATGGCATCTTTAATTGATCAGCGATTATTTACAAAATAACCATATAGTCAGTTTTTATTTTTCTATTTTCATCATATTTTAACTACCTCTTTGTGAACTGGATCAACAATCCTTACCTGTTTGTTTCAATCTTAAATTTAGGGCAATTTTGTTTTGTGCGAGATCGACTATTGGCAACGTAGTAGATCCTCACTTTAAATCACTCATTTCTGACATAAAAAAAAGAAAAGTGATCTCTAAGCTGTTGAAAGTAATTAGTAAGTTTTTTTTTGTTCACTTGGTCAACGATATATTTCCTATTTATTGGATTTTATTTAATAAATGCATCGTATTATCTCTTCCGCAAACAAGGACAGTAGATGATTTATAGGATGTAAATCAGCAAACAACGGGATGTTGTTAAAGGGTAAATAGGGATTACTTATCCTATCAGGATGATAAAAGGACACTTCAAGGATTGGAGTTAGATAAGCAGGATGTTTATCGTTAAGGAAAAGCAAGGAAGATATTACAGGACGTAATAAGGACACTTCAAGGGTTAATGGAGTTTAGATAAGCAGGATGTTTATCGTTAAGGAAAAGCACGGAAGACATTACAGGACGTAATAAGGACACCTTCCAAGGATAGGGAGCAGTTAATAAGCTGGATGTTTATTAAATATGGATGTGTCATGGAAGAAGCCAGCAGGTTGTTGGATTGATAAACTGGATGTTTATCGGATAAGGATATGAAACAAGGAAGAAGCTCAAAGGATTTGGGAAGAGGATGCCTAGTATGGCAGTAGTCAAATGGATTTATTGCATGGAGCAACTTCTATCATGGATTTGATAGTGTGACTAAATGAGGGCAGCTTAGGCTGCCCTTTCCTGTTTTTACGTATTAGAAAAATTTTATTAGACCACTACAAACGACTTTTAAGCTTCATCACTAGATCCTGTAAACAATTCTCTATTACTGCGATCAGATCGACGATTAAGTAGACCCTCCATATTCATTTTTATATATGTCGAGAAATTAGAACATTGATTATTAGTGATTCAAAACGTACCCTTAGCTCTTTTTACGGGTAAATAATATGGCCACTTTCTCTGCTGTCGAAGTTCCTTTTAACTATCGCAATACTTGTTGGTTTTGTGGTGAGCCAAGCGATAAAAAAATTAAGTTCCCTAAGCATGAATACGAAATTAATATCTTAGATCACCAAGCACTGAGTTTACCTAGCTGTAAAGAGTGTGCAAATATCGTAAAACGTTCCGCATTTCCTTCTATTTACAGTTATCGTGATGCTGTTAAACAAGCACTTGTTACCAAACATCAAAAAGTACTTAGTATCGGCTCTAATTGGACGAAACAAGAATTAGAAGAGTCAGAGTTGGAAGGTAGTGCATTTGAGGGTTTTAAGCGTAGCGCATGGCCTATGTTTGAAATGATGCAAGCACGTATTAATTATCAAGGTTGGCCGCTGGTTATTAATAATGAGTTATTAGAAGTGGATAACGATAATGAAAGTTTTGAGTTTGATGGAGTGCAATACGTCTCTTTAGATGATGCAGTAACACATGCCGTTAAAACATTTTTCTTAGATGAAGCATTATTTACAAGAGTCTTGAGTGTATTAGGCAAAAAGAAGTTTAGCCAAGCAATCCGCTTATGTCGTTTGTATCCGAATTTAACCCCTAAAACTCGAGAAGATGTTTTCTTAGAAATACTAGATAGCATTGGTATTTAAGAGGCTCTAATAAAGGAGCTATGATAAACAATCTTTTTATTTTAAAGGAAAAGAGATGACTGATAAAAAAGAACAAATAAATAAAACGAACAAACCGAGCGAAGAAGAATTGCAACAATGGTTAGATGGCGTTCACTTTGGCAGTTGTTGTAGCGATCCAATGTCATCAGATAATGATGAGTCTAATAAAGATAAAGCATGCGAAATAAAGAATAAAGAGACTACAAAAGTTAATGATAAAAAGTAAGGAATGTTGAGTACGTGTTTCTTAATCAATATTTAATACTAACCAACGTTGATATAAAAAACCTAACAATCAAAATGACTGTTAGGCTTTATAGAATTATTCAGTTTATAAAGAAAAGTGCCTTACTTAGCTTTTTTGTTACGACGAGCGAAACCAAAACCTAATAAAGATAAACCTAATAATGCTGCACCAGCTGGAGCAGGAACGGTCGTTGCGGAAAAGTTTACTTGTCCATTTAATAACTCACCAGTAATAGCCCATAATCCACTAGTAGTATCTAATAGAGGGTCTGTACTTGTAAGGAATCCTGAACCAGAAATTGTACCTGTTAATCCACCACCTAGCGATGGAGTAAGGCTATCAATTGAAAAATTAGTTGCTGTGAATGTAAAAGAATCTACTGCCCAAAGCACATAAGGTAAAGAATCTCCGAAAGTATAGTCAGTGAATGTTGCAGCCCATCCTTCTAAACCATCAAAATCCCCTGTAACATTTGCATCAGTTGGACTAACATAAGTATCAGTAAAGGAAATTGAACTAATTGTTGGGTATGTACCAACTACTGCTGCAGAACCAGTGAATCGAATAACGCCTTCAATAGGTGTTGCATAAGCGGAGCTGGTTGCTAAAAAAAGTAAAAATGAACTAGTGATTAGTGTAATAATTTTTTTCATATATTCTCTCCTTCGTATAAATGGATAATTCCATATATAGTAATTTGCATGTAATGTGCCAACTTTTAAAGTTGTTATTTTTCAATGGCTTACTGTATTTTTTTATGTGTTTATAGTGCTTTATATTTGATGTTTTATTTGAGTTGTAAAATTATTCAACGGTATTTTTTGCGTATAAATAAATTTGTAGTTAAGGCTTTAAGTATTAACTTATTTAAGGAAAGAATGATTTTTTTTGTAAGTGTTTGTTTTTTAATGTGTTTGTTTTTCATTGATCTTTTGTTTATAACTAATTTTAGTTAGTTTAAATTTTATATTTAAAAGATATTTTTTTATTTTATTTAGTGTAAGGTTTTTCGATATCTAATTGGGGATAGTCTATTTTATTGTCATTTAAATTTGCGATTTTAGTTTTAATTGATTGATTTAAAGTGTTTTTTTATTTCTGTTAAATAAAAATTTATAGTCGATTACCATCCACTTATAATACTTAAACTCAGAACATCATTTTATTATCGAGGTTATTTATTCATTTTTGTATAGAATGAACACTAATACTATTCGGCAATAAAGTTTGTATTTAAACAGCTTTTAAAAACTTAAACTTATTTTTTGAAGCTTTGGTGGGATGTCATGTGTTAAAACATAATTTTGATAAGATTGATCACTATTTAACAGCAACCAAGCAATATTGGCATTATAACGCTTTTATTTTAAATGATTATCCGTCCTTTTCTGGCAATAACGCATTAATTAACTTTTTACATAGTATTGATGATAATAAATTACTGAGTTATCAGCAAAACCCTGCCTCGTTATATCCCTTATTAAAGCAATTTATTCCTGAACTATTAAATATAAGCGACTCGCTCTTTGATATTAAAAGCAACTTGTTGAACAATCATATCGATGCTCCCTTTTGGTTAAAAAAAGGAATTAAAGGACGAAAATGGGTGCAAGTGGATCAATTTTCTAATTATATAGAGGGAACTCTTCCTATTTTAGAGTGGTGTGCAGGTAAAGGGCATTTAGGGAGATTGATCCATTATAAAACAAAAAATGAAATCAGTGCGGTGGAATGGAATGATGAGCTATGCAACCAAGGTTTACAGTTAGCTCAACAACAATCTATATCACAACCTTTTTTTGTATCTAACGTATTGTTGGGAGAAGCGAGCCAATTACTTAGCAAAAAACAACATGTTGTTGCTTTGCATGCTTGTGGCGATTTACATGTACATCTTATTAATGGTGTTAAAAAAGCATTAACAGAAAAAGTAACCATAAGTCCATGTTGCTACCATTTGACTGAACATGACAATTACCAAGCGGTGTCGTCTTATGCTTTACAACAAAGCCAATTGTTGTCATCAATCACTTTAAGTAAGCAAGACTTAAAGTTAGCAGTGGCGCAACAAAGTACGTCTGGAGAAAGGCAAACACAATTAAATGATCAAGAAGTTTGGTGGCGTTTAAGCTTTGATTGTTTGCAAAAAGAACTTTTACAAACAGAGGCTTACTTAACCGTTCCCAGTTTTCCTAAAACACTTTTATCTAATAACTTTAGAGATTTTGCTGAATGGGTTACAGCCTATAAACAATTGGATATTGAATTACCAACCGATTTATCGGTGTATTTAGCACAAGGTCAAGTGCGTTTTAATCGCTTAAGGCGTAGTGAGTTAGTGTCACAATTCTTCCGTCGACCTTTAGAATTATGGTTAATTTATGATCGTGCCTTAAGCTTGCAAGAGGCGGGTTATCAAGTGAAAATATCTAGGTTTTGCGATGCGAATATTACCCCTCGTAATCTTTTAATTCAGGCGTCTCGTTAGCTTTTTAATGGTATTTTTTTAAATTTTAATTGACTGAATAATAAAACCAATAACCCTCCAATAACGCCCCATATCACTGAACTTAACCCCCATAAGGCAATCGGAGATGCTGTAATGAGTAAAGTGATCACTGCGGCTTCATTAGTGGGTTTAGATTCACTATTAACACTTTGCTGTAAGCTATGAGTAATGGTGCCAAATAACGCAATACCCGCTAAGGCTAATATTAAAGATTCTGGTAATAGGGCGAACCAAGCAATAATATAGGCAGCTAATAATCCTAAAGTAATATAAAAAATACCAGCCCAAATACTCGCCCAATAGCGTTTATTAGCCTCTTTATGTACATCTTCAGTCATACAGATTGAAGCACTAATGGCTGCTAGGTTGAGTGCATAACCACCAAAAGGGGCTACGATAATATTAAACAAACCAGTTAGCGATAAAATGCGTTTAATAGGAGCCTGATAACCAAAACTTTGTAACATGGCTATGCCTGGTAAGTTTTGAGCTGCAGTAGTGACAATGAATAAAGGCAGGCTCACTCCGACAATAATTGACCATGAAAATGTTGGCTGAATAAACTGCCACTCACTCCATTGCCATTCAATCACTTTACTTTCAATCAATTGTAACTGCCAAGCTAGGATCACTGAAACTGCGATGACAATCAACAACGTCCATTGTGGTATAAACCTTTTCGCTAATAAATAACTAATAAACATACTAATAATTAAAAGAGGTTGCAGCTCCATTTGTTCAAAAACAGAAAAACCAAACTTTAATAAAATACCGGCCAACATGGCTGAAGCAAGTTGTGTAGGTAACCATTTAAATAGCTTATCCAATGGCATTAATAATGGGAAAATAAACAACAATACTGCACAGACAATAAATCCTCCGACGGCTTGGTTGAGGTCAAACCCTTGTACGTTGGCAATCAGTAATGCAGCGCCAGGTGTAGACCAAGCAATGAGTATTGGAATACGATAAAGGTATGAAAGCAAAATACTTAAAACTCCCATACTAATACCTAGTGCGAGAAGCCAGCTTGCTACAAGGTGGCTGTCACCGCCTAGATTAATCACTAATTGATATATTAATGCTATTGAACTAGAAAATCCGACGATCACTGCGACTAAGCCTGCACTCATTGCAGCAATTATTGAGTTGACCTGTTGTAAAAGAGTTTTCATAATACCCCTGTGCGTTTTAACGTACAAAAAACAAAGTTAACACTGACTGTTATAACGCACAAGGTAAGTATGTCTGATTCAATTAATAAAACTGTGGCTACACAGCTTAAAAAAATTCGAGCAAATAAAGGTTGGAGTTTAGACATAACAAGTAAAAACTGTGGTGTTTCTAAAGCAATGCTGGGGCAAATAGAGCGAGGTGAATCTAGCCCAACCATTGCTAAGTTGTGGAAAATAGCGACAGGTTTTGAGCTGCCTTTATCAGATTTCTTAGGTCAAAAAAGTCCCTTAGACGTTCATACTAAAGGTTTTAGCCAAGATCAAATTATCAGTATTGAAACTATTTTTGAGTATGACCCAAAGACAGGTATTGAGATGTTTGAGTTATATTTTGCAGTGGGCCATGAGCAACATTCAGAGGCTCATCAAATAGGTGTTATAGAGCATGTTGTCGTCACTAGTGGTTGCATGGAATATTTTGCTGGTGGACAATGGAAGGCATTGAATACAGGCGAAAAAGCTAAGTTTAATGCGGATCAGCCTCATATTTATCGTAATACTGGAGATATCCCTTTACGTTTTTTCAATATTATTCACTATTCTTAATATAAAAAGCCTAATATAAAAACTCAATATATAAAATCCTTAACAGAGAAAGTTACTTACAAAACAATTTCTTAAAAATAAATTGCTTATAAAATAAGGTTCAAAAAATTAATGAATATCATCAAACGTTTGTTGGTCGTGTTTCTTGGATGCACTGTTTTTACGATTGCTTATGCTGATCAAGCTCAACGAATTAGCAAGAAAGAAGCGAATGCGGCTTTGCAGCTTTTACAAACTGAAAATATCCATATTATTCAAAAGTTATGTAGTCCATGTGGTGATGTACTGCCTCAAAATATTATTATTGACCAGGTTGCAATACAAGATGCTAATTACAAAGGCTTGTGGGAATTGACCGTTAATGGTCAAGCTATCGATTTGGCTTATTATTATGTGCCTGTAAAAGAGCGTTGGAAAAACTTTGCAAGAGCGGTAGATATTTATGTTGATGATATGCCTAAGTATTTAGATAACATTTCTATCCAAGCTAAAGTGGAAGACAGTAAAGGTTGGTATATTAATAAAAAACAGAAAATGATTATTACCAAGGAAGTCGTTAGCGGATCATTAGTGGCGGTATTAGGCAGAGGATCATACCAACATTTGAGTGTGTTCTTTCAAGCAAGTGCCGAAAAAGGATGTGAAGATGAATCACTTCAGAAATCTCAGTCAGTGCCTATGTATGTCAATGATGATTTAGTTAAATTCACTCTTTTATGTAAAGATAAAATAGTGGCCTTTTATGCCGATACAGAAGAAGGTAATGACTTTGTACTTGATCAATTCATGAATAATACAGTAGTTAAATTAAAGCCTTATACGGGTGAAGAAAGTTTTGTGTTTAGTGCTAAAGGTTTTAAAGCGTTATATGAAAAAGCGACAACTCATTAGCTCATAAATGTATTGTTATAAGGTTAAAGTTATAGCTGAGATGGTGTTAATAAGGAAACAGAATGAGTCAGACAACTATCTATTATTTAGAAATGAACCAAGCAGAACAACTTAATGAAAAACCAAAAGTTGATGGCTTAACTATTTCCGAGGCCATCATCAAAGAATATCGCTTTAATCGTTTTTTATATTCTTTAGTCGGTGAACAATGGCAGTGGCTGGATAAGTTAAACGAATCTGATGATGATTGGAGAGCTTATGCTGAAAGCGATAATTTGCGTACTTGGGTCGCTTATTATCAAGGTGCTATTGCTGGTTATTTTGAATTAGAAATCAGTGCTGAACAGGAAGTTGAAATTAAATATTTTGGATTAGCTCCTGCCTTCATTGGTAAAGGTTTTGGTGGCTATTTATTAACTTATGCGATTCAACAAGCTTGGACTATTTGCAATGCTAAGCGAGTTTGGGTACATACGTGCAGTTTGGATCATCCTAGCGCATTAGCTAACTACCAAGCTAGAGGGTTTGTGCTTTATCATCAAGAAATAGAATAATGGGTGTTATACCTTCTAATAAAAACTTTAATACCTATTACTTTACGTCTATTACTTAACACCTATTAATAGTCTTCTTTTGAAGTGATGATAAAAACTAAAAGTAGTTTTACATTCATCATTTTACCGCTCTTAATTGTTTTTTAGAGATAACCTATGCCTGCAGGACTCTGCTTTTTAATCGCTACTTTTTTATGGGGTAGTTCCTTTGTTGCTTTGAAAGCGGCGATTGATATTTATCCTCCGTCTTTTGTTATTTTTTTACGGATGTTAATCACACTTCTCATTTGTTTATGTTTATGGCGTTGGATAAAGCGTTTTGAATATCAGCAGGGTGACTGGAAGTGGTTATTGGTGATGTCATTAGCAGAGCCGTGTTTATATTTCTTGTTTGAAGGTTACGCTATGCAATATACCTCTGCTTCACAAGCTGGGGTTATCGTCTCTTGTTTACCGTTAATGGTCGCTTTGTTTGCATTTTTCTTAATCCAAGAAAAGCTGAGTAAACAGATCATTATTGGGTTTAGTCTTTGTATTACAGGAAGTGTCTTGCTAAGCGTCGTCTCTCCTAATACCGGTCACGCCCCTAATCCTTTGTTAGGCAATACATTAGAATTTTTGGCGATGGTTTGTGCTGCTTTTTATGTTGTGAGCATGAAACATTTATTAAATCGATACTCTGCTTTGTCCTTAATTGCGTTACAAGGTTTCTCTGGTACGGTCTTTTTTGCTCCTTTTTTATTGTTTATTGAATTACCCCCGCAACATGATATTAATGCATTAATGAATATTGTTTACTTAGGATCTGCAGTGACGTTGGGAGCCTATGGGATGTATAACTATGGATTAGCGAAAACATCAGTATTAACGGCCGCTGCTTATTCTAATTTAGTACCGATTTTTGCTTTATTATTATCGGCATTGCTATTAAATGAAATATTAACGCTTTGGCAATGGGCCAGTATTTTTGTTGTGTTTGCAGGTATCGTCATCAGTAAACGCCATGTTAACGTTAACCAAAATATACAAACTCAATAGCGTAAGGCCATTATGAACTATCTTGCACATTTACATATCGCGGCTTCTACTAATACGAGCTTTAGTGGTAATTTTTTAGGGGACTTTGTTAAAGGTAATCCAGATGGGCAGTTTCCTAAAGAAATAGTACAAGGTATTCGTCTACATCGTTATGTTGATAGCTTTACGGATAAGCATCCGCAAGTGCTCGCTGCTAAGTTATTATTCCCTAAAGCATTGCGTCGTTACGCACCGATTGCACTCGATATGTTCTGGGACCATTTTTTGGCGCGGCATTGGACAACCTTTAATGATTCAACCTTAGCTGAATTTTGCCAATTAGCAGAACAAAAAATTGCTAATGAAACGCAAGCGAGTGACGTTATTTTACCAGAACGTTTTGAACGAATTAACGGTTGGGTTTGGCAAGATAAGTGGCTTGAATCCTATCAAAAGATAGAAAATATTGAGTATGCTTTAAAACGTATGGCAACACGAAGCGAGCGAATGGCGCCTTTAGCTGAAACAGGAAAAGTGTTGAAAGATAATTATGCAGACCTGAGTGTCGTATTTTTTGCTTTATATGCAGATGTGCTAAAAGAAAGTGCAGGATTTGTAGATTTATTAAGGTAAGTGAGTACTTACTTTTTAACGTGGGGATGTTAAATTTGGTTAATGTTAGGCCTAAAAAAGGAGACTAAATTGTCTCCTGTTATTAAGTCAATTTAACTAAGCCTAAGTTAATACTTAATCTTCTCTAGTAAATAAGTGTGCGATATTTTTTAAGTCGCTTTTACCTTCAGAAATTTCTTTCGGTGATAAACCTGATACTTCATGTGGGAATACTAACCATTCATCTGATTCATGAATATAGTAGTCTGGCACAATAGATACGGCTTTGTTCTTAGGCTTGTAATAAGGTGTTGCGATGCGCACGTCGCGTGGCATATTTAAACGCATGACTTCATTTAGTTTTTCAGTTAACGCAACAACACTACGTCCTGAGTCAAATACGTCATCTACAATCAGTAAGCCATCATCAGCATTGGCATTTTCTATGATGTAATGTAAACCGTGTACTTTAATTGTTTTACTTTGTTTACCGATACCGTAATAAGAAGAAGTACGTACTGCGATATGATCTGTTTCTACTTTTTGATAGTCAAAGAATTCTTGAACTGCAATACCGATTGGAGCGCCGCCACGCCAAATACCAACAATAAATTGTGGGCGAAAACCGCTATCGTAAACTTGTGCTGCAAGACGAAATGAGTCTTCAAGTAATTGTTGTGCAGTGATAAAGACTTTATCAGACATATCATTTTCCTCTGGAATTAATTTAGTCGCGCAGTTTAAACTAAAAAAGACCGCTCTGCACAATTTGCATGCTAAAAATCGTATAAAATAATGGCTACGGAAGGTAAGTTATAGATTTTCAACACGTTACTATTATTTATTCTGGCATTTAATTGTGCTGCTTTTATTGATCTTAGTGTTAGTAACATTTTATTAGTCACCTAAAAGGTTAAAACCATCGGCTTTAGCCGGTCAGCTTTAGCTATAATTTCTCTATTAGTGTTAGGAGGTAGTTATGGATTATAGATATGGCAGTAATACAGTTTTTAAAATTCAATATCACTTTGTTTTTGTTACTAAATATAGATACCAAGTATTACAAGGTGATGTTGGTTTGAAAGTAAGAGAATTAGTTCGGCAAACATGTAATGCCTTTGAAATTGAGATTTTAAAAGGAGTTGTGAGCAAAGATCATGTTCATCTTTTAGTGTCAGCGCCACCAAATATGGCACCCAGTGAAATAATGAGAAGAATTAAAGGGCGTTCATCAGCTAAATTATTTGAAAGTTTCCCTGATCTTAAAAAGAGATATTGGGGGCGTCATTTTTGGGCTAGGGGATATTTCTGTGTAACGTCAGGAGATGTTACTGAAGAAATAATTAAAGAATATCTAGAGCACCACTTTGAAGTCAAAGGTGACGATAATTTTAGAACGGAAGGTTAATTCAACGGGTCTTTGACCCGTATCCGGACTTTAGTCCGTAAAACTAACCCACCTACTTTAGTAGGTGGTTGTTGAGTTAATGGTTTGTTTATGGAAAGAGGGTAATTAAATGCAACGAATAATGAAGTATCCCCCGTTAGTCACACTTTTATTTATGCTTATGATTTATTTGATGACCTTGTTAATTCCTTTTCTTAATGTTGGCTCACTTTTTTGGGATGGGTTATCAGGCGTTGTTTTGTGTGCTTCTGTGTTAGTTATCCTGAGTAGTGGTTGGAGGTTTAAAAAGGCAAAGACGACAGTAGATCCAACTACACCTGAAAAAACCACTCGTTTAGTCACTTCTGGAGTATATCGTTATTCTCGAAATCCTATGTATTTAGGTTTGTTGGGGTTTTTAATCGTTGAGATTTTACTGTTGGGTAATCTATTCGGTTTAGCTTTATTACCTCTTTATATGATGACAATGAACAAACGTTTCATTAAACCGGAAGAGACAGCGTTAGAAAGCCTTTTTGGTCAGTCGTTTATCGACTATAAGCAGAAAGTTAGACGTTGGCTTTAAAGGTTGCGTTTAAAAACAGATAAAACCCTTAACTTATAGAGTTTATTCAGGTTTTATCTGTCGAATCAAGTTGGTGACTATTCACTAACTTGATTAATGCTCGTGTTATCTTCTAATAGCTCACGTAAATTATCGAGTGTTGTTTGTGCAATACTGGTTAATGCTTCTTTAGTTAAGAAAGCTTGGTGACCTGTAAAAATCACATTGTGGCAAGCAGACAAGCGGCGGAAAATATCGTCGGCAATGATTTCACTTGAATGGTCATTAAAAAATAAATGCTCTTCTTCTTCATATACATCGAGACCTAGACCGCCAATACGTCCTGATTTTAATGCTTCAATAGCATCATGTGCATTCAATAAACCACCACGACTGGTATTAATAATGGTGACGCCATCTTTCATTAATGCAAAAGTATCTTTATTCAAGAGATGTTTATTATCACTCGTCAGTGGGCAATGTAGGCTGATTACGTCACTTCTTTCAAATAGTGTTTCTAAGCTAACGTACTCCGCGCCTAATGCAGTCGCTTTATCTGATGGGTAAGGGTCAGAAGCTAATATTTTACAACCAAAACCTTTGAAAATAGCCATTGTTGCTAAGCCAATTTTCCCTGTACCAATAATACCAACCGTTTTGCCATGCAGGTTAAAGCCCACTAAACCTTCTAATGAAAAGTTTGCATCTCGAGTACGTTGGTATGCTTTGTGTGTACGTCGGTTAAGCGTCATTAATAATGCTATGGCATGTTCTGCTACGGCTTCTGGAGAATAAGCAGGAACACGAACGATTGTCATACCCAGTGATTTTGCACAAAATAAGTCAATATTATTAAAACCAGCACAACGCATGGCAATATATTTGATACCTAATTCATGAAGCTGATTTAAAACGGGCGCACTTAAATCGTCGTTTACAAAGGCACATATTGCATCATAGCCAGTAGCCAATGCTGCAGTGTGTGAATTAAGTTGAGTATCAAAAAAGTTAATGCTGATAGGGTCTGAAATCAATGGTTCGAAATGCTGAATATCATAACTACGGGAACTGAACATCGCGACTTTCATAAAGGTAACTCCATGTTGAAAAGTAATGTTGTAACAAAGTAATCATTCTTTTAATCAAGAACAGCAATACGATAATAATCTATTGTTGTTTTATATTTTATAATTGTACACCTTATACGTCGTAACTTAAGCAAAGGGATTACTTTGTTATTATATAAATGAATGCATAAATAACGAGATAAACTCTTTCATCAATAATTATATTTAAAATGCAATAAATTCAGTTTATTAGCGGTCAACTATCATTGATTGTGGCGAACCTTTTAATTTTTATTCAGTCACAGACATGTATTTGTGTTACAAACTATTTTATTTGGTATTTCTCGGAGTTTTCATGCCCTTTTTTAAGCATTGTTTTTTATTGTTACTGTTCATTTTTGGCCTGTCTAGTAGTGCATTTGCACAAGCGCCAGAAACAGGGTGGATCACTAATTTTAATCACCTACCCGTTAAAGTTAATTTACAGCTAACAGGGCAAGTTAAAGAAAATACAGTTAATGGTATTTTGAATGTTGATTTAGCGAAAGATTGGAAAACATATTGGCGATCTCCAGGTGAAGGCGGTGTGGCTCCAACATTTGTATGGTCTGAGCAATCATATAATATTGATGCGGTTGATTGGTCTTGGCCAACCCCTAAACGTTATCCTGTATTAGGTGTTGAAACAGTTGGTTATAAAGATCAAATTCATTTTCCCATTCAGTTACAACTGAAAGATCCTCAACAAGTAAGTCGTTTAAAAGGTACGTTAACGCTTGCTTCATGTACGACGATTTGTGTATTAACTGACTACGAAATTGATTTAAGTTTTGATCCTAACCTGCTTGCTATCAATGAAGATGTGGCTTTTGCTTATGCACAAGCGACCAGTAGCGTGCCTATTTTAGTTGACCAAAATGCTATCAAAGCACAAAAAAATAATGCCAATATTACTAATATTATCAGCTCATGGGATCAATTTAATCAAGAAGTATCAGTGCAGTTAGTGCATCAAATAGGATGGGAAGCACCTGACTTGTTTATTGATAGTGACGATCCAGCGTTAGAAAATGTCTTCTTTTCTAAGCCTATTATTGCGGTCTTAGGTAAACAAGTCACCGCCACGTTTAATGCAAGTAGTTGGGGTGGTGAAGTTGATTTAAGTAATGCTGATGTCAACATTACAGTGGTTGATGCGGATATTGCTGTAGAGGTTGCGACTACCTTGGGTAATCAGACCATTTCAGCGGTCGGTGAATCTATTTGGTCTATTTTCTTGGTGGCATTAATTGGTGGTTTAATTTTAAATATTATGCCTTGTGTATTACCAGTATTAGGCATGAAATTAAGCTCGGTTTTAGGGGTTGATGGTAGCCAACGTTCACAAGTACGTAAACAATTTTTGGCTTCTAGTGCGGGTATTGTTAGCTCATTCTGGTTATTGGCGCTGTTTTTGTTAGTACTTAAACTGTCTGGCGAAGCATTAGGCTGGGGAATACAATTCCAAAGCCCTTATTTTATTACCTTCATGGTGATTGTTACCGCTATCTTCACTGCTAATATGTTGGGTTTATTTGAAATTCAATTACCTCCTTCAATGCAAACTTGGTTAGCAACAAAAGGTGGGCATTCTTACCTAGGTCATTATTTACAAGGTATGTTTGCAACATTATTAGCCACGCCTTGTAGTGCACCTTTCTTGGGTACGGCTGTTGCATTTGCTTTAGGCGCATCTTCATGGCAACTGTTTGCTGTCTTTACCGCGTTAGGTTTAGGGATGGCATTACCTTGGTTATTAATTGCTTTATTCCCAAGTATTGCGTTGTTAATGCCTAAGCCTGGCAAATGGATGGGTACTATCAAGT
The DNA here is from genome assembly GCF_947489755.1 of uncultured Psychromonas sp. Taxonomy (GTDB): domain Bacteria; phylum Pseudomonadota; class Gammaproteobacteria; order Enterobacterales; family Psychromonadaceae; genus Psychromonas. The sequence continues at coordinate 89,310 of NZ_CANLFB010000020.1, forward strand.
TGGTGTTTGGGTTACTTATTTTAGCGACATGTTTATGGTTAGTGAGTTTGCTAAGCAGCTTTATCGGACTGCTTTATAGCATGTTAGTAGCCGTATTTATTTTAATTATATTTGCTGTTTTGATTCTCAAAAAGCATGGTAAACGTTTATTCTTTATCACTTTTTTTGTGTTCATGATTGTCGCTGCTATTGCTTTGATCGTAGGCAGTTTAACGGCTAAGCATTGGGCTAACCCTCTACAAGATGAGATTTCTTGGGTACCATTAAATGCACAGTTAATAGAGCAAGAAGTCAATAAAGGTAATGTTGTCTTTGTAGATGTGACGGCAAAATGGTGTGTCACTTGTAAGGCCAATAAAATTGGCGTGTTATTACAAGATCCTGTTTATAGTGCACTACAAGAAGACGGTGTTATAGCGATGAGTGGTGATTGGACGGTACGTTCTGACTCTGTGACTGCTTATTTACAATCATTCGGACGTTATGGTGTTCCTTTTAATATTGTTTATGGTCCAGCGGCACCTAATGGCATTGAGCTATCTACTATTTTAAATAGTGAAGATGTTCTTAATGCGATAGAACAAGCAAAGGGGCAATAAGATGACTGAACATAATCCTCAAGAACCTAAAGTAAAAAAAAGCTGGGGAGCACGGATCAGATCATTCGCTATTTATGTACTGTTAGCATTGGCATTAGGTTGGGGCGTTGATATATGGCGAGCTCAATCTATTGCATCTGGTAAAGCGCCTCAATTGGCTGCAACCAGTGTTCAAGGCGACAAGGTTGATTTGATTGCAATGAGTCAAGATAAACCTGTTTTAGTTTATTTCTGGGCCACATGGTGCAGTGTTTGTAGCTTCGTTTCTCCCTCTGTTGATTTTGTGAGTGGCCAGATGCAAGTGGTTACTGTTGCCCTGAACTCTGGTGAAAATAAGCGTGTACAACAATACCTTGGTGCTAAAGGTTATAATTTTACTGTGGTCAATGATGCTAAAGGGGAAATAGGCCGTGAATGGGGAATTAGTTTAACGCCGACTATTATTGTGATTAATAAAGGAGAAGTAACTTCTGTAACAACCGGGTTCACTAGTCCATTTGGTATGTGGGTAAGGATGTTGTTAAGCTAAGTTAAATGAGGCTTATTCGTTCAAAGCCATTATTTATATAGCCGTTAATCTAAGTAACCTGAGTTCTGGATAAGCAATAGCATTTATTAGACTGTCATCATCTCTAATTCACTTTTAGATACCTTAATACA
>NZ_CANLFB010000021.1 GCF_947489755.1 uncultured Psychromonas sp.
AAATACCAAAATACCAAAATACCAAAATACCAAAATACCAAAATACCAAAATACCAAAATACCAAAATACCAAAATACCAAAATATCAAAATATCAAAATATCAAATAACCACGAAGCGCTATGCTATACGAAGGATACGAAGTAAAAGCTATAATCCATTACTTATTTTAATCGCTTTTGCGCTAACCTTCTTCACCCTTCGTACCTTCGTGGTAAACCGTTTTTGACTTTGGGGCGCTGGCTTTAGCCTGCAGGATTTTGTGTGTTGATTTTGGTTTGGGTATTAGGGAATGAATAATACGAAGCTTATTAGTAACGTTAAACACAAAAAAGATCTGCAAGCTGAAGCATGCGCCCCGAAGTGTCGAAGTATATAACAAAGGACTCGCAGAGCTCATCCGCTCATAAAACTAGGCTGTCGCCTAATTCGCCATACGCATCTAGCTCAACACTTTATTGTCTTTGTATATTGATAATGTGCTTTTGATTCTGGGGCGGTGGCTTTAGCCTGCAGGGTTTTGTGTGTCGATTTTGGTTTTGATATTAAGGAATGAATAATACGAAGCTTATTAGTAACGTTAAACACAAAAAAGATCTGCAAGCTGAAGCATGCGCCCCGAAGTAACGAAGTATATAACAAAGGACTCGCAGAGCTCATCCGCTCATAATACTAGGCTGTCGCCTAATTCGGCATGCGCCCGAGTTCAAAACCTTCTGACTTTGTATATTGGTAATGTGTCTTTAACTTGGGGCGCTGGCTTTAGCCTGCAGGATTTTGTGTGTCAATTTTGGTTTTGATATTAGGGAATGAATAATACGAAACTTATTGGTAATGTTAAACACAAAAAAGATCTGCAAGCTGAAGCATGCGCCCCGAAGTAACGAAGTATATAACAAAGGACTCGCAGAGCTCATTCGCTCATAACTCTAGGCTATCGCCTAATTCGCCATACGCATCTAGCTCAACACTTTATTGTCTTTGTATATTGATAATGTGCCTTTGACTTTGGGGCGCTGGCTTTAGCCTGCAGGGTTTTGTGTGTCGATTTTGGTTTTGATATTAAGGAATGAATAATACGAAGCTTATTAGTAACGTTAAACACAAAAAGATCTGCAAGCTGAAGCATGCGCCCCGAAGTAACGAAGTATATAACAAAGGACTCTCAGAGCTCTTCTACTCATAATACTAGACGTACTTAATTCGCTATGCGCCTTTAGTATAAAAAATATATAGACTAAAAATTTATTAAAAACCTTACTCTTTTACGTGCTATTTATAGAGTGATAGGGAGGTTGTGATGGCTTTGTTTGTGTTTAATCAATAAGAATCACTCTTTTTGTAGATAATCAGGTTACAAAAGACAGAAAAATCCTTATACTTACGTCCTTTATTTTAGGGTGACGATTTTGCTTAATGTAAAAGAAATCTTTCACCTATTAAACAATCGCTTATAATTAGGGGATTGTTTTACCACTTAGCAACTGATGCTAAGCAAGGTACTATTAATTTTAACAGTGGATACAATGCGTTATGACTACAGTAAATTCTGAAAACAGCAAAAGCTCTTTTGATGGGCTGAAATGGACTATCACCGTTTTATTATTAGCAACAGTGATTGTTGGTAATTATTTATATGGTGAAGAAACACATGTTGTATTACGTGTGGCAATACTTTTAGTTTTAGCTGCTTTAGCAGTTGTTTCTGCTGCATTTACTGAAAAAGGCAAAACATTTATTGGCTTTGCTAAAGATGCACGTCTTGAAGTACGTAAAGTTGTTTGGCCAACTCGCCAAGAAACAGTGCAAACTACACTAATCATCTTAGCAGTATCAACCATTGTTGGTTTAGTGCTATGGGGTCTTGATGGCATATTTGTTCGTGTCGTTTCGTTTATCACTACCTCTATTTAAGGGTTTATTATGACTGAAGAAGTTCAAAAAAAGAGATGGTATGTAGTTCAAGCCTTTTCTGGGTATGAAGGCCGTGTTCAAAAGACATTATTAGAGCACATCCGTTTAAATGAAATGGAAGAGCACTTTGGCGAAATCTTAGTACCTACTGAAGAAGTAGTTGAAATGCGTGCTGGCCAAAAACGTAAGAGTGAACGTAAGTTCTTCCCTGGTTACGTGTTAGTTGAAATGGCTATGAATGATGATAGCTGGCATTTAGTGAAAAGTATTGACCGTGTTATGGGCTTTATTGGTGGCACTAAAGAACGTCCAGCGCCTATCTCTCAAAGAGAAGTAGACAACATTCTTAACCGTTTACAAGAGTCGCATGATACACCGCGTCCTCGTACATTGTTTGAAGCGGGTGAAATGGTTCGTGTTACTGACGGCCCATTTGCAGACTTCTCTGGTACTGTTGAAGAAGTTGACTATGATAAGAGCCGCTTAAAAGTATCGGTTTCTATCTTTGGTCGTGCAACGCCAGTTGAACTTGAATTCTCTCAAGTTGAAAAAGACTAGTTAACTCAAGCGACTTCGCTTGGTTAGACTGATAAAAAAAGCCAATAAGGTCCGCCTTATTGGCTTTTTTGTTTTTAACAGGCGAATAAATTTATATTTGACTAAAAAAACAACAAAAGGTCTTGTGAAGCAGGTGAGGTTACAGTTATAATTCGCGGCCCAATTTATATGTTATTTCATTTTTTAAGTAATATAGACATTTGGCCCTAGTAGGCTGCAATAATGCAGTCACTTACGTATTAACTGGGAAGCTGTTTTTTCAGCGTTATACCCAAATAAAGGTAATATATCATGGCTAAGAAAGTAACCGCATATATCAAGCTGCAAGTTTCAGCTGGTATGGCAAACCCGTCACCACCAGTTGGTCCTGCACTTGGTCAACACGGTGTTAACATCATGGAATTCTGTAAAGCATTCAATGCAAAAACAGAAGCTCAAGAAAAAGGCGCTCCAGTACCTGTAGTAATTACAGTATATGCTGATCGTTCTTTTACGTTCGAAACTAAGACTCCACCTGCATCTTACTTACTTAAGAAAGCTGCTGGTATCAAATCTGGTTCTGCTGTACCTAATAAAGACAAAGTAGGTAAAGTAACAGTTGCTCAACTTGAAGAAATCGCTAAAGCGAAAGAAGTTGATTTAACGGGTGCCGATCTTGAAGCGATGGTACGTTGTATTGCGGGTTCTGCTCGTTCTATGGGTCTGGAAGTAGAGGGTTAATACAATGGCTAAATTATCTAAACGCATGACAGCTATACGCGCTGAAGTTGACGCAACTAAAGAATACGATATCAATGAAGCAGTAGCACTTTTACAAAAGTTCGCAACAGCTAAATTCAGCGAAAGCATTGATGTTGCAGTTAACCTAGGTGTTGATCCTCGTCGTAGTGATCAAAACGTACGTGGCGCAACTGTTTTACCACACGGTACTGGACGTGAAGTTCGTGTTGCTGTATTCACACAAGGCGCTAACGCTGAAGCTGCTCTAGCTGCTGGTGCGGATATCGTTGGTATGGACGATCTTGCTGCTAAAGTTAAAGCTGGCGAAATGGACTTTGACGTTGTAATTGCATCACCAGACGCTATGCGTGTTGTTGGTCAATTAGGTCAAATCTTAGGTCCACGTGGTCTTATGCCTAACCCGAAAGTTGGTACTGTTACACCTAACGTTGCTGAAGCAGTTAAAAATGCTAAAGCGGGTCAGGTTCGTTACCGTAACGACAAGAATGGTATTATCCATTCTACAATCGGTAAAGCGACATTTACTGCTGAACAAATTAAAGAAAACCTAGAAGCTTTGATTATTGCGCTTAAAAAAGCAAAACCATCAGGTGCTAAAGGTCAATTCATCAAGAAAGTTTCTCTATCTACAACTATGGGTGCAGGTCTGAAAGTTGACCAAGCAACTCTAGTAACAGTAGTAGCGTAATTTTTTGTAGTCATTTGATGATTAATCATTAAGTGACTATACAAGGTTGCATATTGTTTGTATAATATGCGACCTTACTTTGGAGGGCCTTAGGTCCCTTCTTAGACCGTAGGTGTTAAATTTTTGATTTAACTTAATTTCCTGCGTAGATGGTACCGGACCCCAGAAAGATTATTCTACTGGATCCGAAACCAAAAAATAGTGCCTCATCATTAGGTGGGGGTGTTTATCTAGGGTAAAACCTAGTGGAATCCAGGAGTAAAACCAAATGGCATTAAGACTCGAAGACAAACAAGCTATTGTTGCTGAAGTCAACGAAGCTGCTAAAGGCGCTCTGTCTGCTGTAACTGCCGATTCACGCGGTGTAACAGTAGGTGCAATGACTGAACTTCGTGCAAAAGCACGTGCAAACGGTGTATTTTTACGAGTTATTCGTAACACACTAGCACGTCGTGCAGTTGAAGGTACTGACTTTGCATGTCTGGCAGATACGTTTACAGGTCCTACTATCCTTGCTTTTTCAAACGAACATCCAGGTGCAGCAGCACGTCTTTTAAAAGACTTTGCTAAAGCTAATGAAGCGTTTGAAATTAAAGGGCTAGCATTTGAGGGTGAATTCATTGAAGCCGCTCAAATCGACCGTTTAGCGACATTACCAACATACGACGAAGCAATTGCGAAACTGATGGCTACTATCAAAGAAGCTGCAGCGGGCAAACTTGTACGTACTCTGGCTGCTATTCGCGACCAGAAAGAAGAATCTGCAGCGTAATTGCTGTAATACCATTTTATAATCTATATATAGGAATTGACTCATGTCTCTTACTAAAGACCAAATCATTGATGCTGTTGCAGAACTATCTGTAATGGAAGTTGTTGAACTAATCGAAGCAATGGAAGAAAAATTCGGCGTATCTGCTGCTGTTGCTGCTGCTGGTCCTGCTGCTGCAGGCGAAGCTGCTGCTGAGCAAACTGAATTTAACCTAGTACTTACTGCTTTCGGTGAGAACAAAGTTAAAGCAATCAAAGCTGTACGTGCTATCACAGGTTTAGGCCTGAAAGAAGCTAAAGAAGCTGTTGAATCTTGTCCTGCTGTTCTTAAAGAAGGCATTTCTAAAGACGAAGCTGAAGCTTTCCAAAAAGAGCTTGCTGAAATCGGTGCAACTGCTGAACTTAAATAAGTTAGTTTTTCTAACTTAATAGCTATGCAAATAGCTTTGGCTGGTGATTTTTTAATCACCGGCCTTTTTGCGCTATAGGATACCGTGATTTTTCATTATTTTTTACGGTCATCGGACGCTTAAGATGATGTTATTGCTATATTGCTTCAAACGATAAAGTCAGCGAAATAAGCTGCGCCTCAAGAGTAGGTTCAAACTGAAGTCATACCGCAATTAAATATCGTTAACACCAAAATAATGTGCCGCCGTTGTCATACATCAGATTCAAACCAAGTAGACAACTATGACCAATTTTATCAGCGAGCAAAGGAACCACATGGGTTACTCTTATACTGAGAAAAAACGTATTCGTAAGGATTTTGGGAAACGTCCACAAGTGATGGAAAAACCATACTTGTTGGAAATTCAACTAGATTCATTCAAACGATTCATTGAAGTCGATTTAACTGGCGAAGTAGGTTTAGAAGCTGCTTTTAACAGTATCTTCCCTATCGCTAGTTATTCAGGTACCTCGGAACTACAATATGTAAGTTACCGTTTAGGCGAACCTGTTTTTGATGTGAAAGAATGCCAAATCCGCGGAGTAACTTACTCTGCATCTTTACGTGTTAAATTACGTCTTGTTATCTATGATCGTGATGCGCCAGCAGGCACGGTTAAAGATATCCGTGAACAAGAAGTTTACATGGGTGAAATGCCACTCATGACAGAAAACGGTACCTTTGTTATCAATGGTACAGAGCGTGTTATTGTTTCTCAATTACATCGTTCTCCTGGTGTTTTCTTTGACCATGATAAAGGTAAGACACACAGTTCGGGTAAAGTGTTATATAACGCACGTGTTATCCCTTACCGTGGTTCTTGGTTAGATTTTGAATTTGACCCTAAAGACAACTTATTTGTACGTATTGACCGTCGTCGTAAATTACCAGCGACTATCATGCTACGTGCTCTTGAGTACACGACTGAACAAATCCTAGACATCTTCTTTGATACAACTGAGTTTGTAGTTAAAGATGGTGTGATCACAATGGCATTGATTGCAGACCGTTTACGCGGTGAACAATTCAACTTTGACATCGTGAGTAAAGGTACAACTTATGTTGAATCTGGCAAGCGTATTACTGCTCGTCATATCCGTCAACTTGAGAAAGATGGCGTTAAGCATCTTGAAGTACCGTTTGAATATTTAGAAGGTAAAGTATCAGCTAAAGATTACATCAGCAGCGAAACTGGTGAAATCATTGTTAATGCAAATGATATCTTTACACTTGAATTATTAGCTGAGCTTGCACAGTCAGGTATTAAAAAATTCGAAGCAATCTACAGCAATGAACTAGATTGTGGTTCATTTATATCAGACACATTACGTGTGGATTCTTCAACTAACCGTTTAGAAGCGTTAGTAGAAATCTACCGTATGATGCGTCCTGGTGAGCCACCAACTAAAGATGCTGCTGAAGGTCTATTCCAAAACCTATTCTTCGCTGAAGAACGTTATGACTTATCTAAAGTAGGTCGTATGAAGTTCAACCGTCGTGTTGGTATCGATGGCGATGAAGGTCCTGGTATTCTATCTAACGAAGATATCTTAAGTGTAATGAAAACACTGATCGATATCCGTAACGGTAATGGCGAAGTTGATGATATCGATCACCTTGGTAACCGTCGTATTCGTTGTGTAGGTGAAATGGCTGAAAACCAATTCCGTGTTGGTTTAGTACGTGTTGAACGTGCTGTTAAAGAGCGTCTATCTTTAGGCGACCTTGATGCAACTATGCCGCAAGATTTGATCAATGCAAAACCTATCTCAGCTGCTGTTAAAGAGTTCTTTGGTTCTTCACAACTGTCTCAGTTCATGGACCAAAATAACCCGTTATCAGAAGTAACGCACAAACGTCGTATCTCTGCATTAGGTCCTGGTGGTCTAACTCGTGAGCGTGCTGGCTTTGAAGTACGTGACGTTCACGCAACTCACTACGGTCGTTTATGTCCAATCGAAACACCTGAGGGACCAAACATCGGTCTTATTAACTCGTTAGCAACGTTCTCACGTACTAACAGTTACGGTTTCTTGGAAACACCTTACCGTAAAGTAATCGATGGTAAACCTTCTGATCAAGTTGAATATTTGTCAGCTATCGAAGAGGGTACATTCGTTATCGCACAGGCATCTGCTAATACTGATGAAAACGGTATGCTTAACGAAGAGATGATTCCTTGTCGTCATAAAGGTGAAACTACCTTTATGGGTGCTGATGATATCGATTACATGGATGTGTCACCACAACAGATCATTTCTGTTGCTGCGTCACTTATCCCGTTCTTAGAACATGATGATGCTAACCGTGCCTTAATGGGTGCGAACATGCAACGTCAAGCGGTTCCTACTTTACGTGCTGATAAGCCATTAGTAGGTACTGGTATTGAACGTCGTCTTGCTATTGACTCTGGTGTTACTATTATCGCGAAACGCGGTGGTGTAATCGATTACGTTGATGCATCTCGTATCGTTGTTAAAGTTGCTGATGATGAGCTACTTGCTGGTGAAGCGGGTATCGATATCTACAACTTAACTAAATACACGCGTTCAAATCAGAATACTTGTATTAACCAAAAACCAACGTGTAAACCTGGCGAGCCAATTGTTCGCGGTGACGTATTAGCCGATGGTCCATCGACTGATATGGGTGACTTAGCACTTGGTCAAAACATGAAGATTGCCTTCATGCCTTGGAATGGTTACAACTTTGAGGATTCAATCCTTATTTCTGAGCGTGTATCTCAAGAAGATCGTTTCACTACGATCCACATCCAAGAGTTCTCATGTATTGCACGTGAAACTAAATTGGGTACTGAAGAGATCACTGCCGATATCCCTAACGTTGGTGAATCTGCGTTAAGCAAACTAGATGAGTCTGGTATTGTTTACGTTGGTGCTGAAGTTAAACCAGGTGATATCTTAGTAGGTAAAGTAACGCCAAAAGGCGAAACACAACTTACGCCAGAAGAAAAACTATTACGCGCTATCTTCGGTGAAAAAGCGTCTGATGTTAAAGACAGCTCTTTACGCGTAGCTAACTCAACTTACGCAACAGTGATTGACGTTCAAGTCTTTACTCGTGACGGCGTTGAGAAAGATAAGCGTGCATTAGAAATCGAAGAAATGCAGTTGAAAGCAGCTAAGAAAGACTTAACTGAAAAGTTCAAAATCTTAGAAGAAGCTATCCATGAAAAAGCGTTGAAACTATTAGTTTCTGCTGGTCAAGAAGAAGCGCGTCTATTACAGATGCCTAAAGCTCAGTGGTTTGACATCGTATTAAATGATGATGAAAAACAAACTTACTTAGACCAAATCAATGCGCAGTACGACGAAGTTAAAGCAGACTACGATAAAGAGTTTGATATTAAACGTCGTAAGATTACACAAGGTGATGATTTAGCACCTGGCGTACAAAAAATTGTTAAGGTTTACCTTGCAGTACGTCGTCGTCTACAGCCTGGTGATAAAATGGCCGGCCGTCATGGTAACAAAGGTGTTATTTCAAACATCGTACCTGTAGAAGATATGCCTCACGATGAGTTTGGTGTTCCAGTTGATATCGTACTTAACCCGCTGGGTGTACCATCACGTATGAACATCGGTCAGATCCTTGAGACACATCTAGGTCTAGCGTGTAAAGGTGTTGGTGAGAAACTAGAGCGTATGATCAAAGATCAACGTGAAGTAGAAATCAGCAAAGTACGTGAATTCGTACAAAAACTTTACTCGTTCGGTGATGCACCTTGTCATGTTGACTTAAATGACTTTGATGACGAAGCTGTATTACGTCTTGCTAAAAACCTTTATAAAGGTTTACCAGTAGCAACACCTGCGTTTGATGGTGCTCACGAAAGTGAAATCCGCGAATTATTACGTTTAGCTGATTTACCAGAATCTGGTCAATTACAGTTAACCGATGGTCGTACTGGTATTGACTTCGAACGTAAGACAACTGTTGGTTACATGTATATGTTAAAACTAAATCACTTAGTTGATGACAAAATGCATGCGCGTTCAACGGGTTCTTACAGCTTGGTTACTCAGCAACCACTTGGTGGTAAAGCTCAGTTCGGTGGCCAGCGTTTTGGTGAGATGGAAGTATGGGCACTAGAAGCTTACGGTGCTGCTTACACGCTTCAAGAAATGCTAACGGTTAAGTCGGATGATGTTAATGGTCGTACTAAGATGTATAAAAACATCGTAGACGGTGACCATAGAATGGAACCAGGCATGCCTGAATCATTCAACGTATTGTTGAAAGAGATCCGTTCATTAAGCATCAATATCGAGCTAGATGAATCGAACTAAAATTCGTTTTAGTTGAAAAATATGTGGCGTCTTGATTGTTGAGACGCCTAGTTTTAACTCCTATGGGAGAGTAGCGTGAAAGACTTACTCAAGTTTTTAAAGCAACAAAATAAAACCAAAGAATTCGATGGTATTAAAATCGGTTTAGCATCACCAGAAATGATCCGTTCATGGTCTTTTGGTGAAGTTAAAAAACCTGAAACCATTAACTACCGTACTTTTAAGCCTGAACGTGAAGGTTTATTCTGTGCACGTATCTTTGGTCCAATCAAAGATTACGAATGTTTATGTGGTAAATACAAACGCCTTAAGCATCGTGGTGTTATTTGTGAAAAATGTGGTGTTGAGGTAACTCAAGCTAAAGTTCGTCGTGACCGTATGGGACACATCGAATTAGCATCACCTGTTGCACACATTTGGTTCCTTAAATCACTTCCGTCACGTATTGGCTTAATGCTAGATATGACGTTACGTGATATCGAACGTATCCTATATTTTGAATCATTCGTGGTTGTAGAACCAGGTATGACTGATCTTGAGCGTGGCCAAATCCTTCTTGAAGAAGAGTACTTGGACAACCTAGAGCAATGGGGCGATGAGTTTGACGCAATGATGGGCGCTGAAGCCGTTTTTGCACTACTTAAGCAACTTGATTTAGAGCACGAAATCAAAGGCATGCGTGAAGAGTTAGAAACAACTAATTCTGAAACTCGCCGTAAAAAATTAACTAAGCGTCTGAAACTTGTGGAATCTTTCCACCAGTCTTCAAACAAACCAGAGTGGATGATCTTAACAGTACTTCCAGTACTTCCACCTGATTTACGTCCACTAGTACCACTAGATGGCGGACGTTTTGCAACCTCTGACCTAAATGACTTATACCGTCGTGTTATTAACCGTAATAACCGTCTAAAACGTCTTTTAGAACTAGCTGCGCCAGATATCATCGTACGTAACGAAAAACGTATGTTACAAGAATCTGTTGATGCGTTATTAGATAATGGTCGTCGTGGCCGAGCTATTACTGGTTCGAACAAACGTCCTCTAAAATCGCTTGCAGATATGATCAAAGGTAAGCAAGGTCGTTTCCGTCAAAACTTACTAGGTAAACGTGTAGATTACTCTGGTCGTTCTGTAATCACAGTAGGTCCAACGTTACGTTTACATCAATGTGGTCTTCCGAAGAAGATGGCATTAGAGCTATTCAAACCATTCGTATACGGTAAGTTAGAAGCATTAGGTCTTGCGACTACTATTAAAGCGGCTAAGAAATTAGTTGACCGTGAAGGTGGTGAAGTTTGGGACATCCTAGAAGGTGTTATCCGTGAACATCCAGTGCTACTTAACCGTGCACCAACACTTCACAGACTAGGTATCCAAGCATTTGAGCCTGTATTAATCGAAGGTAAAGCGATACAGCTTCACCCGTTAGTATGTGCTGCATACAACGCCGATTTCGATGGTGACCAAATGGCGGTACACGTACCGTTAACAATTGAAGCACAGCTTGAAGCTCGTACTTTGATGATGTCTACGAACAATATTCTATCGCCTGCAAATGGTGAGCCGATTATCGTACCGTCTCAAGATGTTGTACTAGGTCTTTATTACATGACTCGTACTCGCATTAATGGTCGTGGCGAAGGCATGTACTTCCAAAGTGCAAAAGAGGCTGAAAAAGCATACCGTGCTGGTGTTGTTGATCTACAAGCGATTGTTAAAGTACGTATGACGCAAGTTCATATTGCTGAAGACAAATCTCGTACCTCTACTACTGGTTTAGTTGAAACAACAATTGGTCGTGCGATTCTGTCTTTAATCATGCCTGAAGGTCTTCCTTTCGAGCATGTTGATTTGAACATGGGCAAAAAAGCTATCTCTAACGTGTTGAATGCTTGTTACCGTTTACTAGGTATTAAAGACACTGTTATTTTTGCTGACCAATTAATGTATACCGGTTTTGAATACGCTACATTGTCAGGTGCCTCTGTTGGTATCGACGATATGGTTATTCCTGATGCTAAGAAAGTATTAGTTGAAGAAGCTGAAGCTGAAGTACTAGAAATCCAAGAGCAATTCCAAGCTGGTCTTGTTACTGCGGGTGAGCGTTACAATAAAGTTATCGATATTTGGGCAAGTGCGAATGAGCAAGTGGCTAAAGCGATGATGGAAAATCTGTCTAAAGAGACAGTCATTAACGCTAAAGGCGAAGAAGAAGTTCAAGATTCGTTTAACAGTGTTTACATGATGGCCGATTCGGGTGCACGTGGTAGTGCCGCTCAGATTCGTCAGCTTGCAGGTATGCGTGGTCTGATGGCTAAACCAGATGGTTCAATCATCGAAACACCTATCGTAGCTAACTTCCGTGAAGGTCTAAACGTACTTCAGTACTTTATCTCGACGCATGGTGCACGTAAAGGTCTAGCCGATACCGCACTTAAAACAGCAAACTCGGGTTACCTAACTCGTCGTCTTGTTGATATCGCTCAAGATTTAGTTATTACTGAAGAAGATTGTGGTAGTACTGAAGGTCTATTAGTTACACCATTGATTCAAGGTGGCGACGTTGTTGAACCACTTCGTGAACGTGTTCTAGGTCGTGTTGTTGCTCGTGACATCATTAAACCAGGTACAGATAACGAAGTCTTAATCGCACGTAACGTATTACTTGATGAAAAATACTGTGACTTAATCGAAGAAGCTTCAGTTGACCAAGTATGGGTTCGCTCTGTTATTACTTGTAATACTGACTTTGGTGCTTGTGCACAATGTTACGGTCGTGATTTGGCTCGTGGACACATGGTTGGTCAAGGCGAAGCAGTTGGTGTTATGGCCGCTCAGTCTATCGGTGAACCTGGTACACAGTTAACGATGCGTACGTTCCACATCGGTGGTGCAGCATCGCGTTCTGCATCTGAAAACAGTATCCAAGTTAAAAATACGGGTAAAGTTAAATTACATAACGCTAAGTTTGTAATTAACTCTGATCAAAAAGTAGTTGTTATCTCTCGTTCAACAGAGTTAACCGTTATCGATGAATTAGGCCGTACGAAAGAGAATCACCGTCTACCTTATGGTGCTGTTCTTGATAAGCAAGATGGCGCGACTATTACAGCCGGCGAAATCATTGCTAACTGGGACCCGCATACACATCCAATCATTACGGAAGTGGAAGGTAAGATAGAGTTCATGGACTTCATTGAAGGCGTGACTATTAACAAGCAAACTGATGAACTAACTGGTTTATCAAGCATTGTTATTATCGACCCTGCACAACGTCCAAGTGCTGGTAAAGAAATGCGTCCGATGGCTAAACTAGTTGATGCTAAAGGTAATGATGTCTTCATTCCTGGTACACAAGTTATTGCGCAATATGCACTTGCTGCAAACGCAATCGTAAGCCTAGAAGATGGTGCTCAAGTACGAGTTGGTGATGCGGTAGCCCGTATTCCACAAGAAAGCTCGAAAACTCGTGATATCACGGGTGGTCTACCTCGCGTAGCCGACTTATTTGAAGCGCGTACACCTAAAGACGCTGCGATCCTTGCAGAAGTGTCAGGTACATTAGCATTCGGTAAAGAGACTAAAGGTAAACGTCGTCTTCTTATTACACAAGCTAATGGCGATGTGCATGAAGAGATGATTCAAAAATGGCGTCACCTAAACATCTTCGAAGGTGAGAAGATTGAAAAAGGTGAGGTTATTTCTGACGGTCCTGAGTCTCCTCATGACATCCTTCGTCTACGTGGTATTAGCCCAGTGGCTAACTACATCACAAACGAAGTACAAGAAGTATACCGTTTACAAGGCGTAAAAATTAATGATAAGCACATCGAAGTTATCGTTAACCAAATGCTACGTAAATGTATCATTACTGATGCCGGCGATACGTCGTTCTTAGTGGGTGAGCAAGCTGAAGTTGTGCGTGTTATTATTGAAAACCGTAAACTTGAAGCTGAAGGCAAAAATGTTGCTAAGTTTGAATACCAGTTATTAGGTATTACTAAAGCATCACTAGCAACTGAATCGTTTATTTCGGCTGCATCTTTCCAAGAAACAACACGTGTTCTTACGGAAGCTGCTGTTGCAGGTAAATGTGACCAATTACATGGCTTGAAAGAGAATGTAATCGTTGGTCGCTTGATTCCAGCTGGTACTGGTTTTGCACATCACCGTACTCGTGCTGCAGCTAAAGCGAAAGAGCTTGAACCTGTTAGTGCTGAGCCAATCATCGACGTAGAAGCAGCTGAGCAAAACTTAGCTGACTTACTAAACGCCGTTGATTTTGGTGAGTAAGTAGTGAATATAAGCAATTAATTTTGCTTTAGAAAAAAAGGTGCTTCGGCACCTTTTTTTATGTCTAAAATTTGAGTTTTTTGGTGTTTTTACTTTGCGATTTGCCACGAAGGTACGAAGGGTGAAAAGGTTAAATTAGAGGCGATTAATAACAGATAGTGAATATAGTGCTTTTAAATTCATTTATTGTCTTTTCTTCGTGTAGCGCAGCGCTTCGTGGTTAATTTATGCTTTCAAATCAAAATCGGTTCACTACGAAGGTAAGGAGGGTGAAGAAGGTTAAGATCAAAGAGGGTTAAATCAAAAGTGATCAATGGCGATAGTGAATATAGTGTTTTTTGATTAATTTATTGTCTTTTCTTCGTGCTCTTCGTGTAGCGCAGCGCTTCGTGGTTATTTTGGTGTTTTGAAGTAAAAGGTCGATAATCTGAACTATGAAGTTAAATTGTGTCGGTTGTCGCTTTTGTTATTCAAGTCCTGTTTTCAGCTTGCAGATCTTTTTTGTGTTTATTTTAGATGGCGTACTCAATTCATAATTCTTCATTAGTGATACAAAGATACAAAAACACAAAGGTACAAAGATATAAGCAATAAACACTTACACCAGAGCCCCAAAATCAAAAGCTATTTACCACGAAGGCACGAAGGCACGAAGGCACGAAGGGTGAAGAAGGTTAGAGTAAAAGCGGTTAATAACAGGTAATGGATTATAGCTTTTCTTCGTGTAGCGGAGCGCTTCGTGGTTATTTGGGTATTTTCAAGTAAAAGGAGAATAATCGGAACTATAAAATTAAATTGTGTTGGTTGTCGCTTTTGTTATCCGGGGCGCATGCTTTAGCTTGCAGATCTTTTTTGTGTTGATTTTTAGGCGGTGTACTTAATTCATCATTATTCATTAGTGATACAAAAACACAAAAACACAAAGGTACAAAGATATAAACAATAAACCCTTACACCAGCGGCCCAAAGTCAAAAGCTATTTACCAGGAAGGTACGAAGGGTGAAAAGGAGAGAGTGAAAGTGCTTAATAAAAAATAGTGAATAAAGGGCTTTTTGATTAGCTTTTGCTCTTTTCTTCGTGCTCTTCGTGTAGCGGAGCGCTTCGTGGTTATTTTGGTATTTTCAAGTAAAAGGAGGATAATCGGAACTATAAAGTTAAATTGTGTCGGTTGTCGCTTTTGTTATTCGGGGCGCATGCTTTAGCTTGCAGAATTTTTTTGTGTTGATTTTTAGGCAGTGTACTTAATTCATCATTATTCATTAGTGATACAAAGATACAAACAATAAACCTTAACACCAAAATCCCTGCAGGCTAAAGCCAGCGCCCCGAGGTCAAAGGCACACTATCAATCTTCAAAGCTAAACTCACAAACAACCCCTGCAGGTTAAAGCCAGCGCCCCGAGGTTAAAGGCACACTATCAATCTTCAAAGCTAAACTCACAAACAGCCCCTGCAGGCTAAAGCCAGGCGCCGAAGTTCAAGAGGCTAGAGTCGATTTCTAAGTTTTTTGTTATTTCACATTGTTTTTATTTTGCTTCTACTTCAATATACAGACTCAAAATTAACTGATTAGGATAAGCCTTAAATGACAACTAAAAAAATTATTAGTACAGAACAATCGCCATCAGCAATTGGTCCATATTCTCAAGCTAATCAATTCGGTGATATGATTTTTACTTCTGGTCAAATTCCATTAAACCCAAAAACAATGGAAATTGTTGAGGGTGGCGTTGCAGAACAAACTGAGCAAGTAATGAAAAATCTATTTGCTGTACTAGAAGCGGCTGGGGCGACGGGTGAAACTGTCGTTAAAACAACTTGTTTCATTAAAGACATGAATGACTTTGTTGCTTTCAATGAAGTGTACGGTAAGTATTTTGCTACTTTAGCACCTGCTCGTTCATGTGTTGAAGTTGCTCGTTTACCAAAAGATGTATTAGTTGAAGTTGAAGCTGTTGCATTTGTAGCGTCTAAATAAGTTTAATTTAGACTATAAGGTTTACAATGTCTGACCATCAAGTAACAAAATTTACTCTGTTAGTGACTGGCAACCCAGCTAGTCACCAAAGTGCCTCTAACGCATACCAATTTTGCTCTGCCGCATTAAAAGCTGGGCATAAAGTGAGTGGCGTGTTTTTTTATCTTGATGGTGTATTAACGGCAAGTAACCTCATTAGCCCTGCAACCGATGAAGTTAATTTACCGGATTTATGGGCTAATTTAGCTAAAGAATATCAATTCCCACTAGAAGTTTGTGTATCTGCTTCTTTACGTCGTGGCATTGTTAATCAACAGGAAGCTGAGCAATTAGCACTTTCCAATTACAATCTTAAATCACCTTTTGTATTAAGTGGGTTAGGGCAGTTAGCTGAACTGTCAGCTAGTTGTGACCGTTTAGTGCAGTTTTAGGCTGGTGATACTTTAGGATATGAATATGGAAAAGAAAATCGGTATTGTTAACAGGCGCGCACCACATGGTACAACTCATGCTCGTGAAGCGTTAGATCTTAGTTTAGCTCTCTCTGCGTTTAATGAGTCTCTAAGTCTTTTTTTCATGGGTGACGGTGTTTATCAATTATTGGCCAAGCATCAAGCTGATGTGATTTTGCAAAAAGATTTTCAACCTATGCTACAAATGCTTGAGCTTTATGATGTTGAACAAATTTATGTTTGCCAGCGTTCACTCTCTGTAAGAAATATTTCAGTAGAACAATTAGTTATTAAAACGACGCTGCTAAGTACTGATGAAATAAATTTACACCTTGCTAAGCAAGACCAATTAATGAGTTTTTAAATGATATTACATACGGTTAATAGCTCGCCATTAAGTACTTTTTCGTTACATGATTGTTTAAAGCAATTAGATGATAACGATATTTTATTGTTAATCAGTGATGGTGTCATTGCTGCAAGTGCGACTATTGAACAACAACCAACGTTATTAAAACTCCATGAAAGCCAACGTTTGTTTGTCCTACGAGATGATTTAGTTGCGCGTGGTTTAGATGTGAAGGTAGGTGAAATTATCGATTACCCTGCTTTTGTGGATTTAACAATTCAATGTAAAAGCCAATTAGCCTGGTAATATTTACTTATTAGTGACCATAAAAATTATTTTTAATTTAATCCCCTTTATTTGTATTACCCTCGCTGACTTTACCGTTTCAATATAACTAATTAAATATCTGCTTTTTGGACTTCTCATTTTGTGACTAAAAACACAATTGCCTATTTATTGACTCGCCTTTCTATTAAGCGTAAACTCTTGCGACCCTAATCTTTAGGGCTTGATTTTTCACACACACATTAGGAGCTATTTAACAATGGCAACAATTTCACAATTGGTACGCAAACCGCGTAAGGACAAAGTTCAAAAAACTAACGTTCCTGCGCTAGAAGCGTGTCCTCAAAAACGTGGTGTATGTACTCGTGTATATACTACTACACCAAAAAAACCTAACTCGGCAATGCGTAAAGTTGCTCGTGTACGTCTAACTAACGGTTTCGAAGTAACTTCGTACATCGGTGGTGAAGGCCATAACTTGCAAGAGCATAGTGTAATCTTGATCCGCGGCGGTCGTGTAAAAGATTTACCGGGTGTTCGTTACCATACAATTCGTGGTGCACTTGATACTTCAGGTGTTGCAGCACGTCGTAACGGTCGTTCTAAGTACGGTGCTAAAAAGCCTAAATCTTAATACTTTCCGTAAGTAAGGCCAAACAAACACTATTTAATTTTAATATGTTTTGGGTAAAATCCTGAAGCGCACGGAGATAATAAGATGCCAAGAAGACGCGTCGTAGCTACTCGTAAAGTACTACCAGATCCTAAGTTCGGATCAGAAGTTCTAACAAAATTCGTTAACGTAGTAATGGTTGACGGAAAAAAATCTATCGCAGAAAAAATAGTTTATGGTGCATTAGCATCAGCAGCTGAAAAAAGCGGTAAAGACCCAATGGAACTTTTTGAAGTTTCATTAGAAAACATCCGCCCAAGCGTCGAAGTTAAATCTCGCCGTGTTGGTGGTTCAACATACCAAGTTCCTGTAGAAGTTCGCCCTTCTCGTCGTAATGCTCTTGCAATGCGTTGGTTAGTTGAAGCTTCTCGTAAGCGTGGTGAAAAATCAATGGCATTACGTCTAGCTGGTGAGCTAGTTGATGCAGCAGATAACAAAGGTTCAGCGGTTAAGAAACGTGAAGACGTTCACCGTATGGCTGATGCAAACAAAGCGTTTGCTCACTACCGTTGGTAGAAAAATATTAGCACAGGCTTTCGCCTGTGCTTTTTCGTTTCTATTTGCACAAAGCTTTATTTAAGAAGGACATTGCATTGTCACGTACAACTCCTATTGAGCGCTACCGTAATATCGGTATTGTAGCTCATGTCGATGCAGGTAAAACTACTACTACAGAGCGTGTGTTGTTCTACACTGGCGTATCTCACCGAATTGGTGAAGTACATGATGGTGCAGCAACAATGGACTGGATGGAGCAGGAGCAGGAACGTGGTATTACTATCACATCCGCCGCGACTACTACTTTCTGGCAGGGCATGCAAAACCAGTATGAGCAACACCGCATTAATATCATCGATACGCCTGGACATGTAGACTTCACTATTGAAGTTGAACGTTCTTTACGTGTGTTAGATGGTGCTGTAGTTGTATTTTGTGGCTCGTCAGGTGTAGAACCTCAATCAGAAACTGTATGGCGTCAAGCTAACAAATACCACGTTCCGCGTATTGTGTTTGTTAACAAGATGGACCGTACTGGTGCTGACTTTGAATCTGTACTTGAGCAAATTCGAACTCGCTTAGGCGCGACTTGTGTTCCTATTCATCTGAATATTGGAACAGAAGAGCACTTTCGCGGAGTTATCGACCTCATTAAAATGAAAGCGATTGATTGGAACGATGCAGATCAAGGAATGACATTTCAATATGATGACATTCCCGCTGAGCTATTAGAACACGCGCAAGTTTTGCACGAAGAACTAGTAGAAGCAGCTGCAGAAGCAAATGATGAACTGATGGATAAGTACCTTGAAGAAGGTGAGCTTTCAGAAGAAGAAATCAAAGCAGGTTTACGTATTCGTACGTTAAATAATGAAATCGTACTAGCAACTTGTGGCAGCGCCTTTAAAAATAAAGGTGTGCAAGCAGTGTTAGATGCGGTCATTGACTATCTACCTTCTCCTGTAGAAGTTGAGGCTATTAAAGCTATCAACGGACACAACGATCAAGAAATAGAATGTCCTGCGACTGATGATGCACCATTTGCTGCACTTGCATTTAAAGTGGCAACCGACCCATTCGTGGGAACGTTAACCTTTATGCGAGTTTACTCAGGCGTAGTTAAGTCTGGTGAGCAAGTTTATATTCCTATTAAAGGTAAAAAAGAGCGTTTAGGACGCATCGTACAGATGCATGCTAACGAACGTAAGGAAGTCAAAGAAGTTCGCGCCGGTGATATTGCCGCTGTGATCGGTCTTAAAGACGTCACTACGGGGGATACGCTTTGTGTTGCTGGACAGAATATTATTCTTGAGCGTATGGATTTCCCTGAACCGGTTATTCAAATTGCGGTTGAGCCAAAAACTAAGGCCGACCAAGTTAAATTAACGCTAGCACTAGAAAAACTATCTGCTGAAGACCCTTCTTTTCGTGTTGAAACAAATGAAGAGTCTGGACAAATACTGATCTCTGGTATGGGTGAACTTCACCTAGACATTATAGTCGATCGTATGCGTCGTGAGTTTTCTGTTAACTGTAACGTGGGTAACCCACAAGTTGCATACCGTGAGACCATCCGTAAAACGGTTGAGATCGAAGGTAAATTTATTCGTCAGGGTGAAGGACCTAGCCATTATGGCCATGTCCAGCTAAGATTAGAACCGTTGGAAAGTGGTTCTGGTTTTGAATTTGTGAATGAAATGGCTGCGAATGTTTTCCCTAAAGAATACATTCCAGCGGTGAGCAAAGGCTGTGAAGAACAAATGAACCAAGGTGTGTTGGCTGGTTATCCAATGCTTGACGTACGAGTCACTTTATTAAATGGTTCTTACCATGAGGTTGACTCTAGCGAAATGGCATTTAAAATTGCTGGTATGATGGGTTTTAGAGATGGGGCATTAAAAGCTGATGCAACAATTCTTGAGCCTGTGATGAAAGTGGAAGTAACTACTCCTGAAGATTGGATGGGGACTGTTGTTGGCGATCTTAATAGTCGTCGTGGTATTATAGATGGAATGGACGATGGCCCTGGTGGCGTTAAGATCGTACATGCTAAAGTACCGCTGTCTGAAATGTTCGGTTATGCAACCGCAGTTCGTTCGGCAACGCAAGGTCGAGCATCTTATTCTATGGAGTTTTTAGAATATGCCGATGCGCCTAAAAAAATTGCTAACGCAATTATTGAAGCGAAATAAAAAATAAATTAAACTACACCTTTCCATGTGATGGCATGTGGAGAGGTATTTACTGATAAAGAAGGTACACACTGTGTCTAAAGAAAAATTTGAACGTAATAAACCACATGTAAACGTAGGTACAATTGGCCACGTTGACCATGGTAAAACTACTTTAACAGCTGCAATCTCTGCTGTATTAACTAAGAAATTCGGCGGCGACGTTCGTGATTTCTCTGCAATCGATAATGCTCCAGAAGAGCGTGAACGTGGTATTACAATCAATACTTCTCACATCGAATACGATACAGAAACTCGTCACTACGCACACGTAGACTGTCCTGGACATGCCGATTATGTTAAAAACATGATCACTGGTGCTGCTCAAATGGATGGTGGTATCTTAGTTGTTGCTGCAACAGATGGTCCTATGCCACAAACTCGTGAGCATATCCTACTTTCTCGTCAAGTTGGTGTTCCACACTTAGTTGTTTTCTTAAACAAATGTGACATGGTTGATGATGAAGAGCTACTAGAATTAGTAGAAATGGAAGTTCGTGAACTTCTTTCTGAATATGATTTCCCAGGTGATGACCTACCAGTTATCCTTGGTTCAGCGCTTAAAGCACTTGAAGGCGAAGCTGAATGGGAAGATAAAATCCTTGAACTTGCTGATGCACTAGATACTTATATCCCTCTTCCAGAGCGTGACATCGACAAACCATTCATCCTACCAATTGAAGATGTATTCTCAATTGCTGGTCGTGGTACTGTTGTTACTGGTCGTGTTGAGCGCGGTATCATCAAAGTTGGTGAGTCTGTTGAAATCGTTGGTCTTAAAGATACTGTTACTACTACATGTACTGGTGTTGAGATGTTCCGTAAACTTCTTGACGAAGGTCGTGCTGGTGAGAACGTTGGTGTTCTTTTACGTGGTACTAAACGTGAAGACGTTGAACGTGGTCAAGTTCTAGCTAAGCCTGGTTCAATCAAGCCGCATACTAAGTTCGAATCTGAAGTATACGTACTAAGTAAAGATGAAGGTGGTCGTCATACTCCATTCTTCAAAGGTTACCGTCCACAGTTCTACTTCCGTACAACTGACATCACTGGTGCTGTTGAGCTTCCAGAAGGTGTTGAAATGGTAATGCCTGGTGATAACCTTAAGTTCGTTGTTGAACTAATTGGTCCAATCGCTATGGATGAAGGTCTACGTTTCGCAATCCGCGAAGGTGGCCGTACTGTTGGTGCTGGTGTTGTTTCTACTATCATCGCGTAATTTATAATTACACGTTTTTAGTTAAACAATATTCAAAAAAGAGAGCCTAGGCTCTCTTTTTTTATGTCTGCAGAAAAGTAATGTAAAGCTATGGGTGAAGGTCTCCATTTCGCAATCCGTGAAAGTAGCGCTATACCAAGTGCATGTAGGTACTGGTGTTGTTTCTACTATCATCGCGACCTTGTCGAAACATAGAATGACACGTTTTTAGTTAAACAATATTCAAAAAAGAGAGCCTTGGTTCTCTTTTTTATGTCTGCAGAAAAGTAATGTAAAGCTATGGATGAAGGGCACCATTTTGTAATCCGTGAAGGTGGCGCTATACCAAGAGCATGTAGGTACTGGTGTTGTTTTTTTGTTTTTGACTTTGGGGCGCATGCTTTAGCCTGCAGGGGGTATGTGTTGCTTTTGACTTAGAAATTACGAAAGGTAATATCAAAATACTTAGAGCCCAACACAAAAAAGCTCTGCAAGCTGAAAACTGGGCTCGCAGAGCTACTCCGCTCATAAAACTAGGCTGACGTCTAATCCGCCATGCGCCCGAAAGTCAACACGATTTAGCTTCTTAGCTTCTATTATCAGCTTTTGACTTGAAAGCACCAAAATAACCACGAAGCGCTACGCTACAGGAAGGACACGAAAGAAAAGCTATAATCCTTACTTGTTTTAATTGCTTTTACTCTTACCTTCTTCACCCTTCGTACCTTCGTGGTAAACCCCTTGTGACCTTGGACGCTGGCTTTAGCCTGCAGGGATTCTGGTGTTAAGGTTTATTTTTTGCTCTTTGTAACACGAATGATTAATTGAATAATCCATCCAACAATCAACACAAAAAAGATCTGCAAGCTGAAGCATGCGCCCCGAAAGTTAAAATGCTGCAAGCTGAAAACATGACTCGCAGAGCTACTCCGCTCATAAAACTAGGCTGACGCCTAATTCGCCATGCACCCTAAAATCAACACGATTTAGCTTCCTAGCTTCTATTATCAGCTTTTGACTTTGGGGCGCATGCTTTAGCCTGCAGGGATTCTGGTGTTAGGGTTTATTGTTTGATCCTTGTAACACGAATGATTAATTGAATAATCCATTCAACAATCAACACAAAAAAGATCTGCAAGCTGAAGCATGCGCCCCGAAAGTTAAAATACTGCAAGCTGAAAACATGACTCGCAGAGCTACTCAGCTCATAAAACTAGGCTGACGCCTAATTCGCTATGCGCCCCAATAAAAAAAGCGACAACCAATACATAAAATGCAGGCTACAAGCATCAGTCCAGGGGAGGGGATTCGTTAGTGGCGTTATAAATGATAGAGTTTTAATGTTAAAAATAATAGAGAAAGCTACTCTTGTAGGTTTTGTGTGTGAAGATGGTTAAGTTATTGGGTAGTGTCTTGCTTTTGTATTAGAGAGGCTTTTAGGGGCTCTAGATTTGACATTAAAACATTAAAACATTAAATGAATGAAAATGATGATAACGAGTTAAAGATATTGATTATTTACAGGGGCATTTTGTTTATTTATGTTGCTATCTTTTTAACTTCTTCTGGTAATAAGATACGATTTTATAAAGTAATAAGCTAATCATTATAATTTTTCCGTGCGTTAGTAATCGCATACTCTGGCATTTTTTTTGCTAATCTGGCTAATAGTCTTTCTGCTTCTCTTTTTGTTTTTGGATCGACAATAACACTGCTATTTAACGCTCGGTATGCATCTTCATAATCAAGTGGGCTACCATAGCCTTGATCTAGTAATTTGATGTAGCTGATTTTAGCGGGTAAGAACCCTTGTAGTGCAGCTTCCCTAAAATATTTTGTCGCTTTCTCTTTGTCTTTAATGACCAAAGTACCATTATTGTAATAACGCCCTAGCTGTTCTATTGCTGCCAATAAGCCTTGTTTAGCGGCTTGATCAATATAATACATGCCTAATGTTGCATTGCGCTCTACACAAACACCCCAAGCCAGCATATCTCCCCATAAGAACACATAAGAGGGCTCTTGTATTTTGAGTGCATGTGCTTCAATATCTTGTACTAATTGGCAATCGTCTGCTTTTACCCTTTGTAAATGCTTATTCTTTTTAATCAGCGAGTTGAGTTCATCCTGGGTATATACCTGTATTACTGGATAATCTTCAGCAATCGTCGCCATACTGCTTAATAAACTGAATATCAGTAATGATTGTATTATTATTTTCATATAAACCCTTGGCTTTGATACCTTATCAAAATATTCATTATAGTCATTGATAGTAACTTATCGGCACGCGGTCTTTTTTCTTAAGTAAAAAACAAGCAAAAAAAAGCCTCTAATTTTATTAGAGGCTTTCTATAGCGGTATTATTTAATTAGATTAAAAGTGATTAAATACCACTGCCTTGTTCTTCAATAGGGTCTTCGTGTAATCCACACTCACGTTTTAAGCCAAAGAAGCGTGTTTCTTCTTCACTCATGCCTAATTCAAGTGGGCGTGATGTTTGAACATCGCCTACTGAAACATAACCTTGCTCCCATAATGGGTGATAACTTAAACCGTTCTCTTCTAGGTAATAATGTACTTCTTTATTACTCCAATCGATAATCGGTAAAAATTTAAAGCAGTTATTTTGAATACTTAAAACTGGTAAGTCTTCACGACTTGATGATTGTGAACGACGTAAACCAGAGAACCATGTTTTAGCATTTAATTCTTTCAATGCGCGTTTCATTGGCTCAACTTTATTGATTAAATTGTACTTAGTTAAACCATCTACGCCTTGATCCCATAATTTACCATAGCGTGCTTCTTGCCATGCTGGGCCGTGCTCTGCACTGTAAATTTTTAGGTTTAAGTTAAGTTGTTTTGTTAAATCATCAATAAATTGATAGGTCTCAGGGAATAAATATCCTGTATCCGTCAAAATAATCGGAGTATCTGCTTTGACCGCTGTGATCATGTGCAAACATACCGCTGCTTGTATTCCAAAGCTTGATGATAAAACAAATTCACTTTCTAGATTGTCGACGGCCCATTGGACACGTTGTGACGCTGTCATCTTTTCTAATAACGTATTTACTTCAGCAAGCGCAGTAGTCTGCTCTGCTTTAGAAAGTGTTAATAGATGGTCTAGAACTAAGGTGTTAGGCATAGAAGTCCCTAGCCGCAATAACTACTTCAGAAATAATACCGGCGCGGATAACAAAGTCTCCAAAATCTTCATCTTGATTACATTCTGTTGCCCAACGACCAATTAATTCGTCTAAAGTATCTACTATTGCTTGCTCATCAATATTTTCAGCATACATCTTAGGAATACGCGTACCGATACGATTCCCCCCTAAATGTAGATTATAGCGACCAGGTGCTTTACCCACTAAACCAACTTCCGCTAACATCGCACGACCACAGCCATTTGGACAGCCTGTAATACGCAGGATGATATGCTCTTTTGCAATACCGTGTTTCGCTAGTAAGCCTTCAACATCATCGGTTAAGCCTGGTAAATAACGTTCGGCTTCTGCCATTGCTAGGGGACAAGTTGGTAAAGATACACATGCCATTGAATCAAGGCGTTGGCCACTCGTACCGTCATCAATTAATCCACACTCACGTGCTAATTTTTCAATGTTGTCTTTTTCAGACTCTGGCACACTTGCTATTACTAGATTTTGGTTCGCTGTCATGCGGAAAGTACCTTGGTGTACTTTTGCAATTTTTACTAAGCCTGATTTTAATGGTTTACCATCAAAGTCCAGAATACGACCATTCTCAATGAATACCGTTAGGTGCCATTTGTTATCAATACCTTTAACCCAACCGATACGGTCGCCACGTTCTGTGAACTCGTAAGCACCGGGCGCAGCAAAAGTAATACCAGCACGTTTCTCAACTTCTTTCTTGAACGTCTCAATACCGTGTGTTTCAAGCGTGTATTTAGTACGAGCATGAGAACGACTAACACGACCACCAAGGTCACGTTGTGTTGTTACTACTGCTTCAGCTACTTCCATTACTTTATCGACAGTAATAAAACCAAAGTCATCACCTAAACGCGGGAAGGTTGTTTTATCACCGTGTGTCATGCCTAAACCGGCACCAACAACGACGTTATAACCGGTGATGTTGTTATCTTCGATAATCGCAATGAAGTTAAGGTCATTAGCATGAATATCAACATCATTGTATGGTGGTAATGCCACAGCAATTTTAAATTTACGTGGTAAGAAAATATTATTGTAGATAGGCTCTTCTTCTACCGTATCTAATACTTTTTCGCCATCTAACCAAATCTCTGCATAAGCATTTGATTTTGGTAAGAAGTGTTCGCTTAACTTTTTAGAAAGCTCATACACTTCTGTGTGCAACTCAGACTGCTCTGGGTTAGAAGTACAGATAGTATTACGGTTAACATCACCCGCAGTAAAAATAGAATCGATATTCGCTTTGAATTTCAATTCTTGGAATACTGATTTTAAGTTACGTTTAAAGATACCGTGGTATTGGAACGTTTGACGTGTAGTAATACGGATACTACCGGCATCAGTTAGTTCTTCAGCGATACGATCGATCTCTAACCATTGCTCAGGTGTTACAACACCGCCCGGTAAACGAGCACGTAACAAGAACGAATATAACGGTTCTAGTTTTTGTTGCTTACGTTCAGCACGTAGATCACGGTGATCTTGTTGGTATAAACCGTGGAATTTAACAAGTTGCACTTCATCAGGGTGGAATGAACCTGTTGTTGTATCGTTAATTCCTTCTACTAAGTTACCGCGAAGATAATTACTTTCAATTTTAATGCGTTCGTTGTCGTGTAATTTCTGGCTCATTAGTAAACATCCCTTTGGTAGCGTTTTGCTTGGCGTAATTCTGTTAAGTATTCTTCTGCATCTTCAAGGCTTAATTTACCTTGCTTGCTGATTATTTCGATAAGTGTTGTTTGTACGTCTTTAGCCATACGGTTTGCATCACCACATACGTAGAAATGAGCACCATCTTGTAACCACTTAAATACTTCAGCAGCGTTTTCTTTTAGACGGTCTTGTACATATATTTTTTCAGCTTGGTCACGAGAGAATGCAAGGTCTAGTCTAGTTAATAGACCTGATTTCAAATGTGTTTGCCATTCAACTTGATATAGGAAATCTTCGTTAAATGTTTGGTCACCAAATAATAACCAGTTTTTACCTGTTGCTTCAGTTGCTTCACGTTCTTGCATGAAGGCACGGAAAGGCGCGATGCCAGTACCTGGACCAACCATTATCACTGGTGTTTCCGGGTTAGCTGGAAGACGGAAGTTGTGGTTATCTTCAATAAAGACTTTAACTTCTTGACCTTCTTCTAAACGGTGAGATAAGAAAGTTGAAGCACTGCCGCCACGTTGTTGGCCAGATTCATTCTCAAAGACAACTGCGCCGACTGTTAAGTGAACTTCTTCTTCCACTTCTGTTTGGCTTGATGCAATTGAATATAGGCGAGGGCTACTACGGCGCAACAACGCAACGAAGTTTTCTTCTGTTACCTTGTCATTACCTGTTGCAGTCACAACATCCACTACTTGGTTATTATTAGCGAAATCACGACACGCGTTTTTATCTTCAGCTAGTTTTAGTAATGCTTCATTTTCTGTTAATGCGGCATAACCTTCAATAAACCCAGGGTGTGTGCCGGTTAATTCATATTCTTCAATCAATGCTTCTTTTAGTGCAATTTTGTTATCACCGACAGTGACTTCTTTCGTTGCATCTAAGCCTAATTTTTCAATTAGTTCATCAACCATGTTTTGGTCGTTCTTAAACCAAATACCTAATGCATCACCGGCTGTGTAATGTAAGTCTGAACCTTCTAAGTCAATCTCAATGTGTCGAACGTCTTTTGCAGAACGATCGCCAGTGATTTTTTGACTTGTTAATAAACTTGCACTGAAAGGATTTTGTTTATTATATTTATTTTCCGTTACGATAGTGCCAGTTGCGACGGCTGCAGTTGTTGATGTCCCTGCTTTTTCTAGCGTTGCTTCAACTGCTGTTAATGCTTTATCGAACCAAGCTTGTGTTACTTCTTGGTAATCAACATCGGCATCTAAACGCTCGGTGATTATTTCGCCACCTAATGTTTGTAAACGTTGTTCAAAATCTTTACCTGTTTGGCAGAAGAATTCATAGCTCGAGTCACCTAACCCTAATACAGCAAATTTTAAATCAGCTAGTTTAGGTGCTTTTTTAGAGGCTAAAAATGCATGCAAGTCGATAGCATCATCAGGTGCTTCACCTTCACCATTAGTACTGGCAACAACAATGACATGGCTCTCATCTTTAATCGCTTTAACTTTGTAATCAGCCATTGAAATTAATTGGTTAGGGATGCCTTTAGCTGTCGCTTGCTCAGCTAACTCTTGTGCAACGCCTTTTGCGTTACCCGTTTGTGAACCAACTAAAATCGTTAGGCTTTGTCCTGCGCTTTGCGTAGGAGCCGCTGCTGTTACTGGGCCTTGGCTTACGCCTGCTAGGTAACCGCTAACCCATGCAGTTTGTACTGCATCTAGGCCAGCTGTTGCTTGTTGCAACTGAGCCAATTGTGACTCTGATAAAGGCGATGTTAAAGCCGATAAATTGTTAAGTGCCATGAAGTAATTTCCACTATTACATTAAGATGATTGGAGTTTACGCGAGCTTATAACGAACACAAAAGAATAAAAGTTACTCTTTTATAACTAAATGCTATTTAAAAAGTGTGGTTAATAATCATTCGTATTTGGGTGGTTTTTTAGAGGAGGAAATTGAAGACTGGTTATGTTTAATGTTGGCCACATTATAAATCTATTTAAAATGTGGCCATGTCATTTTTTATTAGTATATAGGGGGTAAAAGAATATACAGGGGTAAAAGTTAAGACTACAAGCTTAGTGTTAGCAACCCATTAATATTTTCAAAAACTATATCGTTGTTTCTGCATCTAATTCAATTTCATTTGATCGAGTAAAAGCGGGATGCGTTGATAGTTGCTCTAAGTAAGCTGCTATATTTTTGTATTTATCTAATTCGCCATTGTTTTGAACTAATTCTGCAATGAATGACATCATGATATCTGCACCCGTTAATTGGTCTGAGACTAAATAACGTTTACCTTGTAATGATTGATCGAAGAAGTTAATCACTTTTTTAGTTTCTATATCTGCATATTGAGCTAAAAAGTTAGTTTCACAGCCATCTTTTGCAACAAACATTTTTAATAACAAAGGTAAAATAGCAGAGCTTTCCGCAAAGTGTAACCATTGGGAGTATTCTACATACTCTTTTGTACCCCGTGTGGGTGCTAGTTTACCATCTGCGTATTTATCGATAAGGTATTCAGTAATAGCGCCTGACTCTGCGATAACTAAATCGCCATCTTCAATCACCGGTGATTTACCTAACGGGTGAACTGACTTAAGCTCTGGTGGAGCAAGAAAACTGACGCTATCACGTTGGTACGGAACAATCTCATAGCTAATATTAAGTTCTTCTAATAACCAAATAATGCGCTTAGAACGTGATTTATTTAAATGATGCAATTTAATCATGATATTCCTAATTTTTATAATGGTTGATAATGTACGAGCAAGTTTATCAAAGCTCTTTTACTTTACATTCCATTGCCATCTATCACTTTAACCTCATCATAAGGTTATGCAAGTTATTCAGGAGTCTACAAGAAGGTTTTGTTTACAGAAAATCAGCTTAATTTTAAATGCGTAACTTGTTGCCTTCACTTAAGTAAATTGTCTTCACCTAAGTAAAAATTTGTCTTCATTTAAGTAAAAAGGCCACAAACAGATAACTATTTGTGGCCTTTAAATTTAATGAACTATTGTTAGTGAGGTTTAGAAATGAACTTCTACACCAGCAAATAAGCCATCAATTTCTTGTTTGTTAGACGTATGGTTTAAATCTAATTCTTGTACACGGTAACCTGTACGAACAGCAATGTTTAATAAGCTTGAATCAGGATTAAACGTATAAGCTAAGCCAATTTCACCGCTTAATACATCATCACTTGTTACTGAACCGGCAATAACCTCTGCAAAAGCATGCATACTTACACCTGGTACGTGTACTTTAGCTGCACCATAAGCTTGTACAAGGTTAGCACTTTCATTATAACCTTCTGCCTCGGTATACACCGCGCCTAAATCAAGCTCAACTAGATCATTATCAAGAATTTCATAGTATAAAATACCATTCTTTGTTGAACTTTCATCTTCATCGAAATGATGATTGGTTAGATTGTTGTATTTAAGTTTTACGTTTGGAATGAGAGGAATAAAATGTTCAAACGCAATATAGCCAGAAATGTTGTTTGATTTGTCTGATGAATTACCCAATGTTGTGTCATTAGTGCTGTAATCAAGCCCAGCATAAACACCTAAAAAATCAGCCATTGCTGGCATGCTCATTGTTGCTGCGATAGCAGCGGCTAAAACCTGTTTTTTCATAATACGATATCCCTTTATGAGCTTAATTATTTAATGATGTTTTTTATCTGAAATTTTATGATTTGTAGTGATTTTTTGTACTGGTGTACTCACTTTCATTTGTTCGCCATTATCAAAATAAAGAGTGAGTTCGACGCTTTGTCCCTCGGTCAAATCATTTTTTAAACCTAAAAACATAACATGATAGCCACCCGGTTGTAATGATGTACTGCTATTAGCTTCAATCATTATAGACTCTACTTGACGCATTTTCATCATGCCATCTTCATTAATATTAGTATGTATTTGAACTTTTTCTGCAATGTCACTACTCACAGCGATTAAATTGATACTTTTATCTGCATTATTTGTCATAGTGAAAAAAGCTGCACTGTTTTTTGCATGCGGGGGTGTAGCACGTATAAGTTGTTTACTAATATCTATCTCACTTGCAAAACTACTTATTGAAAAGAGTAGCGTAAAGGCTAATAGTGTTATTTTTTTCATGACTTGTCCTTGTTATATTGAAAGAAATAATAATAAATTAAATAGGCCGCTAAGATCCAAATGCCAAATTTTAAAATAAAGGAGAGGGCACCAATAAAAATAAAGCAAGCGATCATTATGAAGGCAATAACACCAAGACTAAGTATTGATATACCAAACATAAAAAGTACAAATGCGGACATCAATAGTGCAAGCAATTCGAACATTTTATTCTCCTATAAGCAAAAAATGCAAAGTACAGGAACTGCACTTTGCATATCAAAGGTTAACAATTACATTGCAGTTTACGCTCGCAATGCTTTATCACCACGAGCAATACCACAAACGCCGGATCTTACGACTTCAACAATTTCACTTGCATCATCCATCGTTGCAATAAAGGCATCTAGTTTCGCACCCGCACCAGTTAATTGAATGGTATACAAGTTCTGAGTGATATCGACAATTTGACCACGATAGATATCACAAGTGCGTTTGACTTCTTCACGCGCTTCACTACCGACAGTACGTACTTTAACCAATAATAATTCACGTTCTACATGTGCACTTTGCGTTAATTCAGTAACACGTAACACATCAACTAATTTGTGTAGTTGTTTCATCATTTGCTCAAGCTCAGCATGATTAACAACATCTGTTGTGATGGTCATACGAGATAACGTTTTATCGTTAGTCGGTGATACGGTCAAAGATTCAATGTTATAAGCGCGTTGTGAAAAAAGACCAACAACACGAGACAATGCACCTGATTCGTTTTCTAGTAAAACAGCTATAATTCTACGCATCAGTTTTCTCCGTTTTGCTTAGGTACATATCTTCCATACTGCCTGATTTTATTTGCATTGGATAAACGTGTTCTTCAGGGTCAATTGCGACGTCAACAAATACAACACGATCTTTCAATTCAAATGCACGTGTTAATGCAGGCTCAAGTTCTTCAATTTTATCGACCTTAATGCCGATATGATTATATGCTTCAGATAATTTAACAAAATCAGGCACACTATCCATATAAGAATGAGATTGACGACCACCATAGAACATTTTTTGCCACTGTTTTACCATACCCAAAGAGCGATTGTTCAATAGTAGGATAACTAGCGGAATGTTGTATTGCATACAAGTAGATAACTCTTGAATATTCATTTGAATAGAGCCATCACCCGTTACACATACAACAGGGCGATCTGGGAATGCTATTTTACAACCCATTGCTGCCGGTAAGCCGAAGCCCATCGTGCCTGCACCGCCAGAGTTAATCCATTGGCGAGGTTCTTTAAATGGGTAATATTGCGCTGCCACCATTTGGTGCTGACCAACGTCAGATGTCACGATTGCATCGCCTTTAGTTACTTTGTATAAACATTGGATCACTTGTTGCGGTTTGATATGTGTTTCTGATGTTTTGTAAGCAAGACAATCTTTAGCGCGCCATTCATTAATTTGATCCCACCAAGCATTAATACTTTCACTGTCATTAGTGGCTTGTGTTTCGTCAATAAGATCCAACATTTGCTGTAATACTACTTCCACGCTACCAACGATTGGTAAATCTGCATGGATGTTTTTTGAAATAGAGGTTGGGTCAATATCAATGTGCATGATTTTTGCGTGTGGACAGAATTTCTCTACATTGTTTGTTACGCGGTCATCAAAACGCGCACCACAAGAAAAAATTAAATCTGCATTATGCATTGATTTATTTGCTTCATAATTACCATGCATGCCTAACATACCGATAAACTGTTTGTGCTCACCTGGGAATGCACCCAACCCCATTAAGGTATTGGTTACCGGCAAGTTTAACTTTTCAGCAAGTTCTAATACTTGTTTTGATGCATTAGCAATAATAGCGCCACCACCAACATATAAAACAGGTTTTCTAGCACTTAATAATGCTGCAACAGCACGTTTTATTTGCCCTTTATGACCGCTTAATGTCGGATTATATGAGCGTAAGCTGACACTTTCAGGATATTCATAAGGAAATTTGTTCAGTGGGTTTTGCACATCTTTTGGCAATTCGATAACCACTGGACCCGGTCGACCTGTTGAAGCAATATAAAATGCTTTTTTGATCGCCATTGGAATTTCTTCAGCAGTGCGGCATGAAAAGCTGTGTTTTACGACGGGACGAGAAACACCGATCATATCGGTTTCTTGGAATGCATCGTCGCCAATCCAGAAAGTAGGTACTTGACCTGATAAGACAACTAATGGAATTGAATCCATGTAAGCTGTTGCAATACCGGTAATACAGTTTGTAGCACCTGGCCCAGCTGTTACTAATACACAACCGACTTTACCCGTTGAACGTGAATAAGCATCAGCCATGTGTACAGCAGCTTGCTCATGACGAACTAGATAATGTTCAATTTTGTCTGATTGGAAGATGGCGTCGTAAATATCTAATACTGAACCGCCGGGGTAGCCAAAGATATGTTCTATACCTTCGTCCTGTAGAGAGCGCACAACCATTTCTGCGCCTGAGAGCATTTCCATAATTTGTATCCTTATACAATCGGTTAATTGCGTCGTTTTCTACCTGTATCGGGTAGAAGCAACCTTGTTTAAATGAGCTTTTAACTTTACGTTAATGAAAATAAAATGCATCTAAAAAATCGATTTTTATGATGTTTTTTTACACTTATTTGTTGTGTTGCAGATTTTAAGCCTTAACTCTATTAATTGTGACTGACTATTTATAAATATTCTTTTGTGGATAGTTTGTTAGCCGTCATCATGAGTTCTATTACTTAATCCGTTAAGTGATTTTATTATTTTTAACCTTATTACGTGAATCTCGGGGTTGATACTTTTTATGTATTAACGATAATCCAAATCAGCTTAAGAAACGTATCTGAAATAGGTAACTTACAGATTGCTTATATATAAGCCTGACTTTGCTTAATAAAAGCTGGACTAACTGGCTATTAATTTTGATTGTTCTCTATTTATTTCATAGATAATTGGTTAAAATTCGCCTCTTTTTACGAATATATTAATAGTGAGCCTCAATGTTTGAAGTAAATCCTATTCTTAATCAACTTAAAGACCTAACTGAGCGTGCTGAAATGCTTAGGGGGTACCTTTGACTACGACGCCAAAGTAGAGCGACTTGAAGAAGTTAGCCGTGAACTTGAATCGTCTGAAGTTTGGAACGATCCTGAGCATGCACAAGCATTAGGAAAAGAACGCAGTAGCCTTGAATTAATAGTGAAAACCATTGATGCATTAACAGAAGGTACTGACGAAATTGAGATGCTAGTCGAAATGGCTGTCGAAGAAAGTGATCAAGATAGTTTTGATGAAGCTATTAAAGAAGCCAATGATCTTGAAAAGCAACTTGAAGTGCTAGAGTTTCGTCGTATGTTTTCAGGTAAACAAGATGCGTGTTCTTGTTATCTTGATATTCAATCAGGCTCTGGTGGTACTGAAGCACAGGATTGGGCGAATATGCTGCTACGTATGTATTTACGTTGGGGCGAAGCAAACGGATATAAAACAGAATTAATGGAAGCAACACCGGGCGATGTCGCTGGTATTAAAGGTGCGACTATTCGCTTTAGCGGGGAATATGCTTATGGTTGGTTACGTACAGAAACAGGCGTACATCGTTTAGTCCGTAAATCGCCATTCGATTCATCGGGTAAACGTCATACCTCTTTTGCCTCTGCGTTTATTTACCCTGAAATTGATGACAACATCGATATTCAAATTAACCCAGCGGATTTACGCATTGACGTTTATCGTGCATCGGGGGCGGGTGGTCAGCATGTTAATACAACCGAATCTGCGGTTCGTATTACGCATGTACCCACTAATATAGTGGTGCAGTGTCAGAATGACCGTTCGCAACATAAAAATAAAGACCAAGCGATGAAGCAACTTCGTGCAAAACTTTATGAGCATGAAGTACAATTGCAAAATGTAGAAAAACAAATTAATGAAGATGGTAAGTCGGATATTGGCTGGGGTAGTCAGATTCGTTCATACGTATTAGATGACTCGCGTATTAAAGATTTGCGTACGGGTGTTGAAAATCGTAATACTCAAGTTGTATTAGATGGCGATTTAAATAAATTTATTGAAGCAAGCCTGAAATCTGGGTTGTAAATAAAGCAAATAGTAGAAGCTTTACACTAACGTATTTTGTGTAAGGCTCATTTAGAAACAAATTATGTAAGACACTAAACCGATAGGAACTATCATGTCAGAGCAAAACCAAGCAGAAGCACCACAAGAAGAGTTGAACGATATTTTAGCTGCACGTCTAGAAAAATTAGATGCTATGCGTGAAAAGGGACAAGCATTCCCGAATGATTTCCGTCGTAAAAATATCTCAGATGAACTGCATAAGCTTTATGACGAAAAGAGTAAAGAAGAGCTAGAAGAGTTAGCCATTGAAGTGAGCATTGCTGGTCGTATGATGACACGTCGTATTATGGGTAAAGCAAGTTTTGCGACTATTCAAGATATGGGCGGTCAAGTTCAAGTTTACGTTGCACGTGATAACTTAGCTGAAGGTTTTTACAATACTGAATTCAAAAAATGGGATTTAGGCGATATTGTGGGCGCTACAGGTGTTTTATTTAAAACTAAAACAGACGAGCTAAGTATTAAAGTATCAGAAATCCGTATTCTGACTAAAGCACTACGTCCATTGCCAGACAAGTTCCACGGTTTATCTGATACTGAAGCTTGTTATCGTCAACGTTACCTTGACTTAATTGCCAATGAATCATCACGTAAAACATTTATTTTACGTAACAAAATCGTAACGGCTATTCGTACTTACTTAAATGAACGTAATTTCATGGAAGTAGAAACGCCAATGTTACAAGCCATTCCTGGTGGCGCAACTGCACGTCCATTTGAAACATTTCATAATGCATTAGATTTACCAATGTATTTGCGTATTGCACCAGAATTAAATCTTAAGCGTTTAGTGGTTGGTGGTTTTGAGCGTGTATTCGAAATTAACCGTAGTTTCCGTAACGAAGGTGTTTCAACGCGTCATAACCCTGAATTTACCATGATTGAGTTTTACCAAGCCTACGCTGATTACATTGATCTAATGAACTTAACAGAAGACATGTTACGTACTATTACAGAAAATGTATTAGGTTCAAGCATTGTTAAATACGGTGAAGAAACGTTTGATTTTGGTAAGCCTTTCATTCGCTTAACAATGAAAGAGTCAATCCTTGAATACAATGAAGGTATTGAAGCATCTGAGCTAGATAGCATGGAAGGCTTACAAGCACTTGCTAAGCGTTTAGAAATTCATTTAAAAGATAGCTGGGGCGAAGGTAAAGTCTTAACTGAGATCTTTGAAGAGACTGCTGAGCACAAACTAATGCAACCAACGTTCATTACTGCTTACCCTGCAGAAGTATCACCATTAGCACGTCGTAATGACGATAACCCAGACGTAACAGATCGTTTTGAGTTCTTCGTGGGTGGTCGTGAGTTAGCCAATGGTTTCTCTGAGTTAAACGACTCACAAGATCAAGCACAACGTTTCATGGACCAAGTTGCACAGAAAGAATCGGGTGATGACGAAGCAATGTTCTACGATGCAGATTACATCACTGCACTAGAGCACGGTTTACCGCCAACAGCGGGTGAAGGTATTGGTATCGATCGTTTAGTGATGTTGTTTACTGACAGCCATACGATTCGTGACGTATTACTATTCCCACACATGCGCCCACAATCTAAATAATAAGTGCACTTTATTATTTAATATTTAGTACTTATTACTTTTATTATTTAGTGCTTATTATTTAAGAGAACTAAGCCTCGATTTTCGAGGCTTTTTTTTGCCTGTTATTTATGCAGAGAATGATTGCCGATATTTCATTTAATGGTTATTTTCTTTCATAAAAGAACCACATTCTCATTTAAAAAAATTAATACCATTAATTATTTCTGTTATGTCTGATTGGCTATTTCATCATTTTAATGAATATTAAAATGAAAGCATTCATGTCTAAGTTTCATCTTCTTTAAATGCTTTACTTTTAAATAATTGATTTTTAATGCGTTAAGGAATAAATACTCAGTTTCTTGTCATATCCTTTATATATTAAGTACTTATTTTTTTTATAAACAATATCAAAAGCACTTAACAAACTTATCTTTATTCATGTTTTTCTTGAAATTTTCATGAAATGGCCTGGGTCTTTTAAAGCGACAGTAACTTACATTCAATTAATAACGAGTTGTTGTTTACAGCTTTTTTACTCATAACTTGTTTTTAAAACATAACGTATTAACCCAACATATTAAGGTCAATTACCATGAAAAAAATATTAAAAAATAAACCTGCTATCATCGCTGCTAGTCTTGTCACTGCTGCTTTAACTATTAATCCTGCATATGCTGGATGCGGTGCTTCTTGTGATGCTTTCTGTTCGCCTTGTTCTGCTAACGTGACTAAAGTGGTTAACCCATGTGCCGTTAAGAACCCATGTGCAATTAAAAGCAACCCTTGCGCAGCAAAGAATCCTTGTGCGGCTAAAAATCCATGTGCAGCAAAGAACCCTTGCGCGGCTAAAAACCCTTGTGCAGCTAAATAATGCCAATCATAATGATTTAACTTAATTGGTATAAGTACTTCATTAGTTAATTGATTGTCGGAAAACAACGCATCCTAATAAACGTTTTGCTATAACATTTTACTAGAATGCGTTGTTTTATTTTTTTCACTTTTAATATTGAGTTTTATATTATGAATAAAATATCCTGGTCTGCTTGTGAAAAAAATATTCCTCTAGAAGCACCTTTGTTAGGTTCAATTGAATATATTGATAGCCTATTAGTCGCTGCAAAAAAAGTAAAAGAATGTCATCGCCTTTTAGATAAAGGTGGGATTAATATTGTTAGTGAATTACTTAAAGGGCAGGGGACATTTTATCAGCTAAACCATTATCCTGAAGAAGATGTGTATGACAATGAAACGCATAGCCAATATTATTATCATAACCACCGAGGTATAGAGGCTGAACATGGTCATTTCCATACTTTTTTACGTTCGCCATCCATTCCCGAATCAATTAAGCCGATGGAAGGGTTTATGCGCTCAGAGCCATGGCCATTAGACGATAAAGCATTAGCGCATTTTGTTTGCATCTCAATGGATGATGAAGGTTTGCCTATTGGTTTCTTTGCCGTCAACAGATGGGTCTCTGCACAAACATGGTATTCAGCTAAAGATACTATTGCCTTATTGGATCGCTTTTGTATCGATCATGCTTACCCTAACTTAGTCGTAAACCAATGGTTATCAGCGATGTTTATTTTGTTTAGGCCGCATATTGTTGCTTTATTAGAGCATAGAGACAAAGTGATAGAGTTTATGCATAAAAAAAATCCGCAGGTTGATGTGTTGGAAGATCGTGAATTAGATATGACAGGTTCATTTTCAATTACAGTGGATGAGTGGATACAACAATTAACAGAGAAAGCTGACACTGCCTAATATTAACCACATTAATTAGCAGGGCTATTTTTTGTTATATATTTTCTTGTTATAAATGTCGCAAAGGGATAATCATCAAAGCATTAATATCTTTTGGTTAATTCCCCTGACAGACGAATATTGAAGTTCCTATTTCAACGCCCTCAATTTCCGCTTTAAACGAAGTTATTTTTCCGTGAAAAATGTAGCTCTCTTATTTAATAGTGTTGATATGACGCTATCTAAATCATTTTTATTATCGAAGATGGTATTAATATGATGTACTAAAGTGAAATGATTTTTTTGTCGAAGAGAGGGTAAGTAAGCTAGGTAATAATATGCTACCTAGCTCTGTTTTTATAACGACTAAGAAAAACTAAGCTTGTCTTGTAGTTGTTCAATAAAGTGATTTAAGCCCGCTTCATCTATTTCATTAAAACGTTCTGTTACAGGACTATCAATATCTAATACTGCTATCGTTTTACCATTATAATTAATAGGAACAACAATTTCTGATTGGCTTGCTGCATCACAAGCAATATGACCTGGAAATTCATGCACGTCAGCGATACGTTGAGTTGTATTAGTGCTAAATGCTTTACCACAAACGCCTTTATCTAAGTCGATACGCACGCAAGCAACATTACCTTGGAATGGACCCAATACAAGTTGGTCTCCTTTTAATAAATAAAAACCTACCCAATTTATGTTGGATAAATTCATATTAAGCAATGCACTGATATTAGACAGGTTTGCTATTAAGTCATTCTCATCTTCTATAAGTGCAATGGCTTGTTTGGTGAGTAATTGGTAGTCGGCTAATGTTTTCATTTTTACCTGCTTCTTAATTAATTATATAGAGAGAATAAATATTTTTATCATTAACGCAAGAGAGAATTAAGTCTGATTAGGAGGGATTAATGAGAAATAAAAAAATTTTTTAATAAAATGGAACTTTTTATTAAAAATTCTTTTTTTATGCACATTTTTTACACATTCATTGTTTATTCTATCGTTCTTGGTTTTAGTCTTATAGGATTTTCTAAATGAAACAATGTTCAAAAGTTTTACTTGCTTTCGCTCTTTCTGTTGGTTTTATAGGGCAAAGTTATGCTGCCGATTCTGATCAAGGAAGTCGTCCTCAGGGTGGTCCTCCTGCTTTCTCATCGATCGATAGTGATGGTGACGGCGAAATTAGTTTTAGTGAGTTTTCATCTAAAGAAATCCCACAAGGTGATCATCAAACTATCTTTGATGAAATCGATTCAAATGGCGATGGCGTTATTACTGAAAGTGAATTTAGTAGTCACAAGCCACCTCGTCCACAGAATTAATAATTTAGACAGCTATTGCGAACAGTCATTTTGATTGAGCTAGGTTGTCTGCATATTATTAATACTTTTTACAGTTACATTATGTCACTGTAAAAATAAAAATAAGTACTTTCCATCTAGATCTTAAAGGAAAGACACATGACTAAATAAGTATGGAAGGAGGCGTAAGATCTCCTCCGTATTTATCTTCATCATATCGTACAACGTAAATTACTTTTTAATGTAAATTAACTTTGTGCTTTATGATGGGAAATTGGTATCGATCAGGGTGATTCGACTATCAATACTGCTACATAATTTTGTAATAGTATATTTTATAGGTAAACCCGTTAGTCTTTAAAAATACTAACGGGTTTATTTTTATAATGTGCTTGCAGAACCTACTAAGTAAACTTCAATAGTTATTCTTCTCTATATCGACTTACCATTCAGGTACGAAACTCTCCAAACGATGATGTGAATAGATTCTAGGTAGAAAGAGGAAGTGTTAACAGGTATATATTATTTTAAAACCTACTTATTCAGTATGTTGAATGATTAACTACTTGTTAATTTCTTGTGAAATCGCAAGATGGGTTAATATCGTTTCCTTAATTTAAAAAAACACCGTATTACAAGCATGAGATGACTTATATGAAAATCCATAATAAATTATTTTTAGTCTTTTTTAGCTTTAGCTTTTTATTAGTAGGCGCTCTAGTACTGTTAATACAATGGAGCATTGGCAAAGGAGTCATTGATTATGTTAATAGTAAAGATATTGAAGCCTTAAAGCCTCTCGTTACCCAGCTTGAAAAAGAATATAAAAAACAAGATAGCTGGCAATATTTAAGAGGTCACCATAAACGGTTTGGAGATATACTTTTTTTACATCTACAAGGTGAATTTAGTGTATCAAAACTTCCAGGGCGAGCTGACCGTCCCCCAAGAGAATTGTTGGATCGTGATTTCCCACCTGGTGGTATGGAAAGAGATGGCCACTTTATGGAAAGGAATGGACGTCCTGTAGAAAATAATCGACCACCAGAAGGCCAGGAAAGTTTCGCTTTATTTGATCGTCATAAAAATCTTATCGCCGGTTATCATGATGAAAATACTGAATACAATATACTTCCCATTAATGCCAATGATGTGGATGTTGGTTGGCTAATGGTGCCCAAACAAAAGCAAATAACAGATGGTTATGAACTAGACCTTATTGATCAATTACAAAGTTATTTATGGGTAATTGCATTCATTACTTTAATGTTAGTCACTTTGATTACTTTTCCGTTAGCTCGTCATATAGCCGATCCTATTAAGAAAATTATTTTAGGCATGCATAAATTAACACAAGGTGACTATCAGCAAAGTATCGCTATTAATAGAAAAGATGAGTTGGGAGAGTTGAGTCGAGACTTCAATGAGTTAGCATTAACGTTACATGAAAATGAAGATGCACGTAAACGTTGGTTTGCCAATATATCTCATGAGTTACGAACGCCTGTTGCGATCTTACGTGGTGAATTAGAAGCGATGTTAGATGGCGTCAGGCCCATTAATGAGAAATACATTGACTCAGCAAATGACGAAGTGAAGCATCTGCAGAATCTTATTGATGACTTAGACCAGTTAACGAGTGCCGATATAGGCGGTATGCACTACCGAAAACAAACAGTCAATATCAGTACATGGTTTGAGTCAGAAGTTGATAAATATACAGGTTATTTGGCGGCGGCTAATATCGCTTTAGTTATTGATAATAATAAATCAGATGCCAACATATTTGCCGATACCACAAGGTTATGTCAACTATTTGATAACTTAGTTAATAACAGTATTAAATATTCGGCGGCTAGCATTGTTAAAATCTCAGTCGAGATAGACTCTGTCATAACGGGGAGTATCGTACGTATTAAAGTTGAAGATAATGGCGTGGGTGTAGAAGAACAGCACTTACATCATCTTTTTGAATACTTATATCGTGTTGAAAACTCAAGAAATCGTAAAATGGGTGGGGCGGGTCTTGGATTATCCATTTGTGCACATATCGTTACGGCACATCAGGGTAGTATTAAAGCGATAGCATCCGACTTAGGAGGGTTGGGGATTATTATTGAGCTACCACTGCAGAAATAATATTTTTCTATCAATCAGCATTATTTGTCCACTTATTGAAACTACATTAAAGTAGAATGAGAGAAGCTTAATAATTAACAGAACTAATCTCTAATTAAAGTGACTTATTACAGAATTGTAAATTTGGTAAATGGAATAGCCATTGTAGAATTAAACATATTTAATTCAATGATAAAGGATTAAATTACTTTTGAAATTACGCTATTTTTCTGTATAAAATTCAGACCATAACCTTAGCTAGATTACTATTAATATAATGGGGAACAATCAGTGTCAAATTCCATACTTATTGTAGAGGATGAAATTAAGCTTGCTAATTTATTAGCAGACTATTTTAAATTAACAGAATATGTTCCCCATATAATAGATAACGGTGATGATGTTATTGCTTGGGTTAAAAGCAACAAACCAAGTGTTATTTTATTGGACATCATGTTACCCGGTAAAGATGGCATCACCTTGTGCCAAGAGATACGTCAGTTTTCAAATGTCCCTATTTTAATGGTTTCAGCAAAAGTAGATGAATTAGACCGATTGTTAGGGTTAGATTTAGGTGCTGATGATTATATCTGTAAGCCTTTT
The DNA here is from genome assembly GCF_947489755.1 of uncultured Psychromonas sp. Taxonomy (GTDB): domain Bacteria; phylum Pseudomonadota; class Gammaproteobacteria; order Enterobacterales; family Psychromonadaceae; genus Psychromonas. The sequence goes on from NZ_CANLFB010000021.1 coordinate 41,858, forward strand.
AGCCCTAGAGAAGTGGTCGCTAGAGTAAAAGCAGTGTTAAGAAGAACGCACTCAGTGAATATACTGAGTCCTGACTTTTTATTAGATGAAAACCATTTAACGGTAAGTTTTAAACGTAATACTGTTGTATTAACATCCGTTGAGTTCCAATTGCTTAAACCTTTAGCGAATAAGCCTAGCCGGATTTTTACACGCGAGCAGTTGATGCAAAATATGTATTCAGATGACCGTATTGTTAACAATCGCACTATCGATAGCCATATTAAAAAATTAAGAAAAAAGTTAATTATAATTAGTGAAGGTGAAGATTTAATTCAGTCAGTATACGGCGCCGGTTATCGTCTAGTCTTAGCTTAAAAATAATTCGTTTTTATGAGGGTAAGATTGCTATTAGATTGGTAAAGCAAGCCTATTTTAATCCAAGCCCTTATGAATAGCCCATCACTGCATAATACATAGTCTTGTATTTCAAATACCGATTACATTAAATAATGGTTTTATTTTGTGGAAGAAAAATAACTTAACTTAAGGCGTAAATTGAGGACTTTCGACGATATAACTTCGTTAATAGCCTGTCGAGAATCAACCAAAAGGTATTAATAATTTAATGGTTGCTTCCTTTGTGAAACTTACAACGAAGAAACAATTATTGTGACAAGTTAAATAGATCAGTTAATTAGTATGATCGGTATGATTGCTATCACAAGGCTTCCATAACAAATCTGAATAAACATCTTTATTGACTAACCTCGCATTAAATAATTCGATATGCTTTTCTTAAATTTTAGGCAAAAAAATACCCACTCGAAAGCAGGTATTTTTTAACATTAAGATATTGTCACTGATTACTCAGCTTCAACAACCTCAAGGTTTACAACTGAAGTTACATCAGAGTGTACTGTAACAGTAATCTCGTAAGAACCAGTTAAACGTAAAGCGCCTTCAGGAAGACGAACTTCACTTTTAGCTACAGCTACACCAGCAGCAGTGATTGCATCAGCAATATCACGCGTACCGATTGAACCGAATAGTTTACCAGCATCACCAGCTTTAGAAGTGATAACAACCGCTTCTAATGCAGAGATAGCTTCACCACGTGCTTGAGCAGCAGCTAGGTTAGCAGCTTGCTTAGCTTCTAATTCAGCACGACGTGCTTCAAAAGCTTCTAAGTTTGCTTTGTTTGCTGGTACAGCTTTTTGCTGTGGGAAAAGAAAGTTACGTGCGTAACCTGCTTTAACATTAACTTTATCGCCAAGTTTACCAAGGTTAGCAACTGTATCTTGTAGAATAATTTCCATAATATATAGCTCCTATTTACTTGTGTAAATCTGTGTAAGGTAAAAGCGACAAGTAACGTGCACGTTTGATAGCGCGCGCTAGTTGGCGTTGGTATTTTGCACATGTGCCAGTAATACGGCTAGGTACGATTTTACCACTTTCAGTGATGTAGTTCTTTAATGTAACAACGTCTTTGTAATCAATCTCAACAACATTTTCTGCTGTGAATCGACAGAATTTACGACGGCGAAAATAACGAGCCATGGTAGTTCCTTAAATTTGTTCTATGTACTGAGCATGTAACACCAATTTACCAAGATTACTCTTGCTTTGGTGGTAAGTGATAAAACCACTTACTTTAATTTGCATGCCTTTCGATAATTTATTTTTCAACTGACTTGCTAATGGTCCACTTGTTGCAATTGGCATATAACAATATGTATTGCGTGGCAATCCAGCTTCTTCTTGCACTGAACGATGTTCTATCGTCAGGTTACAGTGTTCAATACCACTAGGGCTTGTTTTATGTATCGGCTTTTCAGTTACGATACCTGTAAGTTGCAAAAAGTTATCAGTCACTCAGTTTCTTATGCTTCAGCTTCTGTTGCAGCAGGCGCAGCTGGTGCAGCATCAAAATCTGGACGTGGAGCACGAGGAGCACGTTCAACACGTTCTTCTTTTGCTTTAGCCACTACAGATGCTTCAGTTACAGCAGATTTAGTACGCATGATCATGTTGCGGATCACAGCATCGTTGAAACGGAAAGCAGTTTCCAAATCATCGATTACTTTTTGCTCAGCTTCAATATTCATAAGAACATAGTGTGCTTTGTGTAGTTTGTTGATTGGGTAAGCCAGTTGACGACGGCCCCAGTCTTCTAGACGATGAACAGTACCACCTGCTTCTGTGATAGAAGTAGTGTAACGCTCGATCATACCATTAACTTGTTCACTCTGATCTGGGTGAACCATAAATACGATTTCATAATGACGCATATAAAAATCGCTCCTTACGGGTTAGTAGCTTCTTAATTTGGCTCAGCCGTACCAAGTAGAAGCAAGGAACAAAAAGGGTGGCTGATTTAAGGCGGCAGATTGTACAATTTAGAGTCAACTTACGCAAGCAACAAAAGCAATATAGCGAATAAAAAATAATATGAGTTTAATAATACCAATCACACTCATTAACAGAACCATTTTACTTGTTAAACTAACGTAGTTCATCGTTGTAAATTTCGTAAAGGGAACAACCATTAGGGAATTAATATTTTTTAGTTAATTCTCCGACAGACGATTAACGATGTTAATTTTCGAAAGGCCTTAATTTACGCTTTAAACTAAGTCATTTTCCCTGCGCAAAATTTAGAGCACCTATTTTACGTAATTGATATATTATTGGGAACTTTTATTGATCGTTTGCATCTATAGCTTAACAACATAAAATACCCTTTTCTTAAATGACATAAATGAGCTGATTTTATTGAATTCCCCATTCTTTTACATCTTAATTATTAACCTTGTCGTTTTTAGTGCTAATGCTTGGTTTTTTATGGATCCTGAAGAACCTATTGCAATAGAAAATCCTGCTTTAATAGAGGATGAAAACATTCATGAAGACGTTACTGCTAATAAAAAGGTTGAAGAAGCGAAGCCGATCACCATGGATGATATTTTATTAAATTTAACCGCTGCAGAAACCCTCGCTGTTATAAATTATCAAACAGAAGCACAACAAAAAATAGAAGAATTACAAAAACAGTTACAAATTGAATTAAAAAAATCTAATCAAAAGCAGCAAAATCAGACGTTATTAGAGACTAAACTTGCTTCTTTAACTGAATATAATCAACAGCTGGAAGATAAAGTCTCTAGCTTAGATAACCAAGTTAATATCCAAGAGTCACATTTAGCCGAAAGCCTTAAACGTGGGAAACAACTTAATGATGCACTGCAAAAAGAGCTTTTAAAACATGCAAGTTTACTCAGTAAGCCTGTTGACCAAATTAAAACGTCGATTGATCAAAAGCCTGATTTGTTAAAAACCAAGAAAACAGCACAAGGTGAAAGTGCTATTTCTGATGCTGAGTTTATTGATGTCGCGGTTCAAACAAATAACATCAAGACAGATATCGTCGACAGTAATGAAGAGGCGACCCTAAAAGTGAATAACTTAACGGGTGCGGTAGAGTTTGGCTTTGATTATGAAGACGATGATGACCTGACAAAAACGGCGGAAGGTCGCTTAATTTTAGATTACAACGTTGTTGATCAATATAATATCAATAGTGATATTAAGTTTGAGTTTGAAGATGAAGAAGACGATGAGACTGAAAACGATTGGCGTTGGCAGTTGCAAGGTAATTATAATTTAGATCCCGTTAACTCGATCTTTGTTCGTAGTGATATTCAGCGCAGTCAATCTGATTCATATGAAAAAGAAGATACCTACACAACAGGTTACGGTCATATTTTCTTTAATGAAAATAATCATAAATTTAATACTGAAATTGGACCTGGTTATAAACTAGCTGAGCCTAATGACGGTGAAGATGTGGTTTCTTATAATGAATTTATTGTGCGAACAAAATTGAATTATGAAAGGATCGTAACTGACAGTTTACAGGTCACGCTAGGTACGGTATTTGAGTTTGGGCATAAAAACAGTGTTTATGAAGCTGAATTTAAAGCGCAAAACAGAATACGTCAACGATTATATTTAATCTTTGATATCAATTATAAATACAATCAAAATGTATCGGACGAAACAGAAAACGATGAGCTGTCCACTGGTTTGAATCTTCAATATGCATTTTAGTATAAGGATGTAGCCTCAGAGGACGAAATTGAAGGTATTATTTATTAAGTGATTTTTGACAAGTTATTTTGTTGATTAGACTAACTATAAGTGATCTATTTCTAAGTATTTGAAAATGTTAATAACCAGAAAGGGTGCGGTTTACTTTCTGGTTATTTATTAATAGGTTGTTTAGATTGACCTATTTTATCGGCGTTGACGTACTACTTCGAACAAACAAATGCCTGTTGCAACAGACACATTCAAACTTGAAACAGCACCTGCCATTGGCAATTTAATTAGTTCATCACAATGCTCACGCGTTAAACGACGTAAACCCTTGCCCTCGGCGCCCATTGCGAGTGCCATACCGCTTTCTAATTTGCAGTCATAAAGGCTTTGTTCAGCTTCACCAGCAGTCCCATAAATCCAGATACCTTTATCTTGTAAACTGCGCATTGCACGCGCTAGGTTCGTCACATGGATTAATGGAATCGATTCTGCTGCACCACAAGCCACTTTACGCACAACAGGCGTTAAACTTGCTGAATTATCTTTAGGGATAATGACTGCATGTACACCAGCCGCTTCTGCACTTCGTAAACAAGCACCTAAGTTGTGTGGGTCTGTCACGCCATCTAAAATTAATAGGAATGGTGGAACATCTAATGCTGCTAAAATAGGCTCTAAATCATTGTCAGTTAATACTTTCAATGTTTTTACGCGAGCCATAATACCTTGGTGCTGCTCACCATCAGACTTTTCATCTAATGCTTTACGTTGCATGAACTGTACTGATACACCCCATTCTTTCGCTTTGTTAAGCACGTCATTTAAACGTTCATCATCACGCCCCTTTAAGGCATAAATCTCAATAACACGTTCTGGTTGTTTTTCTAATAGGGCATCAACGGCGTGCATACCGTAAATAATTTCACTTTTACTCATGTTACTTATCTCTTTATAAAAAAGGTGAAGCAAAGAGCTTCACCTGTCATCACTATTCTATTGTTATGTCAGTCTATGCCTTAATCTTACGGTTAAGTACTGTACATCACCTTTATGAATAAGGGCTTATGCTTTAGTGTTACTCGCTTTTGCTTTAGAGCGAGCTGCACGACCTGGACGTTTTGTTTTAGACGTCGTTTTCTTCTTTTTAGAAGAAGCGGTATTCTTTTCACCTTGAGCGACTTTGCGTTGAGGCTTTTTCTTTTGCTTGTTAGCCGCTTTTCGTTTCGCTAATAACTCTTCTTCTGTTAATTTTTCAGTTGGCTTAGCATCACGCTTGTCACTTGTTTTATTGTTTACTTTAGCGTTGGCTTGGATTTTTTCTTTATTACGTGAACGTCTGTCGATAGGGCGATCTGAACCTTTACCTTCTGGTTTACGAGCACGTTTACGTTGCCCAGCTACCGCTTCATCTGCTAGTTCAAAGTCAATTTTCTTATCGTCTAAATTAACTGATAATACTTTCACTTCTAATACATCACCAATGCGATAAATACGGCCTGTGCGTTCACCTTTCAGCGTTTGCTTGCCAGCATCAAAGATATAGTAATCAGAAATCAAGCCAGTAACATGTACTAAACCATCAATATGAATGTCATTCAGACGCACAAAGAAACCAAAGTTAGTGACTGCCGCAATGGTGCCGACCATCGTATCGCCAATATGATCCTGCATGTATTCACATTTAAGCGCATCAGCGACATCACGAGTCGCATCATCAGCACGACGTTCGGTCATTGAGCAATGTTCACCTAATTGACTAACTTCTTCACTTTGGTAGTTATAACCACCCGTTTCAGTCCATTTCGCTTTTAATTGATTGTTAGCTTGATGGGCGACTAAGTACTTAATAGCTCGATGTAAAATCAAATCAGGGTAACGACGAATTGGCGATGTAAAGTGAGCGTATTCTTCTAACGCTAAACCAAAGTGGCCTAGGTTTTCGTCTTGATAAACCGCTTGCTTCATTGAGCGCAATAGCATGGTTTGTAATAGTTCTTTATCATCACGTTCTGCAAAGGTTTCAGCTAAATCAGCGTAATCACGCGGTGCAGGTTTTTCACCACCGTTAAGGCTCAAGCCTAATTCACCTAAGAAAGAACGGAAGTTAGCTAGTTTTTCTTCACTTGGTGTTTCATGAACGCGGAATAATGCAGAAGCGCCGGCAGACTCGATGAAACGTGCTGAAGCGACATTCGCTTGGATCATACATTCTTCAATGATCTTATGCGCATCGTTACGTACCAGTGGCACAATCGCATCAATTTTACGTGCTTCATTAAATAAGAAACGGACTTCTAACGTTTCAAATTCCATTCCACCACGGATTTTACGCGCTTTTTTGAAGGCTTTATAAAGGTTCTCTAACTCTTCTAAATGCGGTACTAATGGTGAGTATTGTTCACGTAATGCTTCATCACCTTTTAAAATAGAGGCTACTTTTGTGTAAGTGAAACGCGCATGAGAGTTCATTACCGCTTCGTAGAATTTATAATCTTTTAAGTGACCATCTTGTCCAATCACCATTTCGCTAACCATACAGAGACGGTCAACTTGTGGGTTTAAAGAACATAAGCCGTTTGATAACACCTCAGGTAACATTGGGATAACTTGATCTGGGAAATAAACAGAGTTACCACGATTAACCGCTTCTTTATCTAGGATAGTGCCCGTGCGAACGTAAGAGCTTACATCTGCAATCGCTACCCATAAACGCCAACCGCCACCAGGTTCTTTTTGACAGAAAACAGCATCATCAAAGTCACGCGCATCTTCGCCATCAATGGTCACTAATGGTAAGTCACGTAGATCAACACGACCTTTTTTAGCTTCTTCAGGTACAAATTCACCAAACGGTTCAAGTTCTTTGTCTAAACCTTCTGGCCATTCGTGTGGAATATCATGTGTACGAAGGGCGATTTCAACTTCCATACCCGGTTCCATATCTTGACCGAGTACTTCTGTGATTTTACCGGTTGCAGTAAAACGGGCTTTAGGACGTTGTATAATTTCAACAACGACTATTTGTCCATGACGAGCGCCGCCATTGTTTTCTTTACTAATAGTAATTTCTTGATTAATACGAGAATCATCAGGTACAACGGATGAAACACCATCTTCTACAAAGTAACGACCAACAATCGTTTCTTTGCGTGCTTCTACTAAACGCACAAAACGTGCTTCAGTTCGACCACGTGAATCAACCTTAACAGGTTGCGCTAATATAGTGTCTCCGTGAAATAGGAAACGCATTTGGTGATTAGGTAAGAAAAGGTCTTTACTATCATCTTCTGTTTTTAAGAAACCAAAACCATCTTTATGGCCGATCACTTTACCCGTTGCAAGGTCAAGTTTATCGGGTATCTGATACGTTGCATTGCGGCACCAAATTAATTGGCCATCACGTTCCATCGCTTTTAAACGGCGACGTAGGCCTTCAGCTTCTTCTTCGCTGCTAAGTGAGAATGCTTTAAACATCGCATCACGTGTGATTGGTTTACCGTGCTTCTCAATGAAAGCTAAAATAAATTCGCGATCAGGTACAGGGTGTTCATAAGTTTTGGGTTCTTGATCTACAGTAGGATCTAGGGTCATATTTGGAACTCTTTATAAGGCAATTAGTTAAAGTATATCTGAAAATCATTCAAAGCTTTGGATTAATCAATAAAAGGCGGTTTTTTTTATTTTTTAGCCAAATTGGTTATCGATTAAGCAAGCAGAACCATTTTAGCAAAAAAAATGCAAAAAAGACTAGACAGCTTTTACTGTGTTCAGTATTATCCGCGCCACGCTAAAGACGTGAGCACCCGTAGCTCAGCTGGATAGAGCGTTGCCCTCCGGAGGCAAAGGCCACAGGTTCGAATCCTGTCTGGTGCACCATTACTCTGAGAAGCAATTGTTTTAAAAAGTAATATTACGGATGTATAGAAGTTCTTTAGTTGTTATAGTGGCGGATGTAGCTCAGTTGGTAGAGCCCCGGATTGTGATTCCGGTTGTCGCGGGTTCAAACCCCGTCATTCGCCCCATCTTTTCTCGATGTAAAATTGAAACAGAAACAAACTGTAAATACGTCTCGGTGATTAGCGCAGCTTGGTAGCGCATCTGGTTTGGGACCAGAGGGTCAGAGGTTCGAATCCTCTATCACCGACCACATTTAAGAATCCGCTTAGCTCTTTGAGTTAAGCGGATTTTTTCGTTTATGGTCTTTAAGGTTTTCTTTCAATGGTTTGACCTTACAAGATTGCTCAGACACCAAGCTGTCGCTTGTTCGCTCCGTCTATCACCGACCACATATAGAAAACCCTTCTTTTAATGGTTTGATCTTAAAGAACTGCTCATACACAAAGCTGCCGCTTTATCGCTCCATCTATCACCGACCACATTTAAGAATCCGCTTAGCTCTAACGAGTTAAGCGGATTTTTTTCGTTTATGGCCTTTAAGATTTTCTTTCATGGTTTGACCTTACAGGATTGCTCAGACACCAAGCTGTCGCTTGTTCGCTCCATCTATCACCGACCACATTTAAGAATCCGCTTAGCTCTTTGAGTTAAGCGGATTTTTTCGTTTCTGACCTTTAAGGTTTTCTTTCAATGGTTTGACCTTACAAGATTGCTCAGACACCAAGCTGTCGCTTGTTCGCTCCGTCTATCACCGACCACATATAGAAAACCCTTCTTTCAATGGTTTGACCTTACAAGATTGCTCAGACACCAAGCTGTCGCTTGTTCGCTCCATCTATCACCGACCACATTTAAGAATCCGCTTAGCTCTTTGAGTTAAGCGGATTTTTTCGTTTCTGACCTTTAAGGTTTTCTTTCAGTGGTTTGACCTTACAGGATTACTCAGACACCAAGCTGTCGCTTGTTCGCTCCATCTATCACCGACTACATTAAGAAGGCCGTAACATTGCAAAATGTTGCGGCCTTTTACATTTTTCACTTCTGAAAAGCCTTCTTTCAATGGTTTGACCTTAAAGAACTGCTCATACACAAAGCTGCCGCTTTTTCGCTCCATCTATCACCGACCACATTTAAGAATCCGCTTAGCTCTTTGAGTTAAGCGGATTTTTTCGTTTCTGACCTTTAAGATTTTCTTTCAATGGTTTGACCTTACAGGATTGCTCAGACACCAAGCTGTCGCTTGTTCGCTCCGTCTATCACCGACCACATATAGAAACCCCGTTACATTGCAAAATGTTACGGCCTTTTGCATTTTTAACTTCTGAAAAACCTTCTTTTAATGGTTTGATCTTAAAGAACTGCTCATACACAAAGCTGCCGCTTTATCGCTGCTCCATCTATCAACGACCACACATAGAAAAGCCTGCAACATTTGAATCTAAGTTGCAAAATGTTGCGGGCTTTTTGCATTGATGAATCTCTAATAAAGAATCTAGGGTATTTACTGGTTTGGCATTTTTCATTACGAACTACATTAAAGAAACTACAACGTCTTAAAACATTAAGGTATCTGTATATATTTGAAATTTTAATTTATGTGAAATATGGAGAGGGTTTAAAGACTGTAAGTTTTACAGTTATATGGCGCAGTGGTAGGTATCGTTTTGTAATCTATAAGTTGATGTATGCGGTTAAGTTGAAAGTTAACCCATTAATTTTTGTAAGTTAAAAACAGAATTCGTAAAGTTCTTCCACCATGACATTAGGCTGTTACCTAATTCGCCATGCGCCAAGGTCAGCCCCAACCTCTGTAAACTAAAACCTGAATATTAAAACAAAAGTCGAAGTAGGTTTCTGCTTATAACAAACGACTGTATTCGTCACTCCGTACTTTAATGCAGCATGAAGGTGCATTAAGAACTCTATAATCATGATGGTAATAATCACGATAGTAATAAGAGTAAAAATTTTTATTTTTCTATTATCTTTATGGATATGATGGATGGTTCGCATGTTTTAGTTTCAGGTGTAAGGCTAATTAGAGGATTAGAGGATTAATGTCATAAGTTTGTATATTCAGACTTTATACAGGGTTTCATTCATTTACAGCTAGATGCGCTACTACAAGATAATTACTTTAATACTATTTAACGTCAATTCTGGTTAACGGAAGCGAAAGGTTATTTGAAATCATATAGTTATAATAATTTATTATACAATACTGCTAGTTGTGCGTAGTTCAAGGCAAATTGTTGAAGCAATAACTGGTTATTGGGAAATAATTTAACGAAGAAATTCGCTCAAATAGTGGTGTTGTATCGCTTTCTTATCCGGAACTGAGGTTATTTATATCTAAGGTTAATCTGGCGTTGAGTATTGTATTTATCAATGAAAGTACCTCTACAATAAACAACAATATGAAACGAGTCTCTATTACCCTAACAACTGCTTTACTTTTATAGCGAATTATTGAATTACATTCTCTATATAAACCATTAATGCTTTATATGCTTGATGATACTTCTAAAGCTAACTGCGCTATATAGTTTGAACTTTGATCTATTGTTGTAAAAATAAATATAAGAGGGAGTTCATATCATCAGTATTTTCATCATCGAGCATTTTTTACTTGTTTCGTTTTAGCGAATTATTTTTCGTTGTGTTGTCTATATTCATCTGGTTATTAAAAATGAAGTAAAATGGGCAGGTTTGATAAAAGCGTCTAGAATGTATTTATGATAATTAAAAAGGATTTCTATTCACATGATTGAATAATTAAATTTATTAAATAGTAGATAAATTAAAATAATTTATAGGCTGCATCGATACAATATTAACGTTATGGAAGTGATCTATTGATTATGTTTATGCGTATGTTCCCATTTAAGTTATTTTTTGTTAGTCCGTACGGTTATTAGTAATACTAATAAAGTTCAATATTTAGTCTGTTTTTTCTTTTAAAAGGAAAAAAATGCAACATTGACCGCTTTATCCTCCTTTTAATTTCACTCTTTTTTGAGATCTATGTCACATTGCCTTTCTTTAATCCCAATTTTTTTGTGATGTTTCGTCATATAACTATGTTTCCTATTTCAGCCATCAGTTTTGTGTGGTAATTTTATTTTGCGCTTAAAACACTGTGACGCGTTGTTAACGCTAAAGTATTTAAGTATTTAAGGACTCAATTATTATATCAATAGCCACAAGGTGATGGAAAATGAAAAAAACAATATTAGCAACAATGCTTACTTCTTTATTCGCAGTATCTGCACACAGTGCAACTGTATATGATGCTGATGGTATGACATTAGACGTGTACGGTGACGTTGAAGTTCAAGCAGGTAAAGGCACTGCTGACGGTTCAGCTAAAATGATTAAACTTGATGATGCAGACTTTGGTCTTCAAGTTGGCTATAAAGTGGGTGAAGACTTAACGGCTATTGGTGTTGTTTCGATTACTGGTGAAGATGAAGATGATGGCGTTGCTCAAGTTAATTTAGATGATGCTTACGTAGGTCTTAGCTCTGCACAATGGGGTACGCTTACTATGGGTAAGCAAGTAACTATCTCTGATGATATCGGTATCGGTAATGATTTCGAGCTAGGTATTGAGAGTGGCTATGGTACTGCGGATGATGATTATTATGGCGGTCGTCAAGTTGTTAAATACACTGTTGATAAAGGCAACTACTACGGTGGTATTTCATACCTATTAAATACAGGTGAGCTTTCTGATAATGTTGAATCTATCGATGCTAAATTAGGTGTACGTCTTGACGCACTTGATTTAACTGCTTACCTAGGTAAAACAACTGTTGGTAGCGAAGATTCTACAAGTGTAATTCTAGAAGCGCGTTATGCAATTGACGCTCTATCTTTAGAAGCAACTGCTGGTACTACAAATGGTTTAACAGATGCTGACGATTTAACTAACTTTGGTTTAGCTGCTGTTTACTCAATGGATAAAGCATTTGTATCTGGTGGTTGGTCAATCACAGATACAGACGGTCCTGATGATCAATTTAATACTTACTTTGCAAACGTTGGTTACGCATTCAACAGCAATGTAACAACTTATGTTGAAGTTGGTAGCAACGACAAAGATGATTCTGAAGTAGGTTACTACGCTGGTATGGCTGTAAGCTTCTAAGATAGCTTTATTAATAAAAGGATATTAGATTATTGTTTAGCTAGGTTGTTTATAGCAAAAACTTAAATTAATACTCAATTATATTAATAAAATAAAAAAACTGTTTATTCGTTTCAATACGGATAAGCAGTTTTTTGTTTATAGCGCTTTATTTGATCTTATCTTTCATTAGTCATTAGTCATTAATCTAAATTTTTGAACGTCTTACCTCATACTTCATATTTCATAAAGTTTCATTACCTAAGCCTCTTATTTTTAACTTCCTAGTTAGCCTGGCACTATTTCATCTTATTGTTAAGGCACTGTTGCTCAACTTTTTTAATTGTTAGCTGTACCTCATTATGTGTATTTTTTCTTATGGAAACTCATATAGTCACTTACAGGATTATATAAAATTGATATTGTTATGACTCTGCGATATTAGTTTTTATTTAAGGTGATTATTTATGAGTTTTGTTGAAAAAGTGGTAATGGCATCTGAAGGGCCTTCTTTTTCTAAATTAATACAAGGCTATTGGCGTCTAGGAAGTTGGGGGATGTCACCTCAAGCACGTTTAACTTTTTTGAAGCAACATGTTGAGCTAGGTATAAGTACTATTGATAATGCGGCTATCTATGACAATAGTGAAGTGTTATTCGGTGAAGCCTTAAAGTTAGACCCGAGTATGCGCGATAAAATTGAAATTATTTCTAAGTTTGGCATTAACGGTATTGCTTCTTCACCTAGAGAAAAGCATGTTTCACATTATGATAGTAGTAAATCTGCCATTATTACTTCTACAGAGAATTCCTTACGTCGATTAGGGGTTGAAAAACTAGATGCATTATTAGTTCATAGGCCAGATTTCTTGATGCATGCAGACCAAGTTGCTGCCGCTTTTTGGGAGTTAAAACAATCTGGTAAAGTTGAACATTTTGGTGTTTCAAATTTTACACCTTCTCAATTCTCTCTTTTACAATCTCGTTTAGATAAGCCTCTAATCACTAACCAAGTTGAAATAAATCAAATTAATACGCATAACATTGAAAATGGTGTCTTAGACCAATTACAGGAATATCGTGTACGGCCGATGGCATGGTCATGTTTAGCTGGTGGAGCTATTTTTAATGAGCAAAGCCCACAAATTTCACGGTTATGTCGTTGTTTAAATGAAGTTGCTAAGGAAATAGGGGCTACCGCTATCACACAAGTTATGTTTGCTTGGATACTTAAACACCCATCAAAACCAGTTGCATTGATTGGTTCAGGGAAAATTACACGTGTGCATAATGCAGTTGCAGCATTAACACTGAAGATGAGCAATGAACAATGGTATCGAATTTGGGTTGCATCTAAAGGCTCTCCTGTTCCGTAGGTTCATGCTATAGAAGAACGTTGTCATCACTGGGTACATCTAAAGGTTATTCTATATGGTGGTGAAATTTAAATTAGAATTAGGCAGATATAAAGATCTGTAGGCTTATCAAAATGAGTGATGTTGTCATATTAGCTAGTCTAGCTCTAAATAAACTTGGCTCAGGGGAAGCATTCTAGGGCTATCAACATAGGATCATAGATACAAACGCGCCTTATCTTCAACTACTTCAAAAGTAAAGACGCTGATTTTTTAGTGAGTTAATAAAAATTTAAATGAGTTCAATCACTAATTTAACTGCAAATACCAATAGAACCAACCCCATCACACGGTCAAACCAGTGACCGTGATTTAAGAATTTCTTTCTAACCGATTGCTGTGAAAATAGAAAAGACACTAAACAGAACCAAGCCGCTGTAGTCACGATGATCCATAGTCCGTAAAGAGACTGTACAGCAATTGGTGTGCTGGCACTGACGACCGTTGTGAAAATAGCTAAGAAAAACAGTGTTGCTTTTGGGTTTAATACATTGGTCATAAAGCCAACCATAAACGCTTTCTTTTGATGCTTTTTGTTATTATCAAGTGCGATCGATGACGATTGATCTGGCTTCGCTTTGCTACGTAATAAGTTAAAGGCTAAATAAGTGATATAAGCTGCGCCTAATATTTTAGCGGCAATCATTAATGAATCTGATTGTGAAATCAAAATACCCACACCTAGAAGGGTATATAACACATGTACCGATATTCCAGCTCCTATTCCTAAACTGGTTATTATTGCTGTTTTACGACCAAAACTAATACTTTGTCTAAGCACAATCGCAAAGTCCGGTCCTGGGCTCATAACAGCGAGGAAGTGGATGATGGTTAACATAATAAACTCATGAAAATAAGGCATATTTTACTCTTGAATCGGGTTGATGATGAGACGTTGAGGCAATTATGATAACGTGTCTTTAATTATTTTCATAAGGTTAAATTATGACTTCTGTAACACAATTTCCTGTACCTTTGTTGGGTTTTGCCGCTTTTAGCGGTACGGGTAAAACAACGCTTATAGAGCAACTCATCCCTTTGTTAATTGAACAGGGTTTACGTATTGCGTTGGTGAAACATAGCCACCATGACATTGAAATGGATAAACCCGGGAAAGACAGTTACCGCTTGCGTAAAGCGGGTGCTTCGCAAGTTGTCTTGGCTGGAACACATCGTTCGATTTGCTTTCATGAGCATCAACAAGCACATGATAGCCAGTTAAGTGAACAACTCGCATTATTAAATACAGACTGTTTAGATTTAGTGCTGGTGGAAGGTTATCGTGATCAAGCTTTCCCTAAAATAGAATTACATCGTAGCGTGTTAGACAAGCCATTTCTGTATCCAAACGATCCCGATATTATTGCCTTAGTTTGTGACCAGTATGTTGATGTAGCTGATCTGCCACTATTTGATTTTACGCAATTAAAATCGATGGTGAGCTTTATTTTGCAAGAGGTGATCGCTGTGCATAAAAGCGAGTCGATTTAAAATAAGTGATTTGGACTTTCTCTCTTTTTCATATACCTCATCGAATGTTGCATTGATGGGTTGAATCTACCCTAAAGAAAATGAGTCGAGTTAATTTTAACTGAATAAATTTGAGTTAAATAAAGCTGATACAAATAAAGCAGCCATAAATATAGTTGAGCCACTTATTCTTAAGTGGCTCATTTGGAAAAAACCATTCTAAAGAGGGCTGTTTTGATAAGCTTGTCTTGAGAAGCTTATCTCGAGAATAAGGTGCCCAAAAGATTATCGCTGGGCAAAAGCTGATATTAAGCGTTGTTGGCAGCTATCTTCTGGTAATTGCTGACGTGACTTACCAATAAGATAGTTTTCTTTAAAAGTTGAAAATAATAACGTTAATAGATGCGCATTATCGACTTCACCTAAGCTGTCTAATACTAAACTCGCGACTTCAGCGGTCGCTAATTGGTTGTCTTTAGTCGCTTTGCGCATGATGTATTGCGATAGCTTTTCTGGTGAAAAGGACAGTACTGGGAATGCATCTAAGTATGGACTTTTACGGAACATCTTCTTAGCTTGTGCCCACGTCCCATCTAATAAAATAAACAAAGGACGTTTACCTTCATTTAAATGAGAAGTGATAGGTGATGGCATTAAGGTTCTTTCTGTTGTGGCATACTCATCAGGAAATACCACGATAGGTTGCCAAGTTGTCTCGTTTAATAAAGCTAACATAGCGGGATTAGGTTCAGTACGAGACCAAATATAAGCCTGCGTATCGGGAATAAGATCCGCAATTAAACGCCCTGTATTACTTGGCTTTAAGATCTCATCGTCATACATCAATAAGAGAAATGCACTTTGGCTGTCTACTGTTTGCTTGATTGAACAAATGCATAAGTAGGGCAATAACATGCAATGCTTACAGCGTGGAATACTACCGCCACGGGCTAAAAAAGGTCGGGTACTTTGACTTAAACGATGGTCGTATAGTGTATGAACGGCATGAATTCGCATAATTAACTCTATTATTAAGAGAGGGGATTATATGCAAAAAAGTGACTATAAAGAATATATTAAAAGTATTTATTGGCCATCATGAGAGAAAGAAGTGGTGTAAGAAATAAATAAAAAGGGATGATATCAATCATCCCTTGTTGATCATCTAACGATTAGTTTGTTATTTGTTTACTGTTGATGTGATGGTAAGTCATTACTTTCAAATGAATCAGCGAACTCGTGGTTACGGTCACGGTGCTTTGCTTCATCTTCACGAATACACAATACAACGTCACGTAACAACGCATCTTGTGGCAACTTATAATAGTCTCTAGCAATTTTAGGTGCCGCGACATTGTCGACAACTCCCTGATCAATTTTTTCTAGAAACTCGGTATAACTTTTACAGGCTTCTTCTTCAAAATAACCCACGACTCTGTGTGCCGTTTTAGACGATAAAATATATAAAAAAGTGTATACAAAAAGGAACGCGCCTTGCCCTAATAATACGAGTGTACGTTCAATCCATGTCGGTTTAGCAATGTCTAAAAATATCATTAAATACATACGTTCATTTTCAGCCTCATCTAATAACTCTCGTACCCATCCTTCGTCATCACGCATACGGCGTAAGGCTTTTAAATGGTTTAACATGCCAGCTACCATGCCGGGTACAGCGGCAATGGTTTCTAAAATTACGGCGCGTTTAGCGTACTTAGTACCGTAAAAAAGGTTTAGGGTGAATTTCAATATCTGAGTAATTTTATAAGCGATAGACTCAGACATTTTATTTGGCTTTTGGTGCAGCAATTCAAAGTTTGACATAGTATCTCTCTCAGTAAGTTAAAAGTAATTCTACCGATAAATTAATACTAAATGTGATCTTGGTCAATGTATGTTCAGGTTGAAAAAAAAGCTGATTTTTGTCATGTAAACAACCATTAACAAGTCTGGAAATAGTCTATTAACATTTGTGAAGGGTTTTGCATTTTAACTAATTGAAATACGCCTTATTAAAAGTTATTTGTTAGTGTTTTGTAATTAAATTGCTTTTTTCAAAGATAAAAATTATTGACGTAAATTTGACTTAATATGTCCACATTTACTATCAAAATAAAGACTTTTATCTTTTAAATTGGGCATTTAACTTGTTTGAGTCAGTATTATTGATCAATAAAAACAAGATATTGACGTTTACTAAAATGAAATAAGATTAAATAAGATGAGGGTAATAGTATTGGTTTAGATTCCGTGTCATGGTGGAGGTGGTAATAAAATTTATTTCTTAATAAAAAGGGAGTGAACACTTGAATTCAATCACGAATATTCCAGATGATTTTGTACATTATAAAACCACACCTCTATTTACTAAAAGTAATATCCCTAAGTTGTTCTTATTTGAACACAATACAAAGGCGGGCGTGTTTGGCAAAATATGTGTATCCTTCGGGCGTTTACAGTTTTCGGGCTTTAGTGAGCGACGCGGCTTGATAGAACAAGACATTGTTATCTTAGCTGGTGAGCATGCTATTTCACCGCCTGAGTATTGGCATAAAGTCGCGTTTTTAACTGATGATACCGAGTTTAAAGTAGAATTTTACGCACATAAAGATTCTGATACCGTTAAGCAAAACCTATCAGAAAGAAACGAACGATTTAATGGTTATCCTTAAAGAAAAAATAGAAACGAGAGTGTAATGGCTGAGAAAAAACGTATTTATATCGCTTATACTGGTGGCACTATTGGTATGAAACCCTCTAAAAATGGGTTTATTCCTGTTGCTGGTTATTTGTCTGAAACGATTAAAAATATGCCTGAGTTTTATCATCAGGATATGCCTGAATTTGAAATACATGAATATGAACCGTTAATTGATTCAGCTGATATTTCACCACAAGCATGGCAAGTGTTAGCGACTGATATTCAACAGAAATATCAAGAGTTTGATGGGTTTATCATATTACATGGTACAGACACCATGTCTTATACTGCATCTGCATTGTCATTTATTTTTGAAAGTTTAAGTAAACCAGTGATTATTACTGGTTCACAAATTCCTCTTTCTCAGTTACGTTCAGATGCACGCGCTAATCTATTAAACTCTTTGTATATTGCTGCTCATCATCCTATTAATGAAGTATGTATTTTCTTTAATAATCAGCTATTCAGAGGTAACAGAACCACTAAGCAACATGCTGATGGGTTTAGTGCCTTTGTGTCTCCTAATTATCCTGTGTTATTAGAAGCTGGCATAGAGATTAAAAACGTTGCTGGTAAAAAACAAAAAACAGCGAATACACGTTTAACCATTGGCACAATCGAAAAACAATCGATTGCCATTTTGCATTTATTTCCAGGGTTAGATTGGCAAGTGTTGGACAACTTATTAAAAAGCCCACTGCAAGCATTAGTCTTATTAACGTATGGCGTTGGTAATGCTCAGCAAGATCCACAATTATTAAATACCTTAAAGGAAGCGAGTGACCGTGGCATCCTCATTATTAATTGTAGCCAGTGTTTAAAAGGCAGCGTTAATATGGAAGGTTATGCAACAGGCCATGCGTTAAGTGAAGCGGGAGTGATCAGTGGGTTAGATATGACCACAGAAGCTGTAATCGCTAAGTTACATTATCTCCTTAGCCAAGACTTAAGCTATAAAGTCGTAAAAGAGTTATTAACCACAGATTTACGTGGAGAGTTAACGGTTGCTGTTTAGTCGCTGCATTTAGCTGGACGAGCTTTCTCATTACTTTTTTATTGAAGGTCTACAGTTTAGTTACCTCTCTTAACTAAAGCCTCTTAATTATCACCTCTTAACTATGACTTCTTTAATAGACCTTCTTTAATAAGTGCTTTTAACAAGTTAGGGTAATCACCATTATCGCCCTAACTTACTTTTTGATTATTATTGGGATTGTCTTGTTTTAAAGTCTCAATTTCTAAAGGTATCAATTAAGGTATCAATCATTTCCTGTGCGGCAATTGAAAGGGGGATTTTAGCTTTTGTGATGATGCCCACATGACGAGAAATGATTGGCTGTGAAATCGGTAAACAAATGGCGCCTTGCTCACGCATTTGCGCTTCACACAAAGCAGGGACAACAGCGATTCCTAACCCTTGAGATACCATTTTTCCTACCGTTGCTAATTGGTGAGCATCAAAAGCAACATGTAATTCCATTCCTTCTTTCGCTAACGCCATTTCTATCAACTTACGTACACTTGAAGGTTTTTGTAAGGTAATAAAGTCACATTCAAGTATCTGTTTCCATGTGAGTTCTTTCTCATTTTTGAGCGAACAATTCTGATGAGTGACTGCAATAAAGCGATCATTAAACAAGGCTTGAAAGTTTAAATCTTGCGTATTTTCTGGCTCAAAAGAGATACCCATTTCAATGTTTCCAGAACGTACCATTTCAACTACGGTATCGGTTAATACATCGTGAATTTCAATACTGATATTGGGGTTTTTTTGTCGATAATTCATCAATACTTTTGGCAATAAAGAGGCTGCAAAAGAGGGCATTGCAGCCAATGCTATTTTCCCTCTATCTAATGTAAATCTCTGTTTTAGCTCATTTTCTACTGCATCCCATGAGGCGACTAACGTCTTAGCCATTGACAGTAATTGCAGCCCTTCAGCCGTCAGTAAAGTGCTCCTTGTGGTGCGCGTAAATAGGCGCCCACCTAACGCCTCTTCCAAGCTCTTAATGGATAAGCTAACAGCTGGTTGCGACATGTGCACAAGATGGCCTGCTTCGGCAAAACTTTGAGTCTGTGCGACGGCTAAAAATATACGAAGTTGTTTTACATTCATAACAAAACCTAATTAATAGATAAATATAATAAATTTATTTAATGAATAAGTATGGTGCACACTGATGAAAATTAAAACGACATTGTATTTAAAGGGGGATCTATGGCTGGTTTCAACAAAGTAGTGACAACATATGAAGACGCTATGAGTGGTTTACAAGATGGCATGACGGTGATTGCTGGTGGTTTTGGTTTGTGTGGGATCCCTGAGAATTTAATAGCTGAAATTAA
The DNA here is from genome assembly GCF_947489755.1 of uncultured Psychromonas sp. Classification (GTDB taxonomy): domain Bacteria; phylum Pseudomonadota; class Gammaproteobacteria; order Enterobacterales; family Psychromonadaceae; genus Psychromonas. The sequence goes on from NZ_CANLFB010000021.1 coordinate 61,899, forward strand.
ACGTCTTAAAACAAAAAATCTGACCGTTGTATCAAACAATTGTGGTGTCGATGGTTTTGGCTTGGGGATTTTGTTGGAAGACAAACAAGTAAGCAAGATGGTGTCATCTTATGTAGGTGAAAATGCCTTATTTGAAAAGCAGGTATTAAATGGCGAGTTAGATGTCGAACTAACACCACAGGGCACCTTAGCTGAAAAGATGCGTGCAGGCGGTGCAGGTATTCCCGGATTTTATACCGCAACAGGTGTGGGCACGCCCGTTGCTGAAGGCAAAGATACTCGCTTCTTTAACGGGCGTGAATATTTGTTAGAAGAAGCAATCACGGGAGATTTTGCAATTGTAAAAGGGTGGAAAGCAGACCGCTACGGTAATGTTATTTACCGTCATACCGCGCAGAACTTTAATCCAATGGCGGCAACTGCGGGCAAAATAACCGTGGTTGAAGTGGAGGAATTAGTTGAAGTGGGCGAGCTCGATCCTGCCCATATTCATACTCCGGGTATTTATGTTGACCGCGTGATTGTTGGTACATTTGAAAAGCGTATTGAGAACCGTACGACAAGCGAATAATGCTTTTGTAGTTAGATATAAACCTAGCTCAGTACATATCTAGTTCAATACATATTTAGTTCAATGCATATTTATAGGTGGTTTTATGGCACTTTCTCGAGATCAAATGGCGATTCGCGTAGCACGCGAACTACAAGATGGTTACTACGTTAATTTAGGCATCGGTATTCCAACATTAGTCGCTAATTTTATACCAGATGGTATGGAAGTCATGTTGCAATCTGAAAACGGTTTGTTGGGGATGGGGTCATTCCCAAGTGAAGACAGTGTTGATGCAGACATGATCAATGCAGGTAAACAAACTGTTACCGCAGTATCTGGTAGCTCAATTTTCTCATCGGCTGAATCCTTTGCGATGATTCGTGGTGGCCATGTTGATTTAACAGTATTAGGTGCCTTTGAGGTCGATGTGAGTGGCAATATTGCTTCATGGATGATCCCAAAGAAATTAATAAAAGGTATGGGCGGTGCAATGGATCTAGTGGCGGGGGCAGACAACATTATTGTGACCATGACTCATGCATCTAAAAATGGCGACTCTAAGTTATTAGATGTTTGTTCATTACCTTTAACCGGCAAAGGTTGCATAAAAAAAGTATTAACCGATTTAGCTTGGTTAGAAATTGAAAACGGGGCTTTTGTATTAAAAGAACGTGCTCCTGGTGTATCGATAGAAGAAATTAAAGCTAAAACTCAAGGTCGTTTAATTGTACCTGAGCATGTTCCTGAAATGGTGTTTTAAGCCATTAGTTATGTTGAGTAAAGCAGTTATTTCTTAGTGAAGCTGCTATTGCGAGTAAAACAATTATTTTGAATAAAGAGGCCATTATGGAAATTGTTATTGTTGCTGCAGGTCGTTCACCTATTGGTGCTTTTAACGGGTGTTTATCGTCATTAAGTGCAGTGGAATTAGGTCGCCAAGTCTTAGCGTCAATGTTACTAAAACAACCTGTTTTAAAACAACATATCGACGAAGTTATCTTAGGGCAAGTGCTGACGGCTGGATGTGGTCAAAATCCTGCTCGTCAAACAGCAGTGCATGCCGGTCTCGATCATTCAGTTTCTGCCATGACTATTAATAAAGTGTGTGGTTCAGGCTTAAAAGCGGTGCAACTCGCCGCACAAGCGATCGCTAATGGTGATGCTGAAATGGTGGTGGCGGGTGGACAGGAAAGCATGAGCCAAGCTGCACATGTGTTACCACAAAGCCGACATGGTAAAAAAATGGGTAATTGGTCGTTAGTCGATACCATGGTAAGTGATGGTTTATGGGATGCATTTAACGATTATCACATGGGGCAAACTGCTGAAAATATTGCTAAACGTTGGCAATTTACACGTAGTGAACAAGATACCTTTGCAGCACATTCACAACAAAAAGCCGCAAAAGCGCAAGCAGCAGGGCAGTTTGTTGAAGAGATTGTTCCTATCAGTATTCCGCAGCGTAAAGGTGATGCAATTATTGTTGATCAAGATGAACAAATTCGCCCTAACAGTAGTGTAGAGGGCTTAGCGAGGTTACGTCCTGCTTTTGCAAAAGATGGCTCAGTGACGGCTGGTAATGCATCGACCCTTAATGATGGTGCCGCAATGGTGGTCGTTACTTCTAAGCACAAAGCACAGGCATTAGGGTTGCCAATATTAGCGACGATTACTGCTTCTGCAAGTGCAGGTGTCGATCCGGAAGTGATGGGGATTGGTCCAATTGAAGCGACTAAAAAAGCACTGCTTAAAGCGACGTGGACAATCGATGATTTAGATGTTGTCGAAGCGAATGAAGCTTTTGCAGTACAAGCGATGGCAGTTAATAAAGAACTTAATCTCGATACAAATAAAGTGAATGTTAATGGTGGAGCAATTGCACTAGGGCATCCCATTGGCGCATCAGGTTGCCGAATTCTAGTGACCTTAATACATGAAATGAAACGGAGAGAGTTGAATAAAGGGTTAGCCACACTGTGTGTTGGTGGAGGAATGGGCGTGGCAATGTTGTTGTCCCGTTAAAAACGTTGATTCAACTTATTCGTGTTATGAGTCTGGCTTAAAACGAATAGGTTGAATCTACAGAGCGCCATCGGAAAGATGCTTTCAGCAGTAAAAGCAGTAAAAGCAGTAAAAGCAGTAAAAGCAGTAAAAGCAGTAAAAGTATTAAAGCACTAAATAAGCAATAACACTCTTAGTTCAAGATCAGTTTTTAATTCAATTGTCGGTCGTTATTTGAGCTGCCACGACTTATCTAGTTTTCAACAGTTAAGTAAGTACAAACAGCAATACAAGTAAAAATTTCACATTTTATAAACGAAAATAATGACGTTCGATTCGCGATCCTCGTTTATCAATCGTCAATAAGCTAACAGCGATATAATAAGGAAATTGTTATGAATACTAACGTAGCACAACTCAGTGTATTACAAAGACTCAGTAAATTTTTTGTGACGCTACTTCAGCGTTATCTTCCTGATCCCTTTATTTTTGCGATTGTATTAACCCTAGCGGTTTTTGTGTTGGTGATGCCGAGTACAGGGCAAAGTCCAATACAAGTTGTTGATGCGTGGGCTGGTGGGTTTTGGAAATTATTGACCTTCTCAATGCAAATGGCAATGGTGGTGGTGACCGGGCATGCCATGGCCAGCGCACCCGCGTTTAAAAGTAAACTCGCGGTATTAGCCAGTATTGCTAAAACACCAAATCAAGCGATCTTATTAGTGACTTTTATCAGTGCTATCGCCTGTTGGATCAACTGGGGATTTGGTTTGGTAGTTGGTGCTATCTTTGCTCGTGAAATTGCGTCACGCGTAAGGGGCGTTGATTACCGCTTATTAATCGCCTCTGCGTACAGTGGCTTTTTATTTTGGCATGCGGGTTTATCTGGTTCGATCCCATTAGCTTTAGCCAGTGGTACTAACTTGAGTGCTGTGACTAATGGTGCAGTAACGTCTCCAATCCCAACTTCTGAAACGATTTTTTCAACCATGAATTTGACGATTCTTGCCGTGATGTTAATTGCGATTCCAATTTTGAATCGTTTAATGCATCCCGTTGGCAAAGATATTATCACTATTGATGCACAATTATTAAAAGAGCAATCTGCCCTGCAGGGGACTGCTCAAGGTAAACAATCAAAAGGCAAAAACTTTCAAGGTAAAGAGTTACAGGCTGACGCATTAGATGATCAAGAAACAGACTATCAGGAAAAAATGACACCTGCTGAGCGTCTTGAAAACAGTCGTATTTTGTCGCTGTTATTAGGGGGGATGGGCTTCACTTACATTATCTATTATTTTATTAATAATGGTTTTGCACTTAATCTTAATATCGTTAACTTCACTTTCTTATTCTCTGCAATCTTGCTACACGGAACGCCAAAGAGTTTATTAAGTTCCGTTTCACAAGGCGCTAAAAACTGTTCAGGTATATTATTACAGTTCCCATTTTACGCAGGTATCATGGGGATGATGACGGCAGTGGGCGATTCAGGTAATTCGTTAGCAGGTATTATTTCAGCGGGTTTTGTTTCAATATCAAATGAAACAACATTTCCAGTGTTTACCTTTTTAAGTGCTGGTATTGTCAACTTTTTCGTACCATCAGGTGGTGGTCAGTGGGCCGTTCAAGCACCTATTATGATGCCTGCAGGGGCTGCATTAGGTGTTGATGCGGCGAAAACGGCGATGGCAATTGCATGGGGAGATGCATGGACGAATATGATTCAACCTTTTTGGGCATTACCTGCGTTAGCAATTGCAGGATTAGGCGCTAAAGATGTCATGGGATATTGTATTATGGCGTTATTCGGTTCGGGCGTGATTATTTCACTTGGCTTGTTGGTGTTTTAATTAAGTCATTTGTTCATTAAACCATTAAACCATTAAACCATTAAACCATTAAACCATTAAATCATTAACTTATATATAATATGCAGCCTATGTCTACGACGTTAAATTAGCTTTATTTTTAACGTCGTAGGTATAGCCAATCACCAATAAACTGTTACCAATAATCAATCATAAAAGTTAAGCATTAAAAAAGCTAAGATCTGTTTTTATTGTTCTGTTATTCCGTATTTTATTATTCGGTATTAACGACATCTTCATTGAATGTCCCTTGCATTAAGTGTGCGGTTACAAACTCAGTGAATACTTTTAAGCGAGAGGGCATATATTTATTTTGGGCATATTGCATTGCTATTACACCCGCGTAGTTTCCTTTAATGTCCCAATCTGAAAGTACTTCAACCACTTCATTATTTTGTAACGCATTTTTAATCACAAAGTCAGGGAAGATACCAATCCCAAAACCATCTTTAACACCGTTTAAACGCATTTGAGAATGATTGACTGCATAGCGTCCAGACACTGCGATTACATGTCTTTCCTCTTTTTTCATGAACTCCCAAATATGGTCGATCGCCGTTTCACCTAAATATAAACAATCATGCGCTGATAGCTGTTGTGGATGAGTTGGGCAACCTCTATTTTTGATATATTCAGGGCTTGCACAAAGTTTCAAATGGACTTTGCCAATCTCTTTCATTATCAAGCCTTCAGAGGGTTTATCGGTTAAGCGAAATACCACATCAATGCCTTGCGCTATCATATCGATATCACCGTCTGAAGCCCTTAGTTTTAATTGAATTTTCGGGTATTTGGTCAAAAAAGGCGTGACCAGTGGCTGCAATACAATGGTTAAAAAAGCTTTTGGTGCAGCAACCGTTAACGTTCCAGAAGGCACGGTATGTTCTAAACTGGAAATATCGATTGCCTGCTGGGCAGCTTCAACAATGATGGTTGATTGCTGATATATTTTTTTACCCGCATCAGTGATCAATAAACGACGAGTGGTTCGTTCAAACAACTTTACAGATAATGCACTTTCTAATCGCGTGATCAATTTACTTAAAGCTGAAGGGGTGACCCCTAACTTTTTAGCTGCCGTTGTAAAGCTTCCTTCATTCACCACAACAATAAAAGTGGCTAAATCGGGTAATAAAGTAATCAGTTTATTTGTGACCATGATTCACCAATGGTTTTCCATTTTAGGGGCTAATAGTAGTAATCGGTTTCAATTAGAATCAATTTATTGGGTTTTATTATACTTTTTATCAACAACATTAATATGTCGCATTGTTTATAACGATGTTCGTTATAAAAGGATTTCTCATAAAAGGCTTCATTATAAAAAGCTTCATTATAAAAGTAAAAATAAAGCCACCACAATAAAAATGACTAGCAAAGCAGTGACGATTTAAACATCGACAGCTAAACAAAACCACTTAAAGAAGGAAATACGATGTCTTCTACATTTTATGCACAAATCAAAACACAAATAGAAACAGTAAAGAGCGAAGGATTATATAAATCAGAACGTATTATTACTTCTGCGCAAAAAGCCGCTGTTTCAATCTCGACAGGGCAAGAAGTATTAAACTTTTGTGCCAATAACTACTTAGGTTTAGCCAATCACGAAACGCTGATTCAAGCAGCAAAAGATGGCATGGATCAACATGGTTTTGGGATGGCATCAGTCCGCTTCATTTGTGGTACACAAGATTCACATAAAATATTAGAGCAAAAGCTATCTACTTTTTTAGGTAAAGAAGACACCATTCTTTATACCTCGTGCTTTGATGCTAATACCGGTTTATTTGAAACTATTTTAGATAAAGAAGACGCGATTATTTCAGATGCATTAAACCATGCATCGATTATTGACGGTGTTCGTTTGTGTAAAGCCATGCGTTTTCGTTATGCCAACAATGACATGACAGAACTTGAACAACAATTGATTGCAGCGAAAGAAGCCGGTGCTCGTCATACCCTTATTGTCACCGATGGAGTGTTCTCAATGGATGGCGTGGTGGCTAACTTACCTGCCATTTGTGATTTAGCTGAACAATATGACGCACTAGTGATGGTTGATGATTCTCATGCCGTTGGCTTCATGGGCGAAAATGGCGCAGGCACACATGAATACCATGATGTGATTGATCGCATTGATATTATTACTGGCACCTTAGGTAAAGCAATGGGCGGCGCTTCTGGCGGTTATACTTCTGGTAAAAAAGAAGTTATTGATTGGTTACGTCAACGCTCTCGCCCGTACCTGTTTTCTAACTCGGTAGCACCTGCCATTGTTTCAGCGTCTATTCGAGTGTTGGATTTACTCGCTGAATCTGGACATTTACGCGCACAATTATGGGAAAACTCAACGCACTTTCGTACGCGTATGGAAGCAGCAGGCTTTACAATGGGAGGCGCAGATCATGCGATTATTCCTATTATGTTAGGCGATGCAAAAGTCGCTGCCGAGTTTGCTGAACGCGCATTAACATTGGGTATTTACGTAGTCGCATTCTCTTTCCCTGTAGTACCTAAAGGAAAAGCACGTATTCGCACACAAATGTCTGCGGCGCATTCGCGTGAACAACTTGATACGGCCATTGACGCCTTCATTAAAGTTGGGCAAGAGATGGAGTTAATTGATCATGAAAATTAAAGCGCTAGCTAAATTAAAGTCCGAACAAGGGCTGTGGATGACCCAAGTTGAAAAGCCTGAAGTGGGGCATAATGACTTGCTTATCCGCATTAAAAAAACAGCGATTTGTGGCACAGACATTCATATTTATAACTGGGATGAATGGGCACAGCAGACTATTCCCGTGCCTTTAGTGGTTGGTCACGAATACGTTGGTGAAGTGGTTGGCATGGGGCAAGAGGTTCGCGGTTTTAAACTTGGCGACCGTGTTTCTGGTGAAGGGCACATTACTTGTGGGCATTGCCGTAACTGTCGTTGTGGTCGCACGCACCTCTGTCGTAATACAAGTGGCGTTGGGGTTAACAGGACAGGTGCATTCTCTGAATTTTTAGTATTACCTGCATTTAATGCGTTTAAGATCCCAGATCAAATATCCGATGATCTTGCGGCTATTTTTGACCCTTTCGGTAATGCCGTTCATACCGCGTTATCTTTTGATTTGGTGGGAGAAGATGTTCTGATCACAGGTGCAGGGCCGATTGGTATAATGGCCGCGGCGGTTGCAAAACATGTTGGGGCACGTCATGTGGTGATCACTGATGTTAATGAATACCGGCTAGATCTCGCTAAAAAAGTGGGTGTTACGCGTGCCGTTAATATCAACAATGAAAAACTAGAAGAGGTGATAACTGAACTGGGTATGTCAGAAGGTTTTGATGTTGGTTTGGAAATGTCAGGCAACCCAACTGCGTTTAATAGCATGTTAAAAAATATGAACCATGGCGGTAAAGTCGCTCTATTAGGTATTCCACCTGCAGAGATGGCAGTGGATTGGAATCAGGTTATATTTAAAGGTTTAGTGATTAAAGGTATCTACGGTCGAGAGATGTTTGAAACGTGGTATAAAATGGCCAGCCTTATTCAATCGGGTTTAGATTTAACACCTATTATTACACATCACTTTAGTGTTGATGATTTCCAAAAAGGCTTCGATATGATGCGTTCTGGCAAGTCAGGAAAAGTCATTTTAGATTGGGAAAAATAATAGCTTTGACTGCTGGTGGCGGATTCGGCTGTTTTATATTAGTCACAAGTACCGACAGACTTTTGTTAGTCTAACGTATCGAAAACTAACGAACATTTATACCATTTCAAAACTAATCGAAATGGTATAAATACGTTACCAACTAACTTAACGAATAAAGCCTTAATGAATAAAGCTTTGCTGAATAAAGCAACTGGATTGGTAACAGGCATAGGCCCAAGTTTATGAGAAGATTAAACCGGGTTCATCAACATTACTCGTCGCGACTTTAAGTCGATCCGTTAGCTCTGTGTACTCTGAACTCAGAATGGTATCGACATAATGCCATTGGCTTTCCACTTTCTCTTGCGTGAAGGTGAGGGTTAAAAAACCTCTATCTTTAGCATTAGAATATTTAAGCCCATCAATCAAAGACACAAAACCATCCTCTGTGCTTTCGATTGCATCATCACTAATATTTAAATAATACTCAAGTCCAGGTGAAGAGATTGAAGCCGTAGCAAACTCAACGCCGACAATTTTATCATCGCTATTAGATAACTCATTTGCCCATGCATTATGGGTATCACCGGCTACAACAACTAAGTTTTTTGATGCGTCATTAAAAATAGCTAAGACTTTATCTCGCTCTGTCGCATATCCATCCCATGCATCTAAGTTATATGGCAGTTCAGGAAAAGATAATAAACTAAGTGAATCCGCAGTGAGTTTGTCTGCATTGGCGTCATAATAGGCTTGTTCATCGGCAGTTATAGTCGAGTCTTCAGCTTCGATGCGCACAGCGAGTAACGCTAATGGGCCTAATTCAGCATAATCAGTTGTACTCATCGCATTTAATGCAACGGCACCAGGTAATTTCATTTCACCCATTAGCACTTGTTGACCTAATAATTGCCAGCGACCACTATTGACGCTCACACTATCTTTAAGCCATTGTAATTGCTCTGCGCCGAGCATGGTTCTTTCAGTTTCATAAAGATCTTGGTTAAATGTTTCTTCATCAAATAAAACACTACCATCGAAATAATCAGCGTAGTCGAGCTGTTTTTCACGGGCTAAAACACGCGTATCTAGCATGTATAAATCAACAAGATCACCAAATGAAAACTGACGATAAATTTCTGCATAGTTGCCTTCATTCCAAGGGCGGATAGGTAACCATTCAAAGTAAGCTTGTAACGCAGCGAGTTTGCGATCTTCAAAACTACCTTCACCTTCATTATGATTGGCAGCACCATCACTCCAAGTATCATCAGCGACTTCATGGTCATCCCAAACGGTGATAAAAGGCACTTTACTGTGTAATAGTTGTAAATCAGGATCGGTATGGTATTGAGCATAGCGAGTGCGATAATCGCTTAAACTAAAGATCTCAGTTTCGGGTAATACTTGACGATCTATTTCCTCTGCATTATCACTGCCGTACTCGCCTCGACCGTACTCATAAATATAATCACCAATATGTAAAATGGCATCTAAATCATCTTGCTGTGCGGCTAAGTTATACACGTTAAAAAAGCCAGCTGGATAGTTTGCACAAGATAATACGGCTAACTTCACGGAGTCAGGTGAACCATCTGGTAAGGTTTTAGTGGTACCAATTGAAGACGTTACACCATTACTGATGAAACGATAATAATAAGTTGTGCCGGCAGAAAGACCGATAGCATCTACTTTAACGGTATAATCTCTTTCTGAGCTGGTGGTGGTATTGCCTGTATTTACTAATTGAGTAAATGCTTCGTCTGTTGCTATTTCCCAAGATACGGTTACCTCGCCATCACTACTGGGTGTAACACGAGTCCATAAAATAATGGCATCCGTTAAAGGATCGCCACTGGCAATACCATGATTGAAGCCAATATCATTGTTTGTTTGAGTATCGTCGTCATCACTCGCACAGCCCATTAAACCGTATGAAACAACCGCTGCACCTGCACCTTTCGCGGTTAATATTAAGAAATCACGACGAGAAATAAAACCTTTCATTCACTTTATCCTTCTGCGTTAAAAAATTTGCATTAAAATAGTCTAGAGTGAAGTTGTGACAACTAGATGATAAAATAGTTAGTTAATTGATCAATTAGTTATTGTTTTATATAAGAGTAAAATTTTTATAAGTGGTTAGCTCAAGTGAATTATCCTAAAAAATTCTTTTCCAATGCTAGAAAATAAATCTACTGTTGATGGTTGTGATGGTGATTATTTTTTGTATAAATCATTCGTCAGTTAAGTTTTCAAATAATCTATCGCAGCCTTTTTTTAGCTCGAGTAATTCTTCCAAAGGTAATTTAGCTTTGCATAACATTTGCTCAGGCACTGATTCAGCTTGTTTTTTCAAACTAATACCTTGTGCTGTTAAAAAGATCTCACGCACGCGCTCATCATCTTCACCACGTTGTCGTGTTAATACTTGCTTACTTTCAAGACGCTTTAATAAAGGCGTTAACGTGCCAGAGTCTAAATGTAATATCTGCCCAAGATCTTTTACATTAATACCGTTATTGCTCCAAAGCACAATCATCACTAGGTACTGAGGATAAGTTAAGTCAAGCGCTTTTAACATCGGGCGATACGCGCGAACAATAGCATTAGCTGTGCTGTATAAAGAGAAACAAAGTTGCTTTTCAATGGCTAAGTTAGAACCAGGTTCTACTATTGAACAGTTATTAGCTGAGCAATCATTAGTTGAACTATTACCAACTAAATTATCACCCACTTCTTCATTTTTACTCACTGTCAAAACCACCTTATCGTTACTCATATTCAATCCGTTAAATAATTACATTGTGCACAATATACTTGCATTATGGTTTCAATGCGAGATATACTTGCTACACAATTAAATTGTGCACAACTTAATTAGAATGATAATTATTTCGATGTGCCATATATGGGGTCATGTTAGATCCATATTGATCGTAGCGTAAAACTGAAGCGTATAGAGCCTATGTCGTATAAACAAAGCCGATTCAATGTATTCAAGTAAATCAGTTTCAGTAATACAAAATTTTTAATAAACGATGAATAGAATAAATCGTTTTACAGGAGTCATAAATGAATAATTTTAGTTACCACAACACGACCGCAATCCATTTTGGTCAAGGTCAAATTACAGCGATCACTGACAGTATTCCAAAAGACAAAAAAATATTAGTCACTTATGGTGGCGGTTCTATCAAGGGTAACGGCGTTTATGACCAAGTAGTCGCGGCACTTAGTGACCATAACTGGGATGAGTTTTCAGGTATTGAGCCAAACCCACAATACGATACATTAATGAAAGCGGTTGAACGCATTCGTGCAGAAGGTTTTGATTACTTATTAGCAGTAGGCGGTGGTTCTGTTGTTGATGGTACTAAATTCATTGCAGCCGCAGTGAACTTTGAAGGTGCCGAAGCGTGGGATATTCTTGCTAAACAAGGCAAAATTGAAACAGCATTGCCATTAGGTTGTATTTTGACATTACCTGCGACGGGGTCAGAAACAAACTCAGGCGCGGTTGTTACGCGTGGTAAAGAAAAATTAGCATTTGGTAATCCGCTTGTACGTCCTCAATTTGCAGTGCTGGACCCTCAAACAACATTAAGCTTGTCTGAACGCCAAACATCTAATGGTGTGGTTGATGCCTTTGTTCACGTAATGGAGCAATACCTAACCTATCCAGTTAACGCAAAAATCCAAGATCGTTTTGCAGAAGGTATCTTATTAACATTGGTTGAAGAAGGTCCAAAACTGATTGTTGATTTACAAGATATGGAAGCGCGTACCAACGTAATGTGGGCGGCGACTCAAGCATTAAGCGGTTTAATTGGTGTCGGTGTTCCTCAAGACTGGGCAACACACATGATTGGTCACGAACTAACAGGTAACTTTGGCGTAGACCACGGCCGTAGTTTAACCATCGTACTACCTGCGATTATGCAAGTATGTCGTGAAGAGAAAAAAGCAAAATTATTACAGTACGCTGAGCGTATTTGGAATATCACAGAAGGTTCTGATGATGCACGTATCGACGCAGCCATCGAGAAAACAAAAGCCTTTTTCTCTGCAATGAAAACACCTGTATCATTAAGCGAAATCGACTTAACACAAACAGATATTGATACTGCAATGGTAAGTTTAGAAGCGCACGGTATGACTAAACTTGGTGAAAACGGTTCGATTGATTTAGCACGTTCTCGTCAAATTTTAGAAACAGCACTTTAAGTTTTTTGATATCAAAGCCAGTAATAAGTTAGTAATGGCTTGATGTAATTAATTTGTAAGCAGAACAAACTTATCTAACGATATGTTAGATGATATAAACGCATGTCTAAGCAATTAGACATGCGTTTTTTTGTTTTTAGGTTATCCCCTGTGTCTGACTAAGTTTACTCTTAATCTATTTCTATTTTTATTTTCTCGCCTTTAAAATCAAAAGCCGATTAACCACGAAGGCACGAAGGGTGAAGAAGGTTAGGTCAAAAACAGTATTATTAATGAATATTGTGGGTTTTCTTCGTGTCCTTCGTGCAGCGTAGCGGCTTCGTGGTTACTTGTCGTCAGTGAATGTTTGGCTATTTCTTGTGCCAGGGGATTTATAAAAAGTACCAGTAAAGGACCTTGTCGTAGTTCGAAAACCAAAGGGATCAATATAGCGATCGCAATGCGTTTTTAACCAGACAAGGTTTCATCTCATTAAAGGACTTGTGGGTAAACATCGACTATTCATCATAAGATGAACCGCCCTGTGTGAAGCCGCATGCAGGGTGGTGTGGGGCTGGAGGGTAGATACCTCTGGCTACCCGATTAGAGGGCTGGTACCAAATCTCAACTAATTGGATATGCCTTCCCTAGTTTTTTAGATGAAAGAGAGAATAATTTTTCACTAGGTACTCCAAGATTCATTAACTTATCATGTGTATCTGATACTCCATCATTCTCTTCACCTTTATGATTCCAATTCCTCCACACTGCATCTGGATAAGCATTTAAAATGCACTTAAAATATGGAATGTCGATATTATTAATAGAGTGACCAAGCACAATTATTTTTGTTACATCACCATATTTCTCTAGCTGTTCTCTATTATTTTCAAGTATTTCATTGACTGGCTTATGAAATTTATCGGTTACAGATGCAATTGTTTGATATGACTCTTCAAACCAAGGTTCATCATAATTTGATCCCATAGACTGAGATTGATTACCATTTCCTTTTCCGTGTCCAAAGATCACATTCCATCTAGCTTTTCCATGAATATGTAATACATCTCCATCTGGTACTGAATACACATCTTGAAGGGTAGATGTATAATTAAAATTTATAAATTTAAACCCCCTCGGAAACTCCATAAACTTATTGGCTTTCTTTACATCTATTGCTCTAATCCAAGTTGTAAATGCAATTTGTATATCATCTACTAATTCATCAGTTTTTTGGAATATTTCGTCATTATAGCCGTTCACGTATTTCGATGACTCGATCATGTCATCCATACTGGGTTCAAATACAGAATTCTCTCTGAAATTATCCTCGTCAAAGAGTCCTAAGTTTTCTTCGAAATTTGACCATTCTTGATCATCAAAAAATTCAGGAAAATGCATAAAGTATTCATCGAGTTGATCATTATATTGCTTATGAAAATACCAATAACTTGTATGTAGGCCATTTTGTATATCAAATCCATTGCCGACGATAACTAAAGTTGCCAATCTAAGCTCTCTCTATATTAAAAATATGTAAATAACAAAATATGGATATTTGGAGAGTCGCATAAATATGTAGCCCCCTCTAACGAGGCTGTAGAATTTCTCTATTTCAGGAAAAAAACAGCTATTTTTAAAATTTAATAACCAATTAAAACAACATGTTATAAAGTTAATTTTTGCTCTGAATTGTAAAAGTCGAGTTATTCTACAGCCTCAACGCCACAATAAGCGGACTAAAATGGTGGGTTAAACGTATAACGAAGATAAACGTAACCCGCTGTTTTAGTTGCGTTTAATTTCCTTGTTATGTTTTTCTACAACATATTTGAGTTCATTAGGTCGCGACAAATAGCTTTAAGTTTTAAAGATGCTTTATCGATATGATCTCTAGACTTTTTAACTACTTCTTCACCACTGACCTCTTTCCTAGCAAATTGTCCACTTGTGGCGGCCCAAAATGCAGGCATCTTTGATATACAATATTCTTTAGGCTCGAATTCAACTTCCGGAAAATATAAGCCACATAACATTTCGATTTTAGATATTGAAGCTTCCCTTTTATAGTAAGTGGCCTCATTGTATCTATGATAACCAGTTTCATGCTCTCTATATGTACTTTTTTGAATATCAGTAATGAGAGCATCACAAGTCTCTAAATATTCTACAACCGCTAAGTAGAGCTCTTCTATTTTTTCTACATACACCTTTTTCCGTTCTCTGGTATTCGTTAATTTTTGATTTAACAACAGAACAGATATGGCAACACATGTAGATACAAGTATTGAAATGAACTGTGATTTCCCAGTAGGGGTACTAAATGCATCTAACAACCACTCGTACAAAATTTACACTCCCCAAAAAAACATAACGCCACGTTGAGCGGACAAAGTTGTAGGTTGTAATGTGGAGAGAGGCGGAACGTAACCCACTGTTTTTATTTAGTTTAAATGCCTTGTTATGCGTGTTTCGCACTGATCACACCATCGATAAAATACTTTGAAGTTTTATAGATTCTTTGTGCTTTTCTATCATTTGTTAAGAAACCATCAAAGTAAGTCGCATAACCTGCAATTTGCATATCAAGAATATCATTAAGTAATTTTTTGGGCTTCATATTCTCTAACCCTCCAGATAAAAACAAATCTTGAATTAAAAAGTACTGGCACACGCCAACCCTAAATAGGTATGAGTTGTAAAAGATTTCGTGATTATTACGCTTTTTGAAGTCAACAACATTTGAAAACAAATACCACGTCATATCTAACAGCCGATCCATTATTAATTTCAACGCCTCAGGCTCGAATGGCGGATCTTTCCTTAGTAATTTTCGTTGCTCTTTCGTTAATTCTGAAAAGTAATTTATAATATACTCATTCATTTGTTCGATAGCTTGTTGTATTTGAGCTAATTCATTTATAGAATCTTGTTTCATTAGCTTATTTTGATTATGAAAATAGTCATCTCGTCGATGTAAATTGTGGATTTGCTTGCAACGCTTTCTAAACCTTTTTGTATCATTTTCGTCAATCAATCGTTTTTGTAACCCTTTTGATTTAAGTGATTGTCTCATGATCTTTTGGCTTCGTTTTAAAACATGTACTTGATTAGGAAAGCGAGAGATTGCTTCAAAAGACTTAACCATATCGCTACGTAAAGCTTCTAAAGAAACTTGATCGCAAAGTAAAACTTCATTGACAGGATTTAATAAGATCTTTACCAACTCTTCTGATTGTAAAAAATTTGAATCAACAATATATCTCATTAAAGCCCACTCTCCTTGAACATATTATACTCCGACACTGCTATTAATTTAGTTATTACGCATAAAGCTTTATTAACTCACAAAATGTCATTTTAACGGTGGAAATACGACAGAGTTAATGATTAAAATATTATTATTACCTTACGTTGGTTTGTCGATAAAACAAAGAGATATAGCTCACTTGTGAAGTTTTAATCATCTAAAAGCGTAGGGCGTTGCAATATTTGTGGTGGAAATACTGCAGGTAAGAGAGATATGGACTTATTGATTATTTGAAAGTATCAACTCAATTAAAGTCAGGTGAATTTAATACTTCAAATTACAGACATAAAAAAACCTAGCAGTGCTAGGTTTTTACTATTCTACAATTTAAAAAATTATCTTAAAAGATAGCTCAATCCTAGAACGGAATATCATCATCAAAATCCATTGATGGCTCATTAAATGATGCTGGCGCTTGTTGCGGTTTTGCCTGTGGTGCTGGAGCAGGAGCCGGACGTTGCGGTGCAGCAGGTGCTGGCGCAGGTCGTTGCTGTGCAGGTGTTGGCTGTGGCGCTTGTTGTGGCTGATAAGCTGGTGCCATTTGAGGAGCCGCTTGATGTGCCGGTGGCTGTTGCGGAGCATTACCCCAAGACTGTGCTGGTGCAGCAGCTTGTTGTGGTGCGCCCTGATAACCGCCTGCTTGTTGTCCACCTTGGTAAGGTTGACCTTGGCCTGCATTTTGAGTACGCGCATCTAGCATTTGAATGTCGTTAGCAATGATTTCAGTTTTGTAACGATCTTGACCGTCCTGACCTTGCCATTTGTTGGTTTGCAATTTACCTTCAACGTAAACTTTTGCACCCTTTTTAAGGTACTGCCCAACCATTTCGCCAAACTTACCGAATACAACAATGTTGTGCCATTCAGATTTGTTTTCGTATTCGCCTGTTTGCTTGTTTTTCCAGCTTTCAGTGGTTGCGATAGAGAAGTTCGCAACAGCGCCACCGTTTTGGGTATAACGCATTTCAGGATCTTTGCCTAGGTTACCTACTAGGACTACTTTGTTTACACTACGGTTAAACATATTCTTGCTCCGCTATTTCGACTTATTTAAAGTATTTGTTAGTGCTAGTTAGTTAACTACCACTTAAAATTTATTGCGCTTTTTCTTACTTAACTGTTAGTTAAATCGTTACTTAACGAATGACTTAGCTAATCACTTAACTAATCAATTAACTCATCAATTAAAAGAAGGATTTAAGTTGTGAATGAGACTATGACTTAAAAATTGAGTATTAGTTTTGCTATAAACAGTATTTTTGCTAGTCGCCATAATTACATTTAATGCGCATTTCTAATGCAATTAGTTAATCAATTAACTGCTGCTTACTTTTATCTTGTTAATAAACGTGCAAATACGGTTATTAGTTAAGTTATGTCTATTAATGATTAACAAAATACACATGATCACTAACTTTATTAAGCATAAAAATAAGCAAATATTATTGCCTAGTTTATAGGATCTTGCCCCTACAATACCACCCATAAATATCTTAAAAATTGATATGTGGCGTATAACTTGGTGACGGTGCCCCACACAGCAACAAGTGAGCGCGTTAAATTAGTTTTTAAAATAGTTTTCTGAAGATTATGACGGTAAAAGTGTGGACAAAAATAAGCGCTCAACAAGATCAAGACTGTTACTGTTGTCTGCATACTAAGTTAAAGAAATAGCGTTTACCTTATGACACGACAGCCATTCATCGTATTATCTGTTTTGCGTAATTTTTCACGCAACTTTCCCATGATTTTTCGTGTGACTTTTCGTGCGATTATTCGCGCAATGAGGGCTTAAAGACTTTATACTGCCTTTGTTTATTTTTACTATATTTGGAGTTTTTTGTGCTGAGTTATCGTCATTCATACCATGCTGGGAATTTTGCAGATGTGTTAAAGCATACTGTATTAGCCTCTATCCTTGATTACTTGTTACAAAAAGATAAAGCTTTTTGTTATTTGGATACTCATTCTGGCTGTGGTGCTTTTCAATTAGATTCAGCTCAATCACTTAAAACAGGTGAATTTAACAATGGGATTGGTGCGTTATGGGGGCTTAAAAACTTACCTGTGCCCGTTTCACGTTATTTAGATCAGGTTAAAGCGTTCAATGGTGAAGGTGCGTTATTGTCATATCCTGGTTCTCCGATGATTTGTAATCAAATGCGTCGTGATGAAGATCGTATGTTTTTATTTGAATTACACCCGAATGAATTTACTAACATGCGTGGTAATTTTTCTGGTGATCGCCGCATTAAAATGGCGAATAGCGATGGCTTACAAGGTTTGATTGCGACTATGCCGCCTAAAGAACGTCGTGGTTTAGTGCTGGTTGATCCGTCTTATGAAATTAAAACAGAGTATGACGAAGTGGTTGAGAAGTTAATTGCTGCGCACCGTCGTTTTGCGACAGGAACTTATGCGTTATGGTATCCCGTTGTTAAACGCACACTGATCAACAAAATGGAAAGAGCGTTAAAGTCGTCAGGCATTAAAAATATTCTGTTATTTGAATTGGGTATTGAAGCTGATAAAGAAGAGCGCGGTATGACGTCAAGCGGTATGATTGTGATTAACCCGCCATGGACGTTACAAAAAGAGATGCAACATAGTTTGCCATTTTTAGCTGAAGCGTTAGGTATTGACGGTGAAGGTTTCTATCGTATTGAAACGTTAGTCGCTGAATAAACGTTTTTAAGTTTTGGCTAGTGGTCAGTGGTATCGCTAGTCAATTAACTTTTTTCTTCAACAGTAATCCCTCAATCATTCATCTCTTGGTTAACCCATTTCCCATATTTTATGTCTACATCTTATGTCAGTAAAATACGATCTTTGAATCAATATAAACTCAACAAACTATTCGTCTTGAATCACCTTTGATTCGTTACGTAAGAGGTTTAACCGTAAATTGCCGATTCGCTTATTCAGATAGGTTATATTGAGTAATAAATAATTGCTATGACGGCATTTATCGCTACTTTCACCAGCACCGTCTGCATGATATATTAGCCTCCATTTATTTTTTATCTATTTAGCGCTTAAAGACTCATTTTTTAAGAATACCTAAATTGACACTTTTACATGGAATAAGTCATGACTAAATCGACCGCTGATATTCGCCAAGGATTTATGGATTTCTTTGGTAAGAAAGGGCATCAGACTGTGAGCAGTAGTTCACTAGTCCCTGAGAATGACCCTACTTTGTTATTTACTAATGCAGGTATGAACCAATTTAAAGATACCTTTTTAGGCACTGAAAAAAGAGCTTATACACGTGCAACGTCAAGCCAACGTTGTGTGCGTGCTGGTGGTAAACACAACGATCTAGATAACGTTGGTTACACGGCTCGTCATCATACTTTCTTTGAAATGTTAGGTAACTTTAGTTTTGGTGATTACTTCAAAGAAGAAGCGATTTGTTTTGCGTGGGAATACTTAACTGACGTTCTGCAAATACCAAAAGAAAAACTGCTTGTGACTATTTACGAAAGTGATGACGAAGCATTCTCATTATGGGCTGATAAAATCGGCGTACCAGAAGATAAAATTATCCGTATTGGCGATAAATCAGCTGATAAAAAATACGAGTCTGATAATTTCTGGTCAATGGGTGATACGGGTCCTTGTGGTCCTTGTTCTGAAATTTTCTACGATCACGGTGAGCACATTTGGGGTGGTCCTCCTGGCACACCTGAAGAAGATGGCGATCGTTTCATTGAAATTTGGAACATCGTTTTCATGCAGTTTAACCGTAGTGCTGATGGCACAATGGAAAATCTACCTAACCCATCTATCGATACGGGTATGGGCTTAGAGCGTATTTCTGCGATTATTCAAAACGGTCACTCAAACTACGATATCGACCTATTCCAAGGCTTGATTCAAAAAGTAGCTGACGTAACAGGCGCACAAGATTTACAAGATAAATCATTACGCGTCGTAGCCGACCATATTCGTTCATGTGGTTTCTTGATCTGTGATGGAGTTATGCCGTCAAACGAAGGACGTGGTTATGTGCTACGTCGTATTATTCGTCGTGCAGTCCGTCACGGTCATAAACTAGGTGCAAAAGACGTATTCTTTTACCGTGTTTATGAAGAGCTCGTTAAACAAATGGGCGATGCTTACCCAGAACTAGGTCAACAACGTGAATTCGTTGAAAAGATCTTACGTTTAGAAGAAGAGCAGTTTGGTAAAACGCTAGAGCGTGGCTTACAAATTTTAGATAACGAACTAGATGCATTAAAAGGCAATGTTATTCCTGGTGACGTTGTATTTAAACTTTACGATACTTACGGTTTCCCTGCTGATTTAACAGCAGATATTGCGCGTGAACGTGAATTAACCATCGATGAAGATGGTTTTGATTCGGCAATGTCAGAGCAACGTAAACGTGCTCAAGCAGCGAATAACTTCGGTAAAGATTATAACGATGTCTTAAAAATTGAAGGTAAAACTGAGTTTATTGGTTATCAAGCATTGGTAGGATCTTCTACGGTGACGACGTTAATCAAAGAAGGGCAGTTTGTTGATAGTTTAGTAGAAGGCGATAACGCACAAATCGTGCTAGCTAAAACACCATTTTACGCAGAGTCAGGCGGCCAAGTCGGTGACGCTGGTGTGCTTAAGTTTAGTAACGGTATTTTTGTTGTTACTGATACTAAAAAATCAGGTGATGCTTTCTTACATATTGGTTATGTGAGTATGGGATCTATCAAAGCAAATGAGTCTGTTGAAGCTGAAGTCGATGCTGAACGTCGTAAATCAATTGCATTACATCATTCTGCAACGCATTTATTACACGAAGCATTACGCCAAGTGTTAGGTGAGCATGTGACTCAAAAAGGGTCGTTATGTGATGATGAGAAACTACGTTTTGATTTTTCTCACTTTGAAGCGGTATCTACTGAAGCACTTAATAAAGTGACTTATATGGTGAATCAAGCCATTCGTAACAACTATGAAGTTGTTACTAAGCTGATGGACATTGAAGAAGCGAAGAACCAAGGTGCAATGGCATTATTTGGTGAGAAATACGGCGATATGGTACGTGTTGTACAAATGGGTGACTTCTCTACTGAACTATGTGGTGGTACTCACGTACAACGTACTGGTGATATGGGGTTATTCATTATCACTTCTGAAGCTGGTACGGCTGCTGGTGTACGTCGTATTGAAGCGGCTGCGGGTGATGCGGCTGGTAATATATTGCAAAACTTACGTGAGCAATTCAATAAAGCCTGTGATCTTGTTAAAGGGGATTCATTCACGTTAGGTGAGAAAATCCTTCAAACACTAGAGCGTAATAAAGCGCTTGAGAAAGAGTTGGCGCAACTTAAAGCCAAAGCGGCAAGTGAAGCGGGTTCAAACTTGACTGAGCAAGCTGTCGATATCAACGGCGTTAAAGTCGTTGTTGCTTACATGGAAGGCATTGACCCTAAAACGTTACGTAATAGCGTCGATGAAATGAAGAACAAGCTACAATCAGGCATCGTGGTATTGGCAACAACGGTTGGCGATGACAAGGTTAGTTTGATTGCAGGTGTAACAAAAGACTTAACTAAAAAAGTCAAAGCAGGTGATTTAGTGAATGTTGTTGCTATCCCTGTTGGCGGAAAAGGTGGCGGTCGTCCAGATATGGCGATGGCTGGCGGAAACAATCCTGCTGCATTAAAAGATGCGCTTGCATTGGTAACTCCTTGGTTAACTGAACGTTTATAAAAATTAGGGGTCTATACCTTGGTTGTGTAGAAAGGAAAAGAAATGGCATTACTAGTTCAAAAATATGGTGGTACTTCCGTTGGAAATGTGGAACGTATCAAAGCCGTCGCAGAGAAAGTTAAAGCGACGAAAGAAGCAGGTCATGATGTCGTGGTTGTTTTATCGGCTATGTCTGGTGAGACCAATCGTTTAATCGCGCTAGCGAAAGAGTTTAACGATACACCCACTGCACGTGAGATGGATGTATTGTTGACCACTGGTGAGCAAACGACTATCGCTTTGCTGTCTATGGCGCTTCACAATATTGGTGTTGATGCTGTTTCAATGACCGGCGATCAAATTCGTTTAAAAACCGACTCTAACCACGCTAAAGCACGTATTTTAAATGTAGAAACTGAGAACCTTCAGAAGCATATAAAAGAAGGGCGCGTCGTGGTTGTTGCTGGTTTCCAAGGTCGTAGTGAAAGTAATAACATTACGACACTAGGACGTGGCGGCAGTGATACTTCTGCTGTTGCTATCGCAGCTGCATTAAAAGCTGACGAATGCCAAATCTATACGGATGTTGATGGTGTCTATACTACTGATCCTCGTGTTGAGCCTAATGCACGTCGCCTTGACAGTATTACGTTTGAAGAAATGCTTGAAATGGCGAGTTTAGGCGCGAAAGTGTTACAAATTCGCTCAGTAGAATTTGCAGGAAAATACAACGTGCCACTACGTGTACTTTCTAGTTTTAAAGATGGTGGTGGTACGTTAATTAGTTATGAGGAAAATAAAATGGAATCTCCTGTTATCTCTGGTATCGCATTTAATCGTGATGAAGCGCGTTTAACTTTATCTGGTGTTCCTGATCAACCAACGGTTGCTGCTCAAATCCTTTCTCCTATTGGTGCCGCCAATATTGATGTTGATATGATCGTGCAAAATACACTGGGTGACGGTAAAACAGATTTTACTTTTACAGTACATCGTGACGACTATGATCAAGCAACAAAATTATTAAATGTTGTTTGTGAAAAGCTACAAGCGAATTCGGTACAAGGTAATAATGAGATTGCAAAAGTATCTATTGTCGGTGTCGGTATGTGGAATCATCCTGGTGTTGCGCAAAAAATGTTTGAAACATTGGGTGCGGAAGGGATTAACATGCATCAAATTGCTACTTCTGAAATCAAAATTTCAGTATTAGTAGATAGTAAGTATTTAGAATTAGCTGTACGTGCTTTACATAAAGCATTTGAGCTAGAAACAGAACCAACGCAAGAAAAATAGAATTGGTGCTATATACACAGTAAATAAAAGATGTATTTACTGTGTAATGAGCCATACTCATCATCTCGATATAATTAGAATAATTTAGGAGCAGTATATATGTTAATTTTAACACGCCGTGTAGGCGAAACTCTTATGATTGGTGACAACGTGACTGTTACTGTATTAGGCGTTAAAGGTAATCAAGTACGTGTAGGCGTTAATGCTCCAAAAGATGTGTCTGTGCATCGTGAAGAGATTTATATGCGTATTCAAGCAGAAAAGAATGCCGCTAGTTGATACTAGTCATTCTTAAAGAAAGAGCCTAAGGGCTCTTTTTTTATGTCTGAAATTTGTGCAATGTAGATGAAATTTAAGCAGGTTGTTCGAATAGCGAGCAAACGGAAAGTTTTCTTTTAAAAAGTGTTTGACTTGTTTTCAGAAGACAGTAATATGTGCGCCAACAAGACGACGGTGGGGTGGCCGAGTGGCCGAAGGCGCTCCCCTGCTAAGGGAGTAACGGGTTTATAGCCTGTTCGAGGGTTCGAATCCCTCCTCCACCGCCATTCTTGTAGATTCTTAAAGCGGGTGTAGCTCAGCTGGATAGAGTACCTGGCTACGAACCAGGCGGTCAGGGGTTCGAATCCCTTCACCCGCACCA
>NZ_CANLFB010000022.1 GCF_947489755.1 uncultured Psychromonas sp.
TTGGTTTGGCGATTACTATCAGATCAAATTCAGAGCATGTTTTCAATGTATTTTTTTCTTAAGATCCAACCTATGAAGCCCTATTAAGTACTTAATAGGGCTTTTGCATTTTTTGAGTTACGTTAGTTTACAATAAACGCTTACTTTGACGAACCTACTAGGCCTTCAAATAACGTAATAAAGCTATCTAAACCTTCATTGGCGATATCATCAGAAATAGTTAATGCAGGTAAAAAGCGGATAACGTTGCCATAAAAACCACAAGCGAGAAGTACTAAGCCGTGTTGAGCAGCATTAGCAATAATATCTTGTGTTAATTTCGTATTTGGCTGTTCAGGATCGCCATTATTAACAAATTCAATCGCAATCATCGCACCTTGATTTCTGACCTCTAAGATAGTATCTGGATATTGTTGTTGTAATTGACTGAGGCGTTTATTAAATAATTCACCAATCTCTACAGATCGTTGTATTAGATTTTCTTCTTCAATGACTTCTAGTACTGCTAATGCTGCTGCACAAGCGACAGGAGAGCCACCATAAGTACCTCCTAAACCACCTGGTAAAGGCGCATCCATTATTTCGCTTTTACCAACAACCGCTGAAATAGGAAAGCCACCAGCAATACCTTTTGCCATGGTCATTAAATCAGCTTCTACACCAGAATGCTCAAAAGCAAACATTTTTCCGGTACGACCAAAACCTGATTGAATTTCATCGGCAATTAATACGATGCCATGTTGGTCGCAGATTTCACGTAGTGCTTGTAAAAACTCTGGTGGTGCTGCATAAAATCCTCCTTCACCTTGAACGGGTTCAATAATAATCGCTGCAACATCTGTTGGACAAAGATCGACTTTGAATAAATTTTGTAATGCTTTTAGTGAATCTTTTACAGTTACATCGTGATGAGCCATTGGGAATGGTATATGGAAAATATCAGAAGAGAACGGCCCAAATAGATTTTTATACGGAGCGACTTTGCCCGTTAATGCCATCGTTAAATTAGTACGGCCGTGAAAACCACCATTAAAGGCGACTACACCGCGACGCCCTGTATGAGCACGTGCTATTTTCACACAGTTTTCAACAGCTTCAGCACCTGTTGTAACAAAAATGGCTTTTTTAGGTGAGTTACCAGGCGCTGCTGCTGTTAATTTTTCAGCCAACGTTACGGCTACTTCATAGGGATTTACCATTACGCAAGTATGGCTGAATTTATCCATTTGTGCTTTTGCTGCTGCAACAACTTTAGGGTGACTATGGCCTGTATTACACACAGCAATGCCTGTTCCAAAGTCGATATAACGTTTGCCTTCAACATCCCAGATTTCAGCATTTTTTGCATGTTCAACATACACTGGATAAATATTACCTTGGCCACGTGGGAATACTTGTTCTTTTCTGCTTTGTAAGCTTTGATTTGTCATGATGTTCGATCCTAATAGATAATATATTGTTTAATGTTCATGCTGATAGTTAACTTATAGCGCTCACTTAAATTGTTAGTGTTAATGCGTTATTTATTTAAACCACCCATGCATAAATACTTAATTTCTAAGTAATCATCTAGGCCATATTTTGAACCTTCACGACCACTACCTGACTGTTTAACACCGCCGAAAGGTGCTGCTGCATTAGATATCATCGCTTCATTAATACCGACCATGCCATATTCTAAGCCTTCAGCAACGCGCCATACTCGGCCAATATCGCGAGAGTAAAAGTAAGCCGCTAAACCCACTTCACAATCATTCGCCATTTCAAGTACTTGATCTTCATCTTCAAAAGCTATGATTGGTGAGACAGGACCAAATATTTCATCTCGTGCAATAGGCATATCATTAGTCACATTGGTTAAAATAGTAGGTTGGTAAAAAGTATTACCGGTACTATCACGTTGACCTCCTAATAAAACTTTTGCGCCTAATGCAACAGAGTCAGTCACTAATTTATCTACACCATCAACCGCATTTGATGAAATCATAGGGCCAATTTGAACACCATCAGTCATACCGTCGCCAATCGTTAGGTTAGCGACTGCTGTTTTGAACTTTTCAGTAAATTCTTCCAGCACACCGTTTTGTACAAAAATACGATTAGTACAAACACACGTTTGACCTGCATTACGATATTTAGAGGCCATTGCACCCTCTACTGCTGCATCAATATCAGCATCATCAAAAACGATGAATGGGGCATTACCGCCTAATTCCATCGATACTTTTTTAACGGTTGATGCACATTGTTCAATTAATAATTTGCCAATAGCGGTTGAACCAGTAAAAGTAAATTTAGCAATGTCAGGATGTTGCGTTAATACTTTACCCATGCCTGCTGCATCTTCACCTGTTACCACATTAAAGACACCAGCTGGAATACCGGATCTTTCAGCAAGTTCAGCCATTGCAAGAGCAGATAATGGCGTTAAGGTTGCAGGGCGAACCACAAAGGTACAGCCAGCAGCTAAAGCGGCCGCGGCTTTACGTGCAATCATTGCATTAGGGAAATTCCAAGGGGTAATTGAAGCAACAACACCAACCGGTTGTTTTACCACTACAATGCGTTTGTCGCCAGATGGAGCAGGGATAGTATCGCCGTAGACACGTTTACCTTCTTCTGCAAACCATTCAATAAACGCAGCGCCATAACCAATTTCACCCTTTGCTTCTGCAAATGGCTTACCTTGCTCTAACGTAAGAATACGAGCAAGGTCATCTTGGTGTTGAATCATTAAGTCGAACCAATTACGCATTAAAGTACAACGTTCGTTAGCTGATTTAGCAGACCATTGTTTCAACGCTGTTTTAGCTGCTTTTACCGCTAGGTTAACTTCAGCCACACCGGCATTACATACTTTTACTAACTCTTCCCCTGTTGCAGGGTTGGTTACGCTAAAAAAAGATTCACTGCTATGCCAGCTACCATCTATATACGAAAATGTTTTGAGTAATTGATTATCTTTAATACCGTGCATGGTTATCTCCAATGTTATTGCATATTTTAAAGTGGCTTAACATATTCAAATGAAAGAGATGAATAGTAGGTTATGTTTTTAAACTGTTCTTGTTGCATCATTGAATAACAATTCTAAATAATGTTAAATACAAAACATTAAACAATAAGTTTGAGGTAGATAAAACTTTGAAACAGTCATCTATAATACCTAAACCCATCGCAGAATATGATTTACGTTTATTGCGTATCTTTGTTTCTGTTGTAGAAAATGGTGGTTTTTCTGCTGCTGAATCCGCTTTAGGGATCACGCGTTCAACTATCAGTATACATATGTCAAATTTAGAAGAACGGATGAAACTAAAGCTATGTTTACGTGGCCGTGGAGGTTTTGCATTAACAGAAGATGGTCATACCGTTTATCGTGCAGTGATTAATCTATTTGAATCATTGAACGATTTTTCTTTATTGGTAGGGACGTTAGGAAAAGAGCTAAGTGGCGAACTAGTTGTTTTATGTGCTGATCAATTAGATAAAAAGAAACAGGAAAAACTAGCAGAAACGATTGAAATCGTAAATCAAAAAGCACCGAATTTGCATATCACGTTAGATGGTGATTCAATTTCAAATATAGAGAAATTGTTGTTAAAGGATAAAGCACATGTAGGTGTTTTCCCTGTTTTTCAACAAATTGAAGGGCTAAATTATACGCCGCTGACTAGCGAAGCTATTTACCTTTGTTGTAGTAAAAAACATCCCTTTTTTAATAAGGTGGATACGCAAATCACTGCGTTAGATTTGGCTTCTGCTTCTACAATTCATCCCGGTATCGACATTCAAGGTAAAGGTCGAGAACAATTAAAGAAATTAAATTTAAATGCTAAAGCATATGCATTTGATATGCGTAAAACGATGATTTTATCGGGCCGATACTTAGGTTATATGCCACAGAGTTATATTCAGCAGGAGTTGAATATGGGTGAAATTAGGATCATCCAACCAAGTATATTAACTTATCAATTTGATTTATCTTTGGTGAGTAATAAGTCACCAAGAGAGGCCAGTAAAGTCGCGCTGTTACAAAGCGCTTTTAATCAAGTATTTAAATTAAGTTAAATGTGTTTTGTCAGAACATCGATTTTATTCTGGCTTGTTATCATTTTTCCTACTATATAAATTAAAGCTGAGGCTGTTTTAGGGATATTTTTTATTATTATTTTGGGCTTAATTTCTGAATGAGGAAGGTGATTAATTATACGCACTCTTTTTTGAACATTGTACAATTAAACATTTCCTTAGCGTGAGATCTAAACACTCCCCTTCAAAGATAACCTTAAAAGCATTTTTTCATTTTTAGTCCAAATATGTTCATCTCCTTCTAGCTGTTCCCTGTAATTATTTTTCGATAATAAGTGGTTATTTCAACTTCATGTATAAAGTCATTGAAGCTGGTGGATAAATCAACGGTTATTAATATTTTCATTAAATTGACTGCAACAAAGTTAATGAGAGAAATACAAAAGAAAATTCATAGAATAACTTTTATGTAAATTCGGAGTAAACGGGGTAAATAATTCATTATAAATAATAGAAATTTACTATTATCAGTTAACCACTCTTTGTTTCATTTTGTATTTTTGCTTTGTCTTTTTTATTTCTCTTTTTATTTCATAGCTATGCCAACTAATTTCTTTTTTTAAGTTATTAATTAGCTATATTTTTTATAAGTAAAGTGCGAATGATCGTATTAATTATAAAAACTATATGTTCTAATGTGAACATTAAAGTGCGCTATCGAACATTTATATCAAGGATTACGAAATGAGCCTCAATAGAACAGACAATATTAAACAGCTAGCTGAAGAAGAGTTAGATGTCCTTATTTTAGGTGGTGGTATCAACGGTGCTGTTGCTGCTGCATCTTTGGCTGCTAAAGGCGTTAAAGTTGGACTCATCGATAAAGGAGATTTTGCAGGAGCAACTAGCTCTAATTCATCAAATCTCGCATGGGGCGGTATTAAATACCTAGAAAGCCATGAATATCGTTTAGTGAATAAACTTTGTAAAAGTCGTAACAACTTAATGAAACATTACCCATCATCAGTGACTGAGGTTCGTTTCTTAACGACGATTCAAAAAGGCTTCCGTTTCCCTGTGTGGTTTGTATTCATGGGCACGCTAGCTTATTGGTTATTTGGTCGCCTATTCACTATGGCGCCTAAATATCTGACACGTAATACGATTAAAGAACTTGAACCATGTATTAAAGTGGCTGGTGCGCAAGCAGGTTTCGAATACTCAGATGCTTTCTTAAAAGATAACGATTCGCGCTTTGTATTCAACTTTATTACTGCTGCTGCAAAACAGTCGGCTATTGTTGCAAACTATGTAGAGTCGGTTAACGCTGTACGTGAAAATAACCAATGGGTTATACAAGCAAAAGATAAAACCAATGATCAAGCATTTACTATTAAAGCAAAAACACTCATAAATGCGTGTGGCCCGTTAGTTGACCAAGTTAATAAAGGCACGAAACAGAAAACATCGCATCATCACTTATTTTCTAAAGGTGTACATTTAACAGTTGACCGTATTTCGAAAGAACATCGCGTATTAGCCTTTTTTGCGAGTGATGGACGTTTGTTCTTTGTATTACCAATGGGATCTAAAACGTGTATCGGTACAACGGATAACCAAGTTGAAAGTCATCAAACATCAGTGACTGATGAAGATCGTCAATTCATTCTTGATAATGCGAATACGTTATTAGATTTAGATAAACCATTAACTAAAGATGACATTATTGCTGAACGATGCGGCGTACGCCCATTAGCGATTGAAGCGGAAGAGGGCGTTGCTGATTGGGTCGCACTATCTCGTAAGCATGCTATAGATGTGAATAAAGCTGATAAACACATTAGTATTTTTGGTGGGAAATTAACAGATTGTATCAATGTAGGTGATGAAGTTGCTGATATTGTTGAAGATTTAGACATTCCATTGAACCGATCTGATGCACTTTGGTACGGCGAACCTGCTGATCAAGTTAAAGCGAAATTTATGGGTGAGATTGAAGAGTTTAATATTGATGAGTTAACACCAAAAGGTGCGCTTGAACCTTTATCTAGCCGTTTCTGGCGCCGTTATGGAGAAGATGCATTCGTGTTAGTTGAAGCGATTAAACAGAATCCAGCTAAAGCGAATCTTGCACTTGAACATACTGAGTTTACTTGGGCTGAAATTGACTGGGTTGCTGAGAATGAAATGATTGTTAACCTTGATGATTTACTTCGTCGACGTTCAAAAGCAACATTAGTGATTCGCAAAGAACTCTTAGACAATGCAGAAGGGCTAGAAGCGGTAAGTAAACGTTTGTTTGGTGATGATGCACAGCAAAAAATGGATGAGTTCCGTGCTCGAACTAATTTTAACCGCATATAACCGTTAAAGCCGTTTTACTTACTGATGTATATCTCGTTAAAATATAATGAAGTAAGTGGTTTATTTAGGAAAGTAATGTTCGTATTACTTTCCTAATGTTCGTTTGATTGTTGTATCAATCAAAATGGCTAAATTAGCTTCAATAAATAATCGTAATCACAATATTCTGAAACTGTACCACTACAAGCAATACACCAGCCTTCAAAAGCCCATTAAAAACACTTCTTACTGCTAATCTGATTTATAACTCTATTCTTATACTCACTCTATTTTTAACTTTATTTTTAGCGACTCTTCAGCTCTTACGTGCAGTAAATGTATGTATTACTCATTAATCTTATATCAAGCAGTAGGCTTTATTTAATAGAGACGAGCGGAAGATCTGAGGGAAGGGGGTGATTACTATAAATTTTATCAAACTCAGATAATGAAGCGACTTTCACTGAAGCGGAAATTGTCCATTTAGTTGCATCGGCTACTAGCCAAGTTTGTCGTGAGTTTTTTACAATACATCTCGATATTTCTGCTTCAGCGGTTTCATGTTCCATGGCTGAATGGCTACTCGTCACTGCTGCGCAGCCTAATATGCCGATGTCTGCTTCAAAATCATTGAAGAACGCGGTGACATTATTGCCAACCACATCTTGTTGTTGTGAACGAAATAATCCGCCTGCAATATAGACCTCAATATCAGGGTTCATTTCTAGAATACGAACAACCTGTAAGTTATTGGTGATCACTCGATGTTTGGTTTTTAAATAATAGGCAATACGCGTCACTGTTGTGCCTATCCCCATTATAATGGTTGAACCTTCGGGAATCGCATTGGCGACTTTTTTAGCTATTTGATCTTTGACATCAAACTGTATATCACTACGATATTGATAACTGCTATTGGTCAATTGCGCTGGTAACCCTACACCACCATGAATGCGGCGAGCATAACCTGCTTTACAAAGTTGATTAACGTCTCGGCGAATAGTTTGCGTGGTCACTTGGAAGTGTTCAGACAACGTTTCTATCTGAACATCTTCTTTTTTACGTAAGCGCAATAAAATATTTTGCTGACGAGCGTTAAGTTTTATCATGCGTTAACAAATACATCTGGTTTGTCAGTAATAATAATGTCGACACCCCAAGATCTAAATTTATCAGCTTGTGTGACATCGTTAAGTGTCCAAATAACCAGTGTAAGTCCTGCATCTGTGATTGTTTTTGCCATCGTTTGATCTAATATTTTATGATCAAGGTGTACGCTATACAGGTTCAGAGGCTTTAATTTTTCTAACGTGACTAGTGGGTTATGTTCGGTAATATAGCCTAGTCGAATATCTGGCATGACTTGATGACAGTGTTCTAGTGCTAATTCAGAAAAGCTAGATAAGATGATCTTTTCATTTGGAAAGCTCACTTTAGCTAATACCTTTGCTATCTCATTCACTAGCGGCTCAGCTTGATGCGGGTGATGAATCTTAATCTCAAGGTTCATACTCAAATCATTCTCCATGAAGAATAATAAAGTCTGTTCAAGCGAGATTATCTGCTCACCAATAAACGTTTCTGAGAACCAACTTCCAGCATCTAACGCTTGTAATTGACTAAATGTTAAATCAGCGACTAAACCTTCACCATCTGTACAGCGGTTAACGGTTTCATCATGGAAGATGACCGGTGTTTTATCTGCGCTAAGTTGTGTATCTAACTCAATCCATTTAGCACCAGATTGAAGTGCTTTTTTGAAACCTGATAACGTATTTTCTGGCGCTAGTGAAGCTGCCCCACGATGACCTGCAATCATAAATTTACCTGTAATGTTCACTTGAACGTTAATGACTTGTTAATAGCTAGGTTAATGATAATGTATTTTAGAAAATATAAAAGGCTTAAAAATACAACAGACTGTCATATAAACTTAACAATACAATGGTATTTATACGTTCTGGTCTACATTTTTGTAACCTACTATTTGCACGATAATGATTTTCATATGATTCTACAAATGTTCATATGAATAATGTTGTATGAGTTAACAAAAAAAGCCCATACAACTTATTTCACTATTTTTTGTTTTAATAAACGAACTGATTTATTAAAGCTAACTTTATAAACAAAGGTACTATTTATGATAAAGGTAATCGGAACCGTATTAACAGCTGTTGCATTGCTTGTCGGTTGTGGCGAAAAGCCTGCTGAAACAACGAAAGGCGCAGACGTTGCAAAAACAGTTGAGCCAATCGATATCAACATGAGTTTGGTATTTACTCAAAACGAATTATTAACGCAAGAGCTGATCAAAGCGACTGATAAAATTCGCGAACGTACTGATGGTGGAGTGAACATTAAAGTTTACCCTGGTGGTCAATTACCCGTTTATAAAGATAACCTTGAGCAAGTTGTGAATGGCGCCGATTGGATTGCTGTAGAAGATTTAAGTTACCTTGGTGATTATGTTCCTGACTTTGCTGCGTTAGCCGGCCCAATGCTATATAACTCTTACGATGAATATCTCGCAATGATGGATACTAAGCTAGTTGCTGATTTAACAGCTGAAGTTGAAAAGAAAGGCATTAAAGTATTAAACGCTGATTACATGTTTGGTTTCCGTCATATGATCACGAATAAAGAAATTAAAAACTCTGCAGATATGTCAGGCATGCGTATTCGTGTTCCTGGTAGCCAATTATTCATTAGTA
Organism: uncultured Psychromonas sp.; assembly: GCF_947489755.1. Classification (GTDB taxonomy): domain Bacteria; phylum Pseudomonadota; class Gammaproteobacteria; order Enterobacterales; family Psychromonadaceae; genus Psychromonas. Next base: position 9,090 of record NZ_CANLFB010000022.1, read on the forward strand.
CATTAACATCTATGGGCGCTGCACCTGCATCATTACCTTTCCCTGAAACCTACGCTGGTGTTCAACAAGGGGTTGTTGATGGGCTTGAAGGTTCAATTTTGACTATGTACTCAACTAAAATGTATGAAGTGGCGAAAAATATGTCATTAACTAAACATTTCTTAGGCACTGTAGGTCTTTATATCTCACCTAAAGTTTGGGATAAATTTACACCTGAGCAACAGCAAATCATTAACGAAGAGTTAGCGGCTGGTGCGATTTCAAACACTACTGAATTAGTTAAGTTAGACAGTGAATATACTCAAAAACTACAAGATCTAGGTGTTAAATTTAACGAAGTTGATAGCGCTGAATTCAGTAAGCTAACAGCTGATGTTTATAATCAATTCCCAGCTTGGAGTGACGATATCCGTAGCCGAATTGGTGCAGAGCTTGAAAAAATTCGTGCTGCTGAATAAGCCGAAAAATAAGGTTTAAAAAGTACTATCAGGTAACTGCTTTATTGTATTTTCAATAAGGCAGTTATTTTTTAATGCTAGATAATTATTACTAAAATTTCATTCATACCATTAGCCATTACTTCAATAATTAGTCTCGAATCGTTGTTTTGAAGGTTTAAGAAGACCATTTTATTGCGTCTTATATTGAGTGAATATGCTTAACAATAGTAATGATAATAAATTTTAATAAAAAACCATTGTATTAATTAGTTAATCAGTAGGAGAAGTCATGGGCTTCTTAGTTAAAAATTTTGAAGAGATACTCGCATCCATTGCAATATCCATTACCATTTTAATGGTCATTATTAATGTATTCCTTCGTTATGGATTTGGTTTTGTTGTGCCATGGAGCGAAGAGTTAGCCGTTATCTGTTTTATTTGGTCTGTCTATTTTGGCATTAGTTCTTGTTACAAGCATAAGCTACACATGGGGGTAGATGTTGTTATCGCATTACTTCCTGAAAAAGCAAAAGTCCCGTTTAATCTCGTGGTTTTATCATTCTTATTAGTAATCAATGTGATTCTTGCTTACTTAAGTTACGACTACATGATGCTTTCTAATAAAGTTTCTCCAGTGATGGGTATGTCTTACTTTACGATTAACGGTGTGTTGTTTCTGTGTTTCTCATTGATGACGATCCATACCGTAAACTTCATTCGAAGTGATTTAAAACAGCTATTTAAAAAACAACCCAATACTCTATAGGTGACACCGTGGAAATCTATCTTCCCATTATTATGTTGTTCGTTTTATTTTTATTAAACGTTCCCATCGCATTTTCATTAATCGCTTCTTCGTTGGTTTATTTTTTATTTATTAATACCTCGATTCCAGTTAGCTTAGTGATGCAACGCTTTATTTCATCAGCTTCATCATTTCCGTTATTGGCGATACCTTTCTTTATTATGGTGGGTTCAGTGATGAATTATTCTGGAATAAGTCGCAGTCTATTGTCGCTTGCAGATTCATTGATTGGGCATAAAACTGGTGGTCTTGCACATGTGAACGTTGCATTAAGTACCTTAATGGGTGGCATTTCTGGATCTGCTAATGCGGACGCGGCAATGCAGTCTAAAATACTTGCACCTGAAATGACTAAACGTGGTTATGACTTACCTTTTACAGCAGCAATCACCGCAGCGTCATCAAGTATTAGCCCTGTTATCCCACCTGGTATTAATCTTATTATTTACGCGTTATTAGCTAATGTGTCAGTACATGAAATGTTTATTGCCGGTTACGTGCCTGCGTTCATGATGGCGTTATCTTTGATGGTCACTATCGCCATCATCGCGAGACGACGAAATTATGCGCCCTCAAGAACAGAAGCTGCACCTGCTAAAGAACGTCTACATTATTTAGGCAAAGCAATTCCTGCTTTATTAATTCCATTTGGCATTATTTTAGGGATGCGTTTTGGTTTATTTACACCGACTGAAGCGGGGGCGATTGCTGTTTTATTGTGTGCCATTATTGGGTTGTTTGTTTACCGAGAGCTAAAAGTGAGTCATTTCCCTGCGATCTTCAAAGAGACAATTCAGGGGACGAGTAGTGTGATGTTCATTATCATTGGCGCGATGATTTTTGGTTATTACATGACGTTGGAACAGATCCCTCAGAATGTGGCTTCTGCCTTGATTTTAGTCACTGATAACAAGCTCGTCTTATTAATGCTCATCAATCTATTACTATTAATTGTTGGTATGTTCATTGAAGGTGGGGCGGCAATGATCATCTTAACGCCGCTATTACTACCTGCCGTATTAAACCTAGGCGTTAACCCCGTTCACTTCGGTATTATCGTGATTGTTAATATTATGATTGGTGGAGTCACACCGCCATTTGGCTCGATGATGTTTACGGTATGCTCGATACTTAAAGTAAAACTGGTGGACTTCGTTCGTGAGGTATTGCCTCTCTTATTCGCATTATTAGTTGTATTAATGTTGTTAACTTATTCAGAAGGTTTAGTGATGTTCTTGCCGAACTTACTATAAATGTTAGGGAATATGATGAAATTACCAAAAAGTACCTTAACAAATGATTGGCAAGAAGTGCAGTGGGTATTAACTGATGTTGACGATACGTTAACTTGGAACGGTCAGTTACCGCCAGAAACTTTAATGGCATTGTCTGCGTTACAACAGGCAGGTCTGAAAGTGGTTGCTGTGACTGGTGCATGTGCAGGGTGGTGTGATCATATTGCACAACTTTGGCCTGTTGATGCGGTGATTGGTGAAAACGGTGCATTCATTATGGAGAAAAAAGAAGGGCACTTAACGCTTCGTTCTGGCGCACCAATGTCAACTATCGTTGATAATCAAGCTAAGTTAAAGCAACAAGTTGTTGATCTGTTATTAACGTACCCTGATTTAAATCTAACCTTAGATCAATCATATCGTTTGTGTGAAGTGGCTATTGATATTGGGCAAAATCGAGAATCGGTATCACCAGACATAATTGCTGAAGTTGTTTCTAAAATTAAACAGTTAGGGGCGAATGCGACGGCAAGCTCTATTCATATTAATAGCTGGTATGGAGAGCATTCTAAGAAAGCTACTTCATTAGCATTTTTGCATGAAAAAGGCTTATCAGACTCCCAAATAACCTCTCAAGCTTGTTATGTTGGTGACTCGTTAAATGATGAATTCATGTTTGCGACATTACCTAAAAGTGTGGGAGTGGCTAACATTAAAAAGTATTGGGATAAACTTCAGCACCATCCAAAATTTGTTATGACTGAATCTGGTGGTTATGGTTTTGCAGAGTTTGTGAAACAGTTATTAGCGATTAAAGTAGTAGAGTATTCAAGTAAATAGCGTAGTTAATAAGTTTTAACTACGCTATTTCTTGTCTGAAAGCTGATTAAATAATCGCTTTGAATAAGTTATCATTTGGAATTAGATATTATGACTTTAAACTTTTTTATTGGCTTTTTTCTTCTTCTGCGCCGTTATTTTGATAGGCGGTAAAAGGTGTAATTTATTATGTATTGCATGATGAATGAAAGATAATTTAGTGCGCACTGCTTGCGTTAATACAAAGGGATAAGCGTCAGATAAGCCCATGCTTCTATTCAATGAGTTAAGCATTACTGAAAAGTCCATCCATGTATCTAAAATACTATTTATATCGGTTTGTCCTCGAAAATAAGAAGTATCTTGAGGTAAATTTAATTCCCCCAGTTCTTCTGCATCAGCTTCAACACCAGAAGTGGAGCCTGCCATTGAAAAGTTTTGTGCCGTTTCTAAGGTATCGATAATGTGCATATAATGCGCCCATGTTTCAGCCCAATCTTCATAAGGGTGCATTGTTGCATATTCACTGATAAAGGTATCACGCCAATTCTTCGGTGCACCTTGTTCATAGTGTTGATTAAGTGCTTCTTGATAGTCTAGCTCATCATCACCAAAATATTGTTTACATAAAGCGTGTTTTTCTGGTGCATTTGCAACGAGTTGATCAAAATAATAATGGCCTAATTCGTGGCGGAAATGGCCAAGCAAGGTGCGGTACCGCTCTCCCATCGCATGCTTTGTTTGAGAGCGAGCTACATCGTCAGCTTCTGCTAAGTTAATAGTGATGTGGCCACAATCATGTCCTGTGAATACTGTTTCATGTCCAATTAGTGGGCTGTTAAAATGGTCGTTTACATCTCTGTCTGCGATGAAGTCAAAGCTTAAACCTGTTTCAGTATTTTCACTGATGGTTTGTAGTGGGACAGGTAAGGCTTTTAGCGTGTAAAGCGCACGGCGTTTAGCGGTTTCCATCTTTTTCCATAAAGGAATATGTTCAACAATATTGAGGTCGGGAACCGTTTCATTAAAGCGACAACCAAAGCACAACGTTTCTTCATTATCAGGATTAGGTACGAAAGTACTTAAATTAACCATGCCATTACAGGCATTAAATTGTTCATTATTGTCACATTTTTTGTAATGAACAGATGGTTCTGCAGCTTTAAAAAATAGCCCACTTTTTTGATCAAGTTCATAAGGTTCTACTTGATCAAATTGGTCATCCAATCCAACGGTTCTTGAACAAGCAACACAGTGAGTACTTTCAAAAAATAAAATAGGTTTATCTTGGCAGTTGCATTGGAATGTTTTCATATTAATACCGAATGAATAAAGGGTTGAAAAGGCTGTGCTTATTACTGAGTATCGTCTTGAAGGTAATAAATGCCAAGCATATTTTTCTGCCGCTATAGAGTTTAAAAATTATTATGTACTTTAACGTAACCATACTATTTAAAAATAACGATGCAGTTTAAAAATTAATGAGGATATTAAAATTAATGCCACTATTGTTTGTTTTGTGAATTATTAAATGACAAAACTATAATAATGGCATTTTATTATTTGAATCGATGTGTTCAATTAGATTCGCTGTAATAAATCAGATTTTTTTGTATTAAATTCATCGTCTGTTAATGCACCTAAATCTCGTAATTCAGCTAACTTGGCGATAATTTCTAGTGTTTGATGTGTTGTTTCTGTATTAACATTATTGTTTACTGATTCATTAACATTAGTTGGCACAAAATCAGATATCGTATTTTTTTCTACAAAGTTATTTGGTTCTGTAAAAGAGTTTGATTCTGTAATGTTAGCTTGTTGTGCAAAATTCGTTTGAGGTGCAGGCGGCATTGTTTGGCCAGAGACTAAAGGTAAACTATTCACACTCAGAGTGCCAAATTGACTGCTAAAAGAGAGAGAATCATTGCTGCCTTGCTGTTGACTAACACCGCCAATATTATGATCTAGAGTGTCGTATACAGAAACTTGACCATTTAACTCAACCGCTAATCGGTTAGGGAAGACGGCATAACGACTATTGTTCTGTGCGCCACTACTAAAAGGAGTACCTAAATTCGTTGGCCACCATTGACTACTGCCAGGCGTTCCTGCAGGTATCATTGGAAATATTTGGTTATTACTGAGTATATTTGATAGTTCATTACATATATTATCAACAGTCGTTTTCAGGCCATTATTAAACATATCGCCAACCATAGTCATACCGCCACGCATCCATTGACCAGAGCCACCTAATTCAGGGCAGTTAAATTGTGCCATGGAGCAGCCACCATTGTTCACTGCTACTAACATGTGGACTACTGCATCGTGGCTTAAGCCATAACGTGATGCTATATCATTGACGAAATTTTCACCAATATCTGTTAGCTTTTGCATATGAAATTATCCTATTAGGTAAATTGCTTTGATGTTATTGAACCGAAGAAAACGGGCCATTTGGTGTGCATTATTTACTGCTCATCATTAATATTTTTGAGCATTATGATACTTTTTGAGCTTTATGGTACATAGGTAAGCATATGAATAAATGTCACTCAACATTGCTTATTTTATCCTAATCAAACGTATTCATTTTACTATTATACAAGTGCTCAAAAGATGTTCTATCATAGCATCTTTATTAACCTTTCTAGCAGGTTTATCGTTAACTTTTTTTGACACTTGTTAAGATGTTAGCTAAGCAAGATTAATCTCTTTTTTAATAAGCACTTATACTATGAAGTGTTAATTTCTTTAGCATTTTAATCAATTAAATACATCTAATATCAGTTATGTTTCAGTTAAGAAAGTAGCGTAATTGATCATTCATATAAAATAATATGCTTTGAATTGCATTTTTTCTGACTTTCATCTCCATTATTTAACTATTATCCAGTGTTTTAATCGTTAAGAACTATTGTTGATTCATGGATTTAATTATCAATATTTTCCGTTAAGACTAATTAAAAATAGAGGTTGTTTTTCTGCTTTATCTTTCATTATTTATTGAGTATTAAGTTTACACTAGACAATTACCTTGCTGTTTTTAAGTACTATTTTAGTGCATCTATTGCACCATCAATTATGTAAAACACCATTTTTTGATGGTATTTATAGCGGATATATTCTGTAACTTGACTGATTTAGAGGATTAATGAGGGCCAAGCTCTTATTTTGTTTTTTTTTAAGTATATGGAATAAATATTGCACAAAATAAAATCAACACTCAATAACATTTTCATGTTATTTATATAGCTGCGTATCATTAAAGGGGATTAGTTGATGACCATTACTGTTGGTATTACACACCATACTGAATATAAATATGACCGTTCAGTTAAGATGGGGCCGCATATATTTCGTTTACGCCCTGCACCTCATAGCCGCACTAAAATTAAAAGTTATTCTTTAAAAATTGTACCTGAAGATCATTATATAAATTGGCAACAAGACCCTTTTGGTAACTATCAAGCGAGGGTTGTGTTTAATAAACCCACCACAGAATTTAGCTTTACTGTTGATTTAGTCGCAGAACTGACGGTTATTAATCCTTTTGACTTCTTTTTAGAAGAATACGCAGAAGAATTCCCCTTTGTTTATGACTCCTTATCAAAATCTGAGCTTGCGCCTTATTTAAAAAAACGTAAAGCGAGCCCAAAATTCCTTGAGTTAATTGAATCATTACGTCCAAAAGAGCCGCTTCGTAGTGTTGATTTTTTAGTCGCAGTCAATCAAGTTATTTATGAGCTAGTGGGTTACGGTATTCGTTTAGAACCGGGGGTTCAAACCGCTAATGAAACGATTACTAAAGCGACGGGATCATGTCGAGACTCGGCTTGGTTATTGGTGCAATTATTCCGTCACCTTGGTTTAGCCTCTCGATTTGTATCGGGTTATTTAGTGCAATTAACGTCTGATCAAAAATCATTAGATGGCCCAAGTGGCCCGGAAGAAGATTTCACTGATTTACATGCTTGGACTGAGGTTTATATTCCTGGGGCAGGTTGGATTGGACTTGACCCAACTTCAGGTTTATTCGCTGGTGAAGGGCATATACCATTGGCCTGTACACCAGAGCCAAGCTCTGCAGCACCAGTAACAGGTGGCATCGACGATTGTGAGTCTGAATTTAGTTTCTTCAATAAAGTGACACGTGTTCATGAAGACCCTCGTGTAACTAAGCCTTATTCTGAAGTGCAATGGGCTGCTATTAACCGATTAGGTCAGCAAGTTGACAATATTTACGATGAAGAAGGTATCCATTTAACCATGGGTGGAGAGCCTACATTTATCTCCATTGATGATATGGAACATGCACAGTGGAATACTGAGGCCGATGGGCAACAAAAAAGAGAATTAGCTCAAGACTTATTTGTAGAAATGAATAAAGTCTTTACGGTGGGTGGCTTTACGCATTATGGACAGGGTAAATGGTACCCTGGCGAACCTTTACCGCGTTGGCAGTATGCATGTTACTGGCGTAAAGATGGCGTGCCATTATGGAAAGATGCCAAATTATTAGCTGACCCGAATAAAGATTATAAATTAGATCATACCGATACTAAGAAATTTGCAGATAAGCTGTGTGGCGCACTAGGTCTTAGTGATAAAGCCTTAACAACCGCCTATGAAGATATTCTTTATCATATGTGGCAAGAAGCTTCTTTACCCGTCGAGCTTAATCCTGAACAACCTGAGTTACTGGATGCAATGAGCCGTAAAGGTTTGTTAGCAAAAATGGAAAAAGGGATAGAGAAGCCGGTTGGTTATGCATTACCTTTAAAATGGAATGATGGTAAAAGGTGTTGGCAGTCATGTACTTGGGAGTTTAAACGTGGGCATTGTTTCCTATTGCCAGGTGAATCCCCATTAGGTTATCGCTTACCTCTAGACAGTCTTGATTGGACTGAAAATATTATTGATCGTGACCCCTTTGATATTCCTGAAGACTTTGATAAACCGGGCAGAGTTAAAAAAGGATTTATCGGCAAAGAGATGGTTAAAACGGCTCTAGTACTAGAAGTGAGAGAAGGGCGTATGTATATATTTATGCCGCCAACCAGTCACTTTGAACAATACATGGGCTTATTAACGGCCATTGAAAAAGTTGCTAAAGGATTAACGATTCCTGTTGTTATTGAGGGATATACGCCACCAAAAGATAGTCGTGTTGAAAAATACGCAGTCACACCTGATCCTGGTGTCATAGAAGTTAATATCCATCCTTCCATTTCTTGGAAACAATTAGTTGAAAGAACCACAACCTTATACGGCCTCGCAAAACAATGCCGTTTAGGCACTGATAAGTTTATGGCTGATGGCCGTCATACGGGCACCGGTGGTGGTAACCATGTAACTTTAGGTGGCGAAACGCCGGATCAAAGTCCTTTCTTGCGTCGACCTGACATTTTAAGAAGTTTTATTACCTTTTGGCAGCATCATCCTGGGTTATCTTATTTGTTTTCTGGTTTATTTATTGGCCCAACAAGCCAAGCACCACGTGTCGATGAAGCCAGAGACGAAGTGTTATATGAATTAGAAATTGCCTTCTCACATATGCCAATGGGTGAAGTACCAGAACCTTGGTTAGTTGACCGATTATTACGTAACTTATTAGTGGATTTAACGGGTAATACACACCGTGCTGAGTTCTGTATCGATAAGTTGTATTCACCTGACTCTGCAACCGGTCGTTTAGGTATTGTTGAATTTAGGGGCTTTGAAATGCCGCCTCATTCACAAATGAGCTTGGTACAAATGCTATTGCTACGTACTTTATTAGCTTGGTTCTGGAAAACGCCTTACCATAAGCCACTAGTACGTTGGGGCACTGAACTGCATGATAAGTTCTTATTACCACAATATGTTGAAAACGATTTAGGCGAAGTTGCTCGTGACCTGCAACAAGCTGGTTTCAATTTCCAACTTAGCTGGTTAAATCCATTCTTTGAATTTAGGTTCCCAGTGTGTGGAACGCGCGAAATAGACAACATTACACTAGAGCTTAGAACGGCAATCGAACCTTGGCATGTATTAGGTGAAGAGGCGAGTGCTTCTGGTACTGCGCGTTATGTTGATTCATCGTTAGAAAGAGCGCAGATCAAAGTGAAAGGTATGATCAGCGATCGTTATATTATTACCTGTAATGGACGTCGTGTGCCTCTTAAAGCGGTTAAAGGTAAGTCTAAAGATGAAATGGTCGCAGGTATTCGTTACCGTGCTTGGCAACCGCCAACAGCGTTGCATCCAACCATCGGCGTACATGCACCATTAGTCATTGATTTAATCGATACATGGGTGGGCCGTTCGATAGGTGGATTTGTTTATCATGTGAGTCATGCTGGTGGACGTAATCCTGAAACTTTACCGGTTAATGCGTTTGAAGCAGAAGGACGTCGAGTGGCACGTTTTTGGGAGCATGGGCATACGCCATCTTTATTAGCATCAGATGAAGCTGCTTGGACGCCATCGGCTGTTAAGCATAGTTTCCAATCTGCAGAAGCAGTGACTGACTTTGTTATTCCTGAAGAAGAAAGTGTGAATGAAGACTATCCAAATACCTTAGACTTACGTCGACAACCTACCTTTAAATAAAAAGGTAGGGACCTAAATCACTCTACCCTTAGATTATTTAAGGTAGAGTGATTCAATGACTTATCACTTCCATCATATTGATGATAGTTATTCGCTATCAAATGGAGCATGTTCAGCTTGTATATTAAAAACCACTCAATGTCGGCATTGCCTAAATGGCTATCCTTATATCTTAAAAAACCTCATGTTCACGATGAGCTAGCTAATCATGGCGGGGATTCTCCTGAACAATGGGATACCTTGTTTAACCGATTAGACAGTTTAACCGCTGAAGATATTAGCAGTCGTGCGATTGAGATTAGTCAACTATTACAAAATGGTAGCACTAATATTGAAAGTCGATCACAGTGGCATTTTGATCCGTTACCTTTTATGTTTTCTAAGGCTGAGTGGACTTTACTCGAAGACGGAATTAAACAAAGAACAATCTTATTAAATAAAATCCAACAGGATATTTACGGAGAACAAAAGCTATTACTTGATGGCCATATCCCTGCTCAAAAATTATACCAAGATAGTAATTATCTTAGAGAAGGTTTTAGCCTTCCTCCTGAAGAATTAAAGCTATTTTTCACCGCACTTGATGTCTATCGTACGCCTTCTGGCGAATTTAAAGTGCTGGCGGACCATTGCCAATGCCCATTGGGTATGGGGTTGTTAGTTGAAAGCCGTATTATTGCTCGACGTATTATGGCCGAAGAGTTTGCTGAGTGTAATGTGCAACAAATTAAAGGTTTCTTGAAAAAATTCCAAGAAGGCATTAATGAATATACTCAATATATGGATGACCCTAGAGTGGTTATTTTAACTCAAGGTATTGAAGATCCTAACTATAATGAACATGCATTTTTATCTGCTTATTTCGGATATACCCTAGTACAAAGTGCTGATTTGACGGTGCGTAATGGTGAAGTTTGTTTAAAATCATTACAAGGTTTAGGCAAGATTAATGTCATCATTCGTTGGGTAGCGGACCGTTTTATCGACTCTTTAGAGCAAACTGAATATTCCTTACACGGTATACCTGGTTTATTGCAGGCGGTACGTGAAGGTTCGGTTAAAGTATTAAATCCATTCGGTAGTGGGGTGTTATCGTCGCCTATTATTCAATGTAATCTCGCTAAACTTTCTGAACAGCTTTTAAATAAGCCCCTGATTATCGCAGAACCTAATTATTATAATGTAGCGCAAGCTGAAACCTTAGATTGGAGTTTACTTGAGTTAGTGAGTTATAAAAATAAGCAGGTTAAGTTAGATGGTGAAGTTGATGCAGAAAAAATCACTTTATTAATCAATGAACAACCTAACGATTACTATTTTCAAGAAAAACCTATTTTTAGTACCGCGCCTTTTTGGGATGATGGAAAACTCATTGCTAAACCTGTTGTTTTTAGATGTTATGCCTTAACAACAGAAAATGGAGTAGAAGTACTGCCTTCCGCGTTATGTTTTTCTAATGAGATTAGTAATGACCCTAACGTCTCTGGTTGGATCAAAGATACGTGGATAAACACTGCAGATAAAACTGAATTAGACCCGCTTAATGTGCCTAATCCCATTAAGAAAAGAATGGATGTCACGCTGTTGGAAGGTGTTATTTCTAGTCGTACTGCCGAACATTTATTTTGGTTAGGGCGATACTTAGAAAGATGTGAAAACACGATCCGAATTTTACGTATTTTTATAGATAGATATACTGAACTGGCCATTTCCCCTGATTCAACTCGACGTAATATCGTCGGTCGCTTTTCAAATGCGATCTGCATGCAGCATATTGTTTATCCTTATATCGAACAAGTTTCAACACTAGATGATTTCGACCCTCTGTTATCTAAACAAGTCGCTTTTCAATTGTTAGCCGATGAACAATGTGCTGGCAGTATCATTAATACGCTTAAATACTTGTCTAATGCTGCGGTGCAAACTCGTGAACTGTTATCTCATGATAGTCGCAGAATGATTAATGATATTAACGTTCAGGTTCAGCTATTAAAAAATACCAACATGAACATCTCGACTCGTGCAATGCAAAGTATGTTGGATAGGGCTATCGGTTCAATCATGGCTTTTAATGGATCAATTACTGATTGTATGCCAAATAGTAACGGTTGGTTCTTATTAGAAATAGGACGCCGGATTGAGCGTAGCATTCAAATAACCTCATTAAGCTCAGCGCTATTGACCGAAGAGCTTGAGACGCCAGAAGAGATGAGTTTAATAGAGGCCGTACTAAGCTGCCAAGTGAGTCTGGTGACACATAAGCGTCGCTATCGTATGTATCAAAGTATTGGAACTGGGTTAGAGTTATTATTATTGGATGCAGAATATCCTCGTTCGTTATTATTTCAATTAGAACAAATTAATCAGCTTTGTCAGCACCTGCCAACTAAGCGTCGACCAGGATTAATTGCTGCACATGAAAAAGCTATTTTGCTATCTAAAACAACTTGTTACTTAACCGAGAAAGATTATCTACAAAAGAGTGTAGAGGGCCAGCGTCAACAGTTAATAGAGTTTAGCCATAATATTCGTATGAACTTAGATACTTTTTGTGATGTATTGCTACTACAATACTTCTCTCATACACAAACAGCTAATAAATTAAACTGGACAAACATTGAACAAGCTCAATCGTGAAATATAAAATAAAACATACCACCACATACCATTACTCGGATTTTGTAAGCTTGTGTCAAAACCAAGCTCGCTTAACGCCGAAAACGGATCGTGGACAAATATGCCATCATAGTCGAATTGAAATATCGCCTCCGACAAACTATTTACGTCAGTTTACGGATTATTTTAATAACAATGTGACTGTTTTTGAAATCGCTACTCAACATAAAATACTGACCGTGACTATGATCAGTGAAGTCGAGTTATTGGTTGGGGCAAATAATAATTTAAATGACCTTGATGTTCCTTGGGATGAAGTACGTGATTTACTTGCGAAGCCTAATACCACTGAATTGCTAAAAGCAGCTGAATTTACCTTACCTTCGCAGCTCACTCCTTTAGATGATGGGATTAGAGATTATGCATTAGTGTCATTTACGCCTGAAACTAATTTAATTGATGCGTGTAACCATTTAATGGCACGAATTTTTCATGGTTTCTACTATGATCCTGGTTTTACTACGATTAGTACGCCTTTAAGTGTTGTTTTTGCACAAAAAAGGGGCGTTTGCCAAGATTTTGCACACTTTGCGCTTGCTTGCTTACGTAGCATGGGATTAGCAGGCAGGTATGTTAGTGGATACATTGAAACAATGCCCCCCGAAGGCGAAGAAAAATTAGAAGGTGCCGATGCGACTCACGCTTGGTTCGCTGTGTTTTTCCCTGGTGTAGGCTGGGTTGATTTCGATCCGACTAACAATGTTTTACCTACAGACCAACATATTACCTTAGCCGTTGGACGAGACTTTTCTGATGTCACTCCTTTGAAAGGTGTTGTGTTTGGTGGCGGTTCTCAGCAATTAGATGTAGCAGTAGATATGATTCGATTAGAGTAATTTTTAGAACTTTATATTTTTATATAAGTTAATAATGAAAAGGCGGAACAGTGTATGGGAATTGATTGGAAAGCGTATAACACAAATGGGTTTTTTGATGAATTAATTGATGGAAAAGGAAACGTCAGATTACACGGTAAGCAATTAGCTCAATTTTTTTCTAGTTTGTCAGGAGAAGAATTAACAAAAGCAAGAGCGGTTGCAGATTTAGCGATTAAAGAGATGGGTATTAGTTTTACGGTGTACGATGAAGGGAACATGATAGATAGGGCATGGCCCTTTGATATCATACCTCGTACTATCGGAAAAAAAGAATGGCAGGGTGTCGAAGTCGGTTTGAAGCAACGCGTTGAAGCGTTAAATCTATTCATTGATGACCTCTACCATGACCAAAAAATCATAAAAGATGGTGTCTTTCCAAAAGGCTTATTAGAAAAGTCAGTTAACTTCCGCACGCAATGTGTTGGTATTAATCCGCCTAATAAAATATGGGCGCATATCTGTGGCTCTGATTTAGTGCGAGATGGTAATGGCACTATGTATGTATTGGAAGATAACTTACGTGTTCCTTCTGGTGTTTCTTATATGCTTGAAAATCGCTCGGTAATGAAGCGTGTATTCCCTGAGTTATTTGAACAAGTCTCAATTTTACCGGTTGATGATTATCCTTCCCAGTTGTTTGATATGTTAGCCGCCATGTCGCCTCGTCCTCAAGACAAACCAGAAGTGGTTGTATTAACGCCTGGTGTCTTTAATTCCGCCTACTTTGAACATTGCTATCTAGCTCAAGAAATGGGTTGTGAATTAGTCGAAGGCAGAGACTTAGTTGTAGAAAAAGATGATTGTGTGTACATGAGAACCATCACTGGTTTACAGCGAGTTGATGTTATTTATCGCCGAATTGATGATCTGTTTTTAGATCCAGAAGCTTTCTTACCTGATTCTCAGTTAGGGGTTCCTGGTTTAATGCGCGCTTGGTCTAAAGGTAATGTAGCTTTAGTTAATGCGCCGGGTGCAGGGGTTGCAGATGATAAAGTTGTTTATGCTTATGTACCTGAGATGATTAAGTATTATCTTGGCGAAGATGCAAAATTGCCTAATGTACCCACCTTTAAATGCATGGATCCTAAAGAGTGTGACCATGTGATTAAAAACATCGATAAGCTAGTGATAAAACCTGCGAATGAATCTGGTGGTTACGGTTTATTGATTGGCCCTAAATCGACTAAAAAACAACAGCAAGAAACCATTGCGCAAATTAAAGCAGATCCAAGAAACTGGGTGGCTCAACCAACGTTAGATTTATCGACGGTACCGACGTTTGATGGGATTGAAGCTGATGGTCGTCATGCTGACTTAAGACCTTTTATTTTATCGTCAGGTAAAGATACTCAAGTGACCACAGGTGGTTTAACACGTGTTGCCATGGTCAAAGGTTCTTTAGTGGTGAATTCATCACAAGGTGGCGGTAGTAAAGATACTTGGATTGTTGACGAAGAGGCGAAATAATATGTTATCAAGAGTATGTGAAACTTTATATTGGGTGTCTCGCTATATTGAGCGTGCGGAAAATGTAGCGCGTTTAATTAATGTTAATAATATGTTGATTATGGATCTGCCTAAAGGCGTTAGCACAGGTTGGGAGCCTCTCATTGACATTATTGGTGTGCGACAAGCATACCAAGAAAATCACACTGACTTTTCTGAGGCAAAGGCATTACGCTATTTATTAGTTGGACATGATAATAACTCTTCCATTCTTAACTCGATTATTTCAGCGCGTGAAAGTGCACGCACTATACGAGATGTGATTCCAAGAGATGTATGGGAAGAGATAAATTCGTTATATTACTATGTGAAAGATAATCAAAATGAAGGGCTGAGTAAGCGCGGAAGATTTGCTTATTTAAAGAAAATCATAGAATCAACACATATGATATTTGGCACACTGGATGCAACGATCAATCATGATCAAGGTTATGTATTTATTCGATTTGGTTTAATGATAGAACGTGCTGATATGACATCTCGCATTTTAGATATTCGTTCTGCATCGTTAATTACTAATGAAGAAGCTAAGCCTTATGAAAATATTCAATGGATTAGTTTATTGCGTTCAATGAGTGCGTATCAGATGTATCGTCAACAAATGGGGGTACGAGTACAACGAGCTGATGTTATAGAGTTTATTATGCACAGTGAAGTATTCCCTCGGTCGATTCTCTTTTGCTTATATGAACTAAAACAGTTAATGGAACCGCTCATTCATTCAAAAGAGCTAATAAAATTAATTGAAGAAGTAAGCAATGAATTAAAACATAAAGATGTAAGGGCCCTTAAAAATGGCGATTTACATGATTATGTTGACCAAGTACAGATTAAGCTAGCAGGTATTCATAATGAACTTGCTGAGTCATACTTCTTAAAACCACCTGAGGTTGCAGAATAAGTTACCATTAAATGAAGCGAGCAAACATTGTGTATAGTAAAGACACGGTGAAAAACTGTTAGTACTTGTTAGCAAAGTGTTTGTTCTCACTTCATCATCCATTTTTCATTATTAAGTATCTAAGTATCTAAGTATCTAAGTATCTAAGTTATGCGATAGGTATCCCTTATAAATATTTACTTTTTTTAATTCAAATCATAAGGGGATAATCTTTTATCTCAATCTGTGCCATATTCTTACCTACACACCATTTATTTATATCAAAAACCATTTATTACTTTTTACAATTAGCTTATACATTTACTAAGTAACTTTTACATGGTCACACCTCAACATCGGTAGAAAATACAAAGCATTACTTTTGATAATATTCATCTTTAATTTTAATTTTACATTAAAGTGTTATTTATCAAACACTTAAGTTTTTTGTTCGGGGGTTTGTAAATGTGGCATGGCTTTCGCAATATAAAAAGAGAATAATAAATATTTAGGGATGTTTATCTTAGTAAGTTGATAGACAGTGGTACAACCCTATTTTTAGCGTGAAATCATATTATACATTCTGTTATTAAGGAGATTTAAAATGGCTACACCAAAAGCAAAAACTCAAGAGTCACAACAAAAAATTGAAGAAGCATATCATTTAGCTGAAGAAGCAACTTCTGAAGCTGTCCACTCTTTAAAAAATAAAGCACAAGAATCGTTGAATGAAGGTTCTGAAAAAGTTAAATCGGTGACAAACCAAGCTGAAAATATTATTAAAGAGCGTCCTTTATTGAGTATCGGCTGTGCATTTCTAGCCGGCTGGGCGGTTTCAAAATTGATAAAATAAGTTAAGTCACCGGAGAGGTTTTATTATGGAAAACAAGCAAAATATGTCGAATCAAAATAAAACCTCTCAAGGTACTCAGCAAGATGTCTTGTTGAATAATGAACCGTTGGATAACGAACAGTTAAACAATGAACAATTAGATTCTGAAAAGTTAAGTAATGAAAGTGTGGATGCTGAAGCATCACACGATGGTCAGCTAAATGCTGAAACGTTAGGCATCAAAATTGATGAAATAACTGATGTATTTAACAAGGTATCAAAAATAGCACAAGAAGCTGGGCAATGGTCTGAGTCGACCATCAAACTCTTCTTTATTGAAATATTACGCAATATTGAAGCAGCTAAACGTTTTGCCGTTTGTCAGCTTGTATTTATTCCTTTGTTGATTCTTTTTATATTTAGTCTTTGCATCTGCATTGGAATTATTGCTTATAGTTTGACCTATAATGTGTTAATTGCAGTAGGTCTATTTCTATTGGCAATGGGGTTAGTATTGCTCGGATTAGCTTATTGGCAGAAACACTTAATGAAATTCTTTGGTTTTAAAGCAACGATTGCTCAATTAAAGGAGGGCGCAGATGTCATCTCTAAAGCAGCTAAATCATTCGATTAATTTAAAACGCTTAGAAGGTAAAGATTCAGCTAGACAGTGTGAATTGAAACTTAATTTACTGCTGCATACTGTTAGAAAGAAAACACAAAAGCATCCTTTTGCCGTTACGATAGGGGTAACCGTTGCGACTGCGTTATTAGCTAAATATCGTACGAAAATTAAATCTTTTTATCCTATCGCCTCTTTAGGTTTGAATTACTTTAACCAACACCGTAGTTCAAATAGCACAACCCCAAAAGGTAATGAGTAAATTAGCATTAGTTTTTTTGAAGTAAAAAGTAACTTAGGTAGAACTTATAAAAGTTTAAATGCACTAATTTAAGTTAGTTAAGTTTAACAGCCTTGGATTCAAACAATAAGTGTAAAAACGCATAAGCGCTCAAATGCTAGTGCAGTAAAAAGGAATAAATGATTTGAAGGATAAGCAAAACAACCAGCAAGTAAACGAGCCCTCTTCAGATGTTCAAATCAATAATGAACAGCAAATTAACTCACCAGTAAAACCAAATTCAAACTCCTCTGAGAATCAAAGTGCTCTCTCTCCTGACCAAGAAGTCCAACAAGTAAAGCAAAGCAAAAAAGATAGAAAAACCTTATATACCATTGGTTTTTGGTTCTTTTTTATCATCGTTCTTATTGGCTGTATCTACTTTGGCAAGTCTATATTATTGCCTGTCATAGTGAGTACGTTTATTGCGTTGTTATGTAGTCCACTAGTTAATTATTTGGAAAGAGTCGGCATTCCCAGAACAATAGGGGTATTGAGTGTTATCTTTTTGATTGTTGGTCTTCTATTTGGAGGAGTCGCAGTATTAACTGAACCTGCTCAGCAATGGTGGTCGAAACTACCAGAACTAGTAAAAGATATTTCACAAGAAGTGACTAATGCAACCAATAACGCAGGTACAAGTTCTGCATTAAATGAAGCCATTGTTAATAGTTCTAATGTCGGAGAGTTTCAAAGCACAACGGTTGTTTCTCTGGTTAAAAGTATTGCTATAGCGACACCGACAGCAATTACTCAATTAATGATTTCACTGTTTATGGCGTACTTTATGCTCAGTTATGGCCGCTCTTTGTTTACTGGTTTTTTAATGCAATTTGACCATCTCTCTAACAAACGTAAAACAGTGGAATTAGTGAGAGTGATTCAAAAAGATCTGTCTCGTTATATCGGCACTGTAACGTTAATTAATATTGCATTGGGTATCGTCGTCGGCTGTGTATTTTTTATGTTCGGTGTTGATGACCCATTCCTATGGGGCACACTCGCAGGCATTATGAACTTTGCGCCTTATTTAGGGCCGCTTATTTCTATGATCTGCTTCGGTGTTATCACTTATGTACAATTTGACTCAATGAGTTATGCCTTTATTATCATTGCGACTTATTTAGTGATTAATATGGCAGAAAGTCAGTTTGTAACCCCTACTTTATTGGGAAGACGATTTAACCTAAATCCGTTGATTATTTTCATGTGGTTAATTTTATGGGGATGGTTATGGGGGAGTATGGGGATGTTACTTGGCGTGCCATTGTTAGTGTGTTTAAACACTTTATTAGAACGTTTAGATATTTTTGGTCGAAGTCATTTAGTACTAAGAGCAAGATGATTTAAAACGTGTTTTATAAAAGTAATTGCTTGAAATTAACACGCTAAACTAGCACTTTTAAACTGAGATTATTTAGCATATTTTAAATCAAAGTGGACTTATCAACATTGAGAACACTAATAATTTGCTGTTCTCAATGTGTTAGTTTTTGTCACTTTATAAGCTTACGGCATGTAACGATGGTTAATTAAGTGACTTCATATTTATCGAGTTTATTGTAGAGTGTCTTAACACTGATACCAAGCTCTTGCGCCGTTTTGGTTTTATTACCTTCATTATTATCTAAGGTATTCACTATCGCCGCTTTTTCTATTGCGACTAAAGCAACGCCCACCGGTACTAATGCATTGAGTGTTGGATCTTCACCTTCTATTTGAAGCGAATCTGTAACGATATGCTCCTCTTTTATAACGTCATCTGAAAGAATAAATGCTCTTTCAATAGAGTGTTTTAATTCCCTTACGTTACCTGGCCAATCGTATGCTGCAATTTTATCTAATGCATCATCTAATATTGTTTTGGTTTTTATTGCTTTAGCGTTTTGATGGGCAATAAAGTGTTTTGCTAAACCAATAATATCACCATTCCTTTCTCTTAAAGGAGGCACATTAATTGGGAAGTGAGCTAAACGAAAATACAGATCTTCTCTTAATTCTTGTTCATCAATCGCCGTTTGAGGGTCGCGGTTGGTTGCTGCAATAATGCGTGTATTTGCTATATGTACCGTTTCTCCGCCAACACGACGATATTCCCCTGTTTCCAATACCCTTAATAACTTTACTTGATGTTCAATAGGCATTTCAGTTATTTCATCAAGAAATAAAGTGCCACCTTCAGCACGTTTGAATACCCCATCATGTGGTTTGTCTGCACCGGTAAAAGCGCCTTTATTATGACCAAATAATTCGCTATCTACTAAATCAGGGCTGATAGCACCACAGTTAATTGCAACAAATGGGTATTGGTTTCGGTCACTTGCTTGATGGATGGTTTGAGCAACAAGCTCTTTACCTGCTCCACTTTCTCCAATAATAAATACAGAAGCATCCGTTTTTGCTACACGTCTTAATGTTCTATATAACCGATGCATTGGGCTTGAAGAGCCAATTAATAAACCAAATTGGTCTAAATCGCTGGTGGATACTTGTTGCCCAGCTGTACTTTTAGGTAAATTAGATTGTCGTACGTCTTGTAATGTTTCTGCTAATATTTCTATATCAACAGGCATGCGGTAATGAAATATCGCACCTAATTGCATTAATTTATCTAAGTTTGGATTAGGAACGCCGGAACTGATGATGATTAAATCCATCTCATTCAATTCATCTAGTTTAGATAGGGCTTCATAATCTTCAGAGCTAAAGCTACTGACACCAATAATTGCAACCGTAGGTGCCATTGTTTTGATTTTTGATATCCAATCTTGGCTTGCATCTAATTCAATAATATCGAATTGAGTCAATTCTGAATTACTCAATATAGCGTCACGTAATGAGCTATTTTGAATACTTAATAACAAGTTTAATTTATGCATTAATTTGCTCTCACGATAATGAATCAATCATATAATTTTTTAGGAGGGGGAGCTAATCATCGCGATGAATGGTAATTTTGTCAAATTTATAACTTGATACTTTTTATTTGATATAGAGAAAATCGTCTATGGACTTGTTAGGAAGCTAGGTATTATGCGGAATATTGTTGACAATAGCAGGGCTTATATTTTTTAAAATAAGTAAACTGGTTGTGTGTTTATTGGTCAATGTTGTTGTGTTAATAGTTATATTCAGAGTTATTTTTGATACGTGCTTTATTTATCTCAGAACTCAAATTTTTTAGATTCAAGGGTAAACCTAAACCTAAAATGAAGATCCAAAATCTAAAGCACCAATCAATATTCTTTTTTATTGAGAAATGGCAAAGACCTTAAGTGATGAAGGCTGTACTGTTATTTTAATATTTTGCGCTCGATAATTTTCACCGTCAATAACATACTCTATTTCATGATCTGCAGATATTTCTATCTGCTTACCGTCACAATATTGAAATTGGTTTGCTTTATCTTGAAGCCCTAAACTAGAAGCCGCTAAATCAGATAACGCAATCACTGTCTCAGTAAATGAATTCGTATTATCTAAATAAGTCATGTGCAACTTACCATCATCTGGCTCTGGTGCATCACCACCTTGAGCTAATAAAGTACTGAATGGAGCGGTATTGGCGACCATTAAGCTTTGAACATTCAAATTTTGTTGAGCTTCATCATTGATTTTTACATTCAACTGTTGTGATTCACTTGAAACCACTGCATTAAAGAAGCCATTCAAATAAGCAAACTGGCCATTTTCATTTTTATTCTCTCTATTTGCTGACGAAATCATTTGCTGTTCAAAACCAATACCCATCGCTAACAACATTAATTGTTCATTACATTTCGCCGTATCAATCGTGCGAACTTGTTCAGATAAAATAGCATTGCAAGCTGCATTTACTGGAGAATATTTTGCTGGTAAACCATACAATACATGGCATAAAGCGTTTGTTGTACCAAAAGGCACAATCCCCAATATTATTTCTGATTCAATGAGTTGGCTAGCCACTTCCGTTACGGTTCCGTCACCACCGCATACAATTATTTTTTTGGCACCTGCACTTTTAGCTTGTTTAGTCAGGGCTGTTGCTGAAATATCTGGCGTGGTTTCTACAATTTTTAGACGATGCTTGGTACTTAATTGTCGAATTAATTGTTGTTGATATTGCAGCCATTTACCACCCCCTGACACAGGGTTCACAATCATCCAGGTTGGTTCTGGTAGTTTTAGTTTTTGTTGTTTACTAATCGCGTTGAGCACTTTGTATTGTTTCTTATTTAAGTTAGCTGAACTGCGAATAGAATGAATTTGAGTTAGTGCGTCATCGACACTCAGCGAAGAGTCTCGACTTAATAAATAAGCCGCCATGACAAATACAGAACGCCCACGACCTAAAGCACAATGGATAACCACAGAGCGAGATTGTGATAGTTGTACGTCAATCCAATAAAGTGCATGGCGTAGTTTATGTAAAGAAGGTGCTTTGTGATCTAATACTGGAATGGTTAAATAATCGAAATTTTTATCTGTCATCGCACTTTCTAAACCAGCAAACTCAGCTGTGACATCAACAATACAGTCAATATTTTGTGACTTTAAATATTCTAAGTCCGACGATAATAACCGTCTTGAAAGGTATAAGTTATTGGTTATTTTTTGTATGGGAGGAACATCATCGTTCTTTCTTGCCCACGCGTTATAAGCTTTAACGCCCAGTAGAAAAGGGATGAAAGCCCATTGGATCCACCATAGTATTTTTCCATCACTGTTTTTTCTAAAAATAGAGGGAATATCAAATAAATAAGCCACGCTGACAATCGCTAATGAAAGGGCTACCCATGAAAATAATATTTTCAGTATTAGCATCGGAAGAAACCAAGCTAAGGCTAAGCTTAATAACGTGCCAAATAAGTAATATTTAGTAATAAACATGGAATTTCCTTAACGAAGAAACTTAGTGATGAAACTTGGCGAATAAATGAAAAAAGCACTAACAATAAAACTCAGATTGTGTATTAATAATACAATCTGAGTCATTTAGTATTAGCTCGCCATTTCTTCAATATATTCTTCAGCAAGATTGTGCTTTTGTTTTGCAGTAAACACTTTGCCTGCCATTTGGAAGAAACGTTGCTCTTCTTCCTCAAGGTGATGAGACACTTTATGCTGTAAAGATTGCATAATAGTTAGCCATCCTGGTGAGCTGAATTCAGTTTTATCTAATTGTTCAATAATTTTATCAATTTCATGGTGTTCTGCGATACCGTGTCGTGATAATTCAACGGTTTTATCAGCTTTGATTAATGGTGCATAAAAGGCACGTTCTTCTGCAATCGCATGCAGTTTAAGCTCTTGTTTTAAATCATCATAAAACTCACGTCTGGTTGATGAGTCACCCGAGGTTTTCAGTAAGGCTTCCATTAACATTCGTTGTTTTTGATGACTTTCTCGTAATGCTTCAAAAATGTTATTCATTATTTATTCCTTCTGTATATTGTTACCGGATTCGGATTAATGCAGTGAATATCTGAGGTTTAAACAGCGATAAAAGAGAGAATAATCAAGATAGTTTATTCTCTCTTTTACTGATAACAAGTATTAGCAATCTTTATCTTCTGCATTCAGTGTATCTTTTAAACCTTCACAGGTATCTTCAATACTATTTTCAATATCTGTTGATGCATCATCAATCTTTTCGCCTGCTTTTTCTGCAGGGCCTTCAGTACAACCACTCAGGGCCAAAACTAAACCTGAAATTGCTGCAAAGTGTTTATAAGATCTTATATTAGTCATTTTGTTCTCCTACTATTTCTAGCGTTTTATGATATTGGCGACAATCGAGATAACAAACAGCACTGCAAACAGATAAAATATTATTTTTGCAATACTAGCGGCTGCGCCAGCGATACCACCAAATCCGAATACAGCTGAAATTAAGGCAATCACGAGAAATAAAAATACCCAGCGAATCATGTTGTCTCTCCTTACTTAGATGATGTGTTACATGCATTACAAAAATGCATTTATAAAAATAAAACGTGGATTATTGGATAATTTCAAGCTTATCAATAACCTTAGATACATCTTCTGTATTACGTGCCATATTCATTGCTAAATCGTGCTCTGTATCTGATGCCACTTTACCGGTTAACAGAACAACGTTATTGGTGGTTTTTACTTCAATATCCATTGCACTAACGTCCTCAGCCATTAATAATCGCGTTTTTAAAACGGTTGTAATTTTGGCATCCGTTAGAGCAGACAGAGCTTTATCATCTAAACCTGCTTGGTTATTTTCTTCTAAAATAGATAGATTATTCTCTACCTCTTTGACGCCATCTAATCCTGCGATTAATTCACCAGCTAATGATTTTTCGATATTGCTATCAACTGCGCCCGTTAAGGTGACGACACCACTATGAACGTCAGTATTAATATCAAATGAGTTTAAGTTGGTGTTTAGTAGCAATGTTGTTTCAGCTTTACCATCTATCCACGCATCAAGAGATTCATTCTTCCAACTTTGTTGATCTGCTAATGCGATCGTTGATGAAGTTAGTAGTACAGTTGAAAGTGCAATTGTTTTCATGCTCTTCATATTGTTTCTCCTTTATTTGATGTGTATTCAGTATATTGCGATTACTGTGCCAAGTTTTTATCTTATTGTTTTTGTTGTGTATTTTTATTGACATGAAAAACATTCTGGTAAAAGTGTGAATTATTTACAGGGTGTAAATGTAATAATGATTTGATTTGAGCTATTTAATTTTAAAGCATGATCATTATTTGTAGGAACTTGTTGTGGGTATTTGATCATTATTTACAGGGACTTGAAAAAATGTTGTAGGAACTTGAAAAAGGAAGGGGATGTTTATTGCATTAATGCGTTAATCTTTTTTATTTCAAAGTATACAAAATGAAAGGCAAACTGCAGTTTAGCTTACCCTTCTTTTTTTAGCCCTTTATCTCGGGCTAAGATCTTTACCTGATGCTGCTTGATAAAGTTGTTCAAAATTTGGAATACCTTGTTCCCAAATAGGTTTTTCTTTACCTAGGTATTCACATACGGCATCAAAGAATAATCGAGTTCTTACGGGGAGGTCTCGATGTGGGTAAACAGCATAAATAGGATAATAATCTAGTAAAGCTAAGTCAGTTAATATTGGTACTAATAACCCATCTTTAATTTCGTTACTAACAAGAAATGCCGGTGTTATGAAGTAGGCACCACCAGATAAGGCTTTCATTAATAGAACATTTGCATCATTGCTCCTAAAAACACTTTTCATTTTTTGTTCTGTTGGCTTCCCATACTCATTTAAGTAATTAATTTCTTCCATTCTGGTGCTTGCTGTTGCAAAGCTAGCTGCCGGTAAGTCCGCTAAGTCTTCTATTTTAGTGGGATGCCCATAACTTTTAATAAATTCTGGCGCCGCTAAAATGAGTAAACGATTACGTGCGATGGGTCTGGCGATTAAAGAAGAGTCTTTAGGTTTACCGATTCGGAAAGCTAAATCAAACCCTTCAGAGATAATGTCGACAACACGGTCATCTAAACGCAGTTCAACTTCAACCTGTGGAAAACGTTTCTGAAAGTCATTAATCACAGGTTGTAAATAACGTCGGCCAATAATAGATGAACTCGCTATTTTCAATACACCACGTGGTTCTTGGTGATAATTTTCAGCTAAGCGAAGTGTATCGCCCAATAAATCACGTATCTCAACTGTTTTTTTGACCATCTCTGCGCCAGCGGCCGTTAAAGAAAATGAGCGAGTAGATCGGTTAAGTAATCTCACACCTAATTCATCTTCTAATCGTCCAATCTGCTTCGAGACAACTGAGCGGTCTATGTTTCTAATTTCTGCTGCTTTCGCAAAAGAGCCTTGCTCAACGACTTCAAGTAGCATTAATAGTCGACTTGTGATGTCCATATTTACTCCCTAATAGCGCTTAAATGTGATGTTTAATCATTATTAAGTCACTTTTTTAGTGTTTATTGGTGCCATTTTGGCATTAATGAATTTAAAAAACGATGCTTTTTTTGCACTAGTTTGTTCCGTAAAATTCACCGCAATTAGAAAAGGAGCATCACCATGAACAAATATTTAATTGCTGCAATTTTTAGTGTGGCAAGTCTTACATTAATCGGTTGTGTAGAAGAGCCAAGTAAGCCAGCTAACCAAAGACCTTTGCAAGCGATAGACGTTGCAGAAGTATTAGTAACACCGACTCAAAAATGGCATACCTACACCACGCGTTTAGAAGCACCAGAGCAAGTTTCATTAATGCCACGCGTTTCGGGCGTGATAGAGCAAGTGTCATTTAAAGAAGGCGATCAAGTTAAACAGGGTGATCTTTTATTTAAATTAGATAGTCGTCCATTTACTGCCGTCGTTGCCGGGCTTAAAGCACAAGTTAACAGTGCCCAAGCTGCATTAGCGCAATTACGAAGTGAAGCGCAGCGTGCTGTTCGTTTAGTTCAGCGTAAAGCGATTTCGACAGAACAGGCTGAGTCTCGTGCTTCAGCATTGCGTCAAGGTGAAGCGCAACTTGCTTCATTAAAAGCGGATCTTAGTGCGGCACAGCTTGATTTAGAGTTTGCTGAAATACGTTCTCCAATTGATGGGGTTATTTCACGTACTAATATTACACGCGGTAATAATATTTTAGCGGGACAAACAGTACTAACGTCGATTGTTTCAAATAAAGAAATGTACGGTTATTTTGATATTGACGAACGTACTTGGAATGGTTCATTTGATGATGTGACTGCTGAAAGCCATCAACAAGTTGTGATGCAAAAAGTCGGTCAAACCGATTTCCCTTATTCTGGTTATATCAATTTTATCGATAACCGTATCAATCCAGCGACGGGCACATTACGTGTCCGCGCCGTGTTTGATGAGAAAAATAAAGCATTACGTGCCGGTTCATTTGCGCGCGTTAGATTAGCTGCAAACAAAGTGACTGAGCAAGTTGTTATCCCTTCACGTGCTATCGGTACAGATTTAAAAAATAATTTTGTGCTGACTGTAGGCGAAGACAATGTGCTGCAATACACCTTAGTAGAACTAGGTGAGCGTTACGGTAGTTTACGTGCGATCACTTCAGGTTTAAAAGCGGGTGATCTGATTGCAGTAAATGGTCCTGCTCGTGTTGGTCCAGGTATGCCAATCAAACCAAACTCTGTGGATATTGATAGCGCTGGCGTGACTTTTACATTATCAGCTGTAGATGAACCGTTAACGGCAAGTACTAAGGAATAACAATGAAGTTTTCACATTTCTTTATACAACGCCCGATATTCGCGGCGATGTTATCTTTGGTTATTTTAATTGCTGGTGGTCTTTCATTATTCCAACTACCAGTGAGTGAATACCCTGAAGTAGTTCCTCCTACGGTTGTGGTTACCGCGAACTACCCAGGTGCAAATCCAACTGTTATCGGTCAAACCGTTTCAACTCCGTTAGAGCAAGAAATTAACGGTACTGAAAACATGCTTTATATGTTTTCTCAAGCCACCAGTGACGGTCGTATGACCTTAACGGTTACCTTTGCATTAGGTACTGATTTAGACCGTGCGCAAGTACAAGTACAAAATCGCGTCAACAGTGCATTGCCACGTTTGCCTGAAGAAGTGCAACGTTTAGGTGTCGTCGCAGAAAAATCATCGCCAGATTTAACTATGGTAGTGCATTTATATTCACCTGAAAAAACACACGATACGGCTTACTTATCTAACTACGCTGATTTAAATGTTAAAGATGAAATCGCACGTTTACCGGGTGTGGGTGATGTTCGTTTATTTGGTGGCGGCAAATATGCAATGCGTGTTTGGTTGAATCCAGATGCGTTAGCGGCTCGTAATTTAACGGCTGGTGATGTAGTCACTGCTTTACGTTCACAAAACCAACAAGTTGCCGCTGGTAGCTTGGGTGCACAACCTATTTCTAATGACAGTCAATTCCAAATATTATTAAACGTTAAAGGTCGTTTAAGTAGTATTGAAGAATTTGAAGAAGTTATTATTAAAGTCGGTGAACAAGGTGAGTTAACGCGTTTATCTGATATTGCACGCGTTGATTTAGGTGAAGATAGCTATTCGTTACGTGCTGAGTTAGATAATCAACCTGCATTGGCGATGCCTGTGTTCCAACGTCCAGGATCGAATGCGATTGAGCTGTCAGATCAAGTACGTGAAACCATGGCACGTTTATCGAAAGACTTCCCTAAAGGTGTTGAATACGACATCGTTTATGACCCAACCGTTTTTGTACGCGGCTCGATTGATGCGGTAATTGCAACTTTATTAGAAGCAATTGTACTGGTTGTTATCGTTGTTATCGTCTTTTTACAAACATGGCGTGCGTCTATCATTCCATTAATTGCAGTGCCTATTTCATTAATTGGTACATTTGCAGTGATGCAATGGTTAGGTGTATCGATTAATACACTGTCACTATTTGGTTTAGTACTGGCGATAGGGATCGTGGTCGATGATGCCATTGTGGTGGTCGAAAATGTTGAACGTAATATCGAAAAAGGACTATCACCTTTAGAAGCGACACGCGTTGCGATGAGTGAAGTAACAGGTCCTATTATTGCGATTGCATTGGTATTGAGTGCGGTATTTATTCCAACGGCATTTATTACTGGATTATCAGGTCAGTTCTACAAACAGTTTGCGTTGACCATTACTATCTCAACGATTATTTCTGCGTTTAACTCACTAACATTATCACCTGCTTTAGCGGCATTATTATTAAAACCGCATGATGCAAAACCAGATTTCTTTACACGTTTATTAAATAAATTATTCGGTCGTTGGTTATTCCAACCGTTTAACCGTGTCTTTAATCGTGGTGCAAAAGGTTACGAGAAGTTAGTCAAAAAGCTTATTCGTTTATCTGTTTTTGCAATGGTTGCTTATGTTGTATTGCTTGGCGGTACTATCAAGTTATTTGATACCGTACCAGGTGGTTTTATCCCGCCGCAAGACAAACAGTATTTAGTGGCGATTGCACAGTTGCCTGACGCTTCAAGCCTTGACCGTACACAAGCGGTATTAAAAGAGATGCAAGAGATTGCACTTTCAGTGCCTGGTGTCGCACATACTGTTGCTTTCCCTGGGTTATCGGTGAATGGATTCGCGAATACGCCAAACAGCGGTATTGTATTTACTACGCTTGAAGGCTTTGATCAACGTACCGATCCTAGCGAATCTGCAACGGCAATCGCAGCTGAATTAAATAAACGTTTTACCGCTATTGATGAGTCGTTTGTCGCAGTGTTTCCGCCACCGCCAATCCAAGGTTTAGGCACAACAGGTGGGTTTAAACTGCAAATTGAAGACAGATCAAACAAAGGCTTTGATGCATTATTTAATAGCCTGCAAACGGTGATTGGTAAAGCTCAACAAGATCCTGCGTTAATGGGACTTTACTCAAGCTTCCGTATTCAAGTACCACAAATGGATATAGACGTAGACCGTGAGCAAGCGCTTATTCAAGGGATCCCATTGGATCAAGTGTTTGATGCGCTGCAAATATACCTCGGTTCTGTGTATGTAAATGATTTCAATTTATTTGGACGTACTTACCAAGTTAACGCACAAGCTGATGCTGAATACCGTGTCGATCCTGAGCAAATACTTAACTTAAAAGTCCGTAATCGTTCCGGAAATATGGTGCCATTAGGGTCTGTATTAACGGTAACGCCTACAATTGGCCCTGACCGTGTAATGCATTATAACGGTTATCCAAGTGCTGAGTTGAATGGTAGTCCTGCTCCTGGTTATAGCTCAGATCAAGCACAAGCTGCGATTGAAAAAGTGTTAGCCGATACATTACCAACGGGCATTGAATATGAATGGACGGAAGTCACTTATCAACAAGTACTTGCGGGCAATACCATGGTGTACGTTTTCCCATTAGTGGTGTTGTTAGTGTTCATGGTATTAGCGGCGCAGTATGAAAGCTTACGTTTACCATTAGCGATTATTTTAATCGTACCGATGACTATCTTCTCTGCGTTATTGGGTGTGTGGTTAGTGGGGTCAGACAATAATATCTTTACGCAAATTGCCTTGATTGTATTGGTGGCCTTGGCTTCTAAAAATGCCATCTTGATGATTGAGTTCGCTAAGGATCAACATGACTCTGGTTTAACGCACCTTGAAGCTATCTTAGCCGCGTGTCGTATGCGTTTACGCCCAATATTAATGACATCAATTGCATTTACAGCGGGTGTTGTACCATTAATTCTTGCAACAGGTGCAGGTTCGGAAATGCGTCATGCGATGGGTAATGCTGTATTCTCAGGCATGATCGGGGTAACTATCTTTGGTCTACTATTCACTCCAGTGTTTTATATGCTAGTGAGTAAAACTAAGAATGATAAGGCACAAAGAAATCTTGATGATCACAACAATATTGATAAAGAAATCAGTGTTGAGGAGAAAAGCAATGCTTAAGTTAGTCAAACGTTTAAAGCCTAAGGTTGCTTTATCGACTGTGTTAGTCGCTACCATTTTGTCTGGTTGTGCGAGCCAAGTGAATACAAAAGATGAGCAAGAAAAAGCTTATACTTTTATTGATAAAAGCAGCCTTGTTGAGCGATTAACCGGTGAGGATGAAATTAATTGGTGGAGAAATCTTAACTCACCACAGTTGAATCAATTGATTGATGATGCACTGTTAATGAATCATGATTTACGTACAAGCCAATTGCAATTACAAAGCACGTTAGCGCGTATTGGTGTTGAAGAAGCGAAGTTTTTACCACAAGGTGGTGTTGTCGCTGGCGCACAAAGAGGTGATGTCGTTGAGACAACACCTCGTCAATCAAGTGCTTATCTATCACTAACCTGGCAGTTAGATTTATTTGGTCGAATTAGTGCGTTGGTTGATGCAGCAGAAGCATCTGCTATGAGCCAAGCTGAACAACGTCGTTTACTGCAGATAGAAGTCGTTTCTTCTGTTGTAAAAGGCTATGTCAGTTACCAAGGGTATCAACGTAAAAAACAGATTATTGAGCAACAAGTCGAAGCATTAGAACAAAGTGTAGATGTACTAGAAGCTCTTTTTGAAGAGGGTGCGGCTAACGAACTCGACCTTAATCGAACCCGTGCCCAACTTAGTCAACAAGAAGCATTGCTGCCTGCAATTACTTACGCAGAGTATAGTGATTTATCGACCTTAGCTGTGTTAACAGGGCAACTAACCAGTGCGATTAGCTTGCAAAACGAACAAGGTATTTTTGATTTACCCTTTCGTGTTGCATTCGCCGAACCTAGCAATGCGATTGCACTACGTCCTGATATTAGCCGTGCTTTGTATGAGTTTAGCCAAGCAAATTCATTAAGTGTCGCAGCAAGTAAAGCCCTTTTACCTGAGGTCAGTTTAAGTGCCTTTGCTGGTGTATTAAGCCTAGAAAGCTTAGGGTTATCTACTTCACATGGTCAATGGCAAGTAACACCACAAATTGAATGGTCACTATTAAGTTACCCTTCATTGTTGGCGGAACGTGATGCACAGAAATACTTGAGTGAAGCAGCTTATAGTGAATACCAACAGGTTGTTTTAAAAGCAATAAGCGAAAGCGAACTTACTTTACAACGCCTTGTTGAACAGAGTTCACTACAACGTTATGCGGATCAACGTTATCAATATTCAAATCGTGCATTCTTGCAAGCTGAAGCAATGTATGAAGAAGGGCAACTACCTTACTTAGAATTATTAGACTCACGTCGCGATCTATTAAGTGCTGAAGAGAATGATGTTGATTCGACGATTTCATTGTTGCAAGCTAAAGTGAATGCTTATCAAGCATTTAACGGCCGCTGGAGCTACGCGTTGGAAACCTTTTAAAGAGCTGGATGAGAAATGGCAAAGACTGATACTGTAAACCTGACTAACGTAGACTTAAGCCTTCCGCTGACGATGCGAGCGATTGTATTAATTGAACCTAATGAATCAATTAGATTGTCTGAAGCAATATTACCATTGCCTGAATGTAGTGATAATGAGCTGTTGGTAAAGGTTGAGTATGTTGGTTTAAATCCAGTCGATGCGATCTTGTCTAAATCTGGTTTTTGTCAGTGGCAATATCCCCATATTTTGGGGTTAGACGCCGTTGGTATCGTCGTCAAGGCACAAAAAGGTGTTTACCCTAATGTCGGTGACAGAGTCATGTGGCATGCCAGTATGGGCGATCAAGGGGCTTTAAGTGAATATGCTAAAGTCCCTAATTTTGCGGTTTCGGTTGTTCCTGATGACATTGATGCGATGACTGCTGCTGCTTTGCCTTGTGCAGGCATGACAGCACTCATTTCACTTGAAAAATTACGTATAACAGTTGGTGAAACGATTCTTATTGAAGCTGGCGCTGGAGCTGTAGGTCAGTTTGCTATTCAATTTGCCAAACAACGAGGCGCAGATGTATTTACTACTGCCTCTAAGCGCAACCATAAGTTGTTGAAGCTGTTAGGTGCCGATGCCGTTTTTGATTATCACGATCCTAAACTATGCGAAAAAATACGTCGAGAGTTAGGTCCACAAGGTTTTGATGCGGTACTTGATTCTATCGGGGGCGAAGCAACTATTCGCAATATCGAGTTGATGCGTTTTTGTGGACGTATTGCTTGTTTAAGACCATTACCCTTATTTGAACAAGATTTACTTGATCGTAAAGGGCCGACGATCAGTATCGTTTCTTTAGGAGGCGCATGGTTAGACAACAGTTTATGCGCACAACAAAAAATGGGTTTTATGAGTAAGGTCATGTTAGAGAGTGTGGCTAAAGGTGAAATTCAAACACCAATACTGCACTCGATCGAATTTACTGCAAAGCATATTAGCGAGGCTTTGACTCGCCAAATGGACGGTACTTTTACTGGTAAGCAAATAGTAAAAGTAAGCGATTAGTCTTCATTTTTGCTTCTATTAATCGACTTATTTTTTAGATCTTTTAGCGAATCTCGTACTGAGATTCAGATTGCTTCAAAGCCTGCTCTAACCTTATCAATACTTAATGCTTAATGCTCAATGTTCAATGCTATCAATACTGATCATGACCGCATCTGGTCGCCAATATTCAAATTCACAATCGATTATTTGTGCGTGTTGATTGTAGTTTACACGGCAGATTTTTAATATTTGCTGACCTGGGCTGATGTTTAATGCTTTGGCTACGTGTGCAGGGGCTGCTGCTGGAATAACATCAAAGCGCGATCGGCTGGTGGTGAAATTATATTTAGTTTGGTAAAGCGTTGTCAGAGACTGCGTTAAATTTTCTGAAATAATGTTTGGGAAAAAATGGCTAATTAAGCAGTTCTCAACAAATAAAACGGCTCTACCATCAATAAAGCGTAATCGTTCGATAACGTGTATCTCTGTTAATTCAGTCAGTGCTAAAGTTTTAGCATAATGACTGGGGGCCATCATCGTACTGATATTGATTAATTGTGTTTCGGCAATCCGTTGTTGTTCTGTCACCATTTGATGAAAATGAGAACGTGATAGCGGGTTATATTCGACTCGTGGTGGCGAAACAAACCAACCTCGACGGTTTTCCTTATAAATTAATCCAGCCGTTTCTAATGACGCGAGTGCATCTTTAACGCTGATACGTGTAATTGAAAATAAATCACTAAGATCCCGTTCAGAAGGCAGCTTCTGTAACGGAAGTAGTGAACCTCCGGAAATCTGCTCTCGCAATACATCTTTCATCTTTAACGGCATGTCAGTTTTGTTTTTCATTTTAATTGGTCTAGTCCAATATTTTGGAGTTATAAGTAATTAATATACATTAAAAGTAATAATTAATGGTTTTCTTGTTATTAAAATAGGTGGATTAGATAACAAAACTAAAAAATGTTTTGAATCTTTGTCAAAAAACTGTAATGTTTCTCTTGTAGTATGAAAAATGAACTCACTGAACTAGACCAAAGGATGGCAGTAAAATGAATACATTTAAAGTTACAACAACACTTCTTGCACTTTCTCTATCACAATCACTTTATGCTGCTGAATCAGTCAATATCGATTCGCTTGTAGCTGCCGCTCAAAAAGAAGGTCAAGTTTACAGTATCGGGATGCCAGATAGTTGGGCAAACTGGAAGGATACTTGGGCTGACCTGAAGAACAATTACGGTATTAAACATCAAGATACTGATATGAGTTCTGCACAAGAAATTGCGAAATTTGACGCGGAAAAATCTAATGCAACAGCCGATATTGGCGATGTTGGTTTCGCATTTGCACGTGTTGCGGTTAAGAAAGGGGTATCACAGCCTTATAAACCAAGTACATGGGATGACGTGCCTAATTGGGCTAAAGATGCAGACGGACATTGGGCATTAGCTTACACTGGGACGATTTCATTCATCTCTAACAATAATCTAGTAAAAGACGCACCAACCACATGGGCAGAGTTATTAGAAGGTAGTTATAAAGTCACCGTTGGCGATGTTGGTGTTGCTTCACAGGCGAATAACGCCGTATTAGCTGCTGCGATTGCTAATGGTGGAGATGAAAGTAATCTTGACCCTGCGATTGAGTTCTTTGGGAAATTAGCTAAACAAGGGCGTTTATCATTTACTAACCCTAGTGTCGCTAACTTAGAAAAAGGCGAAGTTGAAGTGGCTATTTTATGGGACTTTAATGCACTGAGTTACCGCGACCAAATCGACCGTAGTCGTTTTACCGTTAATATCCCACAAGATGGTTCAGTCATTTCTGGTTACACCACTATCATCAATAAATACGCTAAAAATCCTAACGCTGCAAAACTAGCACGTGAATACATCTTTAGTGATGCAGGGCAGATTAACTTAGCTGATGGTTATGCACGTCCGATTCGCACCAGTGTAAAACTACCAGAAGCAATCCAAGCAAAGCTAATTCCAAACGAACAATATAAATCTGTTCACCCAATCTCTGACTTCTCAGCTTGGGAAAAATCTGCACGTAAATTGCCACGTCAATGGCAAGAAGGCGTTCTTATCTACCAAAACTAAAAGGATTTAAGATGAATGATAAGGTTATCCTTGTTGTTCTTGATGGCTTAAATCTAAAAGTAGCTCAAGATTGTTTGGGCTACTTAAATGGTTTAGTAGAGCACAAGAAAGCAAGCCAATATTCGCTTTATAGCGAACTACCATCACTCTCCCGCCCTTTATACGAATGTATATTAACGGGTATTACGCCTGTTGAAAGTGGGATCGTACACAATAATGTCACTCGCCGTTCCCTCTTTGACTCTGTTTTTAGCTTAGCGCAAAGCCAAGGGAAAGCGACAGCTGCTGCGGCTTATCATTGGGTGAGTGAGTTATATAATCGCTCTCCATATGATGCGATACGCGACCGTCATACTCATAATGAAAGTCTGCAAATTCAACATGGTATTTTTTATCATTGGGATCATTATCCTGATCAAGCTTTGTTATTAGATGGTGAATATCTACGACAGGAGTTTGACCCGGATTTTTTACTTGTTCATTCAATGAATATTGATGATGCAGGGCATAAGTTTGGATTAGATTCTGCCGAGTACCGTAATAGTGCACGTCAGGCGGATGTTATTTTATCTGACTTTCTACCTGCATGGATTGAAGAAGGCTACCAGATATTAATTACCAGTGATCACGGTATGAACAATGATCGATCGCACGGTGGTACGTTAGCTGAAGAGCGTGAAGTCCCTTTGTATTTAATTGGCGATCGTTTTAGTCATTGTGATGTGTCGATAAAACAAACTGAAATATGTGGTTTGGTCTGTGAGCTACTTGGTTTAGAACATCAAAAAGCATTTGCTGCCGATGTATTAGTATAAATAAGGATTGCAGCATGATAACGACGAAACCCATCGAAGCCGCACATGGTAATGTTAACACCATTAAAGCGGCCTCTATAAACTCGACAAAAGGAAAGCCTACTTTTAAAGCGAAGTTAGGTAAATATAAACCCGTCTTATGGTTAATCCCTTTTATTGTTTTTTATTATCTCTTTCAAATAGCACCGATGGTGTGGGTGCTAGTAAATAGCTTTCTGTATGAAGGGGAGTGGACGTTAGAAAATTATAGCGAAATTATAGACTCTGCTTTTATCTTGCAGGGTTTTAGTAATAGCCTTTGGATTGCTTTTTGGTCTAGTTTGGTTGGGCTTGCTCTTGCAGCGATTCTTGTTTCATCATTAAGACATTTAGATAGTAAAATTCGTGATGCTATTGTTGCCTTTACTAATATGAGCAGTAATTTTGCAGGCGTACCACTGGCCTTTGCTTTTATTATTATTTTGGGCACGAATGGCGCCGTTACCTTGTTATTAAGACAATGGGGAATATTAGGCGATTTTGATTTATATAGTAGCTCTGGTTTATTAGTGCTTTATATCTACTTTCAAATTCCACTCGGCGCGCTTCTTTTATATCCCGCCTTTGACGCTTTAAAAAAAGATGCCTATGAAGCCTCTATGTTATTGGGAGCAAACTCTCGTCAATACTGGATGAAGATAGGGCTACCTATTTTGTCGCCTGCTTTATTAGGCACCTTTATTATTTTGTTCGCTAATGCCATTGGTGCTTATGCAAGCGTATATGCCTTGACCTCTGGTAACTACAATATGGTAACGATTCGTATAGCGAGTTTAGTGTCTGGCGATTTATTCTTAGAGCCCAATTTAGCCGCAGCAATTTCTGCTTTATTAATGTTATTACTCGCGATTATTACTGCTGTTAACCAGTGGTTAATTTCAAGGAGCTACCATGCATAATTCGAATTTAACGCTTCATAAAACGATTGTATATGGTATCTCTGGTTTATTATTTATCCCAATTTTTGCTACCTTACTTTACTCTTTTTCATCAAGTTGGGGCGCCACTATTTTACCCGATGGGTTTTCATTGAAATGGTATTCTCAACTACTCACTGATCCTCGATTTTTAGATGCTTTTGGTCGTTCACTGTTTATCTGTATTGCTTCTTTATTATTAGCCATGGTGCTAGTGTTACCGATGATCTTTGTTATTTTTTATTATTATCCTGCTTTGGATAAGGTCATGAATATCCTGATTTTACTGCCTTTTGCTGTGCCGCCTGTGGTTTCATCTGTGGGGTTATTACAACTCTACGCTGATAGCTCAATTCAATTGGTAGGGACACCTTGGATTTTAATTGGTACCTATTTCACTATTGCCTTGCCGTTTATGTATCGTGCTATTTCCAACAGTTTTACCACTATTAATTTAAGAGATTTGGTTGATGCCGCACACCTTTTAGGGGCAAGTACGACTAAAGCTTATCTGTTAATTATTTTGCCAAATTTGAAAAAAGGCTTATTAGCCTCTGCGTTTCTTTCTTTCTCATTTTTATTAGGTGAATTTGTATTTGCCAATATATTAGTGGGCACACGTTATGAAACGTTACAGATATATTTATATAATATGCGTCAAACCAGTGGACATTTTACATCTGCTTTAGTGATGACCTATTTTGCTTTTATTTTTGTTTGTACATGGTTAGCAACCCGTTTCAGTAGAGGGAATCAATAATGAGCTACGTTAAAGTGAGTCAATTGGCTAAGAGTTTTGGTGATGTAAACGTCTTCCAGGATATTAATTTTGAGATTGAAAAGGGCGAGTTTATTACCTTACTTGGGCCAAGTGGATGTGGTAAATCAACCTTATTACGTTGTATTGCTGGGTTAAACCAGGTGGATAATGGTGAACTTTGGGTTGATGGTGAAAATATTACCGATGTCTCTCCTCAACAAAGAGAAATTGGTATGGTGTTCCAGTCATACGCTTTGTTTCCTAATATGACCGTTGAAGATAACGTGGCTTTTGGTTTAAAAATGAAAGGGATTAGTAAATCTGAAGCGCGAACAGAAGTAAAAAAAATGATTGATTTAGTTGAATTAGACGGCAAAGAAAAGTTCTATCCTAGCGAGCTGTCCGGCGGCCAACGTCAACGTGTTGCACTGGCTCGGGCTTTAGTGGTTAAGCCTAGAATATTATTATTAGATGAACCTCTATCTGCGCTCGATGCAAAAATACGTAAAAGTCTGCGTCAGCAAATTCTTAATATTCAACGAGAGTTAAATCTAACGACCGTATTTGTAACACATGACCAAGAAGAAGCGATGTTGTTATCGGATAGGATTTTCTTGATGGATCAAGGTTCAATTGTTCAGCAAGGTAAGCCAGAAGAGATCTATACGAAACCGGTCAATGAGTTTGTTGCTTCATTTATGGGACATTACAATTTAATTGAAGCAGACACCGCTAATCAATGGTTTAACTTAGCTAGCCAAGAAAAAGTAGCGATTCGTCCTGAGTCTATTTACATTCGAGAAGCAGGGCGACAGTACGGTGAACATATATCAGCCCCAATGCCAGCGACTATCGTATCTCATCAGCTATTAGGTAATGTGATTCGTTACAACGTAAAGGTTGAAGAGAATGAGTTAACGGTTGATTTGCTTAACCGCTCATCGGAACGGTTGATGGCCAAAGGCAGTTCACTTGAGCTGATGTTTAACCTCAATGAAATACAACCAGTGAGAGCATAATATGGAAAAATCACTGCATATATTTGATATGGATGAAACCTTAGTCAACGGAGACTGTGCCAGCTTGTGGAGTGCATTTTTAGTTGAACAAGGGATCGTTACTGATCCTGATTATTTAGCGACTGATAAAGCATTAATGGTGAAGTATGCAAAAGGTGAGCTAGATATGGAGGAATATATCCTCTATACCCTCGCACCCATAACAACTATTCCGCAACATGAGATAGATAACTTGGTAGATGAATTTGTCAGCACGAAAATTCTTCCTTTAGTCTTCCCTGAAGCGATTACGCTAGTCAAGGCTTTAAATGCCAAAGGGATTCCATGTTTAGTGATTTCGGCCACGGTTACTTTTATTGTTAAAAAAGTCGCCAAAGCCATCGCTATAGAAGATGCGTTAGGTATTGATCTGGTCATTGAAAATGGTTGTTACCTTAATCAAGTCACTGGCATTGCTACCTATCGTGAAGGGAAAATATTGCGACTAGAACAATGGCTTGCTGAACAAAAAATTAGCGTTGAGGCGATTCACTTTTATAGTGATTCAATTAACGATTTGCCATTATGTGAATATGCCGATTATGCATATTTAGTGAACCCTTGTGAGCGCTTATCTGCAGAAGCTAAAAAACATCCTGAATGGACAATCTTCAATTGGGGGGAATGACTTACCTTTATTGCTCTTAAAGGTAGAGCATTTAAAAATAAACAGAAAAAGAAGTTAAGGGTAAACTTAGATTTTTAACTTCTTTTATATTTCATCTAAACGAATAAATATTTTGGTATCAATACTGAGTAGTGTTATTAATAAGTTTCAATATAATTAGATAAGAGATTCCTTTGGCATTAGACGTCATACTTTTTCTGAGTTCTTTAATCACTTCCATTATCTCTGGTGTGTTGGGGTTTGGGGGAGGGTTATTACTGCTTCCTATTTTATCTTTATATTTACCTCCAAGCATTATTATTCCTATCCATGGGCTTACACAATTAGCCAGTAATAGCTCGAGGGTCATCTTCTCCTTCAAGAATGTTCATTGGAAACTATTGCCACGTTTTTTAATCGGATCGATCATTGGCGTTTTTGTATTTGGTTTTTTAATTGCAAGTTTACCTGTTACTTACATTCCTCTCGCCATTGGTAGTTATATTCTTCTTAACATGTGGAGCATTCGTTTTTCTACTTTGCTTCGTCGATATGAAAACTATTATCTTATTGGTTTTGTACAAACAGGTTTAGGGTTATTGGTAGGGGCGACGGGGCCATTATCACTGAGTATTTTAACCAAAGAGTTAGATAATAAAGATGAAGTTATAGCAACAAGCGCTATTTTTATGAGCATTAGTCATTTAGCGAAAGTACCTGTATTCATGTTGTTAGGCTTTTCTTTGATAGCTCATATTCATATTATTGTTTATATGGTGTTGGGTTCAATTATAGGATCATTCATTGGAGTCAGGTTACGTAAAAAAACCAATAATGACTCTTGGTTTTCTATCATCAAAATACTATTAACATTACTCGCATTGAAAATGATTATTGGTGTGTTTTTCGAGTATTAATTGGATATAGGTTATTAAGGAAGCTGTCATTGACTGCTTCCTTTTTTCACTGACCTACTTTGTGGTATAGCTTGGTTGTCTTGCTTTATAGTATAGCTTTGAGCAATAACTACTTTTTAATGTCTTCTCGGTAATAAAATACTGCCGATAAACAAAATACAGCCAGCCACCACAATGGTTGGGCCTGATGGCGTGTCATATTCAAAAGATCCCCATAGTCCTAATCCCACACTCAATGCACCAATCACCATGGCGATTAATGCCATGCTTTCAGGCGTATTTGCAAAGCGCCTTGCGGTAGCGGCTGGGATAATTAACAAAGCAGTTACTAACAGCATGCCAACCACTTTCATCATAATCGCTACAATCAATGCAATTAAGCCTAAAAATAACCAGTTAATACGGTCGACGGGTAATCCCTCAACACGGGCTAAATCTTCGTGA
Source organism: uncultured Psychromonas sp. (assembly GCF_947489755.1). Taxonomy (GTDB): domain Bacteria; phylum Pseudomonadota; class Gammaproteobacteria; order Enterobacterales; family Psychromonadaceae; genus Psychromonas. Next base: position 49,171 of record NZ_CANLFB010000022.1, read on the forward strand.
ATGGTAATCGATAATAAAGGCTTCCAGATCCAAACCAACCCTAATAATGCGACACCACCTGCGCCATAAATCCAATATAAATCATCATAACCAATCGCTAAAATATCACCGAACAGATAGCTCACTAAGTCGATTCTTACATTATCCATAAAGGCTAATGCCACTAACCCAAGCGACAGTGCGCCATGGGAGAATATTCCCAATAACGTATCACTGGCGAGCTGACGTTGGTACTGACTTATAAACAGTAAAATTGCTAAAATTTGGCAAATAATAAAAATGCCTAATGTCAGGTTGATATGCAAAATAAAACCAAGCGCAACACCTAATAAAGCAGAATGTGCCAAGGTATCACCAAAATACGCTAGACGTCTCCACACCACAAATGAACCAAAAGGCCCAGCAACTAAGGCAACACCTAATCCGCCTAACAGTGCTCTTAATAAAAAATCATCCATTGTTGCTATCTTCCTCGTTCCCACAACACTCATGATGATGCTCATGGTCATGCTGGTGTTCTTTATCATGTACATAAAATGCCAAATGTCTTGCTGCGTATGGACCAAAAAGAGCGGTGTAAGCAGGGTCATTCACGACGACTTCAGGTGTGCCGCTACAACAAATATGTTTGTTTAAACAAAATACACGATCCGTAGAAGCCATTACTAAATGTAAGTCATGAGACACCATTAAAATGGCGCAGCCACGCTCGGTACGCACACGACTGATCAAGTCATATAATTCAACTTGCCCATGTACATCAACTCCTTGCACGGGTTCGTCTAACACTAAAATATCAGGTTCACGCATTAACGCTCTAGCCATCAGCACACGTTGTAACTCACCACCTGACAGACCTTGTAATGGCGAATCAATAACATGCTCCGCACCAACATTTTTTAATAAAGGCACAAATTTTGTTTTGTCATGTCCTTTTGCTAATGCTAAAAAACGTCGAACAGTAATAGGAAAGGTAGGGTCGATGTGAAGCTTTTGTGGCACATAACCAATGGTTACATCTTTGGCTTTTTCTACTTTGCCTGATGTTGGTTTTTGTAAACCAAGCGCCACTCGTAATAAGGTTGTTTTACCTGCGCCATTAGGCCCTACAACCGTGACTATTTCGCCGGGTTTAAGTTGTAAATCCACTGATTCAAGTAACGAACGGCCGCTTATTTGTAGATTTACATTACTTAAGGTGAGTAGAGGTTGACTGTTATTGTCTTTATTGATCGCTAACATTGTTAACACATTACCTTTATTTTAATGATGTCTTTTTTAGTGCTTACGCTAATCACTTTTAATATCTTCTATAGCTAGTTGACAACTCTAAATGTTATAATATAACATTACGTTAATCAACTATCTTAAAGGACTAAACATGAAAAAACTATTATTTATTTGCTTATCTATATTTGTACTGCCATTGCAGACATTGATGGCAGATGAAAGCCCGAAAGTCGTGGTTAGTATTAAACCACTTCATTCATTAGTCAGCGCAGTAATGGAAGGGGTTGCTACACCAACTTTATTAGTAAAAAAAGGTTCTCCACACGCTTATACTTTACGTCCTTCAGAAGCGAGAGCATTAGCCAGTGCAGATCTAGTAATTTGGATTGGACATGAGATGGAAAGCTTTCTTGAAAAACCATTAGAAACGGTTGCAGAAAATTCTAAACAGTTGGAGCTGGCTGAAGTACTTGAATCCTCACTATTAAAAACGCGTAGCGGTATTGAGTGGGATGAGCACGAACATCACGAAGGGCATGATGAAGACTACGAAGAGCATGCAACTCGCGTAGATCATGATGAAGAGCACGAAGGTCATGAAGAACATGCGACTCATGAAGATCATGATGAAGAGCACGAAGGCCATGAAGAACATGCGACTCATGAAGATCATGATGAAGAGCACGAAGGCCATGAAGAACATGCGACTCACGAAGAACACGATGAAGATCATGAAGCAACTGACGAAGAACATGAAGGTCATGAGGAACATGCGGATCACGAAGAACATCATCACGGTGTAAATGATATGCACCTTTGGTTAGATCCTAAAATAGCGCAAAAAGTAGTGGCTGAAACCACTAAAATGCTAATCGATATCGACCCTGCACATACAGCTCAATATCAAGCTAACTCAGCTAAAGTAACGACAAAACTAGTCGCACTTGATGCCTCATTAAAACAAAAATTAGCACCAGTGAAAGAGACGCCTTATCTTGCCTTTCATTCAGCTTACCAATACTTTGAAGTCGCTTATGATTTAAATGCAGTTGGTTCTGTTACGATTGACCCAGATAGAAAACCTGGTGCAAAAGGTATCAGCGAGATACGTGAAAGAGTTAAAAATACAGGTGCTCGTGCGGTATTCAGTGAGCCACAATTTGAATCAAGCCTAGTCGAAACAATTATCGAAGGAACTGGCGCAACAACAGGCGTACTAGATCCACTTGGTTCAGACTTAGAGCAAGGACCTGATGCATACTTTATCTTATTGAATAATCTAGCTAATAACCTAGTGATTGGTTTAAAGTAACTGGTTTTAAGTAATCGGTTTTAAAGTAATATTTTAAAATCTGAATATTATTTTTGGATTATTTAAAAAGGCCTAGTAATTAACTAGGCCTTTTTTCTTTTAGAAAATTAAAAACTATTTAATTGGATAGTTTTTATAACCTAATTCAGATGAAATGTTCTTACCTGCTTTTTGTAATAGCGTTACATAATGCGACATGCGCTGTTCATCGAAACGAATGGTCGGAAAGGAAATCGAGATACCGGCGATCACACACCCAAATCGATCAAATATTGGTGCTGCAATACATCTTAAACCAGGTTCTTGTTCTTGGTTATCTTCTGCGTAATGTTGTTCTTGAACCACTTTTAATTCAGATAACAATTGGTTCGTATTTTCTAATGTTTTTTCAGTGTGTTTAATAAATTTTACATCGGATAACGTCTCACGAACAAAAGCTTCATCTCGACCTGCCAATAAGACTTTGCCAATTGCCGTACTATAAAGAGGATTGCGACGACCAATTTTTGATTGCATTCTTAAGCTGTAATTAGAGTCAATTTTATGAATATAAATAATTGAATTATCGTCTAATGCCCCTAAATGTAATGCTTCATTCGTTTGCTCTGATATCAAACGCATCTCTTTATCAGCCAAACTAATTAAATCTACATATTCTAAAGATCTAGCGCCTAATTCAAATAACTTAAGTGTTAGTGAGTATTTGTCAGCTTCATTTTCTTGCGTGACATAACCTAATGTTTTCATTGTCTGTAGGAAACGATAGGTAGTTGCTTTAGACATCATTAAACGTTGTGAAAGCTCTGAAACACCAATGTTCTTTTGCTCACCTAGTGCTTGTAAAATACTAAATACTTTTAATACTGATGAGACTGATTCTGGTTGAGTTGGTTTATCCATTGCCTTTCCTTATCATTTTTATTTACGCACATCATAACCTGAGTTAATTGCCAGTGCAGTATTTTTAAAAAGCCTTTTTAAAAATTTGAAAACATTAACCTGTGAAAAGAATAATATTTGAGGCAATAACATTTGAAAGTGCCCGCTCTTGATGAAGAATATCTTTGATATACATATAAATTTATAAACCGATGTTTCATAAATTATTGCAAGCGATTTTTTTCTAGGTATATTGGTGTTAATTGTGACAAAAATAATGATCTTTAACTGAATTAATAGCAGCGTCGCTGCAGGAGATACAAATGAAAATAGCGTTAATGATGGAGAACAGCCAAGCAGGAAAAAATGCATCGGTGTTAAATGAGCTAAAAACCGTTGTAGATCCACTTAACCATCTTGTTTATAACGTCGGAATGAGTGATGAAAATGATCACCATTTAACCTATATACATTTAGGGATCATGGCGAGTATTTTGATTAACGCTAAAGCCGTTGATTTTGTAGTGGCGGGTTGTGGTACTGGGCAAGGTGCGATGATGTCGTTAAATATCCATCCTGGTGTCGTTTGTGGTTATTGTCTAGAACCTTCCGATGCGTATTTATTTAATCAAATTAACAACGGTAATGCATTGGCGTTAGCTTTTGCTAAAGGGTTTGGTTGGGGAGCTGAATTAAATGTACGTTATATTTTTGAAAAAGCGTTCACGACAGGCGAGCGTGGACAAGGTTACCCATTAGAACGTGCAGCTCCGCAACAAAGTAATGCCAGTATTTTGAATGATGTTAAAGCAGCGGTGATGAAAGATAATTATTTAGATACGTTAAAATCGATTGATCAAACGCTAGTTAAAACGGCTGTATCAGGTGAGCGTTTTCAACAATGCTTTTTTGAACATTGCCAAGATACTGAGATTAAACAATACGTGGAATCATTGTTAGCATAGCTTTTCAGCATAATTATTAGTGTAGTTTTCAGCACAGCTATTAATGTAGTTTTATTAGTAGTGTTTTATTAACGCTATTTTAATTAGTATCGGTTTTCACCTGATTGTTTGTTCTTGTTAATTTTAATGACATAGCTCAAAGCCGATATGCTAATGCAAATTATGCAGTAGCGTGTCGGCTTTATTTATTGATGTGTATTTTCTTGTTTAAACGCTAACGCAACGGCTAAAGATTGTACTAAACATAACGAAGCTGATTGAGATCTAAATTCATCTACTTTCCCTTCATTTACGACAAAACAGACGTCACTATAATCCGCTAGTGGACTAATTTGACTGTCAGTAATAATGATTTGCTGCGCGCCTGCTTTGGCTGCTACTTCACTCAGCATGACGGTTTCTTCTGCATATGGACTAAAGCTAATCGAGAGGACAAGATCATTTTTGCTGACCATCGATAACTGTTCACTAAACATACCGCCTAACCCATCGATTAAAAATGCACGACGCTCTGCATGGCGTAATGCATAGGTTAGATAAGTTGCGATACTGAAAGATCGCCTCAAGCCAATAATATAAATATTGTCAGCCTTACTAAGCATATCAACGGCCATTTCTAGTTGCAGTTGTGATGTTTGAGTTGCTAATTGATGCATTGCTTGAGAGTTCACTTGCGCAAACTGTTGTAAAATATGTAATGGTTTACCGCGACCGGTCTGCTCGGGTTCATGTTCTTTCAATAATCTAGCGCGATCGGTATAACTTGCTGTTTCTTCGATTAAGTCTCTTCTAAACAACTGTTTTATTTCATTAAATCCACTGAACTCAAAGGCTTTTGCAAAGCGAATTAAAGTAGAAGGCGGTACATCAGCTTGTCTCGCGATGACGGCTATCGTATCAAAAGCTAAGCTGTTGTTATTGTCTAAAACATAAGATGCGACTTGTTGTAGTCGTTTACTCAAATCATTATAGCGAAAACGAATTTGCTGCTGTAGTTGGATAATATTAGTGGCTACTGACATCTTACTTTCCTTTGTTTCACTTTATTAACATTCATTTCATATTGGCGTATTCATTAACCTAATTATTCACCTGATTATAGGGATAATGAGCCCAGATACCTAGAGGATGAATATATTATTTCAATTTTCATGCTAAATGAAATAAATAGTTCACTTTTATTTTTAAAGGTTTTTCTTTGTTATCGCCTTGTTATTGCTGGTTTTTGGTTGTTTATTTTTATGGTTTATATAGCTAATTTAAATGTACATCACATTTTCTTTAACTAGAATGAAATAAAGTTTTCATTTTCATTGAAAATGAAACGTTTATTTCATATGATGCTTTCATGGTTAAGAAAAGAACATATTTTGAGTCACTAACAGCAGGGCCGCTGATTTTTATTATCAATATGTTAGTGAATTAAAAAGTTGAAAAATAATGGAGCACAACATAATGCAAGCTAAAAACAAGAAACTTGATCTAATTTGTATGGGACGTGTAGCCGTCGATTTTTATGGCCAGCAAATTGGTGCTCGGCTTGAAGATATGGGGTCATTTTCAAAATACTTAGGCGGCTCATCAGGTAATGTTGCTTATGGTACTGCTCGACAAGGTTTGAAGTCTTCAATGCTAGCGCGTGTTGGTGATGAACATATGGGACGATTTTTAAAAGAAGAACTAGATATTGTGGGAGTCGATACTAGTTACCTGATTAAAGATAAAGAACGATTAACCGCATTAGTAGTATTAGGTATTAAAGACACTGAAACTTTTCCATTGATTTTCTACCGTGATAATTGTGCAGACATGGCGATCACCGCTGAAGATGTCAATGAAGAATATATTGCTTCGGCGCGTTGTTTGGCGATCACTGGCACTCACTTATCTAATCCTCAAACGAGAGAAGCGGTACTCACTGCATTAAAATATGCCCGTCGACATGGTGTGAAGACCGCACTCGATATCGATTATCGTCCTATTTTATGGGGGCTGACTTCTTTAGGGGATGGTGAAACACGCTTTATCGCCTCAGACCCTGTAACGGAGCAACTTAAAGAGGTGCTGCATTTATTTGATTTAGTGGTGGGAACAGAAGAAGAGTTCCATATTGCAGGTGGTTCAACCGATACATTGTCAGCTCTTCGTCATGTTCGTGAAGTGAGTCAAGCAGAATTGGTATGTAAACGCGGTCCGTTAGGCTGTTCTGTTTTTTCCGATAGCATCCCGAATTCACTTGATCAAGGCATCACCATTGAAGGTGTACGCGTTGATGTGTTAAATGTGCTGGGTGCTGGCGATGCCTTTATGTCTGGCTTATTACGTGGTTATTTAAATGGTGAAGGTTGGGAGAAATCATGTGCCTATGCAAATGCATGTGGAGCGTTAGTGGTATCTCGTCATGGTTGTGCCCCTGCTATGCCTTCAAAAGAAGAGCTAGATAACTACTTAAGTCGAGCGGGTCAAGTACCTCGCCCAGATTTAGATCCTGAATTAAATCATTTACATCGTGTGACAACGCGCAGAAAGCAATGGGATGATTTGTGTATTTTAGCCTTTGACCATCGTAGTCAGTTAGTTGAGATGGCAGAGGAGTTCGGTACGGATCTTGGGCGAATTCCACTCTTAAAAGAATTGATTTTTAATGCCAGCCAAGCGGTTTCAAAAGAGCTTAATTTAATCGGTAAAACAGGCATATTATGCGATAGCCGTTTCGGACAATCAGTGCTCAATCAAGCCACTGGAAACGATTGTTGGATTGCCCGTCCGATAGAGCAACCCGGATCTCGCCCTTTATTATTAGAGCATGGCAATATTGGTTCACAGTTAGTCACTTGGCCGTTAGAGCATATTGTTAAATGTTTAGTGTTTTGTCATCCAGATGACGACCCTGCAATGCAAGCGGCACAAGAAAAAACCATTAAAGAAGTGTACGAAGCGTGTTGTCTGTCCGGGCATGAGTTGCTTTTAGAAGTGATTTTACCGAAAGAGCTCCCTCATAGTGATGTGCATTATGTTCAATTATTAGCACGTTTCTATAGTTTGAATATCAAACCCGATTGGTGGAAATTACCGCCACTAAATAGCATTTCATGGGTGCAAGTGAGTACCTTAATTGAAGCGAATGATCCGCATTGTCGTGGTGTTGTATTACTCGGATTAAATGCACCTGCTGAGCAATTAAAAGAAGGTTTTAATGTAGCGTCAACATGCAAATGGGTAAAAGGTTTTGCTGTAGGAAGAACCATATTTTCTGAGCCATCGCGTCTATGGTTAGCCAATAAAATTGATGATGACATGCTAATTCAACAAATTAAAAGTAATTACTGCAACATGATTCAATTTTGGCAGCAGCGTAGCTTAGCAAAAAAGCAGTTAAGTAAGGCCGTTTAATAACAATGCTGTTCAACAAAAGAAAAGTCATGCCACAAATAGCGTGTTCAGCAACTATAAAGTCAATGTTGCCACAGGTACTCATTGTAAGAGTACGCAATATTATTCACCATTAAGTCTGTAAGGAAGTAAGTCATGGAAACCGTTCAAAATTTTATTAATGGCCAAATCACTGAAAGTAATAGCCAACGTTTTAGTCCGATATTCAACCCTGCAACGGGTCAACAAACAGGACAAGTGGTATTGAGTGACGAATTAGAAACTGCATCTGCCATTACAGCGGCTGAACTTGCTTTTCCTCGCTGGGCAAAAACATCGCCATTAAAGCGCTCACGTGTGATGTTTGCTTTCAAAGCCTTATTGGAAGCGAATAAAGATACATTAGCGCGCTTAATTTCCAATGAACACGGTAAGGTTTTTTCGGATGCCATTGGCGAAATTACACGTGGATTAGAAGTGGTCGAATATGCTTGTGGTATTCCTCATCTACAAAAAGGTGAACATTCAGCGAATGTCGGCACAGGTGTAGACAGTCACTCATTGATGCAACCGTTAGGGGTTTGTGTCGGTATAACGCCTTTTAACTTCCCTGCGATGGTACCAATGTGGATGTTTCCTATTGCTATCGCAACGGGCAATACTTTTGTGCTTAAACCTTCAGAGAAAGATCCTTCTTTAGCATTACAACTTGCAGCAATGCTCAAAGAAGCAGGGTTACCTGACGGGGTATTTAATGTTGTTAATGGTGATAAACAGGCTGTTGATGTGTTACTGACAGACGCTCGTGTACAAGCGGTTAGCTTTGTTGGCTCAACGCCAATTGCTGAATATATTTATACCACTGCCTCTGAACATGGCAAACGTTGCCAAGCATTAGGCGGTGCTAAAAATCATTGCTTATTGATGCCAGACGCCGATCTTGAGTTAGCGACGAATGCGATTATAGGGGCGGCTTATGGATCTGCTGGTGAGCGCTGTATGGCATTATCTGTTGTTGTGGCGGTGGGGGATGAAACAGCTGATCAACTGATTGATAAACTAAAAATACAAATGCAAGCAATGCGAGTTGGGCCAGGGATCGTTGACGGCATAGAGAACGATATGGGACCTGTTATTACAGCTCAACATAAAGCTAAAATTTGCGACTTTATTCGAGAAGGTGAGCAACAAGGCGCTTCATTATTAGTCGATGGCCGTTCATTAACCATTGATGGTCATGAAGCAGGGTACTTTGTAGGCCCTACCTTATTTGACAATGTGTCACCAGAGATGACGATTTACCAAGAAGAAATTTTCGGTCCTGTCTTAGCTATTGTGAGAGTACCAAACTACCAAACTGCTCTTGAGTTAATTAACCGAAATGAATACGGCAATGGTACCGCCATCTTTACACGCGACGGTGAAACAGCGCGCGAATTCAGTGAGAATGTCTTAGCGGGGATGGTGGGCGTTAACGTACCGATTCCAGTACCGATGGCTTTTCATAGTTTTGGTGGATGGAAGCGTTCAATCTTTGGTCCACTAAATGTACATGGTAGTGATGGTGTGCGTTTTTATACCCGCATGAAAACCGTCACTAGTCGTTGGCCTGCAAGCGTGCGTTTAGAAGAACATGGAAGCAGTTTTACCATGCCAACCATGTAGGCGCTTATAAACAAAATACGATCATAACTTAAAGTAAAAAGAGCATATGTCCCCATTGCAGGTCTTTAATAAAAATTATTGAGACCTGCTTTTTTATATCTTTTAAATCTTATTCTTGAAGTTTAAAACAGGCTGTCATTATGATGATTGTTTCCGATCCTTGGTTTTACGCAACGGCTATTCCAGCGGTGTTCATCTATGGCATAGGCAAAGGTGGATTAGGCGGCGCATTAGGTATTATTGCTGTGCCTTTAATGGCGATGACTATTGAACCGACACAAGCTGCTGCTATTTTATTACCTATCTTATGTGTGATGGATTTTTTTGCCGTTAAACAACATTATCGTCATGCTGATCGTAAAATATTAAAACGCATGTTACCCGGTGCAATTCTAGGTGTTGCATTAGCTGGGGTATTTTTAAGTGTGATATCAGAACCTGGTTTAAAATTAGTGATTGGCGGTCTTTCATTAGCATTTTGTTTACAGTATGTGCTCATGAAAGGTAAAAATAAAACGAAGGGAAACCTTATTAGTGCTTGGTTTTGGAGCGTTATGAGTGGTTTTTCTAGTACCGCATTACATGCTGGTGGCGGGCCAGCAAGTATTTACTTATTGCCATTAAAGTTAGACAAAGTCGTATTGATTGCCAGTATGGCGGTGTTATTTGCTATTGTTAACTTATTTAAACTCATTCCTTATACCTTACTGGGTGAGTTTGACCATACTAATTTAATGACGTCACTGATATTAATGCCATTAGCACCGGTTGGCGTGAAAATAGGCGTTTGGTTGCTGCATCGAGCAAGCCAAGCCTTGGTATATCGTTTGTGTTATATCTTTTTATTTCTATCTGGGAGTAAACTATTTTGGGATGGAGGCTATGCTTTATTTTAATTAAATCTTATTAAGTCGCTGTTGTTATCTTTTCTTCTCCTCATTTAAACTAACTTTATGCTAGCTATTTTATTCACCACTTTTAGCTTCCTCAAATATCAAATATCAAATATCAAATATCAAATATCAAATATCAAATATCAAATATCAAATACTAATTCTCTATTACCTTTATTTCATTCCACTCAATAATTGGGAATGGAATTCTGTCTATTTTAAAGGCTTTTAACCCTGCTTTAGTGGGTTAAAAACGTTTTATTATGCACGACACTATTTTTGTCTTTTGAATTAATTTAATAATATAAATGAATTAAAGTTTAGTTTTTAATTCTTATTATGAAAATATTTTTCTATTATTGGCTCGCGTAGATAAAAGAAGCCTCTAAAATGTGAGCTTGTTAATGTATTTAAAGTAATTTGAGTTTTTATGGATATATGACGTAATTTGATTGGTTTTTGTTCATATTTAGGGGCTAAACAAGGTTTTTTGATAAGAATCATCATTTAAATCCGACTTGGTTAACATTTATATAACAAGCTTCTTTTAAGCTATAGCTTAACTAGATTTGAAAGATTAGTATTAAATTTCTTTTAATTGAAAATAATTTTTCATTTTTATTTAAATTAAAAGTTTACGGAAACTAGTTATATTCGAAAGGAAAAATTGCTGCTAATAATTAATTTAGAATGTTGTTCTTGAAATTATTAGAAGCGATCATTTCTAATCTAAAAGTACTATCAAGGAGAGTTTTGATGAAGAAGTTTAAATTATTAACAGCGGCTATATTCTCGATGGCAATTGCTGCGCCATTGGTTTCTATGTCTGCTGTTGCAGAACGTTATGTGTTGATCAGTCATGCCCCAGATTCTGATAGTTGGTGGAATACGGTTAAAAACGGAATGACATTAGCGGGTAAACAAATGGATGTGACCGTTGAATACCGTAACCCACCAACAGGTGATCTTGCGGATATGGCGCGTATCATACAACAAGCTGCGGCTTCTAAACCCGATGGCATCATTACAACTCTTGCTGATTTTGATGTACTGAGTGGGCCAATTAGAAGTGCGGTTGACCAAGGCATTAACGTTATTATTATGAATTCAGGTACACCTAAACAAGCACGTGATGTAGGTGCATTGATGTTCGTAGGACAACCTGAGTACGATGCTGGTTTTGCTGCAGGTCAACGTGCTGAAAAAGATGGCATTAAATCTTTCGTTTGTGTAAATCATGCAATATCTAATGCAGTTGTTGCTGAACGTTGTCGTGGTTTTGCTGATGGCTTAGGCGTAGATCTTGGTAATTCAATGTTAGACAGTGGACAAGATCCTGCAGAAATTAAAAATCGTGTATTAGCTTACTTAAGTGCAAATCCTAAAACAGAAGCAATATTAACCTTAGGTCCAACATCTGCTGATCCAACGCTATTAGCATTACAAGAGAATGGTTTAGCAGGCGATATTTACTTCGGTACATTTGACCTTGGTGAAAACATCGTTAAAGGCATTAAATCGGGTGTTATTAACTGGGCTATCGATCAACAACCCTTCCTACAAGCTTACTTACCTATTGTTATCTTAGCGAATTACGACCGATTTGGTGTATTACCAGGCAATAACATTAACTCTGGACCTGGTTTTGTAACGAAAGAAGGTTTAGAGCTCGTTGAAAAATATGCAGGAGAGTATCGTTAAACTTTAATCTACTATTTTAATTAATTTGGCCGGCGCCCTTTTAGGGGCGGCCTTTCAACCTCAGCAATATTCTTAATTTTAAAATTTAGAGGTCTAAGATGACAGAAACTACTTCAACCCCACCAGTAAAAACCGATAAGCCGGATGAACGCGTTAAAACAAGATCGAGTTTTCGAGAAGCGCTAATCAGACCTGAATTAGGCGGCATTTGTGGCACGATCTTAGTGTTTACTTTCTTTTTATTAACCGCCAGTGACTCAGGCATGTTTTCTGCCTCTGGTGTGATGAACTGGTCTATTGTTTCTTCACAATTTATTATTATCGCCGTCGGTGCATGTTTATTGATGATTGCAGGAGAATTCGATTTATCAGTCGGTTCAATGATTGGGTTTAGTGGGATGTCAATTGCCTTACTCTCGGTCGTATTTGGCTTGCCGATGTGGGTGGCTATTATCGCAACGTTCATTTTATGCATGGGAATCGGTGCATTAAGTGGTTGGTTAGTCATTAAAACAGGCCTACCTAGTTTCATCGTCACGTTAGCTTTCTTATTTATTCTTCGTGGTTTAACTATCTTTGCTGCAATTTCTACCACCAATAAAACTATCGTCGGTGGCATTAAAGATGCTGCGGAAGGGGATTGGCTTGCACCTGTGTTTGGCGGGAAAGTATTCACCGGTTTATTCCAATGGTTAGGTGATAACGGTTGGATTGAGACGTTTGAACGAGGTTTCAAAAAAGGTCAGCCAGTGGTTGATGGTATCCCAATGTTAATGGTATGGGCTGTCATTCTGCTTATATTCGGTCATTGGTTACTCACTAAAACAAAATTTGGTAACTGGATCTTCGCTTCTGGCGGTAACGCTCAAGCGGCTACTTATGTTGGTGTACCCGTTAACCGCGTTAAGATCTTAATGTTCATGTTTACTGCTTTCTGTGCATGTGTTTTCGCTACATCACAGGTGATTGAATTTGGTTCTGCAGGGGCTGACCGTGGTTTATTAAAAGAGTTTGAAGCCATTATTTCAGTGGTTATCGGTGGTGCGTTATTAACCGGTGGTTACGGCTCGGTTATCGGTGCCGCATTAGGGGCGATTATCTTTGGTGTTGTACAACAAGGTTTATTCTTTGCGGGTGTAGAGAGCTCTTTATTCAGAGTGTTTTTAGGTGCCATACTATTATTCGCAGTAATTCTTAATACATACATACGTCGTATGATCACAGGGGAGAAATAACATGAGCGAACCTATTATCGAAATGAAAAAAATAGAGAAGCATTTTGGCTCTGTTATTGCCCTCTCAGGTGTTTCTTTAAAAGTGATGCCAGGTGAATGTTTATGTTTATTAGGTGATAATGGCGCAGGTAAATCAACGTTTATTAAAACCATGTCGGGTGTACATAAACCATCGGTTGGCGAAATATATTTTGAAGGTAAATCAATGGATTTTGAGTGTCCACGTGATGCGATTACCGCCGGTATTGCCACGGTTTACCAAGACTTAGCGATGATTCCTTTAATGTCAGTCGCACGTAACTTCTTTATGGGGAATGAACCAACAAAGAAAATCGCAGGTATTAGTTTCTTTGATCATAAATTAGCAAATGAAGTGACCATGAAAGAGATGAAAAAAATGGGTATTCACCTTCGTTCAGCAGACCAAGCAATTGGTACGTTGTCAGGTGGTGAGCGACAAACCGTTGCCATTGCCCGTGCTGTTCACTTTGGCGCTAAAGTGTTAATTTTGGACGAACCGACTTCTGCGTTAGGAGTACGTCAAACCGCAAACGTATTAGCAACGATCGATAAAGTACGTAAGCGCGGCATTGCAGTAGTATTTATTACCCACAACGTAAGACACGCAATGGCAGTGGGCGATACCTTCACTGTATTGAATCGCGGCAGAACATTAGGTTCAGCACGAAAAGGTGAAATAACTTCAGAAGAGCTACAAAACCTAATGGCCGGTGGCGCAACCTTAGCGACATTAGAAGGCTCGTTAGCGGGGACGATTTAACCTTAATTATATTGATACCTAAACCAGTTGGCCTGGTTTGGGTATCAATAATCATCTCACCATGCTCTAAACCTTTCACCTCGATCAAAACTTCACATTCTTCTTAAATCTTCATTTAGCCTTTCCAATATTCTAGTTTTTCAGTTTATTCTGTATTTCTGTTGTTAATACAGACTTATTCCATCTATCAACATGACGAAGATTTGATTATATATTTTAAGTTGTTGTTTTTATGGTTAATCAGCGTATTGTCGATTCAATTTTAACAAATTAAGGTATTCCATATTTCCACCGCAAATACGGAATAATTCTGTATAAGAAGCTGTTAGGTTTTAAATTTATTCATAAGGAGGGTATATGTCAGAAAATATCGAAAGTAATAATAATCCAATCTCGAATCTTAAGAGTTCTTTAGGTGTTATTACAGAAACAGCAGAAAAAATGTCGTCAATAGCTGAAAAAGGTCCGTCAAATATATTAATGACATTAGGTTCAACGATTATTATCTTTGCACTTGCTATTAAAATTGAGCTTTTTGGAGTTAAATTTACAAGTATGACTCCTATTGAATTCGTATTTATATTAATAACAGGTTGGTTATTCCTAGGAGGGGCTTCACTAATGAAATACCTTCAATATAAAGATAAGTATAATATGAAAAAGTTGGTATGGGAAAGTAGCCAAAAACAAATCGAAATGGCTAATGAACAACATAAATCTACAAGTGATTTTGTCCTAAAAGATAAAATTTGTGAACTATAAAAAACCTAACAAGAACTTCAAACGGAAAAAATACAGTTGGCTGTTTCCACTCCGTTCAACATTTTAGCCAACTATATTTTTCCGCTTAAGTTGGCGTTGAGGCTGTAGAATTTCTCGTAAAAGAACGATTTTACGTTCTTTTACGAGAAATTCTCATTGTATGAAAAAC